>CAJOGX010000015.1 GCA_905234175.1 uncultured Selenomonadaceae bacterium | reverse complement strand
TGGGGCTGACAGAACTCGAATCTGTGACCTCCTCGATGTCAACGAGGCACTCTAACCAACTGAGCTACAACCCCAGGTTCCCGTGTTCTCTCGAACAATGCGCATTATAGTACTTTCAGCGGCGTCTGTCAAGAAAAATTTTTAAATTGTAATTTCCGCGCGATTGAATTATACTTACGGCGTTAAGGAGGTTTGTGTTTTGAATATTGTCGAAGTCGCAAAACTGAAAGCCGGAATGGTGCTTTCGCGGACGGTCACCGATTCGAGGTTCGTGGTGATACTTTCGGAAAACACCGTGCTGAACGAAAAACATATCGCCGCGCTGAAGGCAGCGCAAATTCCGGCGGTGCACATAAAGGACGAATACGAGCTGAGCAAACTTTTTCAGCAGGTTGCGTCAATCTCGAAAAAAGATTCTTCGTTCACGAATAATTTTGAGCGCGTCGCAAAGCTCGCCGAGAAAGTTTTTACTGAAATAAAAGCCAGCAGCGAAATTAAAAATCCCGTCGTACTGCTGACTGCGCAGCTCCTGCCGCTGGTTGACAACCCCGCCTCGACGAATTATCTTTTTACGCTGAGTCACCGAAGTACCTCGCTGGCACTGCACGGCGAACGCGTTGCAATTTTCGCCGGAATTATCGCCAAGTGGATGAATTTCAGCTGGGACGAAATTCGCGTGCTCATGATTGCCGCCTTCCTGCACGACGTTGGCAAATTCAAATTTCCGCAAACCCTTTTAGCAAAAACCGAAGACGAACTCAATCCGAAAGAAATGATGCTCCACAGGAGTCACCCGCAAATTGGCGCCGCGCTCCTTCGCAAACTCAAATTCACTGAACCAATCCCGACGATTATCACTCAGCACCACGAACACGTAAACGGCTCCGGCTTCCCGCACCAGATTCACGGCGCGCAGATTCACCTTTTCGCAAAAATTATCGCCGTCGCCGACGCCTACGACAATCTGATTATCGAGCGCCCTGGCTTCGTCAAGAAAACGCCTTTCGACGCCGTAAATTTCCTCCTGCACAATCAGTACACGAGCTACGACCCAGCCGTTTGCCTGCCGTTTATTACGCGGCTCAAGGACAATCTCGTTGGCTCCGCCGTAACTTTGAGCGACGGGCGCAAAGGCCGCGTTGTTTTCTACCCGAAAGATTTTTCCGCAATGCCGGTTATCGCGCTGGAGGACGGCACCCAGATTAATCTGAACGGCAGCGCAAATCTTTCAATCGTTGAGTACCACATTACCTAAAAGCCGCCGCCGTGCGTCACGTACAAAAAGAACAGCGGGAACAGCACCAGCAGGAAAATTGTCGTCGTCATGAGGAATGAAGCTATCGTGAAGTCGACGTTCAGCCGGTTTATCCGCGCCGCCAGCACCGCATTTATCGCAGAGGGCGCCGCCGCCGCCAGCAGCAGAATGTTTATCACCATTGGCTCGCTGAACAAAATTCGCGCGGGGAAATAAATCGCCAGCGGCAGTAAAATAAAATGCAGCGGCACCAGGCTCAGCGTTTTGCGATACCACGGCTTTGCATTTTTGAAATTCATCAGGTAGCCGACCGGCAGCAGTGCGAACCACGCGCTGACGTGAATCAAAATCTGGAAAATCGTCCCCAGCGATTCCGGTCGCGGCACGTGCATAAAATTCAGCGCGAGTCCTGTTATCATTCCCACGACGCCCAGCTGGTTCCACGTCAAAAACATGTCCCGCGAAAATTTCACGTGCGCTTCCGCCGAAGTCAAATCCGCTTTCGCGCGGTAATATTTCGCCAGCGGCAGGCAAATCAGTATGAACATCATGTTCTGGAGCATTGCCACGAGCTGAATTACCGCGTAGCCAACTTCGTCGTAGAGTATGAACGCGCAAAGTCCGCCGAGCGTTCCGATATTCGCCAGCATTGCGCTCATCATGTACGAGCCCTGGTCTAAAACGTCGCTGTAACTTCGCACGAAAAATATTTTCGCGAGCAGCGCCGGTATTATCGTCAGAATTATTCCGAACGTCGGCAGTATGAGGATACCAGGCGACAGCGGCAAAATCCAGAAGCTCAGCAGCGCCAGCAGCGTTATGAAAAAAATTATGTTGGCTTTGATTATCAGATTGTTCGCCGCGTCCGAGAGTATGCCTTTCCTGTGCAGAAAATATCCAAGCGCGAGCGGCAAAATCATGTCCGTGAAGACGAACAAAAGGCGCAGTTCCATTGTGTCACCTCCGGCTGACGAAGGAAAAATAAGTCTGGCGCATTTCGGCTAAAGTTTTGGGCGCGCGCCACAGTTCGCCGATAGAATTTTCGCGCAGGGCGGCGGCTAAGTGCTCAAATAAATCTGGGAAACTTTTACCGAGTTCCGCGATAAGATTTTTGATATTCTGGCGGTTGGTTTTGCCGTCGAAGGGGCAGGGAGACTTGACGATTTGAAAATTTTTCGCGGCGAAACTCGTAACCTGAAATTCGCGCAGGTAAATCAGCGGGCGAATCACCGTCAGATTGGTGCGGCTGAGATAAGTTGTCGGCGTGAAGGTTGTAAGCTGGCCGCTGGAAAGCAGGCTCATGAAAAAAGTTTCAACGGCGTCGTCGAGGTGGTGCGCGTAGGCGACTTTGTTGGCACCGAGATTTTTGGCGATTCGATTTATGGCGGCGCGGCGGAAATATGCGCAGGTGAAGCAGGGACTTTTATCTGGGCGGGAACTAATTGCGCTGGCGATGTCGACTTCGTGAATTTCGTGCGGAATTTCTAAGCTGTCGCAAAAACTTTTCAGCGCGGCGGCGTTGGCGGAAAAATTTTCGTCGAAGTTCGGGTTAATCGTGACGGCGCTCAGCGTGAACTTTTTCTGTACGCGGAGTTTCAGCGCGGCGAGGGCGTAAGTTAAAAGCTGGCTGTCCTTGCCGCCGGAAAGTCCTATTAAAATTTTGTCGCCGTCCTGAATCATGTCGAACTCTACGACGGCGCGCATGAGCTTGCTGAAAATTGGCTTGGGCAGGATTAAATTCATAGAAATTCTCCTTGCAAATATGATATAATAACGGAGAAAAATTCAACAGGAGGTTAAAACTTTTGGACATTGTTCCTATATTACTGCAGATATTTTTGGTATTATTTTTGATAGGAATGAACGGTTTTTTCGTGGCGGCGGAATTTTGCTGCGTGAAAATGCGTCCGTCGCGGCTGGAAACTTTGATACAGGAGGGCAACAAGCGCGCGGTTTACGCGAAGAAACTGACTGACGAGCTTGACGAAGCGCTATCGGTGACGCAGCTGGGAATAACTTTGGCGTCGCTGGGCTTGGGCTGGGTCGGCGAGCCGTTCGTCGCGAAACTGATTCTGCCGGTAACGCAGTCGCTCGGCTTTAGCGACACGATTGGGCACACAATTTCCTTCGCGCTGGCGTTCACGATAATCACGGCAATGCACATAATTTTGGGCGAGCTTACGCCGAAGTCGCTGGCAATTTCTCGGACGGAAAATATTTTGCTGACAATCGCACTGCCAATGCTGATTTTCTGGAAAGTCATGTACCCGTTTGTTATCGCGCTGAACGCGACGGCGCGGTTTGTCTCTAAGCGTTTGGGACTGGAAGCCGGCGGCGAAGGCGAAGTTGCGCATAACCCGGAGGAAATTCGTCTGCTCATGGAGGAAAGTCACAAGCAGGGACTGGTTGACGATACCGAAGTGGATTTCGTCGACAACGTTTTTGACTTTACGGAGCTGAGTGTTCGTGAAATTATGGTGCCGCGAACTGATATGGTCTGCCTGTACACGAACAAAACTTTCGAGGAAAATTTGCAGATTATGCTTGAGGAGCAGATGACGCGCTACCCAATCTGCAACGAGGATAAGGACCATATCATTGGATTTTTGCACGTCAAGGATTTAATCACCTGGAAACTGAGCAGCGAAAAAAAGCTCAGGCTGAATCTTACGAAACTCGCGCGGAAAGTTTTCGTCGTGCCGGAAAGCATGGACGTGAGCGTTTTGCTGAAGATGATGCAGAAAAACCGCTCGCAGCTGGCGATTGTCGTGGACGAGTACGGCGGCACTTCCGGCATGGTTACGATTGAGGATATTGTTGAGGAACTTGTCGGCGATATTCAGGACGAGTTCGACGAGGAGCGCCCCGAAGCTGAAAAGCGCGCGGAAAAAGTTTACTCAATCGATGCGAAAATGACGCTCGAAGACCTTGACGATGAATTTGATATTAAGATTGACGATGAGGACGTGGATACCGTCGGCGGCTGGCTGACAGACAGAATCGGCGGCGAACCGCGCGTCGGGCAAACCGCGTCGTACAACGGGAATACTTTTTACGTCGAGGAAGTGGACGGCGTTCGCATTACGCGCATTCTTCTCAGACTGGCTTAAGGAGTTATCATGAGCATTCTAAATTTTTTTCGCAACGACTTCAGCAAAATCCTCGGTGTTTATTTCGACGGCGACAAAATTTTCCTTGCACGGCTGGCTGAAAAAATTGAGTTCGACGAAATTAATTTTACCGGCGATACAAACGGGCTGGCTGAAAAAATTTCGTACCTCTGCGCGAAAAACGGCTGGGAAAATCCTAAGGTTGCGCTTGCCCTGCGCGAAGGGACGGCGGTAACTTTTCAGAGCGATTTTAAAAATGTTCCTGCGAACGAAATCAGCGACGCCGTGAAAATCTGGGCGATAGCGAACGCCGGTAAGGACTCCCGCTGCAGTTTCGTTAAGCGCGGCGACGAAGTCTGGATGGAGGCGCTGGCAGAAAATCTTTTCGAGGAATACGCCGCCGCCTTTGAAAAAAATTCCCTGCCGCTTTGCGTGCTTACTGAAATTCCTGACAATCCCGAACGCCAGCTGACGCCGTTCAACCGCGCTGAATCTGCGGCGGAAATTGCGCTGAACAACGCGGCGCCAAATTTTCTAACTGAAAAAGTTAGTCCGTGGAACTTCAAAAGAATCGCGCTGGCAGCAGCGGCGGTTTTTTTATTGGCGCTGTCGCTGGTCTCGGCGCGGCTCGCTCACGAATATTTTTCGGCGTCGAACAATCTGGCGGCGGCGCAGGAAAATTTATCGGCGCTGGGCGAACTGGCGGCGTTCAGGGAAAGTTTAGACGAGTACGCGGCGGAAATGCGCAAGCTTAACGAACTGAGCGCGGCGCAGAATGTCACGGCGGACAAGTTCAACGCGCTTGTGAAAATCGGCGGGCTGGCTGACGGAAAAGTCTGGCTGGACAAAATTAAAACGTCCGGCGATACGCTGGAACTCACTGGAACCGCTGATACGTCGGACGCTTTGAGAAATTATTTGAGCCGCCTGAAATCCTTTGCGAAAAATGTCAGGCTGGAAAATTCCGCCGTGAATGACGGGCAGATAGATTTTTTAATTCGGGTTACCTTTCAGAATTAGCCATCTGCTTGAAGAAATCCTCGAAGATATTGTTGTTGGTCTGGGCGCGGCGGGCAGCAGAAGGCGGAGTCAGACTCCGACTGTCGACACTGCCGTCTCTGGTGTAGGAGAAGGAATAGTGGAACTCGCTGTAATAGCCGATAGTTTCCATGAGCATGCGCTCTTCGTCGCTGATTTGAATCGTGCCGGCGGCGGAATCGTCAAGCACGTCCTGAGCGTAGGCGCGCATAACCGGCGTGAGGTCGACGACGACGCTGGCCGTGACGTTGGTTTTCTTATTAACCGTCCAGGTGCAGGTGAAGTCGGTCATGTTGAGCGCGGCGTTGAGGTGTTTGTAAAATCTTTGCTGCGTGGCAATTTCGTCGGCGGAGAGCCCGCTGAACGTGCGGTAGTTTTTATTGGCGAGATACTGGCCGTCGAGCGTGATGTTATAAATTTTGACGGTATCGGTGTCGCGGAAAACTTCCACGTCCTTGATAGCGTTGAGGTTATCGGTGAGAGTGTTGAGGTCGGCGGATTTGAGCGCGTTAGCGATACCGACGGGGACGCCAGGCATAGCGAATTTGTTCCAGCGGCCGTTGCGCTGCACGTAGAGCGTCATTTCTTCGCCGGTCTGTTCGACGTAAAACGGCATGTTGATGTTAGTCGTGACGTTCGTCGTGGGACTGGTGTATTCCCAGTTGATATTTCCGCTCTGTCTCATCGAAGCGTCGCGCATAATCTGCCCGTAGGAAGTTATGTCGACGTGGAAGGACGTGCCGAAAAACACAATGCTCTGGTGGAAAACGTTGTTGTTGTAGGGAATGGAAAGGTAAGTATCTCTGAAGTCCCAGCCGTCTGCGGTGTTCGGGAAAGCGAGAGCGTCGCCGCCGCCGAAAAGCAGAGCGCTGCCTGCAACCGCCGCCACGAGAACTTTTTTAAATTTTTTGCTGATAAAATTCATTTTAGTACCCCCAAAAAAATTTTACGCTGAATTGTATCACACAGCGCAGAAAAAATCAATCGTTGCGAATAAAATCCTGAATGGTGAGCCTGCGTTTAGGAATTGGCGCATTGGCAACGCCGTCGCGGAGCGAAAGATTTGTATTGGAAAGGGAAGTGACGGCGGAAATTTTGGCGGGAATTTCCACGCTGTTATCTGAAGAAATAATCGTGCCGTCGGGGGATTTTAAAATGACTTCGAGGGTATCGCCGTTGGTCATTGGCGAGGCGAAATCTGCGGGCACGCCGTTGACTTTAATTTCAAAGCCCATGCGGCTTTTCGGGTCGGGCGGCTTGAAGTCGACAGCCAGCAGCGCGTCGCTGACGGTGACGGATTTGCGCGTGGTTTTGTCGTAAGTTATAACGGCGTCTTCGTTCACGAAGGTGTTGAGCGTGGCGGGGCGGTCGTTCACGGTAAGTTCGAGGTTGGTCGTCGTAGGAATTTCAAATTCGCTGCCGCCGTAGAAAATTTTGACGGCAGAGCCGAGGTTGGCGATATTTTTGAGGATGTCGGAAATTTTAGGCGTGTCGTTGGCGAAGTATTCAATCTGGTCGCCGTCGCGCAGGGGCTGAGAAATTGACGCGTCGGAATCGTTGACGAGAATTTTTGGCGTGCAGGTGTAGCGGGAATCTCTGCCGTTGAGGTTGTAGTGGATTTTCCTGCCGCTTGGGGAGAGACCGGCGCGGCGGAGAACTTCGCCGAGCGTTTTAATTTCGGTAACTTTAATATCGTCGCCGTCCTGCAAAATTCTTTCGGGCGTGCTTAGTTCGCCGTTGACGGTAATTTCCGCGCCGACGGTTTGGGGCTTGCCGTTCAGAAAAATATTTATGCGCGGGAGATTTTTAACGGCGTCTTCGAGCCTGACCATTGGAGCTTCGCCGTCGGTGCCCTGTTCAATTTTAATGCGGCAGTTATTTTTAATTGGCGTTTCGAGCGTGGCGGGCTTGCCGTTCGCGGTGAGCTTCGCCATCGTTCCCATGCTGCCAGGGTAAAATTTTTTCTCGCCGTCGATAGTAATCATGAGACCGAGCCCAGGTTTGCCGTTGAACTTTCGCAGCTGGACACCGGCATTTAAGAGCGCGTCGCCGACGTTTAGTTCCTGAAAATGGAACAGCGCGTATTCCACGTCGTTAATGTAGACGTTGAGGAAATGGAGCGTGTTAATCGTGGCGATTTTGAGAATGCCGAGCGGCGTAACGGCGTCTGGCGTGCAGAGTTCGCGCGGGAGGTTGGTAATGCCTTCGACGTTGTAGGGGCGGCGAATCCCGACGCGGCTTTCCTGCATACCGAGCGCGGAAGCGATATGTTTCTGGAGATTTGGCGTAAGCGAGCCGCCGCCGACGAGCATAACCGCCTGAGGAATGTCGCTGCCGTTGAGTTCGAGAATTGTGCGGGCAATTTCGTTCGCGAGGTGGGCGCTGGTTTCGTTGAAGGCGCTGATAATTTCCGCCGCCGTGAGTTCGTGGTCGCCGCCGAGAATGTCTGTGAACTGCGCAGTTTCGCCGCGCGTCGCCTTGAGCTTGACTTCTTCCGCAACGTTGAAGTCGAGCAGAAATTTTTGCGAGAGCGTTTCAGTAATTTCGTCGCCGGCGATTGGCACCATTCCATAGGCGATAACCGAGCCGTTCTTAGTAATCGCAATGTCGGAAGTTCCGGCGCCAATGTCAACCAAAACTAAATTCAAGTGGCGCATTGTCAGCGGGATTAAAACGTTGATAGCGGCGATTGGTTCGAGCGTCAGCGCGTGCATTTCGAGATTGGCGTAGCTCAGCGCGATTTGCATGGAGTCGATAACCTGACGCGGCAGGAAGGTTGCGATAACTTTTGCCTTGGCGATTTTCCCGCGCTGCCCGATAAGACTTTTGAGGCGAATGCCGTCGAGTTCGTAGCTGATAACGCTGAATCCGACGCAGTAATAGCTTGCCTGTTCGGGGACGGTGCGGGATTTGGCGATTTGCGCCTGAGCGAGCTGGACGCCGGTGAAGTCGAGAGCTTTCTGCTGGTCTTCAGTGATAGCGCCGTGAATTTCCATTTCGGCGGTTGCGGTCATGGTGTAGAGCGCGCGGCCGGCGGCGGCAACTGCCACGGTTTTGAGTTCGCCGACTTCTTTGGCCAGCTTATCGCGAACAATTTCTATAACGGCGGCGACCTGGGGCACGTCGTGAATTTGCCCGTCGAGCATGGCGCGGGTTTTATGTTCTTCGCGGCTGGTTGCGATAACCGCCAGACTGCCGTCGGGTTCCTTCTCGGCGACGATACCGATGACGCTGCGGGTGCCGATGTCCAGCGCGAAAATTTTTTCCCGCCCGTCGTTTTTGTAGTTGGTTTTACTGGCGGCGGGCGCGTCAGATTTTTTTACACGTTTAGTTTTGGCGACGGATTTTTTTACCGGCATAAATTTCACCTCTCATAAAAAGGTTATTCGTTTTATTTCGCGAATTATTTAAAATAACCTTTAAGCTTCCGGCGAATTTGACAAAGGCGGTGCAGAGATGAAAAGCAGCAGGGAAGTTATTACCGGCGGGGATTTCAAGCGCATGGTTTCGGGCGCGTACAGCGAATTTCTGCTGGAATACGAGAAAATAAATTCACAGAGCGGAGCTGGGACATTGGCTGGCACGCACATTTTGCGGACGATGGGCGCCGCCGTTATGCCGCTGGCGGACGCGAAAGATACGAGCATTGGCGGACTTAGCAGGCTGGTTGCGACCGGCGCAGTTTTTGGCGCGCGCGGAAGTGCTGGCGTGGTTCTGGCGCAGATGTTTCGCGGAATTGCGGTTGGTCTTGGCGGCAAGTACGAGGCGACCGGTTCAGAATTTGGCAAGGCGTTTCAGTACGGGATTTTGTACGCTCAGCGCGCAATTCCTGACGAGCCGGAAAATCCTTTTATCGTGGTTGCGAAGGCGGTTGCGAAGGGCGCTTATCGCGCGGTGCGTGACGGTATGCCTATCGCGGAAATTCTGGCAAAGGCTACGGAGTCCGGCGAAAAAATTGTCGCTGAATCTGGGCAGAAAAATGCCGGCGCGAGTATCATGATTAATTTTCTGAAGGGCTGCCAGCACGGTCTTGACGGGAATTTTGTTTCTCCGGCGGTGAGTCTTTCGCTGGGGCTCGGTATTCGTAAAAATATGCCCGACCCGCGCAAAGACGAAGTTCGCCCGTATTGCATTCGCCTGCGGCTGAAAAGCAACGCGGCGGATATTTCTGAGCTCGAAAGGCAAATGCAGGATTTCAGCAGTTTCGCTATCGTCGAACGAATGAGCGGCGGCGTCGACGTGCACCTTCACACTAACCACGTCGGCAAGGCGATTGATCAGGCGCTCGGCTGGGGCTCCATTCGCGAAGTCAAAATTACGAACATGAGCGAAAGCCACGTCCTGCCGCCCGCTAACGAAGCGCTGATGAAAGTTGCCGCGCTCGCCGTCGCCAAAGACGTTGACGAGGCGGAAAAGTTACAGGAAGCTGGCGCGTCGATTTTAGTTTCCGGCAGCGAAGAATCCTGCCCGTCGGTTGCTGAAATTGTCGGCGCGGCGCACTCAGACCTTGCGGCGAGCTACGTTTTAGTTTCGTCCAGTCAGGATTTTCGTTTAGTTTTCAGGCAGGCGAAAAAATTGCTCGGAAGCCGCGTTGAACTCGTGCTCACTGATTCCTTCGACGCCGCTGTTTCCGCATTAAAAAAATTCTCCGCCGACCTTTCCGCCGAGGAGAATGCTAAAATTATGAGTGTTTGCTGTGCTTAACTTTTCTTTTGGCGCAAAAGAAAAGTTACAAAAGAAAACAGCCCGCTGCATTTCGCATCACGCTCATGACGCGGGCGGCGGCCGTCCATGGCCGCCTCTTTTAATTGCGTAAGTTACTGCTCGCTTAATTTTTGTCTTCTTTTATAACTTCTATTAAAAAACTTACGGGTCTGAAGCCGTCGTTGCAGGAAATCATAGCGGATTTAGGATTTTTCATCCAGCCGTCGTAGAAACCTTCGGCGCCGTGAGCCAGCGCTCTGACAAAAGGCGCCATGCTCTCCCACGCGCTGTCGCAAAGACCTTTCGGCTTGTTCCAACCGTCCGAAATGAAAATTTGTCCCTCAGTCATATCGCACGGATTTTCCAGCGGATTTTCGTAGCGGTCAATCAAATCCTGGTGGCAGATTTTCCGCGCGACGGTTATTTTTATCTGGCGCATTTAAAAAATATTTTCCTCGACGACAATGGTCTGGTCGCGGTTCGATCCCACGGAAATTATTCCCAGCTTAATCTTCGTGACTTCAGCGAGCCGCTCCAGATAAATTTTCGCATTGGCAGGCAAATCTTCATAGCGGCGAATTTTGCTTGTGTCAGTTTTCCAACCGGCAAAAGTTTCGTAGACCGGCTCAACCTGCGCGAGGATTTTCAGACTGGCGGGCATTTCGTTCAAAATTTTTCCGTCGAGTTTGTAGGCGACGCAGAGTTTAATTTCGTCAAAATTATCCAGCACGTCGAGCTTGGTAACGGTCATGTAGTCAATGCCGGAGAGCTGAGCGGCGTAGCGGATAACGCAGGCGTCGAGCCAGCCGGTGCGCCGTGGCCTGCCGGTAACCGTGCCAAATTCGTGCCCGACTTCGCGGAGTTTCTCGCCGGTTTCGTTGAGCTGTTCGGTAGGGAAGGGACCTTCGCCGACGCGCGTCATGTACGCCTTGACGACGCCAATAACCGTATCGATTTTCTGTGGCGCAATTCCCGCGCCAATGCAGACGCCGCCGCTTACGGGGTGGCTCGCCGTGACGTAGGGATAAGTTCCGAAATCAATGTCAAGCATCGTAGCCTGTGCGCCCTCAAACAGAATTTTTTTACCGGCGTCAAGCTGCTCATTCAGAAGCGAAATCGTGTCGCAGACATACGGGCGAAGGCGTTCGGCGTAACCTTCGTACTCTTTCAAAATTTCGTCGTAGCTGAGCGGCGCGCGGTTGAAAATTTTCGTCAGAATTAAATTTTTGTACTCCAGCACGGCTTTGAGTTTGGCGGCAAATTCTTCGCGGTCAATCAGGTCGCAGATGCGAATACCAATGCGGTCGTCCTTGTCGATATAGGCGGGACCGATACCGCGTTTGGTCGTGCCGATTTTACCGGCGCCGCGCGCTTCCTCGTTGAGCTCGTCAATAATTTTGTGCCAGGGAAGGACGACGTGGGCGCGATTTGAAACTTTTATGTCAGCGGTTTGAACGCCGCGCGCTTTGAGCGAATCAATTTCCTCGAAAAAAACCTGCGGGTCGAAGACTACGCCGTTAGCGATAACGCAGGTTTTATTTGGGTACAAAATTCCCGAAGGAATAAGCCGGAGCTTGTACTCTTCGCCGTCGACAACGACGCAGTGACCGGCATTCGAGCCGCCGGAAAATCGTACGACGACATCAGCATTTTTAGCAAGCTCGTCAATCGCGCGCCCTTTGCCTTCGTCGCCCCACGAACTGCCGACGACCACAGCGGTTTTAGCCATTTACAAAACGCCTCCTGTAACTTAAGCAACAATTGGATTTAGAAATTCGTCACGCATGAACTTGGAAAGTTTCCTGACGCCGTTCATCAAATCGAAATAGTGTTCAGCGGTCAGCGACTGGGAGCCGTCGGAAAGCGCCTTAGCGGGGTTCGGGTGAACTTCCATCATAAGGCCGTCCGCTCCGGCAGCGACAGCCGCGAAAGCCATGGGTTTAATCATACGCCAGCGGCCGGTGCCGTGACTCGGGTCGACGATAATCGGCAGGTGCGACAGATGTTTGACGGCGGCGACGGCGCTGAGGTCGAGCGTGTTGCGCGTGTAGGTTTCGTAAGTTCTGATTCCGCGTTCGCACAAAATCACGTCGGAATTGCCGGCGTTCATGATATATTCGGCGGCGTTGAGCCATTCGTCAATCGTAGCCGCCAGCCCGCGCTTGAGCATGACGGGCTTGCCGCATTTGCCGACTTCCTTGAGCAGACCGAAATTCTGCATATTCCGCGCGCCAATCTGAAGAATGTCCGCGTACTCAGCGACCGGCGCAATTCCTTCGACGGTGGTGACTTCCGTGATAATTTTCAAGCCGGTGCGTTTCCTTGCCTCGTCGAGAATTTTCAAGCCTTCGACTTCGAGCCCCTGAAAAGAATACGGGGAAGTTCTGGGCTTGTAAGCGCCGCCGCGCAGGAACTGAGCACCGCCGCCCTTGACGATATCCGCCGCGTCGAAAAGCTGTTCGCAGGATTCGACGGCGCAGGGGCCGGCCATAACGACAATTTCTTCGCCGCCGATTTTAATTCCGCCCACGTCGATAATCGTAGACTGCGGATGAAATTCGCGGCTGGCGAGCTTGTAGCTTTTAGAAATTGCGACGCTGCTTTCAACGCCAGGCAGAGCGTCAATCGCCACGGAGTCCAGTTTAGTTTTGTCGCCGATGACGCCAACAATTTTCTGCTGCGCGCCCTCCATGATTTTCGCTTCGAGACCGGCGGCTTCGATAACTTTTTTGACTTCGGCGAGGTTGTCGACAGTCGCTTCGGGGCGCATGATTATGACCATAAAAAAATTTCTCCTTTCGAGTTACGCGTTGATAACGGGGAAGACGCCGAGATTTTTCAGCCAGACAGATTTGCGGCTGACGTCCTCCACGGCGTCGAAGAGCAGATTTTTAATCGCGGGAACTTCCAAATCGAAAAAGAAAATGTACTCGCCGAGACCGGTACGCGCAGGACGGCTTTCAATGCGCGTCATGTTCACGCGGCGCCAGGCAAATTCTTCGAGCACGCCGCACAAAGCGCCAGGTCGGCTGCCGTCAATCTGGCAGATAACAAGCGCCTTATCGCCGTCGAGATTTTCCGGCGCGAAATTTTCAGCGCGGCGCCGGACTTCAAAAAAGCGCGTGGTATTCGCCATGTTGTCCTGAACTTCGGCGGCGAGAATTTCCAGCCCGTTCAAAGTTCCGGCGCGTTCGGTGCAGATAGCGGCGCAGGGTTCGGCGGACTCAGCGACTAGCTCAGCGGCTCGCGCGGTACTCGGCGCAGTGATCAGCTCGGCGGTCGGAAAGTTTTCGCGCAGAAATTTCCGGCACTGAGAAATTGGCTGGGCGTGCGAAAATATTTTCGTGACGGCTGAAAGTTCGACGCCGCGCCGCGCCATCAGCTGGTTGTGTATCGGGTAGACGAACTCCCGCGCGACGATTAATTCTTCGCTCCGCGCCAGTGTGTCCAGCGTGATATTCACCGAGCCTTCCAGCGAATTTTCTACCGGCACGAAGCCTGCGTCCAGCTGTCCGGTTTCGACGGCGCTCAGCACTTCAAAAATTTCCGGCAGAATTACCAGCTCAGATTTTTCCGCCGAAAGTTCGTTGAGCCTTACCGCCGCCGCCTCGGAATGCGTTCCGCGCGGTCCCAAAATTCCCGTTCGTTTCATTTTCTAAGCTCCATTCGCTGATAACTTGAACATAAAATATTTCGCCCGCCGCCGGATTTTTCCTGCCAAAAAATTTTTTAATCGCCGCTTAATAATTTCTAACTCCGCCTGTATAATGGGCAATAAGAAATTTGAAAAGAAGTTTAAAAAAATGACAAACGAAATTTTGAAAAACCGAGGAACTTGAAAATGTCGCTGGCGGCAATAAGGAAGAGTCGCTGCTTTTCAGAAAGACGGCCGTAGAAAAGGGCTGGGCGAAAAGTATGAGCGGAATGGCGGCGAACGAAATGCTCAAGGCTATCGGTATTCCGCACGTGAACTGGCACAACTATGACAACGCGCCCGCAGATTTCTGGGACGACAGGGGCACTCACTACAACTTTGAAACTGTCATGAAAAAAATTAAACAGCTGCCGGACAAAAAAATAAGCGGTTGAACTTCAAATAAGAATTCCTTCGGCTAATGGCTGGGGGAAATTTTTTTATATGCGGAATTTGTTTTACATTTTTGGAGCCGCGTGGTATAATTAATGCGGTATTTTTTTGTTTTGAGAGGAGAATCTTGAAAGCTTATGGCAAAAAAAATGAAGACGATGGACGGCAATCAGGCGGCGGCGTACATTTCGTACGCGTTCACGGAAGTCGCTGCGATTTACCCGATAACGCCCTCCTCGCCAATGGCTGAAGATGTTGACGAAATGGCTGCTCGCGGCGCGAAAAATATCTTCGGGCAGAAAGTTCGTCTGGTCGAATTGCAATCCGAAGGCGGCGCCGCCGGTACGGTTCACGGCTCTCTTCAGGCCGGCGCGCTCACAACCACCTACACCGCGTCGCAGGGTTTTCTGCTGATGATTCCAAACCTTTACAAAATCGCCGGCGAACTTTTGCCTGGCGTCTTCCACGTCTCCGCCCGCGCGCTGGCTACTTCCACGCTGAATATTTTCGGCGACCACCAGGACGTTATGGCGGCGCGTCAGACCGGCGTTGCTATGCTCGCCGAATCCTCCGTTCAGGAAGTTATGGACCTTTCCGCCGTCGCTCATCTGGCGGCGATTAAAGGTTCAATTCCGTTCGTAAACTTTTTCGACGGCTTCCGTACTTCCCACGAGATTCAGAAAATCGAAGTCCTCGACTACGCGGATTTGGCGAAAATCACAGACTTCGACGCGATTAATTCTTTCCGCCGCCGCGCGCTCAATCCCGACCACCCAGTCATTCGCGGCACCGCCACCAATCCCGACGTTTACTTCCAGATTCGCGAGACCGTCAACAAAAATTATGACGAGCTGCCGGAAATTGTCGAAAAAATCATGGCGGACGTTGGAAAAATTACCGGCAGAGTTCACCACGCCTTTGACTACTACGGCGCGCCCGACGCCGACCGCGTTGTTATCGCTATCGGTTCCGTCTGCCAGACGATGCAGGAGGCCGTTGACTACCTCAACAAGAACGGCGAAAAAGTTGGTCTCGTCAACGTGCATTTGTACCGCCCGTTCAGCGCGAAACTTCTGCTCAGCGCGATTCCGAAAACCGTCAGGGCTATCGCTGTCCTCGACCGTACGAAAGAATCCGGCGCAGTCGGTGAGCCGCTTTATCTTGACGTTCGCGCGGCTTTCTATGACGCTGACATTTCTCCGAAAATTATTGGCGGGCGCTACGGTCTCGGCGGCAAGGATACCACGCCCGAACAGATTCTCGCCGTCTTCCACGAACTCACGAAGGAAAATCCCGTCAACGGTTTCACTATCGGCTTGAATGACGACGTTACGCACAAATCTTTGGCGACTGACAATCACGACTTCGATTTGACGCCCGAAGGCACGACCGCCTGCAAATTCTGGGGGCTCGGCTCGGACGGCACCGTCGGCGCTAACAAATCCGCTATCAAAATTATCGGCGACAACACCGACCTTTACGCGCAGGCTTATTTCGCTTACGACTCCAAAAAATCCGGCGGCATTACCATGAGCCACCTGCGTTTCGGCAAATCGCCAATCACTTCGCCCTACCTTATCACGCGGCCAGATTTCGTCAGCTGCTCGCAAAAAAGTTACGTCCACCACTACAACCTCATCGCCGGTCTCAAGAAGGGCGGCACTTTCCTGCTGAATACGAACTGGAGCGACGAAAAGCTCGGCCACAAGCTCAAGCCGTCCATGAAGCGCTACATTCTCGAAAACGACATTCAGGTTTACACCGTCAACGCCGTGGAAATTGCCGGCAAGCTCGGTCTGGGCGGGCGTTTCAACATGGTCATGCAGGCGGCGTTCTTCAAGCTCGCGAATATCATTCCGCTTGACGACGCTGTTAAATATCTCAAAGCCGCCGTTGAAAAATCTTACGGCTCCAAAGGTCAGAACGTCGTCGATATGAACTGCGGCGCTATCGATCAGGGCATTGCTGCGCTCCACAAAGTTGACACAAGCAGCTGGGACGTTGACGATACCAGCATGAACCGTAAGACTGAGCAGGAAAATCCGCCGGAATTTGTCACCGAAATTCAGAACGTCATGAACCGGCAGGAAGGCGAAATTCTTCCCGTCAGCAAATTTGTTGAGCACGCGGACGGCACTTTCCCGCTGGGCGGCGCCGCCTACGAAAAACGCGGCACGGCGATTAAAGTTCCGACGTGGGATAAATCCAAATGCATTGGCTGCAACCAGTGTTCATTCGTCTGCCCGCACGCCGCGATTCGTCCGATTCTCACGACGCCAGAAGAACGCGCGAACGCTCCCGAAGGCTTTGAAAGTATTCCTTCCAAAATTTCCAAAGGCGC
This sequence comes from uncultured Selenomonadaceae bacterium, assembly GCA_905234175.1. Classification (GTDB taxonomy): domain Bacteria; phylum Bacillota; class Negativicutes; order Selenomonadales; family Selenomonadaceae; genus Quinella. The sequence goes on along the minus strand of CAJOGX010000015.1, from coordinate 26,173 downwards.
GTACGATTTGACGATTGCCGTTTCAACTTATGACTGCCTCGGCTGCGGAAACTGCGCGCAGGTTTGTCCTAAGCAGGCGCTGACGATGATTCCTTTCGGCGACGACGCTAAGGCGCGCCAGAAAGTTTTCGATTTCGGTATGAAAGTTGCGCCTAAGACTAACCCGACGAAAAAGACCACGGTTATCGGCAGTCAGTTTGAAAAGCCTTTGTTCGAGTTCAGCGGCGCCTGCGCGGGCTGCGGCGAAACTCCTTACGCGAAACTTCTGACTCAGCTTTTCGGCGACAGAATGATGATTGCCAATGCGACGGGCTGCAGTTCGATTTGGAGCGCGTCGGCTCCGGCGATGCCCTACACCACCAACGCGAAAGGTCACGGCCCCGCGTGGGGCAATTCGCTCTTCGAGGATAACGCCGAATACGGTCTTGGAATGTTCCTTGGCGTGAAGGCGATTCGCGAAACTCTGGCGGCGGAAGTCGACGAGGCTTTGGCTGGCGAAGTCGGTGAAAATCTGCGCGAGGCTTTGACTGCGTGGAAGGAAAATCGTGACATGGCTGAGGGAACTCGCGAGCGCGCTGATAAGCTGGCGGAAATTCTGGCGGTGGAAAAGGGCTCCAGCGAAATTCTCAACAAGATTTACGACAACCGCGATTACTTTGTGAAGCGCAGCCAGTGGATAGTCGGCGGCGACGGCTGGGCGTATGACATTGGCTACGGCGGCCTTGACCACGTTTTGGCGAGCGGCGAAAATATCAACGTCTTTGTGTTCGACACGGAAGTTTATTCCAACACCGGCGGGCAGGCGAGCAAGGCGACTCCGGCGGCGGCTATCGCGCAGTTCGCGGCGACCGGCAAGCGCACCAAGAAAAAAGATTTGGGCAAAATGGCGATGAGCTACGGCTATGTTTACGTCGCGCAGGTTTCAATGGGCGCCGACCAGAATCAGCTTTTGAAGGCGATAACCGAGGCGGAAGCTTACGACGGACCTTCGCTTATCATTGCGTACGCGCCGTGCATTAACCACGGGATTCGCAAGGGAATGGGAAACAGCCAGCTCGAAGGAAAGCTTGCGGTTGAGTGCGGCTACTGGGCGAACTGGCGCTACAATCCTCAGCTTATCTCCGCTGGGAAAAATCCGTTCGTGCTTGACTCTAAGGAGCCGAACTGGGATAAGTTCCAGGAATTTTTGCAGGGCGAAGTTCGCTACTCGGCACTTAAGAGGAATTTCCCTGCGCAGGCGGAGGAACTTTTCGCTAAGACGCAGAAGGACGCGGAAGACAGAATCAACGGCTACAAGGTGCTGGCGGGGAAAATTTGACAGGAAGTTTACTCGTGGCAGAAAACGAAAGCTTCGGACTATCCGAAAAAGTTAGACTTAATATGCCTAATACCCCCCCCCTCCGCAGCCAGCAGTACCGGCACAGCCAATTTCGCAATTTGGGCTGACTTTTAGATTTAGTCTGATAAACATTCCGGGGATTCGTACGCCGTTCGCATTTCGGCCGGAAGTCAACGTGGACTTTGGAATAATCCAGTCGGTTTTCGCAGGGCAAGAATATCTTTTGCCGATAAACGATTTCAAACCGAAGCTTATACTGGATTGCGGGGCGAACATAGGCACGAGCGCAGTTTACTTTGCGAACAAATACCCTGAGGCGCAGATTTATTCAGTGGAGCCGGCGCGGGATAATTTTCAGTTGTTGCAGTTCAACACGGTATTTTATGAAAATGTGCACGCGATACATTCGGCGCTGTGGGGGAAGGAAACGCTGGTCGACGTGAAATTCAGCGAAATGTATCCGAACAGCCCGCTGGCGTTCATGGTACACGAGACGGCGAAAAATGAGCCGAACGCATTGAAGACCACGACGGTTGGAAAAATTTTCAAAGAGTCGGGCTTTGACGAAATTGACTGGCTGAAGATGGACATTGAGGGCGCGGAGAAGGAAGTTTTCAGCGCGAAAGATGTTGACTCGTGGCTGTCTAAGGTCAAGGTTCTGACGATAGAGTTGCACGACCGCATGAAACCTGGCTGTTCCGACGCATTTTTCAAGGCGATTTCAAAATATCACTGGCACTTCGAGCTGCGCGGCGAGAACTTAATCTTCATGCGGGAAGACACTTAAAATTTTGGGAGAGCTTAAAATGAATTACAGAATGCTCGGCAACACGGGCTTAAAAGTCAGCGAAATTGGCATGGGCTGCGAAGGCTTCAGCGAAGAAAATTACGCGCTGACGCAGAAACTTTTTGACGTGGCGGAGGAAGTCGGCGTAAATTATTTTGACCTGTACGCCAGCGACCCTGAAATTCGCGCGGCTGTCGGCAGGGCTATGAAGGGGCGCCGCGAAAAATTTATCGCGCAGTCGCACATTTGCTCGAACTGGGCGAACGGGCAGTACTTTCGCACGCGCAAACTTCCCGAAGTCAGGGCTGGCTTTGAAGAGTCGCTGAAACTTTTGCAGACAGATTATATCGACGTGGGCACAATCCACTACTGCGACGCGCTCGACGACTGGGACGAAATTGCTAACGGCGGCGTGCTCGATTACGTCAATCAGCTGAAAAAATCCGGCACGATTCGCCATATTGGTTTGAGCAGTCACAATCCGCAGGTCGCGCTGAAAGCGGTGGAGAGCGGCGCTATCGAAGTGCTGATGTTCAGCGTCAATCCCTGCTACGATTTACTTCCCGCGTCTGAAGATGTTGAAGAACTTTGGAACCGCGCGAATTACGCTGGCGAGCTGACGAACATGGACGCTGACCGGCAGAAACTTTACGAAACCTGCCAGCGGCTCGGCGTTGGAATTACCGTTATGAAATGCTTTGGCGGCGGCGATTTACTTGACGCGAAACTTTCTCCGGCGGGCGTCGCGCTGACAGTCAACCAGTGCATTCACTACGCGCTGACTCGTCCGGCGGTTTGCGTTGTACTTTCCGGCGCGCATTCCGTCGAACAGTTCCGGCAGAGTTTGGCATACGAAACCGCAACCGACGCTGAAAAAGATTTCGCCGAAACTTTTGCGACGTTCCCGAAAATCAGCTGGCGCGGAAATTGCACCTACTGCAGTCACTGCGCGCCCTGCCCGAGGAAAATCGACATCGCTTACGTCCACAAGTTTTTGAATCTCACAATCGCGCAGAAAACTATTCCCGAAACCGTCCGCGAACACTACGCCGCGCTCAGGCACCACGCCAGCGAATGTATTCAGTGCGGCGCCTGCGAAAAACGCTGCCCCTTCGGCGTAAAAATTCGCGAAAACATGAAGCGCGCGGCGGCTACTTTCGGCTACTAATTTTACGGCTAAATTTTTTCTCAGACTCCTGCCGGAAAATCCTCGGCGGGAATTTTTTTTGCAAGCATTACTTGCGCAATGTTCAGAATGAATTTATAATGAAAGGAAAAAGGAAGTGATGTGCTATGAGCTCGGCAAGAGAAATTTTGAAAAACGCGCGGCGAATTGTAGTCAAGGTGGGGACGAGCACGCTAAGCTACGGCGCGGGCAGGCTCAATCTTTACCGCATTGATCACCTGATTCGCGAAATCACCGACCTTAGAAATTCCGGCAGGGAAATTATTTTCGTGAGCTCCGGCGCAATCGCTGCGGGGATTGGGAAAATGCGCCTTACCGAAAAGCCCGACACAATTCCGGAAAATCAGGCGCTCGCTGCTATCGGGCAGGGCGTGCTTATGCACATCTACGAAAAATTTTTCAGCGAGTACGGGCAGACCATGGCGCAGCTTTTGCTGACGAAAAGCACCGCCGTTGACGTTCACGCCCGCGAAAATTTTAAAAACTCTATCGGCGCGATTCTCAAAATGGGCGTGATACCCGTCATAAACGAAAACGACGCCGTCGCAACGGACGAAATCCGAATCGGCGACAACGACAATCTTTCCGCGCTGGTTGCTGATATGGTCGACGCGGAGGCGCTGATTATTCTCACGGACATTGACGGGCTTTACGACGGCAACCCGAAAATTAATCCGGCGGCGAAAATTATCCACGAAGTTCCCGAAATTACGGCGGAAATTGAAAAGTTCGCTGGCGGCGCGGGTACGAAGCTCGGAATCGGAGGCATGTTCACTAAAATTCAGGCGGCGAAACTTGCTACGGCTCACGGAATTATTCTGCTGATTATCAACGGCAGTGAAATTGGGAACCTGCGGCGCGCGCTCAGCGGCGAGGAAATTGGCACGATTTTTTATGGGAGTGATAAAAATGTTGATTAAGGAAGTTGTAATGAACCACGCGAAACTTGCGAAGGCGGCGGCGCTGCGCATGTCGGCGCTGACAACGGAAATGAAAAATTCCGCACTGCTGGCGATGGCGGAGGCGCTCGAAAAGCGGCAGGACGAAGTTTTGAAAGCCAACGCGGAGGATTTGGAAATAGCGCGGCAGCGGGGCACGCGCTCGAACATGATTGACCGGCTGACGCTCAACGCGAAAAGAATTGCTGACATGGCGGAAGGCCTGCGGCAGACGGCGCGGCTGCCCGACCCGATTGGCGCGGTGGATTTTGAAGTTACGCGGCCAAACGGTTTGAAAATCCGGCGCGTTCGCGTACCCTTCGGCGTTGTGGGAATTATTTACGAGGCGCGCCCGAATGTTACCGTGGACGCGGCGGCGCTTTGTCTGAAATCCGGCAATGCCTGCGTGCTTCGCGGCGGCTCCGAGGCGATTCACACGAACAAAAAACTCACCGATATTCTTATCGAGGCGGAAACTTCCTGCGGCATTCCGAAAAGCGCGATTGAGTTTATCGACCTTACCGACCGCGACGCCGTTATCGCAATGTGCCGCCTTCGCAAACTTATCGACGTGATTATTCCGCGCGGCGGCGCCGGTTTGATTACGCGCGTCGTTGAGCACTCGACCGTTCCCGTGATTGAGACTGGTACCGGCGTCTGTCACATTTACGTTGACAAGGCGGCGAATTTTGAAATTGCGCTGCCCGTCGTGCTCACCGCCAAAATTTCCCGCCCGTCCGTTTGCAACGCCATGGAAACGCTGCTGATTGATGAAACTATCGCCGAAAAATTCCTCCCGCAAATTGCTAAACTTATGATTGAAAACAACGTCGAACTGCGCGGCGACGAACGCTGTCTTGAAATTTTCCCGAAGATGAAGCCCGCCACGCTCGAAGACTGGGCGACGGAATACAATGACCTGATTCTCAGCGTGAAGATTGTGGACGGCATTGACGAGGCGATTCACCACATAAACCGCTACAACACGCAGCATTCCGACGCGATTATTACCGAAGACAGGGCGGCGGCGGAAAAATTCCAGACGCTCGTCGATTCCGCCTGCGTGTACGTCAACGCTTCGACGCGCTTCACCGACGGCTTTGAATTTGGTTTCGGCGCGGAAATTGGCATAAGCACGCAGAAACTCCACGCGCGCGGACCTATGGGTCTTGAGGCGCTGACAACGATGAAATATCTGATTGACGGCGACGGGCAGACGCGGTGAAAATTTTCTGCGGATACCTGCGGGCGCTGAGGAATTATCTGCGGACGGAAAAAGGGCGGCACGATTTTTCAGACTACCTTCGCGCGGCGCTGATAATTTTGCTGACGAGTTTAATTTTGGGCGTGGTGATATGGCTGTGAAAGTTGGAATTTTGGGCGGCACGTTCGACCCGATACATTTTGGGCATCTGGCGACGGCGGAGTCTGTGCGGGAAATTTTCGCGCTGGACGAAGTTTTGTTCATACCTTCAGCGCGGCCGCCGCACAAAATCGAACGGCACGTGACGCCGGACGTTCACCGGCTGATGATGACGTACCTTGCGACGCGCTCGAACGAAAAGTTCACGGTCTCGCCAATGGAATTTCTGCGCGACGGGCTTTCGTACACGCTCGACACTATGAACGCGCTTACAGAAAAATTTGGCGCGGCGGCGGAATTATTTTTTATAATCGGCGCAGATTCAATGGCGGATTTGTCGAAGTGGTACAGGGCGCGCGAACTTGTCAGCAAAGTGCATTTCATAGCGACGAAGCGGCCAGGCGTCGAAGTGGATTTGCCGGCGCTGGAAAAATTTTTCGGCGAAGAGCGAATGGCGCACATTCACAAGGTGGAAACGCCAGGGCTGGAAATTTCCTCGACGGACATTCGCGAGCGCGTCAGGGCGGGGCGATCAATAAAATATCTCGTGCCGGAAGTCGTGGAAGAATACATTGCGAAGGAGCGGCTGTACAAATGACGATTGACGAAATGCGGCGGGAACTTCAGCGGCGGCTCAAAAAAAGCAGATTCGCGCATTCAATCGGCGTGGCGAATACGGCGGTCGCGCTGGCGAAAAGATTTGGCGTGGACGTGGACAGGGCTTATACCGCCGGACTTCTGCACGACTGCGCGCGGGAATTTGAAAATGAGCAGCTCCCAGCCGAGGCAGCTAAGCGCGGAATTGTGGCGGGCGAAGTTGAAAAAACCATGCCGCTTTTACTGCACGCGTACATTGGTGCGAAAATGGTGACGGAAATTTACGGCGTGGACGACGCGGAAATTATACAGGCGATTTACCGGCACACGGTCGGCGCGCGCGACATGACGCCGCTGGACAAAATTATTTACTTCGCGGACATGATTGAGCCGAACCGGAATTATCCTGGCGTGGAGGAACTGCGCGAGTTTGCGGCAAAATCTTCGAGCCTGGACGAAATAATTCTGAAAGCGCTTGACGAATCGATTATATTTATAGTACAGAAGGGGACGCTGCTGCACCCCGGCACGATAGCCGCGCGGAATTTTTTACTATTGCAGAAAACTTTTTGACTGATGAAATGAGCTGTGAGCGAAATGGCGAATACGACTCAGGAAAACATAGCGCGAAAGCGCAGAGCCCTTCGGCGTCGGCGGCGGCAGATAATCTTCCGCAAGATTTTCATGCTGGTACTGCTTATGCTGATGGTTTCGGCGACGCTTTTTGCGGCGGTAGGGATTTTCAATTTCGGCAGCCACGTTTACAGCGAGTTAAGTTCGATGTACGAAGGCTACGACGAGCGGCGAACGGCAATGGTCGGCGAGATTAATCCCAAGTTCAACGGCTACACGAATATTTTAATTTTGGGAATTGACGACAACGCGCAGGCGGACACGATTCTGGTGCTGAGCTTTTCAAACGACACTGGCAAATCGCGGCTGATTTCCATTCCGCGCGACACGTGGGTTTCAGCAGATTCCTCCGCCGGAAGGATTGGCACTTTGTACAGCTGGGGCGGCGCCAGTCTTATCGTCCGGCACGTTGCGGCGCTGCTGGGAATTTCTATCCACCAGTACATTGCTGTCGACATGGACACTTTCGCCGAGCTGATTGACATTTTCGGCGGGATTGACATTTACGTCGAGGAGGACATGAACTACGACGACCCCGAATCTGGGCTGGAAATTCATCTTGGGCAGGGCTATCAGCACCTTGACGGCGCGGCGGCGCAGAAATATTTGCGGTATCGCAGTGACAATCTCGGCGACGTTGGCAGAATTCAGCGGCAGCAGAAATTTATTAAGGCGTTTTACTCGAAAGTTTTGCAGCTCGACACGATAACGAAACTTCCGGCAATAGCGGATATTTTCCGAAACAAAATGGAAACCAGCGCTGAAATTTTTGACTCGGCGCATTTGGCGAACGTCCTGCGGCGAATGAGCAGTGACCCGCCAGCGACGATTATGTTACCAGGAAACGAAACGCCACAGGGAATTTGGGAACCGAATCTGAAGGAAATTGACGCGCGTATCAGCGAAATGTTCCCCGTGCAGGATATTGCCGAGGTGCCCGAAGCTTACGGCGCGGACGAAGTTGACGAATAAGGAGCGATTTTTATGGATACGAAAAAACTTACGCAGGAAATTTGCAGGGCGGCGAGCGACAAGAAGGCCGGCGATATTGTCACGATGGATATGCGCGGGCTGATGTTCTCGACGGATTATTTTATAATTTGCAGCGCGCCGACGGCTACGCAGGTTCGCGCGATTGCCGACAACGTCGAGGAAAAGCTCGGCGAAGAGGGCGTGCACTTCAGCCACAGGGAAGGCTACAGCGAAGGCGAATGGATTTTGCTGGACTACGGCGATGTTGTGGTTCACATTTTCAAAGACGAGAGCCGGAATTTTTACGCGCTGGAAAAACTCTGGGGCGACGCGGAGATTACGCATTATGCTGAATGAACTTAAGCCAATGACGGTCGCCACGCTGAAAGTCGCGCGAAAATCTGAGTTCGGCGCGTTTCTGGACGCGGGCACGGGCAATTCCGACGAAGATATTTTGCTGCACAAATTCCAGCAGACGGCGCCGGTAAAAGTCGGCGACAGCGTGAAAGTTTTTCTGTACCTCGACCCGAAAAAGCGGCTGACGGCGTCAATGCGCGTGCCGAAAATGGAAGTCGGGGAAGTCGCGCGGCTCAGGGTTATAAACGTGACGGAAGCGGGAGCTTTTCTGGATGCGGGAGCCGAGCGCGGAATTTTCATGCCGTTCGCAGAAATGTACGGGCGGCTGAAAGTTGGCGACGCGGTGCTGGCGCGGCTGTACGTGGACGAAAAAACCGGCAGGCTGGCGCTGTCAATGAAAATTTCTACGGAAAAGCCGCCGAAAATGAAAGTCGGGCAGGTCGCGCGGCTGCGGGTTATCAACGTGACGGACGCCGGAGCGTTTCTGGACGCGGGAGTTGAGCACGGAATTTTCATGCCGCTGGCGGAAATGTACGGGCGGCTGAAAGTTGGCGACGAAGTTTGGGCGCGGCTGTACGTGGATGAAAAAAAGGGCGAGCCGCTGCTTTCCATGAAGGTTGCGAAGGAACTCTGGCGCGCGTCTGAGCCGGCGGAAAATATTCAGGCTGACGAAAAATTTTCCGGCTACGTTTTTGAAATTTCGGAGGCGGGCGCATTTCTTTTCACGGCGGAGCGGTATGTTATTTTCGTCGCGCGGAAAAATTTCAACGGCGCTCTGCAAATTGGCGAAACCGTCACGGCGCTTGCCAGAGCTTTGCTGAAAGACGGCACGATTGAAGGCGAAATTGTCAACTTCGATGCGGAAAAAATTCTGCAGTACATTCGCGAACACGGCGGCGCGACGGACTTCAGCGATAAGACTGAGCCGGAAAAAATTTTAGAGACGTTCAAAATGAGCAAGCGCGCGTTCAAGCAGGCGATTGGACATCTGCTTAAGGCGCGGCTGATTGAAAAAACCGACGGCGGCTTCAAAACTGTTTAGGGGGCGAATGATTTGTTTATCCTCGGACTTACCGGCGGCATTGCCTGCGGGAAATCTGCGGTTTCGGACGAACTTCAAAGGCTTGGCGCGACGGCGCTGGACGTGGACGAAATTACTTTTGAACTGCTGCTGCCCTTCGGCGAACTTTTTGGGGTTTACGTTCAGCATTTCGGCGGCTACATAGTCGGCGAGGACGGTTTCCTGAACAAAAGGCTTATCGGCGAGATTATTTTCAACCACCCCGATGAACGCGCGTGGATAAATTCAGTGGCGCACCCAATTATTTTGAACCGCGTCCGCGATTACCTTGAGCAGTGCCAGGCGGAAGGGCACGAATTTGTAGTGGTGGAAGTGCCGCTGCTTTTTGAAGTCGGCTGGGAATTTCTGTTTGACGAAACGTGGGCGGTCGCGGTAAAGCCGAGCCAGCAGATTTGGCGGCTGATTCAGCGGGACAAACTTTCGTACCAGCAGGCAATCGCCAGAATTAAAGCTCAAATGCCAATCGCTGAAATTTGCCGGCGCGCCGACGTGGTTATAAGCAACAGGAAAAATTATTCGTACATTCGTCGACAGATTCGCTCCGCCTTGAAGGGGCGGTACATAGGGGGGAGATCCCTTGGTTAGTTTTGCAAAAAAATTTTTCGCGCTGTCATTCGCGCTGTGCCTGATAATTTATTTCGCGATGAATTTGCCGTCGTCGCAGAAAAAAATTCTGTACCCGTTCCCTTACCGCGAGCAAGTAGAAAAAAATTCCGCGCGGTACAGCGTCGACAGATTTCTGGCAATTTCGGTGATGAAAGTTGAAAGCAACTTCGCGGAAAATGCGCAGTCGCACAGCGGCGCTGTCGGACTTATGCAGATAATGCCGGAGACGGCGGACTGGATAGCGTATTGTCTGGAGGAGTCGGCGCCGGATTTGCGCAACCACGAAACGAACATTCGCTACGGGATTTGGTATCTGGCGGAGCTTGAGGCGGAATTTTTTGGGAATGACGTTCTGGCGCTGGCGGCGTACAATGCGGGGCGCGGGAATGTTCACCAGTGGATTGAGGAAAACGGCTGGCGGCAGAATTTTTCTGACGTGGACGCGATTCCCTACGCCGAGACGCGCGATTATGTCCGGCGCGTGCTGCAGTGCCGCGAAAAATATTCCCAGCTTTACGGCTCAGGTTCGGGATACAAATTGCTGGAGCCGCGTGAACTGCGGTTCGTCTGCCTTAAGTTTGTAGCTGATAAAAATTTTTGAAACGGGTGAGATAGTTGGATTTTCTAACTGCGTTGGGAAACTCGACGGAAAATAATTTGCGCGAACTGGAAAAATGCCTGGCGCAGTCGATAAGCGAGGACTCATTCATAAAAAAAATTTGCGCGCCGCTGATTTCCGGCGGGAAACGTTTACGCCCGCTGCTTTTTTTCCTGTGCTCCGGCAAGGCGGCACCTGTTCCGCTGGCGACGGCGCTTGAACTTATTCACACGGCGAGCCTCGTGCACGACGATATTTTGGACTGCGCGAAGAAACGGCGCGGCGTCGCTACGATTAACGCAACTTACGGCGCGCAGATTGCGGTACTTGTCGGCGATTATCTTTTTGCGAAGGCGTTCCAGCTCGTGGCGGAAGGGAACTACGGCTCGAAGGTCAGCGAAATTCTTTCAAGGCTCGTGAAAAATCTTTGTATCGGGGAAATTATGCAGGATCGCGCGCTTTTCGCAGTGCCGACGCTCAGCGAATACTACACGCGCATAAATCTCAAGACCGCCTTTTTCCTGTCGACCTGCTGCAGGCTCGGCGCTATCGTGGCGGAGTCTGACGAAGACGAAACTGAAAATCTTGCGGCTTACGGCGAAAATTTAGGGCTGGCGTTCCAGATTGTCGACGACCTGCTGGACTTTTTCGGCGAAGAAAATTTAACCGGCAAAATTCTGGGCGGCGACCTGAAAAGCGGCGTCATAACTCTGCCGGTGATTCGCGCGCTTAGCCAGAGCCGTGACGCAGAAACTTTGAAAAAAATTATCGCGCAGGGCAGCGTTTCCGGCGAGGACGTTCAGACCACAATAAAAATTATCAGCGCTACCGACGCCGCCGCTTACTGCAAAACCCGCGCCGAAGCTCATATCGACTGCGCGCTGATTAATCTTCCAGATTGTCCCGCCAGATTCGCGCTGGAACAAATCGCCAGTTTTGTGATAAATCGCAGGCGCTAAAAAACCTTGAATAATTTTGCCCGCTGTGATAATATTGGCGCGTTACACAAAGGAAAATTAGGGGGTCATATTTTGACAATGAAAACTTCCGAAAAGAAACTGGAAAATTATCAGACCGAAATAACCGTGGAGTACGACGCCGCTGACCTTGAGAAGGCTAAGACGCAGGGCGCGCAAAAACTTTCTGAGCGCGTCACTATCCCTGGTTTCAGGAAAGGCAAAAAGATTCCGGCGCAAATCCTTGAAGCGAACCTCGGCAAGGGCGCTATCCTCGACGAAGCCGCCGACATTCTCATAAAAAAGGCCGCCGACGACCTCATTGATAACCACAACGTCATTCCCGTCACGCAAATGCACCACGAAATTATCACCTGCGAGGATGGCAAGCCCTTTATCTTCACGCTGACTTTCACGCCGTACCCCGAAGTTACTCTCGGCGAATACAAAAATCTGGACGTTCCCAAAACCGTCGACCCCGTCACTGACGAAGACGTTGAAGAACAGCTTAACCACCTGCGCGAACACCACGCCACGCTTACCGACGCGGAGGAAGGCGACGCAGTTCAAATGGGCGACTTCACAACGCTCGACTTCAACGGCGCCGCGCTCGACGAAACTTTCACGGACGTTGCCGCCGCCTCCACGCCCTTCGCGGAAAAAATCTCCAGCGCCAAGGCGGGCGATAAACTTATCCTTCACGAAGACGATAAAACTTACGCCGTCACCGTCAAAAAGGCCAAGAAAGTCGACTACGAAACTTACACGCCCTTTGAAGGCGGCTCCGGCACTGATTTCCCGCTTGACATCGGTTCCCACAAGTTCATCGACAACTTTGAAGACCAGCTCGTCGGCGCCAAAATCGGCGAAGAAGTCAACGTTCAGGTTACCTTCCCCGAAGATTACCACGCCAAAAACCTCGCCGGTAAGCCCGCAATTTTCCGCTGCGTTGTACACTCTATCAAGCACAAAGCCCTCCCCGAACTCGATGACGCCTTCGCTAAGAAAGCTTCCAAATTTGAAACGCTCGACGAGTTCCGCGCTGACATTAAGAAAAATATGACGGACGCCGCCGAACGCCGCGCGACTGAGGCGCAGCAGGACGCTATTGTTGAACTCGCCGCAAATAATATGACTGTCGACATTCCGCCCGTCATGATTGATTCCAAAATCGACCAGCTTATAAATGAACTTGAACTCAATCTTCAACAGCGCGGCATGACTCTTTCGCAGTACATGTCGATGAGCGGGCTCGATATGGACGCCCTGCGCGATACCTACAAAGACGCCGCAACGAAGGCCGTCCGCACAGATATTCTGCTGGATACCGTTGCGCGCACTGAAAATATCCGCGCCGAAAGTACCGACCTCAACATTGAACTGCAGTACATGGCGGCGATTTACCGCACGACGCCAAAGCAAATTTACAAAGTGCTGACTGAAAACCGCCAGCTGAGCAACCTCGTCGCGAATGTCCTCCACCGCAAAGTTTTCAAATTCATAGTCGATAACTCCACCGCCGCCGAAAAACCTGCGGAAACTCCCGCCGCCGCTGATTCCGATACCGCGAAAGAATGAGGTGCTGACATGGCTTACTACGTTCCAATGGTCATTGAAAAGACCGGCTTCGGCGAACGCGCCTACGATATTTATTCCCGCCTGCTCAAGGACAGAATTATTTTCCTTGGCGGTCCGATTAATGACGACGTGGCAAATTCCGTCGTCGCTCAAATGCTCTTCCTCGAATCCGAAGACCCCGATAAAGACATTCACCTTTACATAAATTCGCCTGGCGGCGTCGTTACGGCTGGGCTGGCGATTTATGATACCATGCAATACATCAAGCCCGAAGTTTCCACAATCTGCATAGGGCAGGCGGCGTCAATGGGCTCGCTGCTTTTAACCGCCGGCGCAAAGGGCAAACGTTTCGCACTGCCGCTGGCGCGTATCATGATTCATCAGCCGCTGGGCGGCGCCTCTGGTCAGTCTACCGATATTCAGATACAGGCGCGGGAAATTCTCCGCCTGCGCGAAGTCGGTAATGATATTCTCTGCCGTCATACCGGCCAGCCGCGCGAAAAAATTGTGGCTGATACCGAGCGCGATAACTTCATGACTGCCGAGGACGCTAAGGCTTACGGCTTAATCGACGACGTTATTACCCGCCCCGTTAAGCAGGATTAATCTTCACACAAGGAGGGCAGCGTCTTGGTCAAAGGTAGCGTTTCCGGCACTTTCAGGTGCTCTTTCTGCGGTAAAACCAATCTGCAGGTCAACCGCCTTATTCAGGGCAACGGCGCCTATATCTGCGATAACTGCGTTCGCCTTTGCAACGAGATTATCGATACCGAAACTGGCGGCTTCGACTCTCCCGACTCCGCCAGCCTGCCTAAACCTAAAAAAATCTTCGCCACGCTCGACCAGTACGTTATCGGGCAGCACGAGGCAAAAAAAACTCTCGCCGTCGCCGTTTACAATCACTACAAGCGTATCGGGCAGCCCAAAAGCAAATCCCGCGACGCCGTTGAACTTCAAAAATCCAATATCCTCATGATTGGTCCCACAGGCTCCGGCAAAACCCTCCTCGCTCAAACCCTCGCCAACCTCCTCAATGTCCCGCTGGCTATCGTCGACGCCAATTCCCTCACTGAGGCGGGTTACGTCGGCGAAGACGTTCAGGACGTTCTGCTCGCCCTTATTCAATCCGCCAGCGGCGATATTTCTGCCGCCGAGCGCGGGATTATTTATATCGACGAAATCGACAAAATCGCCCGCAAACCCAGCGTCAACCGCGACATTTCCGGCGAAGGCGTTCAGCAGGCTCTTCTGAAAATCCTCGAAGGCTCTACCGTCAACGTCCTGCTCTCGAATAACTCTCATCAGCAAATTCCCGAATCCGTCTCTATCAATACCAAAAATATCCTGTTTATCTGCGGCGGCGCCTTCAACGAGCTGGATAAGGTTATCGAAGCGCGAACCAAGGGCAACGCCATGGGTTTCGGCGCCAATATCTCTTCAAAGGCTGATAAAGACCCCACCGCGCTGCTCAAAGACGTTATGCCGGACGATTTGCTGAAGTACGGGCTTATTCCAGAGTTCGTAGGAAGACTGCCGATAATAGTGACGCTGGACGCCCTTGACGAAAAAGCGCTGATAGCGATACTGACGAAACCGAAAAACGCGCTTATCAGGCAATATCAGACGCTCATGGAAATGGACAACGCGGAACTGAATTTTGAAGACGAGGCGCTGGCGGCAATCGCGCGGGAAGCTTTACAGCGGGGAACCGGCGCGCGCGGCTTAAGGTCGATATTGGAACGCGTAATGCGAAACGTGATGTTTGAAGTGCCGAGCGTCGGCGGAAGTACCAAAGTAACGATAACCAGGGAAGATGTCATGTTCAATAAGGAACCGACGCTGAAAATCGAAGGCAGCTCGTAAAGGATTGACATATCGAAGGAACGACGGGTGGTGATAAAAATGACTAACATAATGGAAGTAGCAAAAATGCCGCTGGTGCCGCTCAGAGGCGTGACGGTTTTCCCCAACATGATAATGCACCTGGACGTTGGGCGCACGAGCTCAATCAACGCGTTAGAGGCGGCGATGGTCACGGACAGGCGGATATTTTTGGTGACGCAGCGGGAAATAGACACTGACGCGCCGGAGCGGGAAGACCTGTACGAAGTCGGAACGGTCAGCGAAATACGGCAGATAATCAAAATACCGGACGGAAATGTTCGCGTGCTGGTAGAAGGAATGCGGCGCGGCGTGATGGTCGAGTATCAGGAAACGAACAGTCACATTGAAGCGGAAGTGGAAGTGCACGAAGACGCGTGGGAAGATTCAATGGAACTGGAAGCGCTTGTGCGCGGCGTCGTGCGGGAATTTGAAGACTGGGTAAAGCTCAGCCGGCGCATACCGAATGAAACTTTCGTGGCGGTAACGATACTCGACGACATTGGGCGGCTGGCAGATTTAATCACGAGCCACTTGAATTTGAAGCCGGAGCAGAAACAGGAATTGCTGGAATGCCTTGACGTGGAATACCGGCTGGAGCGACTTTACACGATACTGGCGCGCGAAATTGAAGTGCTGAAAATGGAAACGCAAATCAATCAGCGGGTGCGCGGGCAGATTGAAAAAATGCAGAAGGACAGCTACCTCCGTGAACAGCTGCGGGCGATACACAAGGAGCTGGGCGAAGACGAAGATTCGGCGGAAAACGCTAACGAGTACCGCGCGAAACTGGCGGCGGGCGATTATCCGGACGAAGTGCGGGAAATTGTCATGAAGGAAGTCGGGCGAATGGAACGGCTGCCGGCAATGTCGCAGGAATCAAACGTGATACGGACGTACATTGACTGGCTTTTGGAATTGCCGTGGCGCATTTCTTCAGAGGACTCGAAGGATATATCCGAGGCGGCTAAAGTGCTGGACGCCGACCATTACGGGCTGGAAAAAGTCAAGGAACGCATTTTGGACTTCCTCGCGGTAAAAGTTTTGACTGGCGATAAACCGTCGCCGATTTTGTGCCTGGTAGGGCCGCCTGGCGTCGGTAAAACTTCGCTGGCGTCAAGCGTCGCGCGGGCAATGGGCAGGAAATTTGTGCGCGCGTCTCTGGGCGGAATACGCGACGAAGCGGAAATTCGCGGGCACCGGCGCACGTACGTCGGTGCAATGTCTGGGCGAATTATTCAGGGACTCAAAAAAGCCGGTACGAACAATCCGGTTTTCCTGCTGGACGAAGTAGACAAGCTGGGGCGCGACGGCTGGAGCGGCGACCCAAGTTCGGCACTGCTGGAAGTTTTAGACCCAGAGCAGAACAATTCGTTCACAGACCACTACGTAGACACGGCGTTCGACCTGTCGAAAGTGCTGTGGATAGTGACGGCGAACGACCTGGGCACGATACCGAAGCCGCTGCGTGACAGAATGGAAATAATTCAGCTGACGAGTTACACGGAGCAGGAAAAGCTGGAAATCGCGCGGCGGTATCTGATAAAAAAGCAGAAGGAAGCGAACGGCCTGCAGTCGGGCGACGTGGTTTTCGCTAAGGGCGTACTGCAGGAAATAATTTCGGAGTACACGCGCGAATCCGGCGTGCGCGAACTGGAAAGAATAATCGGGCGCGCGTGCAGAAAGGCGGCGCGGAAAATCGTCGAGGGATTTGAAGGAACGGTCTACGTGACGACGAAAAACCTGCGCGAATTTTTAGGGCGGCCGAAATATATTCAGACGAAGGCGGAAAAGGAGCCTCAGATTGGCGTATCGACGGGCATGGCGTGGACGGAAGTCGGCGGAGACATTTTGCCGACGGAAGCGGCGGTGCTCAAAGGCAAGGGGAAACTTTTGCTGACGGGGCATCTGGGCGACGTAATGCAGGAAAGCGCGCAGGCGGGCTTGACATACATTCGCAGCCGGAGCGACGCAATGGAGCTTGAGGAAGATTTTTACGAAAAGGTAGATATTCACGTACACGTTCCCGAAGGCGCGGTGCCGAAGGACGGACCGAGCGCAGGGATAACCATGGCAACGGCGATGTTCAGCGCGCTGACGAAGCGGAAAGTTCGCTCGGACGTGGCGATGACCGGCGAAATAACTTTGCGCGGGAACGTTTTACCAATCGGCGGCCTCAAGGAAAAAGTGCTGGCGGCGTACCGCGAAGGAATGCACACGATAATTTTGCCAAAACAAAATGCGCGCGACCTCGAAGACATCCCCGAAGCCGTGCGCGAAAAGTTAGAGTTCGTTACGGTTGAGCACATGGACGAAGTTTTGAAGACGGCACTGCTAAAATAAAATTTCGCCGTCAACAGCGGCGTGGTGAATTTCAAAATCCGCGTCGAAAATCACGAAGTCAGCGGCTTTACCAGTTTCCAGCGATCCGGTTTTTTCGTAAACGCCGAGCTCTCGCGCAGGATTTTTCGTGACGAGCTCAACGACTTCAGCGAGATTCGCGCGGGTGTTCGCGTGGAAATTTTTAACGACGGCGTTCATTGGTGCGACGGACGCGGCGATAGTTCCGTCGGCTAAAGTTGCGACGCCGTTGCGCACGAAAACTTTCTGCCCGCCGATTTCGCTTTCGCAGTCGCCTAAACCGCAGGCGCGCAGGGAATCCGTTATCAGAACAATTTCTTCGCGCGGCTTGACTTTCCAGACGATACGCTGAGCGGCGGGGTGAACGTGAATGTTGTCAGTTATCAGCTCAACCGTTGCGTGAGAGTCCAGCGCCGCGCCGACAATTCCAGGCCTGCGGTGGTGAAGCGGACTTTGCGCGTTGAAAAGGTGCGTGACGTGACTTGCGCCGCGTTCAATCGCAGCCAGCGCGGTTTCGTAGTTGGAGGCACTGTGCCCAACTGAAACGAGAATATTTTCCGCGCGGCAGGCGTCAAGGAAGCTCATGTCAAATTCCTCAGGCGCCGCCGTGATAATTTTTATAACGTCAAGATATTCGCTGAACAGGCTCAAGTCTGCGCGGCGGATATTTTTTTTGTCCTGCGCGCCGGCGTATTTCGCGCTGATGAACGGACCTTCGAGGTGCGCGCCGAGAATTTTCGCGCCGGAAGTTTCAGCGTCACGAATATTTTTCAGCGCGCGGTGAATTTCTTCGAGCGGCATAGTCATAGTCGTTGGCAGAAAACCTGTGACGCCGGTACGCGGCAGGAAGTTACAGATTTTTTCCAGCGCGGCGGGCGTGCCGTCCATAACGTCGGCGCCGACACAGCCGTGAATGTGCACGTTGATAAAGCCAGGCGCCACGAAATTTCCCTGCGCGTCGAGAATTTCCTCGGCGTCGGTTTCCGCGCTCAGCTCAAGAATTTTTTCGCCGAAAGTCAGAGTCGCGCCGGTTTGAATAAAAAAATTGCCGTGTTCGTCCGGCAGAATGAATTTCCCGTTGGTAACAGCCTTCATGATTTTCCTCCAGTCGCGCCAGAATCAACGGCGACGGTAACGCCGGTGTCGCTGAAAGTTTTCATCTCGTTGAGCGCAGTGAGCGCCGCCTCGACAATTTCCGCGCCAATGCAGGCAATTTCCCCGTCGAAGCCGATGCGCTGGCCAGGCTCGAAGTCGTATTTAATCAGGTCGACGGCGTGCAGGATAAACGGGCGAATCTGCGGGCAAATCGTCTCAAGGTAGCGCGCGATAATTTCAACGGCGCCGCAGTCGACGACAATCAGCGTGGAGTTATGCGCGGCGGCAATCATGGCGCCAATCAGCGCGCCGGTAAGGCACTGGAACTTTTTCGGCACGTAGCTCAGGAAATTTTCCGGCTCGACTTTCAGGCCGCCACTTTGCGTAAGGAGCGCGCGGGCAAATCGTTCGTCAATCTTATCAAGGTGCCAGTCGCTGAGTTCGGTGAGCGCGATAACCGGCATACTGAAGGAAATTTCCTCCGCCAGCGTCCGCCCGAAATTAAAAGCGACGGTCGGATTTTGTTTAGGATCGACGATACCCATGAAAATTTTTTTCGCGAAAGTGCGCGCCGTCATACTGAAATCCATGGCAACGTTGCGGCGAACGGTTCGTCGGGAAGAATTTTTCGGGGAATTTTCGGCGTTGGTGAAGGCGAGCGCGGCGTGGCGCAGGCGGTTGGACGGCTTTTCGGAATTTGTGATACCGGCAACCTGCGCGGCAATATCCTCAAGCAGTCCGAGACTTTTTTTCGGCTTCGTCAGGCTGTCAAGGTATTCGCGACAAAGATCCATCGCCTTGAAATGGAGCGTCGGCATCGTCTGCAGGTAAAAGCTGAAAGTTTTGTCGGTGGCGGCAATTTTTTCCTCGTGCTGCCCGCCCATTTCGCGCACCATCATAGGATAGGAACGCGGGATATTGAAATCGTTGGCGCTGAAAGGCGGGTCGAAGGGCTCAAGGCGGTGGTCGTCGCTCAGCTGGAAATCCAAATCAACTTCCTGAACCTGAACCTCGCCGTCGAAATTCTGTTCAAAATAATCTTCGAGGTCGTCAATGCTGGAAATGTTGGTCACTTCGCTCAGCCCAATTTTTTCCAGCAAATCCGAAACGAGCGACTCTTCGTCGTCCTCCTCCTTGAAGTCGCTCAAATCGCCGTTGAAATCGTCGCCGTCTTCGCAAACGTAAACGTAAACTAGCCGGTCTAAAATTCGCGCGGCAATCGAAGAGCCAATCGCCTCACCGAGCGCCAGGTCGAGCGTAAACATTGGCGTCAGTCCCAGGTAATCGATAATTTCAATGTGCCCGACTTCGCGGCCGAGGTGCGAGGCGATAAGGCAATCGCAGGCGGTTTCGTCAATCAAATCAGCCAGCAGCGCGGCAACGGCGGTGTTGAAGCCGTCCAGAATGACAACGCAGTTATGCTTAGCGGCGGCGAGAATCACGCCAGCCATCGCGCCGAACTCAAAGCCGCCAACTGCCGCCAGCACGTCAATCGCGTCCATTGGGTCGGGGTCGTGAACCTGCAAAATTTTGCGGACAACCTTCAGCTTATTTTTAAAACGCGCGTCGGAAATATTCGAGCCGCGGCCGGTAACTTTTTTGGGACTGGTTTCGAGAATCGTAGCGGTTATCGCGGAGGCAACGGTCGTGTTCGCAATTCCCATTTCGCCGATAAGAAAACAGTTGCAGCCGGCTTTTACGGCCTTTTCAACGAGATCTTTGCCGACTTTGATTGAGCGGCGAGCCTGCGCGCGAGTCATAGCGGGCTCCTCAGCGATATTGCCGGTGCCGAACGCGATTTTCCTGTTGACGAGGTTTGGCAGGCTGGAAATATCCGCGTTGACGCCGACGTCCACCACGACGAGTTCCGAGCGCGCAAAATTTGCGAAGGCGTTAGCGGCGGCGCCCTTGTCGACGAGGTAATTTTTAACCATGTCGGCGGTGGTTGACTGCGGGTAGGCGCTGACGTTCATTTTAGCAACGCCGTGGTCCGCGCAGAAAATAAAAGTGCACTTTTTGGTTTTGCCGAGGCTGCGGTAAAGGTCGGTCATATCGGTAAAAGTCATTTAGTTGCCCCTCCGAATC
Organism: uncultured Selenomonadaceae bacterium; assembly: GCA_905234175.1. Classification (GTDB taxonomy): domain Bacteria; phylum Bacillota; class Negativicutes; order Selenomonadales; family Selenomonadaceae; genus Quinella. Next base: position 5,760 of record CAJOGX010000015.1, on the reverse strand, counting down.
AGCGTTTTGACAACCCTTGCGCCGACGTTTCGCACGCGGCGGAGTGGAGCGACGCGGGTTTTAATTTTTGGAGTGACTTCGTGGTCCTGCCCGAAATCGCCGCGCTTGAGGAAAGTGGATTTGATTTTGTCGGGCTGAAAAAATTTGCGCAGAACTTTTTCGAGCGCTTCGGGATTGGAATTTTCGGTGCAGGTGAAAATATCTGCGGCAACGTAGCGCAGGGCGGAATAGACGTGCAGCGCGATGTGCCCTTCGCGGAAGGCGCCGATAACCGTGCTGTGGTCGTGGTCAATATTTTCGGCGGAAAAATTCGGTTCATGACTGAAGACGGCGCTCAGAAGATTTTTAATGACGTCGAGGTCGGCTAACTTTTTTTCGTTGCAGTTGTACAAATCCAGCGTCAGTTGACGCGCCAAAATTTTCATTGCGATTCTCCTATTCGGTGGGCATTAAAATAATGTGGACGGGCAGATTCGAGGCGCCAGGCGGCGAAAAATCAAAGCTGACTCTGCCGCTGTAACTTCCCAGCTCGCAAAATTCCATGCCTTCCGTCCAAAGTGCGAAACCTTCTTCGCGGGCTTTCTGAACTTCTTCGGGCTCCGGCGGGGTTTTATCGCCGAAAAAAAGTCTGCCGCGCGGCGTAGGGATAACGCCGGAATTTTTACCATAAACGAAACGCATAGCGCCGGCGTAGGTGCCGCCCAGCGGGCTGAGGACGAAGCGCGTCATTGCCCTGGTTTTGAAGTCCAAAATGTATTTGACGCCGTAATTTCCTGCGTTGACAACTTCGGCGCCGTCGGTTGCGTCAATTCCGCGCTTGTACAAATCCGTCGCGTCATCGGCCAGCAAAACGTAGCTGATACCGTCAGTCGCGGGGTTGTAGGCGCGGCGGAGCCTGAAGACGCGGTTCATGTTTTTGAAAGTGCCACGCAGCTGATATTCGTCGCGCGGGAGAATTTGAGCGTAGTCCAGAAATTTCGTCGGGTTAGCGTAGGGCGAACACATCAGCACATAAACTCGCACGGGAGCTTTCGCGTGGAAATCGTAGACGCCGTAAACCAGCTTGCCCGCGTCGACGGTAGTGCTGTTCATTTTTTCGTGGAGAATTTTGCGTTCACCGGCGGCGAGTCTGATTTTGCCGTGGAAATTATTTTTCATGTAGCTGAGCTGGGTGTCCTTGCCGACCTGCAGATAATTTTCGCTGGGCTCGGAAAAGCCGCCGCGCGTAATTTCGACGGTGTTGGATTTGCCGGAAACATTCTCGACGACGACGGCGATTTTTTTCGGGAATCCGGAATCGTTGAGGTGGTAGAAAAGGACACGCGCGTCGCCCTCAACCACGTCGGTGTAGAGAATGCCGTTTTGTTTGACGTATTCGGGGCTGTCTGAAAAAATGAGCGTGCCGCCGGTATCTTCGACTTCGACGGGCAGGCTGTGCATTGGCAGCGGTTCAAAAGTTTTCGCTGAGGCGTGCAGTGTTGCCAGCGAAGTTACGAGCGCCAGCGTCAGCGCGCAGATTTTTCGTGTCAAGTTCAAAAAGTTTCAACCTTTCAGCTTTGCAAAAATTTCGGCCTTGAGCAGGCGCCAGCGAAATTCGTAAATCCCGAAACGCGGCTTGCGAATGTTGACGCGGCGCAGGGTAAACGGGTCGCTTTCCAGCGTGTTCAAGCCCGCCTCGCCGGTTACCGCCGCCAGATAATTTTCGTCCCTGAGCATTTGGATAATCTGGGAATTATAGACGCCGTTGGGATAGGACAGGCTGGCGATTGGGTCTAAGCCGTTCCATTCGAGGAAAATTTTCGACACGCGAATTTGGTTTACGAGCAAATCATCGCTGAGCGTGACGAGCGGCAAATGGTCGGCGGTATGCGAGCCAATTTCAATTCCGCGCCGCTGCATGTCCCTGAGCTGTTCCAAATTCAGATAGCCAGGCTTGCCGAGTTCGTTTGTGATGACGAAAACCACGGCGGTCATGCCGTGCGCTTCGAGAATCGGGAGCATTTCGGTATAGTTGTCCGCGTAGCCGTCGTCGAACGTCAGGATAATCGGCCTGGCGGGTAGCGCTTTGCCGAAACGCCGCGCGCGAATGAAATCGTTCAAAGTTATCGTAGTATACCCGTTTTCCCGCAGATAATCAAGCTGGGCTGAAAATTCGGCGGGCGGCACGTTGTAAATTTCCGAGCTAGGGTCGGGATTTTTCGTTATCGTGTGGTACTCCAGAATCGGAAAGCCTTCAGGCGCTGGCTGTGCCAAAATTATTCCCCCAAAAATCGCCGCCGCCAAAACAATTCCGCCCGCTAATCGCAAAATAATCACGCTCCAATTTGTTGACTTTCTTTCTATAAAAATATATAATTGAACTGGCTAATTTTGAAACTTATGCGTAGCGGATGTGGCGGAACTGGCAGACGCGCCGGACTTAGAATCCGGTGTCTTTAGGCGTATGGGTTCAAATCCCTTCATCCGCACCAAGAATATCGTGCCTATCTTAAGGGAGCGCCGGAGTTTTTTAGGGCGTTCCTTTTTCAGTGCCTTTGGGAGCAAATCCTCCTGCTCGTCGAATTTGCAGGGTTCAAGCCCCGCCGCACCAAGAATATCGCGCCTATCTTAAGGGAGCGCCGGAGTTTTTTCGGGCGGTCCTTTTTCAGTTGGAAATTTCCATATAAATTTTTTCCAGCGCCTGCATATATTTCCGCCCGTCCATGAGCCGCGACGCCAGAACTTTTTCCCGCAGATTTAAATTTCCCTGCCGCGCAAGTTCGACGGCTTTTTCTATGTACTCGCCGGAGTCCCGCGCGACAAATTCAGTCAAGCCCGCCGCGCTCAGAATCGACGCACCAAGCCCGCCGCGCAACGTTACAACCGGCACGCCCATGAAAAGCGCCTCGCAGGTCGTCACGCCGCCGTTGTAGGGGAAAGTGTCCAGCGCGACCTCAATTTCGTTGTACTGCTCAAGGTAGTCGCGGCTGTAGGGGCGGAGCTCAACGCTTTCGCGCGGAAAATTTTTCAGCCGACGCATGACAATTTCCCTGCCATCGGAAATGCTGCAGATTTTGCTTTTAATGACTAGCCTGGAGTTCGGGACGGCGTTCAGAATTTCGCGCCAAACTTCCAGAATTTCATCGGTAACCTTAGCGAAGTTGTTGAAACTGCCAAAAGTCACGCGGCTATTTTGAACGTGAGCGGCGGCGGGAATTTCAGCGAAGGGCGCGTAACAGAGCCGGCAGCCCTCGACGCGCAGAATTTTTTCAGTGAAATTATTTTCGTCAGCCGCGCAATTCGTGTCGCTCAAAACGTAGTCGACGGCGCTGAGACCGGTCGTCGCAGTGTAGCCAATCGCGCAGATTTGAACGGGCGCGGGCTTGTACGCCAGAACCGGCAGGCAGGAATTTTGTGTGTGGCCGGAAAGGTCAACGAGAATATCAATTTCGTCCGCGTGAATAATCCGCGCGACAGTTTCCGCGTCAAAACTTTGCAAGTCCCGCCAGTGAACTTTGCCGCTTTTGAGCCTGGCCGTGACGAAATCGCTGGCGCCGGTCTGGTAGACGCTCACGGAAAAATTTTCAGAGTCGAAGTCATTCAGCAGCGGCGCGACGAAATTTGCAACTGCGTGCTGGCGGAAGTCCGGCGAAATGTACCCGACACGAATTTTCTCGTGAGAATAACTTTCCTGCGCGAACTGCTCGACGCCCGCGAAAAATTTATCGTATTCCTGCGCGACAGATTTAGCGGCGCCGCCGTTGTAGTTGCTCAGAAATAAATGCTTGGAAAAAAGTTCCGCGCTGCCGGTAAGCGCACTGGCTTCGCGCAAATTTTCAGCGGCGGTTTTAGCGTCGCCGGCAAGGTACAGACTGTTCGCGCTCCAGGCAAGCGCTTTGCTCAGAATTTTTTTATCGCCAGCCGCGCGTGCTTCGTCGATGACTTCAGCGAAACTTTTCAGCGCAGTTATCAGCTCAAACTTTTCCGAGGCAACGGCGGCTTTGACTAAACGCCCGCGCAAATTTTCCGGCGCAAAATTTTCAGCCGCGTCAAGGTTTCCCAGATATAAATCAGCCTCCGCCAGGACCGCGTAACCGTCAGCGGAATTTTTATCCAGCGCGAGAATTTCCTGCGCGGCGCCCAGCATTCCTTCAGCGTTGCCGTCGTCCGCGAATTTGTCAGCCAGCCGCAGCCAATCAGAAATTTCCTCCATAAAATCACCGCATCAATGATAAATCAAATTTCCAGTCTTTGCAATAAAAAAATGAGCCCGACCTTGCAAAAGGCGCGGGCTTTTTCAGTTTACAGCTTGAAACTGATTTTGTTGACGCCGCCGTCGTAGCTGTGGGAAAAATCCTGCGTGACGTTGCGCAGAATCATGGCGCCCAAATCCTCCTCGTCGAAACTTTCGTCGGCGAGCGGGTTGTAATTTTTACCGGCGCAGAGAACTTTGAACTCAGTCTGCCTGCTCGCCTCGGCGTAGGTTATGTCGATTACGATAGCAATTTTGTCTTCGCAGGCCTTGTCGAGCATTTCGTAAATAATTTCCTCGCAGCAAAGCTGGACGCGGTACGTTTTTTTATTGGTGAGCCCGTACTTCTCGCCGAACAGCGCAATTTTGCTTTGCATTTCCATAAGGTCGAAGTGGCGCTCGGAAATTTCGTAGTGGAAATATTTTTCGCGCTGAATGAAGGCGACAGTTTTTTCGCGCTGGGGATTGTCGAAAATTTCAGCGGGCGTGCCCTGTTCGTAAATTCCGCCGTCCGCGAAAAACAAAATCTTCGTGCCGACCTCTCGGGCAAAATTCATCTCGTGCGTGACGATAATCATCGTCAGATTCTGCCTTGCGAGCATACGGATAACCGCTAAAACTTCGCCGACCATCGTCGGATCAAGTGCGCTTGTCGGCTCGTCGAACAGGATAACTTTCGGATTCATCATAAGACAGCGGCAAATCGCAATACGCTGCTGCTGGCCGCCGGATAAAACCTGCGGGTAAGCGCCGGCCTTAGCGACAAGCCCGACCTGCATAAGAAGTTCCATGGCTTTTTTTTCAGCGTCGCCGCGTGACATTTTCAAAAGTTTAACCGGCGCAAGACAAAGGTTGTCCATAACGTTCAGGTGCGCGAAAAGATTGAAGCGCTGGTAAACCATTCCCATGATCTGGCGGATTTTGTCAATGTCGCAGTCCGGCGCGGTAATTTCCTGCCCGTCGATAAAAATATTTCCGGCGTCTGGAATTTCCAAAAGCTCGATACAGCGCAGGAAAACGCTCTTGCCGCAGCCGGAGCCGCCGATAATCACAATGCGCTCGCCTTCCTCAACGCTGAAATCTACGCCGCGCAGAACGCTAAGCTCGCCGAAACTTTTGCTCAAGCCGCGAATTTCAATAACGCTCACCGAATCTCTCCCTACATATTTTTTATGATTTGCCACGCGTTCAGCGGCACGCCCTGCGCCTCCGACAGAAATTCCAGCGCGTTGACGAAATCCCGCCACTCCACAAATCCCGCCTGCGTCAAAATTTCTTTCAGCTGAACGTAAATTCCTGGCTGAACCAGCACGAAAAAAACTCTCCGCCCGCGCGAAACGTTCATCGCCTCCGCCAGCTGCTTAACTGATTCGTCCGAAGTCAGCGTTAAAATTTCTTCGGCGTCGTTTGTCGCGAAAATCTGTTTCAGCGCAGGAACACTTGCCGGTTCCGTGAAAAATGCCCGCGTCTTGCCGCTAAGCAGCGCCGAAACTCGAACTGCAAAATTCTGCTGCGCGACGTGCATTTGT
>CAJOGX010000014.1 GCA_905234175.1 uncultured Selenomonadaceae bacterium | reverse complement strand
TAGTTCGTGGGGAACTCTTCAATAGCGTCGGTGTAGCCGCCAATGACATCATCGTTGCCCTGAACCAAATCCGCGACGCCTTCGGTGAAGAATTGCGGCATATTGCCCTTAAGCAGGCCGTTTTTGAACATGACGGCATGAATCATTTCGTGGGCAATGACTCTGTCCAGATAGGTTGTGCCACTGCCGGTGGCGGTAAAATTGTCGCCGTTCTGATTATCTAAATCCATATCCTTGTACGCGTTCACGCCGACAAATATTTTAATTTCGTTGTAGGGCGTGGTGTCATAGTCATTGCGCGAGGCATCGCCGTCGATATTGTTGCCGGTAGCGCCGCTGTAGTCCGCGTTGGTCGCGAAACCGTAGGTGATATTGGCGCCGTCAATCGCCAGCCCGTAGCTGTCGTAAGCAAGTTTGGCCGCCTCTTCAAACCACCACGCGTCGAGACCTTTTGCCATAGACTCAATCAGCGCGAGCGTTTCTTCGTCGGTAACCTCTATTTCTTTGTCGTTGTTGCGTGCGTCGTGGATTGTAGTGAAATTCGCGGGCGCGGTTATCGTAAACGTGTGGTAAGTGCCGTCCGCGCCGTAGAAAGATTTTGCAACGGTGACGCCGGCTTCGGGCATTTCCTGTTCGCTGAGCGTGGCGCCTTCGGGTTCGGGAACAATATCCTGCGCATTTTTAACGGTGGAGCCGCCAGCGTTGTAGCCGCTCGCCGCGCCGGTGTCAACGGTGTAATCCTTGTCGGCACCCAAAACAATTCCGCAAACTTCGCGGAGGCGCTCGTAAGTGTCTTCGTATTCGCTCGTGTCGGTTATTGCAAAGGTAAAGGCGTCAACGGCGTCTTCGAGGTCGCTGTAAAAACCAATCGCGCGAACTGCCCTGTCGAGAATTTCCACGCCGTCCGCGTAGTTATCGTCCGCGTAAACGTACATCGTGTTGAAAAACTTCGTCATAACGTCAACGCCGGTGTTCCAGTTGCCAATTTCCAGCGCCTCGCCGTTGACAATAATTTCCTGTTCCGCGCCGTTGACAACGGTAATGGTGCCTTCGTCGGTGTAGAGCAGGACGTTTTTGTTAAGGCTGCGGGCGGCGGTAACCTGCGCGATAATGTTTGTGTCGCTGGTGTAGGTGTAAATCGTGTCGTTGCCAACGCCCGCCGCCAGCGAAGCGCCGCTAATGCCAGTGTCAGCCAGGTTGATAATGTCATTGCCCGCGCCAGCGTCGATGAACTGGTTGTCAGAGTTGACGAAAATTGTATCGTCGCCGGAGCCTGTAACGACAGACGCGCCGTCGCCTGTTGCAGAAATGTAATCGTCGCCGTCGCCCATATCAATGACAGCGTCAGCGGCGTCGAGGTAAATTGTGTCGTTGCCGTCGCCGGTGAAAATTTTCGCGCCGTAGCCAACGTTGTCAACTTCGTTATTGCCGCCGCCCGCGTTTATCGTCACGTTATCGCCGTGGTTTTCGATGATGTCATTCATATCGCCGGTCGAAATTTCGGCGCCGTCGACGGTGTTAAGAATATTGTAGACGAAATTAATATCGTTCGCGCTGGCGTCGGTAACGGTGAGCGTGCCGTTCGCGCCGCTGATAACGAGGTCGGAGCCGGAAGTCTGGACGGTTGGAATTTCTTTGACAGCGATTTGGGCAGAATCTTCGAGGCCGGAAACTGTGTCGCTGCCGCCGCTGAAAATAATCGTCGTGCTGCTGGCGTTGTTCAGAGAAATGAAGTCGTTGCCGGAGCCAGCGTCAATCGTATCGCCGGTGTCGCCGGTAACCAGAATCGTGTCGTCGCCGTAGCCGCCGTAAAGCTCGGCGCTGGTGTTGCCGCTGGAAACGATTGAGTCAGTGCCCGCGCGACCGTTGACGAGCGGAGAAATCTGTTCGTTCACTAAAAACGTGTCGCCGAAAGTCGTGCCAGCCACGCCGAGGCCGGAAGCAGCGCTGGAATCGGCCGTCACACTCAGCGCGCCGATAACCGTGGTGTTGCCGTTCAGATTAATATCCACGCCAGCGCCATCGACGATTGTAATGTTGCCGCTGGTCGTGTAGAGAATCACGTCGCCGCCATTGAGCCCAGTGCCGGTGACGGACGCGGAAATTTCGCCGCCGCTGTAGTTGTTGAGCGTCACGTTATTGCCAGCGGAAACGGTATCGCCGTCGGTTACAACTTCGCCGCTGGTAACTGTCACGCCGGAGCCGTCGCCGGTAACAGAATCCGCCGCACCGACTGAAACTGTCTCGCCGTTGATATTGTATTCGCCGCCGATAAGTCCGCTCATGGTGCCGGTGAAATTCGTGACAGCGCCGGTTGAAAGGTCGAAGTTCGCGCTGGCGCCGGTGAAAGTTACGTACTCTGAGCCAATGCGCATTGAGCCGCTGGCGCTGGTGACGCTGAAGTTTGTGCCGTCGAGCGCCGCATAGTCGGTAAGTGTGAGCGTCTTGTCAGCGAAGTCGCGCAGGAGCAGAGTACCGCTGCCGCTGGAAATGGAATAATCGCTGCCGTTGAGCTGAATGCCGTGGAGCGAGTCAGAGTTGTAGGTAATTGTGTCGCCGGTGCCGTAGCTGGAAACAACCGCGTCGCCGCCGTAGTAGTTGTAAACGTCCGCCGCGTCGGTGCCGAGGACGATTTCAGTGTTGAGATTCTGATTAATAATGTAGCGGAGGAATGCGTAACCGGCGGGGTAAGCGTCGGGCGTGCCGGTGCCGGATTTAAATTCGAGCGCGCGGAAAAGTCTGCCGTAGTCGGTTGCGAACGCCTCGATAGCGCCGGTATAGCCGCCGGTGTAGTCGTCGTTGCCCTGAATCAGATCAGCAACGCCTTCGGTGAAGAACTGCGGCATGTTGCGTTTCATGAGCCCCGCTTTGAACATCGTGGCGTGAATAAATTCGTGGGCAATGATACGGTCAAGATAATCCTGCGCGTCTTTCTTTTCAATGCCGGTATTCGCGTCGCCGTTCTGGTTGTCCAAATCCATGCGCGTGAAGTAATCGAGGTCGATACCGATTTTGATTTTGTTGTAGGGCGTGGTGTCGGCGAAATTGCGGGTGGGGTCGCCGTCGGTATTGTTGGAAGTTACAGCGGAAAATTGTCTGGAATTTGTGTAGAAAAGGTACTCCACGTCGGTATCGTTGAAGTCGAGCCCGTAGCTTTCGTAGGCGAGCCGGACGCTTTCAGTGAACCACCAGGAATTGATACCTTTGGCAACCGCTTCAATGAGCGCGAGCATGTCGGCGTTATCTGAAACGTCAACCACGTCGCCGGTCTGGTAGTTGACAACCGTGGTGAAATTTTTCGGCGCGGTAATCGTGAAGGTGTGGTAAGTGCCGTCGGCGGCGGTAAAAGATTTAGTGACGGTTGCGCCGACTTCGGGCATTTCCTGTTCGCTGAGCGTGGCGCCTTCGGGTTCGGGAACAATGTCCTGCGCGTTTTTAACTTCGGAGCCGCCAGCGTTGTAGCCGGAGACCGCGCCGGTATCAACCGTGTAATCTGCGTCGTCGCCCAAAACAATTCCGCAGGTCTGGCGGAGGCGTGCGTAGGTGTCGACATAGGTTGTGTAGTCGGTTATGGCGTAAGTGAAGGCGTCAACGGCGTCGTAAGAATCGCTGTAGAAACTTACCGCGCGAATCGCCGTATCCAAAACGTCCATGCCGTCAACGTAGTTATCGTCCGCGTAAATTTTAATTGAGTCGAAAAACTTTGTCATAACGTCAACGCCGGTATTAACGTTGCCCTGCGCGCTTGCGTTCAAGTTTTCATTTTCCACTGAAATTTTCCCCTCTCAACAGCAGTTTTTTTATTTTATAACCATGACAGGAATTTTCGCTTCCTCGACAACTTTTTGACTCACGGAGCCGAGAAGTGCGCCTTTAATCACGCCCAGCCCGCGCGAACCCATAACAATCATGTCAACTTTTTCAGCGTCGGCAACTTTGAGGATAGCCTTAGAAATATCGCCGGACTCGACGTGCTTGGTTGCGGTAATGTCGGCGGGGAGTTTCTGCCAGATTCTGTCGAAAACCAGATCGCTGGGAATGTCCTTGTTAACGCCGGATTCAACGTAGACGAAATCCATCGCCGCCCTGCATTTCGACGCCAGATAAATCGCCTCGTCGACCGCCTTGCAGCCGTTGACTGAGCCGTCCACCGGCACGAGAATTTTTTTAATCGTTCCCATTGCTTAGACCTCCTTAGAAATTCATGTCGACAAATCTGCCCGCGCCGAGCAGGTAGAGATATTTCGATTTAACTTTAAAATTCGCCAGCGATTCTACCGCGCGGGTATAGTAGTCAATCTGCTTGCGGTATTCGTGGCGAAAATATTCGTCAGTATTATTTTTGTCGGTTTTGTAGTCGAGCAAAATCCAGTCGCCGGCGGCGTCCATGAAAAGTAAATCAATAATCCCCTGTACAAAAATTTTTTCTCCTTCCGCCTCGCTGAAAATTTCGCCCGCGTCAATATTCCGGTTAAACGGGAGCTCACGGTGAATTTCCCGCGCACTAATTATACACTTTCCAATTTCAGTTGTAAAGAAATTCGCAACGCTGTCTGCCTTGCGCCTGACTGCGGTCGCCTGCTCTTCGGTGAGAATCTGCCGCGCGACAAACGAATCAATCTGCGCGAGAATACCTTCAGCGCTCAAATCGCCAGCCAAATTCAAATGTTGCATGACGCTGTGCATGGCGGTACCGAACTCAGCGGCGGTCATTTCGGTTTTCTGCAAAAATTTCGGGCGTTTGTAAATAATTTTCCGCGCGCCGGTAATTCTGCTGACGGGTTCGGTGTCCTCAGCGTCGAGGCGGCGTTTAATTTCTGTGACGGAAAGTTTCGCGGGAAGGTCGAGCGGCGGAGCGTCGGGCGTGTCAATTTTTTTATCGGCGCGGGTTTTGGAAGTTTCAGTGGCGGGAGTTCCAGCGGCGGGCGCGGGAATTTTATCAGCGTCGAAAGTTGAAACAGCGAAGGCACTGGCAACGGCGCCGCGAATCATAATCAGCCAGTCGAGCGGGCGGCCAGCGCTTTGAATGGCGTCGGCGTTGAGAATGCTGACGGTGTTGAACTTTGTAAAATTTTTGTCGTTGTCGACGGTGCCGACGAGAATTAATTTTTCGCGGGCGCGCGTGAAGGCGACGTAGAGAATGCGCAGTTCCTCAGCGAGCATTTCGGCGCGGGCTTTACGGGCGATGACGCGGCGGGCGAAAGTCTGCGTGCGTGCGGCGCCGCCAGCCAGCGTTTTGTAAATGCCAATGCCCAGCGTGCGGTGCGGGATAACAGTTTCGCGCAGGTCTTTCATGTTGAAGCCCTTGCCGAGACCGGCGACGAACACGACGGGAAATTCCAGGCCCTTGCTCTTGTGAATCGTCATGACGCGGACGACGTTTTCAGACTCGCTTAACGTTCGCGCGGCGGAAAGGTCGTTACCGAGGTCGCGGATTTTCCTGATGAACTGAATGAAGCGCGACAGCCCACGGAAAGCAGTTTTCTCATAAGCGGCGGCGCGGTCGATAAGCATACGAAGATTCGCCTGCGGAATTTTGCCGTCAAGCTTGTCACCGAAGTAGTCATAGTAGCCGGTCTCGCGGTAAATCAGATTGAGCAGCTCCGGCACACTCATTTTATACGCAAGCTCGCGCCAGCGATTAATTTTGGCAAGGAAATCCTGACAGCCGGCGTCGTTGCTGATAAGCGTGTACAAATCTGACGCGCGGTCTTTGATACGCAGCTGGGCGAGATATTCCGTGCTGAAGCCGCCGATTGGGCTGAGCATGACAGCGGCGAGCGGAATATCCTGGCGGGCGTTGTCCAAAATTTTGAGCAGGTTGACGACAGTTTGAATTTCGGTGGCGTTGAAGTAGCCGTTCTTGTCGGCGGCGTAGGCGGGGATATTGTTTGCGCGAAGGACTTCGACGATTTTGGCGGCGATACCGTCCATTGAGCGGAACAGAATCACGATGTCGCGGAACTCAATCTGGCGGTAAGCGGCGGAGTGTTTGTCCCAGATATTTTTGTTGCGCATGGCGTTGATTTTGTCGGCGATAAGCTGAACTTCGAGTTCAAGGCGGTCGAAGTCGGGCAAGTAGTCAGCGTTTTCGTCGTCGTCGTAGTTTCGCGCGGTGGACTTGTTGAGGTTGATAATGCAAAGCTCGGCTGGTTCGTCAAAGGAATTAGGCGCGTCGGGGTAGGTGGCGCCGAAGTTCAGACGGGCGTCGGCGTCGTAGTCAATTTCAGCGGCGTCGCGCGTCATGAGCTTTTCAAAAACTGCGTTGACGGCGTTGACAACCTGCCTGCGCGAGCGGAAATTCTGCGAAAGGTCAACGCGTTCCGAATCGTCACGGCTGGGATATTCAAGATATTTTTTGAGGAAAATTTCGGGCTCGGCGTTGCGGAAACGGTAGATAGACTGCTTAACGTCACCGACAGCGAAAAAATTATTCGCGCGTGAGATTCGGCTGATAATTTCTTCCTGCACGCCGTTGGTGTCCTGGTACTCGTCAACCATGATGACGCTGAATTTTTCGCGGTAGCTGGCGGCGGTGGAGCTGTCGGCGTCGAAAATTTCCAGCGCGAGGTGTTCCATGTCGTCGAAGTCAATAATATTTTTATCGCGCTTGGCTTTGGTGAAGGCGGCGTCGAAATCGAGCGTGACGGCTACGAGCTGGCGGACGGAACCGGCGAGCATTTTCATTTCAGCGATAATGTCAGCGGTTGAGGCGGTGATAAAAGTTTCGCCGAGCTTTTTGAGCCGGAGTTTGTAAGCGTCGCGGCGGGCTTTGAGTTCTTCCTTAACTTCGGCGTCGAGCTTTTTGGCGTCGAAGCGCTTGAAGTCGGCGACCTGAAGGAGGGCGCAAAGTTTATCGAAGTCGTTGGCGGCGCTGGCGAGTTCGGCGATAAGCAGGGAATCGGAGTCGAGGCACTTGGCGGCGCTGGCGAATTTGAGAACGGCGCGGCAGTCAGCGCGGGAATAATTTATGACGCTTTGAGCCTGCTGGAGCGAAAATTTTTTAACGGTATCGAGCCAGCTGGAGCCGTCTGGGAGCGTGAAGGTTTCGGGATTTTCGTAGAGTTCGACGAGAGAGTTGAGCCAGTCGCGCGGGTAGGGGCGGGACTGAGAAAATTTGTGCAGATTTAAAATGAGCGCGTGAAGATTTGAATCGCCCTGAACACTGCCGCCAAATTCGTCGGTGAACTTGAGGAACTCGGCGTCAGCGGCGGCGTATTTCTGCTCGAAAAGTTCTTCAATAACGTCCTGCCGGAGAATGCTGAGTTCGTGTTCGTCGGCGTCGCGGAATTTCGGGTCGAGATTAATTTTGGCGAAGTGGCGCTTGAGCACGGACAGACAAAAGGCGTGGAACGTCATGATAGAGGCGCCGCTCAGTAGAATTTGCTGGCGTTCGAGGCGTTCGGGGTCGACGGCGCTGGCAATTTCGTCAGCGATAGCCTTATGAATACGCGTACGCATTTCGGCGGCGGCGGCGTTGGTGAAAGTGACAATCAACATTTTATCAATATCGCAGGCGCCGGAGGCTACGAGCTGAACAATGCGTTCGACAAGGACGGCGGTTTTGCCGGAGCCGGCGGCGGCAGCTACGAGCAAATTTTTGTCACAACTTTTAATCGCAGCAGTTTGCTGATTTGTAAATTCCATAAAAATTTTTTCCTTAGCATAAAGTTTCATTTGCGGTGGAAGAAGAGGCGCCCCAAGGATGGGGCGCCGCCGCAATAGGTCACCGGATGTGACCTCTTGCGGCTGTCTTTCTTTGCCAGGCGTTTCTTTCTGCACCAGAAAGAAATGCCGTAGAACGCTAAAACTCAAAAATCCCCGACCGACAGGAATCAGCCGAGGATTTGAGCGCCGTAACGATACGGCGAAAAATTTTTTCGTAGATGAATTAATACTCGTTGACCAGAGCCATGATACCAGGCGCGCTGTTTTCGGAGCCGAGAACGGTCTTAATCTTGTGGATAACGAGTTCCTTGATGTAGTCGCGGCCAGGAGCGATGTACTGACGAGGATCGAAGTGTTCAGGGTGCTGCATAAAGTGTTCGCGGATACCGGCAGTCATAGCGAGGCGGAGGTCGGAGTCGATGTTAATCTTGCAGACAGCAGATTTCGCCGCTTTGCGGAGCTGGTCTTCGGGAATGCCGATAGCGTCATCGAGTTTGCCGCCGTTGTCATTGATGATTTTGACGTACTTCGGAATAACGGAAGACGCGCCGTGGAGAACGATCGGGAAGCCAGGAATTTTCTTTTCGATTTCAGCGAGAACGTCAAAGCGGAGGGAAGGAGGCTCAAGAACGCCGGTTTCGGGATTGCGGGTGCACTGTTCGGGCTTGAATTTGAATGCGCCGTGGCTGGTGCCGATAGCGATAGCCAGAGAGTCGCAGCCGGTCTTGCTGACAAATTCTTCTACTTCTTCGGGTTTGGTGTAGTGAGCGTGCTCAGCGGAAACGTTTACGTCATCTTCGACGCCGGCGAGCTGGCCGAGCTCAGCCTCAACAACGACGTTGTGGGCGTGCGCGTATTCGACAACTTCCTTGGTCTTCTCGATGTTTTCTTTGAAGGGATAGTGCGAGCCGTCGAACATAACGGACGTGAAGCCGTCGTCAATGCAGGATTTGCAGGTTGCGTAGTCGGGGCCGTGGTCAAGGTGCAGAGCAATCGGAATGTCGCTGACTTCGAGAGCCGCACGGACGAGATGAACGAGGTAGCGGGAATTGGCGTATTTTCTTGCGCCAGCGGAGCACTGGAGAATTACCGGCGAATTGAGCTCAGCCGCCGCGCCCGTGATACCCTGCACGATTTCCATGTTGTTGACGTTAAAAGCGCCAATCGCGAATCCGCCCTCATAGGCTTTTTTGAACATGGCTGTGGTCTTAATCAATGGCATTTGACATTACCTCCCAAAAATCTAACACAAATTTTTCCTGGAGCTTGCGCTCCCTTAATGACAAATATATTTTACCACACCTTCTACAAAACTTGCAACTGCCTTTTGAAAATTTTTTGACAATTATACGGGAAAAATTTTTTTCAGCGGGGCTTGATTATTATGAAATTTTGCTGTATATTATGCTAAGAATTCCAGATAAGTTTCATTCTTAGGGAAATGGAGGACGCTATGAAAAGAATACTTTGCTTAATACTGCTGATAGCGGCGGTTAGTTTGTTTGGAGGGTACAGCAGCGTTGGCGGCGATGGCGATTCCTCTCATACGGCGGCAGCGCAAATTAAGTTTCCGGAAGTTGTCGGAGAGAGTTTTTTTGAGCACGAGCCGGAAAATTACGTCGTGGCTGACGAAAAATTTTCCAACCTGCAGCTCGCCGAAGTTGACAAGCCGGTTTACGATAAGTACGAAGTTGCTGAGCGCGAGGCTAAGGGCTTGAGTGTCGCTCTGCCGGAAATTGAACCGTACCGCGCGGAAAAAGTCGCTTACCTGACGTTTGACGACGGCCCCGACGATATAGTTACGCCGCAAATTCTCGACATTCTCAGGGCGGAAGGCGTCCACGCAACTTTCTTCGTGCTCGGCAATATGGTTGAGAAAAATCCCAGCGTCCTCGAGCGCATTTTCGACGAAGGGCACGCTATCGGCAACCACAGCTACAATCACGTTTACAGCGAACTTTACCGCTCGCCGTGGGATTTCGCCGACCAGTTCATTAAGACTGACGAAATTATAAAGGAAACTATCGGCGTCCGCCCGCTGATTATCCGCGCGCCTGGCGGGACTGCCGGAGTTTTTAATAACGATTACTGGGCGATGGTTGATTCGTGCGGCTACGCGGAATACGACTGGAACGCCAGCACCGAAGACGCCACCGCCAGCGTGCCCAACGCCTCCGCGCAGATTGACAATATCGTTAAGCAGCTCAGGGATTATCAGCCGAACACGCTCATTGTGCTTATGCATTCCAAGGCGGGCAAGGAAGAAACCGCTAAGGCTCTGCCCGCGCTTATAGATTTGCTAAGGAATAAAGGCTACAAATTCGGCGTCGTTACGCCTATGACGCCGCAGCCCTGGTGAGTTACGGTTCCAGCATTTCTTTTTTAAAAAAGAAACGCTGGCAAAGAAAAACGCCGCGTGGGGAGGTCGCTTCCGGCGACCTACACGCGGCACGGTCGCCGTCCATGGCGGCCTTTTTTTTCGATTTTTTATTCGACTTTCACGCGCATCCTGCAAGGCGACGAGCAGGAGCGTTGCTCCTATTATAAAACTACTCAACCTTGACTCGCATCCATTGGCGATTATAGAACCTGTCCAGTTCCTCGCCGAGATAAATATAAGTCTCCTGATTTTCGTAGACTTCGGGGTCTGGGAAGGCTATCGGCGAATTTTTATAGTCTTCGTCCTCCTCCAGCTCCTGAACCGCAACGTTGGGCGTCGAGTAGCCAAGGTAGTCGAAGTTCATCACGGCGATATTCGGGCGGCACATGAAGTCAATAAACTTGTGAGCGTTATCGACGTTCTCGGCGTCGCGCGTTATCACCCACGAATCTATCCAGAAATTCGTACCTTCCTTCGGTATCGCGTATTCCATGTCCTCATTTTCTATCGAGATCATCAGCGCGTCGCCGGAAAATACCACGCCCAGCGCTGATTCGCCGGAAACCAGCTTGTCCTTCGCCTCGTCGACAACGTACGCCTGCACCAGCGGTTTCTGAGCGATTAGCATATCCCGCGCCCGCTCGATAAATGCCTTGTCCGTTTCGTTCTGGCTCCGCCCCATGAGTTTCAGCGGAATCATCAACGCGTCGCGCGCCGAATCCTGCATTAAAATTTCGTTGCGGTACTTTTCGTCCCAAAGAATTTCCCAGCTGTCAACTTCCTCGTCAATCAGCGTCGAATTGTACATTATCCCGACAGTTCCCCAGCAGTACGGCACTGAATATTTATTCCCAGGGTCGAACGCCTGCGACTGCTGGAAAAATTTCTCGCCAATATATTTCTTCGCCGTCGGCAGCTTTTTAAAATCCAGCGGCTGAAGTAAATTGTTGTGAATCATTTTCTGAATCATGTAATCGGACGGGCAGATAACGTCGTAGTGAACGGCGCCGCCGGCAATGCGCGGATACATGCTCTCGTTGGTGTCGTAGGTGTCGTAGACCACGTGAATGCCGGTTTCCTCCTCGAACATCTCAACCGTTTCGGGGTCAACGTAATCGCCCCAGTTGAAAACGTAAACAACATTTTCGTCGTCGTCCGTTTCCGCCAGACCACAGCCGCTGAAAATTCCACAGCTCAGAATCAGCGCGGCGGCTAAAATTTTTTTCATCACAATACCTCCGCGTCAAGTTTTTTCCGGCTGAGCATGAACAGCGCCACGAATATCAGCACGGCGAAAAATACCAGCGTCGACAGCGCGTACATGTCGGGGTGTATTCCCAGTTTCAGCTGCGAATAAATTGCCGTTGACAGCGTGTCAACGCCCGCGCCGCGCGTGAAGTACGTGATTATAAAATCGTCCGCCGACATCGTGAACGCCAGCAGAAATCCCGCGAATATGCTCGACCACAGTTCCGGTAAAACCACGCTCGTGAACGCCCTGAACGGCGACGCGCCCAAATCCAGCGCCGCTTCGTACGAACTTTTGTCCAGCGTCATCAGTTGCGGCATTATACACAAAATTACATATGGCACATTGAAAACCACGTGCGCTATCAGAATTGAGCCGTAGCCCAGCCGTATTCCCAGCCCCAAAAACAAAAGCATAAGCGAAATTCCCGTGACAATATCCGCGTTCAAAATCGGCACGTTCGCCACGCTCATGAACATCGCCCGCCACTTTTTCCCGACTTCGCGCAGCGCCAGACACGTCACTAAGCCCAGCACCGTCGCTGTCAGTGCTGACAAAATTCCTATCGACAGCGTGTTTGACAGCGCCTCCAGAATTTCTTCGTTCTTGAAAAGTGACTCGTACCACTGCAGCGAAAAGCCCGTCCAGTGCCCGCGATACTTACTTTCGTTGAAGGACTGCGCGATTAAAATTCCAATCGGCGCGTACAGGAACAGGAATATCGCCGCAAGGTAAGCCGTTTTAAGCCGCGCCATTCATTCCGTCTCCCTGTCGAAAATCATCGTCAAAATCATGTTCAGCACGATAAAAATCATCAGCACGATTGACAGCGCCGCACCCAGGTGCCAGTCATAATCCACCGTGAACTCCTGCTCAATCACGTTGCCTATCAGCAAAATTTTTCCGCCGCCCAAAAGCGCGCTTATCGCAAAAGTTGTCAGCGCCGGTATGAAAACCATCGTTATCCCGCTGACTGCGCCAGGCAAACTCAGCGGCAGTATGACTTTCGTGAACGTCTGCCACGTCGTCGCGCCCAAATCCTTCGCCGCCTCGATAACGCTCGTGTCAATCCTCGACAGCACCACGTACAGCGGCAGCACCATATACGGCAGGTAATTATAAATCATTCCCAGCACGACCGCCGTCGGCGTGTTTATCAACGCTAAATCCGGAAGACTCAGCAGCCGCAGGAACTGATTCAGCACGCCGTTTTTTTCAAGTATCGTCTGCCACGCCATGGTTGAAAGCAGCGTGTTCATCCACAGCGGCAGAATGAAAAGCATTGTGATTATCAGCCCCGCAGATTTCGCGCGTTCCACCAAAATCAGGCACAGCGGGTACGCCAGCAAAAGGCAGATAACCGTACTCACCAGCGCGAGCAATAACGACAGCTTCAGCGAGTGAAAAAATTCCAGCTGAAAGATTGTCGCCAGATTTTCCAGCGTGAACGCGCCCGCCTCGTCGGTTACGCCGTACCACGCGATAAAAATCAGCGGCACGAATATGAATATTCCAGCCCAGACGCAGAACGGCGCCAGAAATAAATTCCGCACTCCCGCCGACCTAAACATCTTTCGCGACCTCCTCGTCTTCAGACTGCGGCTTACTCATAATCTGAATATTTTCAGGGTCAAGCGTTAAGCTGACGCGTTCGCCGACTTTGCGCCCGTGAATTGACTGCACCAGCCACTTGAAGCCGCCGGCGTCCACGGTAATATCGTACGACATTCCCCAGAAAACCACGCGCGTCACGGTGCCGTTTAGCTCCTTTTCGTCCGGCTCGCCCAGCGTAATATCTTCCGGCCTTATCTGCACGTCAACGGGACTTTCCGGCGGGAAACCAACGTCAACGCAGGGATATTCCCTGTCCAAAATCCTCACAAGTTTATCACGCACCATAACGCCGTCGATAATGTTGCTGTCGCCGATAAAGTCCGCCACGAACGCATTTTCCGGCTCGTTGTAGACATTTTCCGGCGTGCCAATCTGTTGAATGTAGCCCTGATTCATGACGACAATCGTGTCTGACATTGACAGCGCTTCTTCCTGGTCGTGCGTGACGAAAATAAAAGTTATGCCCGTTTCGCGGTTAATTCTGACGAGTTCGTTACGCATCGCGCGGCGGAGTTTCAAATCCAGCGCGCTTAAAGGCTCGTCCAGCAGTAAAACTTTAGGCTCATTGACAATCGCGCGGGCTATGGCAATGCGCTGCTGCTGGCCGCCGCTCAGACTTGTAACGTTGTGATTTTCGTAGCCGCTAAGGTTGACAAGCCTCAGCGCGTACTTGACTTTGTCGGCAATGTAGTCAGCGGATTTTCCGGCGATTTTCGGCCCGAAGGCGATATTTTCCGCAACGTTCATGTGAGAGAAAAGGGAATACTTTTGAAAGACGGTGTTAATCGGTCTTCGATTTGGCGGCACAGAAGTTATGTCCTTGCCGTCGAAAAGAATTTGCCCCGAGTCCGGCGTCTCAAAACCGCCAATGATTCGGAGCAAAGTTGTCTTGCCGCAGCCCGACGGTCCCAAAAGCGTCACGAACTCGTTTTCGTGTACCGTCAAATTTATTTCGTCCAGCACCGTCAGACTGCCGAAAGTTTTAACCACGTTTTCCAGGCGAATCAGTTCCCTTTTCATTCCCAACAACCTTTCTTCCACGTAAATCGGTGGATTTTTTTGTTTTGGGAAGTATACCATTAATTGAAAAAAAAGACAACCTCGCCCAATCCCGAAGGTTAATGCATACCGCTGGAAATTCGATAAATTTTTAAATGAACAATAAATTAAAAAGAAAGGAAAATATCGCCATGAAGAAAGTTAAAACGGCAACCCCTATGCGAAAAATGCTCAGTCTCGAAGAAATCGCCAAAGAATTTTCCCAGGAAATTGAGGAAAACGTTTTTATTAATAAATGCTTTGGTAAAAAATTTCTCTTCGGTAAGCTCAAAATCATAGCGCTGAAAGACCTCACGTTCGTTGTCAATTACGAACTTTATTTCGAGAACAATACCGGTAAATATGAAATGGCCGCCAAAGAATGTGCTCCCAGAAATTCCCTGATTTGGCTTTCCAACGCCGCCTGGTGTGAATTGAAAGACGCCCACGAAAAAGTTTTCAACGTCGGAGTGTCTGCTGCCGCCTGAGAATTTTGCTGACAGAAATTTTTTCGCCCTGCATTTCGCGAACAACCTCGTCGAAGGTAGCGGCGAATTTTTTTATTCCCTCCGCAGAAAATCTGCCGGCGTCGTAGCTCACGAAGAAATCGAACAGCCCGCTTTCGTTATTGGAAATTTCAATGTCCAGCGAATTTTGCACGGCGGAAGTTTCAGTTTCCGGCAACTCAATAATCTGCGCCGTCGTGTCGCCAATCATGACGTGATCGCTGACGATATTTTTCTGGAAAATCAGCGTCGCGCAGTCCAAACCCGCGTCGTAAACCACGTCGAGGCTGTTGCGGTAATTCATGCCCGTGCGAATTTTTCCTTCCAGCTCGTTCAGAAAATTTTCCACGCTCATATCGTCGCTGAAATCCCAGGCGCAGGGGAACTGCTCAATCATGACGCCCAGCAGGCGCATTTCCGCCATGCTCGTGCGCCCGTTGTGCACAAAGCTCATAACAGAATCTTTCGCGCCGGTAATTTTCGCCAGCGTCAACATCGCCGCGCCAAGGAAAAAGGTCGCTTCACTGCGTCGGCTCGCGCGGAAAAAACTTTCGCTGATATTTTTGAAGGTGCCTTCGTATTCGCCGAGAGTCCACGCCCTGACGCCCTTAACGTCCACCGGCGGCAAGTGCTTCGCCCTGTCGAACTTCGCCAGAATTTTTTCCCAGTAAGCGCGCCCCTCCGCCGCTGAAATCTGCGCTTCCTCCAGTACGAACTGCGCGAAACTGGCTGGCTCCCGCAAAATTTTTCTGCCGCGATACCGTAAATCCATTTCCCGCATGAAAAGTAACATCAGCGCAGTGCCGTCAATTATCGCGCGGTAAAAATCTACGTACAGATAGCGCGCCGTCGGCGTCTCGAAAATTTTAATGCGGTACAGCGGCTCTTCCGTGATTCTGTACGGTTCGCGCAGATTTTTTTTCCGCGCCTCAAATTCCTCGTCCAAAATTTCCTCAACCGTCACGGGAGATATTTCGCCGTCAAAAGTCTGGCAAATATCGCTGGTCACTGGGTGCACTTCAAAGCGGCAATGAAAAATATCGTGCGCCTGCAAAGTTTCGTTAATCGCCTTCGCCAGCCGTTCAACGTCCACGCCCGACGAAAGTTTCAGTAAGCCGCTAAGATTCATCATCGTTGAGCGCGCCCTGTTGAAATTCATGTCAATCAGCCAGCGCTGTGCTGGCGATAACGGGTAAAATTTTCTACCGCCCATTTTTTACACCTCCAATTTCAGTTACGCCATCTGCCTCCGTGCAAGGTTCGCAAAAATCCCGCCGCGCGCTATCAGTTCGTTAAATTTCCCGTCCTCAACGATTCGCCCAGCGTCCATGACCAAAATTCTGTCGCAGTTCCTGATTGTCGAGAGACGGTGTGCTACGATTATGCGCGTCGCCTTGAGTTCATCAAGACTTTTTGTAACTATCGCCTGCGTGCGGTTGTCCAGCGCTGAAGTTGCCTCGTCGAAAATTAAAATCGAAGGTTTCGTGACAAGCGCCCGCGCGATTAAAATTCTCTGCCGCTGCCCGCCGGAAATGTTCGTGCTGCCCTCAGAAACGACCGTCTGCATTCCCATTGGCATCATCGCAATATCCTCGGCGATACCCGCCGCTGCCGCCGCCTGCCACGCGTCTTCCTGCGTCAGCGCATTCGTGCCGATTATGTTTGTGAAAATGTCGCCCTGCATTAACTGCCCGTTCTGCAAAACTACGCCGAGCTGTGTCCGCACTGACGGCATGTTCAGTTCAGATAAATCCTGCCCGTCGTAATAGACCGCGCCTTTTTTCGGCGTCTCAAAGCCTAAGAGCAGTCGTACCAGCGTCGATTTTCCGCAGCCGGATTTTCCAACAATCGCTACGTTTTCGCCCGCCGCTATTCGTAAGTTCAAATCGTGCAGGACTTCCCGCCCCTCGACGTAGGAAAAACTCACGTTGCTCAGCTCAATCGCGCCGGATAAAACTCCCGCGTCCGCCTTGTCGCCAACGCTTTCCGGCACTTCTTTCAAAATTGGGCGAAGGTTTTCAATCTGCGGCTGAATTGCGAAGTACTGACCCACCAGCGGGATTATGCCGTTGAGGGTGCCGTTGAAACTGGTGAAGGCGGCCTGGAAGGCGATGAACTGGGCGTAACCTATACCCTGGACTGTCTGGCCGTTCGGTCCGACTTCGTTCATGCCGTAGACCGCGATGTAGTAAAGCGCCATCGTTAAGATAAACGGCTGGACACTGCCTATTATCATGTTGTAGTTGCTCTGCCAGCGAAGTTTCAAGTTCCACTTCCACGTTTCACCAAAAACTTTACTCCATAAGTAAAACGCATGCTTCTCCGCGCCATGCTCCCTGAACTTTGAAAGCCCCGCAAATATCTGCTGCACTAATCCAGCTTCCGCGTTGTTCGCCGCTATCAAACTCCGCTGAAACCCTATTACCCTTCTATATATAAACGCCGTGATTATCGCATAAATAAACCAGATTACTATCGCTACCGCCGTCAACTTCAAACTGTAATAGCACATTAAAAATATGCTCCAGAATGAAAAGATAAACCCAAATATCCCCCCTACGAACTCCGCGCTCACCAGCCCTTTCACGACCCCTATGCCGCCCATTCTGCTCGCCAGCTCGCCCGACGTGTACTGTCTGAAAAATTTAGTCGGCAACGTCAGCAGTCGCCCCCATAACGCCGCCTCCGTCGACATGTCTATTTTCTGCGTGATTCGCATGACCGCTATCGTCCGCACTATCGACAGCGACGCCATTGTGAAACTCGTCACCAGCGTCACTTGCGTTACCGTCGCTAAGCCCTGCCTGTCTAAAATCGGTATGATGTCCTGAAAAATGGTCTCTGTTACTATCGGCATGACCAGCGGTATCGCCCCAGCCACTAAACTTATCAAAATCACCGTGCGATAGTCCGCGAACCAGCACTGCCTGAATATGAACTTCAGCAGGTCAAGTATCCCCAGCTCCCGCCTCGGAAACCCCCCGTAGCACGCGAACGCGCTCCTGTCTATCTGCCCCGCCAGCTCCGCCGTTATCGCTGTCCCTTCCGGATTCGCTTTCGTGACTACTTTGTACGCCCGCGGCGAAGTCGGCACGAATACCGCCAGCGTCTTTTCCTCTCCGAAGTACCCGATTATTACCCCGCTGTCCTTTTTATACCAATCCTCCACCAGCTCTATCAGCCGCATTTGCATGTTCGCTTTCTGCAGCAGCCGCCTTATCAGCCTTATCTGGTCGAGCTTCCGCGTCAGTTCCGGCGCCAGCTTGATGTTCTCAACCGGCATGTTCAACGCCGTCGCCGCCCGCCGCACTATGAACGTCGCCTCTTCCAGCTTTTCCGAACGCGCATTCGCCGACCCTTCATAACTCACCGATTCTTCGCCCAGTAAGTTCCCTATCGCGTCGTCTACTATTTTCCGCTGGTGCCGCGCCCGCGTCTCTACCCGCTGCGTGAACCGCTTGTCTTCCGCGCTGAACCGCACCCCCAGCAGCATCGAGAATATCCCTTCGTTTTCCCGAAATTCCGCCAGCAATTCCTCTCGCGTCGCCCCTGCGCAGACCGTCCCTGCTTTCCACCTCGCCAGCGTGTCGTCGCCCTTATCCGCCAGCAGCGCTACCCACGGCAGTTTCGTCAGCTCTTTGAACCACGCCCGCATTAGCCGCCGCAGTTCCTCTATTTCAAACCCCGCCAGCTCCACGACTTCCAGCGCCGCGTCTTCCATCGCATATATCTGCGTGTCGACCTGCCCAAATTCGTCCAAACTCGGAAACGCCGCCGCCCCTGCTCCTATCTCCATTAGATACTGTTGCCGGAACGACCCCTCTTCCCGCGTCACTATATATACTTCAACTCGCCCGCTTACTACCAACGCCAGCGCCGTCCCATTCTCCAGCCGGATTCGCTCCCCCGCCGCCAGCTCCAATCTCTCACTCGATTGTTTCACTCTCGGCGCTCCTTTCCTCTATCAACCGCCTGTACGCCCCGTCGTGCTTCACCATTTCCCTGTGCGTCCCTCGCTCTACTACCTGCCCCCTGTCCAGCACGATTATTTCGTCACAGTCCCTTATCGTCGATAGCCGGTGCGCAACTATTAAACAACTGCACCCACGCCGCCGGATATTCTCCAGTACCACCTGCTCCGTCATCGGGTCCAATGCACTCGTCGCTTCGTCTAATATCAACAGCGCAGGGTTGTTAGCCAGCGCTCGCGCTATCTCCAACCGCTGCCGCTGTCCGCCGCTGAAGTTCAAACCGCCTTCAGAAACTTTAGCCTCGTAGCCACCGTCCAACAACATAATATCATCGTGAATGCAGGCATCCTTCGCCGCCTGTATCACGTCGGCCTTGCGTACGGAATTATCGAAGAGCGTAAGATTTTCGGTGATCGTGCCGGTTATCTGGAAAATATCCTGGTCAACTGCTGAAATTGAATTTACAATCGTCGCGCGGGGAATGTCACGGCGAATTTTTCCGTCAAAACGAACCTCGCCGCTCCATTCTTCGTAGAGACCTGTTACAACTTTCGCAACGGTTGACTTTCCTGAGCCGGAGGCGCCTACTACGGCGACCCAGTGCCCAGGCTCAATGTGCAGGTTGAAATTATTCAATAAGGGTTTATCCAGCGGACTGTAGCCGAAATTCACGTTGACAAGTTCGAGTTCGCCGGAAAGCCTCTCGCAGTTGGTATCGTCAGCGTCTTCGTCTGCGCAGTTCAAATCGTCGATTTCGTAGCGTCGAACGTCATTCAGCCTCTGCATTTGCATTTCAGTTGCCTGAAGTGTTGAGCCGAGACCGAGCAGCGCATTTACCGGCGCCTGGAAACTTCCCATGAGATTCTGGAACGCCATGAACATACCCGCCGTCATTGCGCCGTCCATTATATCAAAGCCGCCGATTGTCATAATCAGCGCGCCATTGAGTCCGCCGAAAAGCGTCGGGAGAATCGTCGCGGTCATCTGCCAGAGTTGAACGTCCTGCGTCGCCGACAAAACTTTCGCGCGGTAACCAGCCCACTTCGTGAAGAAATCAGCCTCGTTGCCGTTCGCCTTGATAGTTTCAATCATCATCAGACCGTTCATCGCCGTGCCGTACTCTTTACCGGCGTCCTGCTGAATTTTCATGTTCAAATCTGTCAGGTGCCGCCGCAGCGCGAAGAAAACGATTATGTCAATCGACGAGAAAAATATTCCGATTAGCGTCAGCGTAACGTTGTACTGCAAAAGTAAAAGCAGATAGAAAATCGCTACGAAAAAGTTCAGCGCCGCCGTCGCCGCCGGTCCCGAAAGTACGCCAGCGATTGATTCGTTGTAGCCTACGCGCGACGCAACTTCTGCCGCGTAACGCTGGTGGAAAAACTGCATTGGCAGCCTAAGCAGGTGCCAGAAAAAGCTTGACGAATCCGCCAGCGTTAATTTCCGTTGCCAGCGCGTCAGAATTACCGCCTGCAGCCACGACATCGCGCCGCAAACTACGAAAGATATCGTCATCGCCAGACAGAAATTGAACATCCAGTCTGGGTGCTTGCGCGTCAAAATATCGTCTAAGAAAACCTGCGAGAAAACCGGCGACGCCAGCCCTGGAATTATCATGCCGAGGTTGAGCAGTAAAATAAAAAGTGCCGCCCATTTGTCCTGCAAGAGTTTTTCGTAGACTGCCTTGAAAATATTGTAGCGG
This sequence comes from uncultured Selenomonadaceae bacterium, assembly GCA_905234175.1. GTDB lineage: Bacteria > Bacillota > Negativicutes > Selenomonadales > Selenomonadaceae > Quinella. The sequence goes on along the minus strand of CAJOGX010000014.1, from coordinate 22,795 downwards.
TGACCTTCGGGCTTGAAATTTTCGTTGGGGACAATGCGCAGCGCGACGCCAGTGTAGGACGTGCGAAAATCTTTCCACGGAACAGTACGCCGACCCATAGCCGGATCGTTCAGGTAGCAGGTATCGCCCTTAATTCCCTCCAGAACGACGAAGTGATTAAATTCCCAGTGAATAATCAGCGGGTATTCGCCAACTTCGCGAAGGCGGTCGGGCGCCCAGCGGTAACCGTTCGCGTTACAGCCACGGTTCCTCGCCGCACGAATAACACAGCTCGCCTTGGAGCCGTCACGGTTGACGCCGCATTCCTGCCGGAGTTTTTCCAGCGGCAGCCATAAGCCGTAGTGCGACAGAATCATAGACAGCGACGCCGCGCCGCATTCCGTTGCTTCCATTTGCAGGATTGTCGGCACTTTTACGCGGTTTTTGCTGGAAAATAATCTTGAAAAAAATTGCTGAATCGCATCAATCTGCGCTTGAATTTTATCAAACATGAATCATCTATTCCTCAGCCACTGGCTTAACTTGTAGAAAACCTTCTCAATAGGCGGCTTGCGTTCAATGATAATGGAGCCGGTGCAGAAACTTCCTGCGGTAATCGGTCTGTGCTTGCCGACGACGGAAGTCCACAGGTAACCGCTCTCGGAGTCGGGGTCTTTAACCAAATCGAAAGTGACTTCCATAACGGCGCCCTGTTGCGCTTGCAAAATCCACTGCGCGAGCTGCGCGTTACCAAGGTGCTGCTGAATGCCCTGCGCGGTAACGGGGTACTGCGAAACAGTACGAACGACGCCAATCAGGCTGCCGGACTCGGAAACGTCCACGCCGTTGGGCGCCAGTTGAATCGTCATGCCAGGTTCAACGCGTTTGCCCTTGTCAACGGGAATGTACAAAAGTCCAGTCAAATCGTCGCGGTTTTGCGTAAGGCGCACACTGCAAATTGGCGTGCCGGCGGAAAGGATACTGCCTTCGTCAACCATAATTTCATCAACAATTCCGTCGTAGGGGCTGAAAACATCTTCGGCGACGACCTGCTGATAGCGTTTGGCGTCGTACTGGTACGCCCTGCCGATAGCGTCCCTGTCGCTTGAGGCAAGGCCGGTTGCGTACTGCGCCATTCTCGTATCAGCGGACTGTTCCGCCTGTTCAAGGTGAGCAATCAAATCGCCCTTGTGCACGAAGGTGCCAGGCTGAACGTAAAGGCTGGAAATTTTTCCGCTTGCGACATGCGACACATTCATAACACCGGCGGAGTCCATGATAAGCCCCATGCCGTCCGCCTTGACGGTGAACGCGCCATAGATTGACCAGAGCACCACCGAAAACAACAGCGCCAGTATCGCAACCAGCGCCATCCACGTTATCGGCGTGGTTATCGCCAGCATTGTGTCCAGTTTTTCGGGCGAGCGCAGCTTGTCCAACGCTTCCTGCGAGAAGATTTGCGACTTATCAGCGGCCACGGGACTCACCCCCCACGAGATTAACAGTAACTTTCATACCGGATTCAAGCCCCTTAGAGGCAGAAGTAACGACAATATCGCCCTCAGCAAGACCGGAAAAAACTTCGATGAAGGAGCCGTCGTCAGCGCCCGCCTCGACCTTGCGGCGTTCAATAGTTTCGCCGTCGAAGACGAAAACGGTATCGTGGCTTGAGTCGTTCATAGCGGCGAGTGGGATAGTGAGCGCGCGGTGGGGCACCGTTTCAGCGAGGTCGACGCCGCCATAAGCCTGCTGTTCAAGGAGACCGGCGCGGTTATCGACTTCGAAGAGCACCTTGCGCATCGCGGCGGGCTCACTGAGGGCGGGCATAATTTCGCGGATATAAACTGGGAAGACCTGCTTATCGCCGAGGTTACCGGCGGCGTAGTCGGTATCGTAAGCCTTGCGCAGCGCGCGGGAGTTGTGGAAGTTGAGTTCGAAGTTGCGGCTGACGGAAAGGCGCTGGGCGGTGCGGTTATCCAGCGGCAGGGAGAAGAACAGGCGCTGGAAGTTGCCGATTAGCGCGATTGGCGTTCCGGCGGTCACGTAAGCGCCTGGCTGGCGGTACATTATCAGCACTTCGCCGTTGAGTGGCGCAACCACCTGCTGGCGGGCTTCCTGTACGAGGAGCTGTTGCTTAACGGCGCGCGCTTCCATAAGGGCGGCCTCGGAGGCCTGAAACGACATTTGCGCTTCCTCAAATTTTTCGACGGAAGTTGCGTTGCGGTCGCGCAGTCGGGTATAGCGGGCGTAGTTGGATTTAGCCTGCGCAAGCTGAGCCTCTGCGCGGAGGATTGAGCTGTCGGCCTGCTGAATTTTGAGCGCGATTTCCTCGTTGACTATCGTGAAGATGACCTGCCCTTCGCGAACGTTTGAATTTTTCGTGACGTAAGCGGATTCGAGGCGGCCGTCAATAAGGGCAACGGCGTCGGCCATTTCCTCGGAGTAGAGGTTGACGGTATCGAGCGTCAGCACTGGGCGGATACTGCGGAACTTGGCAATATCGCCCTGCAGCGGGATTCGGCGTGACTCCATGCGCTCGGTTATCTGATTTTCGCCGGCCTTGTTCAGGTAGGTGCCGTAGCCCACCAGCGCCATTGCGCAAATCAAAATAAAGACCAGCCCGATAATATAAAATTTTTTCATGATACCACCTTGTGAGAGTTTTGGGGGGGTACGGGAATTTGACGGGTTACTCAGTGAATTTCTGCGAACTTACCCAGTGAATTTCTGCGAACTTACCCAGCGAATTTCTGCGAACTTACCCAGCGAATTTCTGCGAACTTGCCCAGCGGGTTTTCCGTGAACTTACTCAGCGATTTTCCGTGAGCTTGCTAAGCGATTTTCCGTGAGCTTGCTCAGCGATTTTCCGCGAACTTACTCAGCGGGAATTTGACGTTAGAGTTAAGCTGTAGAATTTCGCAGTGGGGAATTGTAAATTTATATCAGATAGATTTAACGACCCTGCAGGGGTTCCCGTAAGCGAGGACGCCTTCGGGAATATCCTTAGTAACGACGGCGCCCGCCCCTATGACGGAGTTCTTCCCAATCTTTACGCCAGGCAGCACGATCACGTTCGCCCCAATCCAGACGTTGTCGCCCACGGTTATCGGTTGCGCCATTTCATAACCGGCGTTGCGTTTGGTGACTTCCAGCGGGTGAATCGCCGTATAAAAGCCGCAGCTGGGCCCGATAAAACATTTCCGCCCGAAAGTAATTTTCGCGCAGTCCATAAGGTAGACGTTGTGGTTGAGGAAACAGCCGGAGTTCATGTAGACGTTGTAGCCGTAGTCAACCATAAACGGCGCCAGAATTTCAACCTGCTCCACTTCGACGTTGGGAAGAATTTCGCGCAGGAGTTCACGCCGCCGCGCAAGGTCGCTCACCTTCGTGCTGTTGTAGTCCATGCAGAAATCTTTTATAATCGTCCGCTCGCGAATCAGTTCCGTATCGTAATTTGCGTTGTACCACTTGCCTGCAAGCATATCACCTTTTGCTGACATTAAAAATCACGCTCCTTTATAATTGTGGAAAAAATTCGCCGCGCTGAAAAATATTCCTGCAAATTCCGTTGACAGCGCCGGCGTGACAAAAAGTTTCACTGGAAGTTTGCACGGTCTGCGTCTGAGCGGGCGACGGCGCTAATCGTTAATCGTTTACGCTGACAAGATGACTGACGCGGTTTTCCAAATTATTTTCTGCCATGATAAACCTCTCCTTTCGCGTAAATTATAATCTGGCGGAATTTTTTCTGGCGGAATTTTTTGCGCAAGAAAAAAAGAGCCCTCGACTGAATCGAGAGCTCCGAAAATATTTATGCTGCTGTTAGAGTAAGCTTTGTCAGGAGTTGTCGGCTTAGAACATGAACTCAACGCGGCCGAAGACTTTCTTGTACTTGTCGCCGTTGTCGAGCCATTTACCGTCAGAATAACGGGCGAGAATGCCGACGTGTTTCCAGGGAGCGTAAGCCGCACCGACGTGCCAGCCTTTAGTGCCGGTCTGAACGTCATCGCCCTGGCTGGACGCGAGAGCAACGTTTTCGCCGAATCTGCTGTAGCCGCCCCAGATTGCCCAGTTGCCAGCCTCAGCTGCGTCGTTGTAGTTGCCGAAGTACGCAAGAGCGTCCCAGCCGTAGTTCTGACCGTCAGCCTTGGAGTTTTTCGCATAAGCGCCGTGAATGTTGAACATGTCGTTGACTTTGTAGCCGAGACCGACTGCCCAGACGCCCGCTTTGTCCTCGTTGCCGCCGTTGCTGTAGAGCGTGCTCTTGAAGTCTTTGTCTTTCGCGTAGTAGTAGGACGCCTGACCGTAGAGACCAACGTCGCCAGGGTTGTAGCCGAGGTGAACGCTTGCGAAATCGGTAGGTTCAGTGGAGCCGTTTTTCTGCCAAATACCTCTGGCATCCTTGCCGGTGAACTGGCTGTAGTGCGCTTCGTCGGAATTTCCGCCTACGCGGCCAGCGTCAAGGGTAATCTTCCATTTGCTGCCGAAGGAAACTTCAGCGCCGGAAAGGACTGTATCAGCAACGATACCGTCTTCAATCGCGGGGCAGTAGCCGAAACGGCCGAGTTTAACGTCAAATTTGTCGTACTTGCCTTCAGCAAAAATTCTCTTGAGCTTGACATCCGCCGTACTGTCTTCTTTGCCGTTGTAGCTGGCGTCGAAACGCGCATTAGCCGTCCAGTGTTCGTTAAGGTACGCGCTGGGTTCAAGGCGGAATACGCCGTCATGCCAGGATTTCTTCTGACCGTCAAACTCACGATCTCTGGGGTTCTTGAGGTGACCGTAAGTGTATTCGATTTTGCCGTTCCATTTGACCATGTCAGCGTGTTTTTCGAGTTCTTCGACGCGAACGTTGAGAGCGTCAAGTTCTTCACGGAACTCATAAGCGAGTCTGTCAAGTTCCGCACGGCTTGCACCGCTGATAACCGGACGCGTGGTCTGTGTCTGAGGAGCAGGCGTTGTCACTGCGGGGGTGGTGGTATTTACGCGGCTGGCAGCGTTGGATGCGTCGCGGCTTGCCTGTGCAACCTGCGCCGCAAGCTGATCGTAACGGGCAAGCGCACGAGCTACCATCTGCGCCATTTCATAACGCGTGATGTTGCGGTTGCCGCGGTAAGTGCCGTCGCCGTAACCTTCGATAATGCCTTCGCTGGCGAGCTTGGCAACGGAGTTGTATGCCCAGTGACCCTGCGGAACGTCGCTGAACGGATTAACCGCCGCAAACGTCGGAGCTGCTACACCAAGTACCATTGCGCCAGTCAAAGCGGCTACCAAAGACTTTTTCATTTTGAACATCCTCCTTAAGATGAACCGTTTGAAAACTTGCTTTGACCGTCCGGCTCAAGCTCGGAAGAGTTCTTCTTGGAGTGTCCATGTTTCCTCTAAGTTCCTTCGTCCTTGCCTTTACCTTCAAGTCGTGCAGATTGTAATACAAAAAATTTTTAATGTCAAGCCTTTTATTCCTTCATTTAAATTTCATATTAATCTAATAAAATGGCGTCAAAATTAAAGATATTTATTTCACCTACAGGGATTTTTCAGATTGCGGCGAATTATTTTAAGTTTAAGTTTGATTTTTTTTCAGCATTTTCAGCGCCGCCCCCAGTTCAGCTCTGCACCATGCTTATCAATAAAAAAATTGCTGCGCCGACGATTAAACCGACGATTGAGCCGTTCATTCGTATCCAGACGAAATCCGGCTCGGCTTTATCGTAGACTAAACTGTTAAGCTGGTCGACAGTCATTCGGCTGAGCGTGGTGCTGGCGATTTTCCCAACCAGCGGCTGAGCGTAAAACGCCGCCCGTACCGTCAGCTCGTAGATAAATTTTTCGGCGGCTGTCTTTATCCGGCTGTCAACTTTCAGGTGGTAAATCAGCTGCCCGTACAAATCTATCAGCGTCCGCATAAAAATTTCGCCCAGGCTGTCCGACTGCTCCTGCGCGACCGGCAAATCTTCCTCGAAGTTCACCGCCGCTATCTGTTGCTGGAAATTTTCTATCGCCGCCTCGACCGTCAATTCCAGCGGAAGTTCCGCCGCCAGATCTACCTGTACCCGCTCGAATAAATCTCGGAACTCCTGCGTTTCTGCCAGCTCTGAAATTTTCGCGCGGCACTCGGCTAAAGTTTTTTTGCGTATCGGCGAATCTGCTGACAGCTCGTCCAAAAGTTTCACCAGCTGCGCCTGCATGATTTCCGCCGCCTCTTCGTAATTCACGTAATTCAGCGTCTGCGCCAGCCCCGCCATTAGTATTGAAAACAGTCCCGCCGACTGCGTTCGCTGCGACGCAAATTCTTCCAGCATTGCCTGCAGTTTCGCGCGCGTTTCCGCCTTAGCCGCCGTCGCCCGCAGTTTTTTTACCAGCCCCACGAAAATTTCTACGTCTTTCCCGCTTGACCGTATCCACGCGCCGCCTTCGCGTATCAAATCCCGCGCCGGTATGTTCCCGAACTCCCGCCGCAAATTTCCAGCTATCGCCTTCGCCTGTGCTTTCCTGTCCAGCGAGGCGATATATTTTTTCAGCGCGCCCGCTATTTCGTTCAAAATAAATTCCCGCGTCTCCGGCTTTTCAAGGTACGCCACGATTTTCGGCACGAGTTTCACGGCGCCAACTTTTTTGAACAGCGTCCGCCGAGAAAAAAATTCCTGTTTCACCATCGTCGTCGACGCCTCGATAAATTCTGCGCGACGATTCGGAAGTATCGCCGTGTGAAACGGAAAACCCAGCGGCCTTTTGAAAAGCGCCGTCACCGCGAACCAGTCCGCTATCCCGCCGACCATCGCCGCTTCCGTCACGAATAAAAATCCCTCCGCCAGCGTCGATTCCGGAAAAAAATTTTTTATTATTGCCGCTATCAAAAACAAAATCGTCGCAACTAACAGCGTCGTATCCGCCTTGTTCCACCAATTCAAAATCGCCGCCCCCTCAGCCAAGTTGCCCGACAATCAGCGTGACGACGTACAAAATCATTCCGACAATCCCGCCGCAGACCGAGCCGTTAATCCTAATCATCTGCAAATCATTTTCGACGCGCGTTTCCACAAATTCATTGAGTTCGTCATCGCTGAACCTGTTAAGTTTCTCGCGAATCAGCGCCGGAATTTCGCCGTGGTACTCGTCAACCATCGCCTCAATCATATTCTTAACAATCCTGTCAAATTTTTCCTGCTGCGCCGCGTCGCCAATGAACTCGTCAATTTTCCTGTCAACCAGCGCGTCAACGCTTTCGCGCCAGATACTTTCGCCCTTAACATTTTTGTCGAGCCACCTTTTAACGTAGCCCGCCGTGTCGATTTTCCCGCTGAATAACTTTTGAAACTCCGCCTGAAATTTCTCAGCGTCAATCTGCGCGGTTGCATTTTTGAGCGTCCTGTTGAACGTGCCAATTAAATCCTGCGCGACCTTATCTTTCTTAGCGTCGAAAATCCGGCTGGGCTTGAGCGCGTCAACGGCGGTGGAAATTTTTTCTTCGACGTTCTCATTCAAGATTGACAAAATTTTTTCGTCGGTGAGATTCATGCTGGCGAGTACCAGCGCGCGGCCGGCGGAGTCGCCTTCGTAAGCCTGCCGGAGCTCGACGATTTTTTCAAAAATAGCGTCCTGCATGTGCTTAGACTTGATAATTTTCCGCGCGGTTTCAAAAAGCGCAGTCAAAATCCGGCGCGCGTGCTTATCGTCAGTGGTAACCTTGACGGCGGCGGCAATGATTTTCTGCGCGTCGAAGTTTTTAATTTCGCCCTCGACGATCGGCGCGATTGAACGGGAAATTTTTTCGCTGTCAAGATTCATAAAAAGTTCCGCCAGAATTTCTCGGACGAGCGTTTTAGTTTTGTCGCGCCCGCTGTAGTTCTCAAAAAAATCTATGAGCAGGCTGGCGGTATTCTCTTCGCGCACGGTGTCCATGATATTTTCGGTCTTCAGCAAATCGTCGCTGACAAATTCAACAATGGCGTCGGAAATGTGCTGGCGGTTGCGCTTTAGAATTTCTGTGCGGTAGGAAATTCCGAGCGGCTTGCGAAAGAGCGCGGTTACCGCGAACCAGTCCGCCAGCCCGCCAATCGTCGCCGCAATGAACCCGTGATTCAGCAAGCCCAGAAAAATTCCGCCGCTGGGATTGACCGAGGGCAAAGTTCCAGCCGCGCATATCGCGCAGGCCGCCAGCGTCAGATTCGCTTTAATTTTGTTCTGCAAAGTTTGGGCGCCTCCTAAAAAATTTTTTCCAATTATAGCAGATTTTTTTCCGCCGCGAGAAATTTTTCTATTGAAATATTAACATTAGAAGTTATAATGTAAGCTAGGGATGTGGTGAACTTGATTTCGTTTCTGAAAAAATCATTAAATCTGCTTGACTGGCTGATTTTGGCACTGGCGGTATTCATGTTTTGGCGCATGGACTACGCAAATCTGACTTTCATGAACAAAATTTATCTGGCGTCGTTCGGGCTCTGGTTCATAATGCTCGGCGTCAGACTCTATATAATTTACAAGAACGGCGGAGGTAAAAATGGCTAAGGCGGTATTTTTCGACATTGACGGGACGATTCTGGCGCGGGAACAGGGAATTTTGAGCATGACGCCGCGCGTTAAGTCCGCGATGAAAAAGTTGCAGGCGGCTGGGCACAAAATTTTCATAGCGACGGGCAGACCGTTCGGCTTCATTTACGACGAACTTTTGAACTTCGGCTTCGACGGCTTTGTTTTGAACAACGGCGCGCTGGTTTTAATCGGCGGCGAAGTCATTTTCCGGCAGGATTTGGATATGGACAGCGTTAAAAAAATCTGCGAATACGCGGCGGCCGAGCGCATCGAATATTTTCTGGAGAGTTATCCCGAAGTTTATTGCCCGCGCGACTTCAAAGTCTGCGACGAGTTTTTCAAAAAGGTTGGCGCGGATTATTCCAGGTTCGTCCGCGAATTTGACTTCAACAAAATTTCCGTCAGTAAAATCGAATGCGTGACTGCGCGCAAGGACGCTGAAAATCTCGACGCCGTGTACAAAAAAATTCTCGCGACGCCTGGCGTTACCGGCTGGGCTGACCCGTTCCACTTCAAGACAACCGAAATTTATTCCGACAAAGTTTCAAAGGCGACGGGGATTCTGCGCGTGCTGGAACACTTTGGAATTGCCGTGGAAAATTCCTGCGCGTTCGGCGACGGCCACAACGATATTGAAATGATTCAAACCGTCGGCACCGGCTTCGCCATGGGCACAGGCAGGGACGAACTCAGGCGCGTTGCGAAATTCGTCGTGCCCAGCGTTTTCGAGGACGGCGTTGCTGTTGGCATTGAGCGTTACATTCTGGAGGAGTGATTTTATGAAAAACAAATTTATTTTAGTAGCGTTGCTCTTGCTGACGTTCGTACTGAGCGGCTGCGGCGGAAAAACTGGCGGCGGAAATTCTGGGGGCGCCGCTGCTGAAAACGCTCCGCCGGCCTCGGCTAAACCCGCCAGCGAGGATTTGAAAGTTACCATGCTAAACGTCGGACAGGGCGACGCGCTGCTTATTCAGACCAAATCCCAAAACATTCTTATCGACACCAGCGACCAGGACGAGCGTTCCAAACTCGTTAAGGAACTCGACAAAGCCGGCGTCACGACCTTCGACAAAATTATTCTGACTCACCCGCACGCGGATCATATCGGCGGCGTTGAGAAACTGCTCAAGGAAAGCAAGTACACCGTTAAGGAAATTTACGACAACGGCGTTGCGGCGACCGGCAAGCTCTACCTGAACTACATGAAGCTGATTAAGGACAGTGGCGGCAAAATTAAACACGGCACGCTCGTTACCGGCGACGTTCTGGACTTCGGCGACGGCGTGAAGTTTGAAGTTCTCGCGCCGGATAAATCTGTGGTCGACGCGGTAAATTCCGGCAGGCAGCAAACTGACCCGAATAATGAATCAATCGTCGGGCGGCTCGTCTACAAAGATTTTACGATGATGTTTACCGGCGACGCTGAAATTTCTGAGGAAGTCGCAATTCTTTCAAGCAGCAGGGACAATCTGCAAAATCTTAAAAGCCGCGTGCTGAAATCCGGCCACCACGGTTCTCGTACCAGCCTCGACCCGTCGAATGCGTCCAGCGTAGATTTTCTGCGGCTGATGAATCCTGAGTACGTCGTAATTTCAGCCGGTGAGCCGACCGAAAAGCGCGGCGGCAACACTTACGGTCACCCGCACCTTGAGCCGCTCGAAGCTTACCTGAACAACGGCATTGCCAGCAAAAATATTTTCTGGAGCTGGAAAAACGGCACCGTCACGATTGTCACCGACGGCAAAAATATTTCCGTCACGCCAGAAATTAAGGAGGATTGGGTAGAAGAATGGATAGCGCAGAAGAAAAAATCAAAGAAATAAGTTTGTACCTCGACCGGCTGGAGGAACTTGACGACGGCAGCAGGGAAGGCGTTCTGCTAATCGACGAGGGCGGCGACGAATATTCCGGCGAACTCGGACTACCTGAAAAATTTTTACCCGAAGGCGCCATCGACGGCGACTATCTCACGCTCGAAATTTCCGCCGGTGAAACTTCCGACAGCCAGATTTTAACCGCCAGCCTTGAAAGTATCGACGACGACGGCGACGCGGCGCTGATTATCGACGGCGAAAAAATTTACCTGCCAGCAAATTTCCTGCCCGAAGGCGATACCTTCACGCTGAAAATTTTCCGCGACGAAAATAAAACTAACGCCGCCCTCGACGAGGCGCGCCAACTTTTAGAAGAATTGGAGTGACGATATTGACCAGAAAATTTTTAAGCAGTCTGAGCGTCCTGCTCATCTTCGCGCTGTCGATTTTCGGCACGGCGGCGGCTAAGTCTAAGGCGGAAATCACCGGCATTAGCGCCTACGAAACCGCCGGAAATATCCTGCGCCTCGAAATTTCCTACGACGGCGAATTGAAAATGGACAGCATTTCAACGCGAATCACCGGCAACATTTTTTCTATCTTGCTGAAAAATACCACGCCAGGCAGAATCAGCCGAATTTCCGGCACGAAAATTGACGACATCGACTTCGTCAGGAAAATCACCGTCAAGGAGGCAGATAAAACTAACACGCGCGTCCGGCTCATTTTGGCTGACGCCCTCGACGAAAACGCCTGCAAAATTTCTGTCGAGCCAGGCAACCGCGCTGATAATTCCGCCGCAAAAGTTATCGTCGACATTGACAAAACCGCGCTCAGAAAAATTGACTACGACGAAGAGGAAACCCCGCACTTCAAGCCTGGCGATAAAGTTATAGTTATCGACGCGGGGCACGGCGGCTCAGATTCCGGCGCTGTCGGTCCAACGGGTCTTACTGAAAAGGAAGTCACCCTTGCCGTCGCGCTGGAGACTGAAAAAATTCTCAAGAAACAAAAGTTCAAAGTTGTCATGACGCGCAGGACGGACGTTGACGTTGCCGGACGCGGCGCCTCGAACGTCGGCGAACTTCAGGCTCGCGTCAACAAAACTCCGCCGCAGGCAAATCTTTTTATCAGCATTCACTGCAACGCCTTTTCCAACCCCAAATCCCACGGCATGGAAACTTACCACTACGGCGCCAGCGTTGAAGGTCAGCGCCTCGCGAAACTCCTCAACGATGAGCTTGCGAAATTCGGCGGGCTCACCAATCGCGGCGTCAAGGCGGCTAACTTTTACGTCATAAAGCGCAGTAAGTGCCCCGCCTCACTGATTGAGCTGGCGTTTATCACCAACCCCGAAGAGGAAAAACTTCTGGGCGACGAAAAGTACCAGAAAAAAGTCGCCGGCGCAATCGCTACCGCCGTCAAAAAATTTTTCATGAACTAAAAAGGAGGTCTCATCAGATTTGGTTAGAAAATTTTTTATACTGGCGCTGTTCGCATTCACGCTGCTTATTTTCGGCTGCAATCAGCAGACGCCCGAACCTGTAGAGCCCAAAACGCAGTCCGCTGCGACCGAAACGCCAACGCCGCCAGAAACTAAATCGAAATTTGAAACCCCAATCATTCCGCTGGACGCGCCGCTCCCTCCGCCTTCAAACGAGCCGCCGCTGCCAGCCACCGATCCCGCAACTTCCACGCCCCGCGAACGCAATATCGACATCAAAGTTTATTTCCCTGACGACGCCGGAATTAACCTCGTCGCAGTCAAGCGCAGAATCAGAATCACCAGCGAAAATCAGAAGTACGAAGACGCCGTTAAAATCATCATGGCTAATCCTAAGGAAGTCGAGCTCACCAGCATTTTCCCGCGCGGCGCCAAACTCAACAGCGTCACCGTCGAGAACGGCACGGCTTACGTAGACTTCAGCGAAACGCTCCAGCGCTACTTCGTTGGCGGCTCAACCGGCGAGGAACTTCTGGTCATGTCGCTGGTCGATACGCTCACCGAATTTCCCGAAATTAAGCGCGTGCGAATTCTGATTGACGGCGAAGAAATTGAAACGCTCGCCGGGCACATGGACTTGAGTGAGCCGCTGACGCGTAACAGTCAGTAACTTGTAAATGCGCGGGAAGCGTGCTGAAATCCCTTGAACTTTTTTCCGAGAGGAGTTTTGACTTTGTTTGGAATGTCAACGAGTGTCGGGATAGATTTGGGAACCGCGAATGTTCTGGTTTACGTCAAGGGCAGGGGAATAATCCTGCGCGAACCGTCGGTCGTTGCCATTGACAGGAACACGGACGAAGTGCTGGCGATTGGCGAGGAGGCGCGCGAAATGATTGGCAGGACGCCAGGGAATATCGTAGCGATTCGCCCGCTGCGCGACGGAGTTATCGCCGATTACGATATGACTGAATCTATGATACGCCACTTTCTTGACAAAGTTGTCGGGCGCTCACTTTTATTCCGGCCGCGCCTTATGATTTGCGTGCCGAGCGGAATTTCCGGCGTCGAACGTCGCGCGGTACAGGAAGCGGCGGAACAGGCTGGCGCTAAACGGGCTGAACTCATTGAAGAACCAATCGCGGCGGCGCTGGGCGCTGGCGTTGACATTGCCGAGCCGGTCGGGACCATGATTGTTGACATTGGCGGCGGCACCTGCGACGTGGCGGTTATTTCCCTCGGCGGTATCGTCAACGGCGAAAGCCTGCGCATTGCCGGCAACAAAATGGACAGCGACATTGAATCTTTCATCAAGCGCGAATACAACCTGCTGATTGGCGAGCGCACCGCCGAAAATATCAAGACGACGATTGGCGCCGCCTACAGGGGCGCGCGGAATCTGGATATGGAAGTTCGCGGGCGCGACATCGTCAGCGGTATGCCGAAAAATATCACCGTCACTTCCGACGAAATTGCCGAAGCCCTGCGCGAATCCGTCGACAGTATCGTAAGCTGCGTCCTTCGCGTGCTGGACGTTACGCCGCCCGAACTTTCTGCTGATATTTTTGATAGAGGAATTATTTTAACCGGCGGCGGCGCACTTCTGTACGGGCTCGACGAAATTATTCGCCGCGAAACCCACATTCCAACCGTCGTCGCCGATGACCCTATGAGCTGCGTCGCTGTCGGCACCGGCAAGGCGCTCGAATACAACCAGGATTTTTAAAGTTTATTTTGTTTAAGTATTTTTTTACCGCAGCTTCGCGGTATTTTTTATTGGGAGGTAAATTTATTTTGGACGAAAACGAAAAAACTTTTGCGCCGGACGACGTGAACAAAATCGTTGAGGCTACGACTATCGCCGACGTTTACCGCGCAGATAAACAGCTTGCCGGTATCGTTAAGAAAACGCGGCTGATTGCCAGCGACTTTTTCAGCGAACTCAGCGGCAACGAAATTTTTCTCAAGCCGGAAAATATGCAGCACACCGGCGCTTTCAAACTTCGCGGCGCCTACAACAAAATCAGCCAGCTCACCGACGAGGAAAAATCGCGCGGCGTTATAACTTCGTCAGCCGGTAACCACGCGCAGGGCATTGCGTTCGCCGCCCAGAAACTCGGCGTCAAGGCGGTTATCTGCATGCCGGCGACCACCCCGATTCTCAAAGTCGAGGCAACCAGAGCTTACGGCGCGGAAGTCATTTTGCACGGCGACAGTTTCGACGACGCCTACGCCCACAGCCTCGAACTCCAGAAAGCTCACGGCTACGTTTACGTTCACCCGTTCAACGACCGCGAAGTTTTGCTGGGGCAGGGAACAACCGCTCTCGAAATTATTAACGAGCTCAAAGACGTTGACGCGATTTTGGTTCCGATTGGCGGCGGAGGATTTGCCAGCGGCGTCGCCCTCGCCACCAAAGTCGTCAGCCCGCACGTCAAAGTTATTGGCGTCGAGCCCGAAAACGCCGCCTGCATGAAGGCCGCCCTTGACGCCGGTGAACTCGTCACGCTCAACAGCGCTGATACCGTCGCCGATGGCTGCGCAGTCAAGACCGCCGGCACGCTCACCTTCGCTTTCTGCAAAAAATACCTCGACGAAATTATCACCGTCAACGAAATGGAAATCATGAGCGCCCTGCTCAGCCTTATCGAAAAACACAAGCTCATTGCTGAAGGCGCCGGAGTTTTGTCTCTCGCCGCGCTGAGCAAATTAAATTTCCACGGCAAAAAAGTTGTGGCGATTGTCAGCGGCGGCAATATCGACATTTCCACGCTTTCCGGTCTGATTGATAAGGCTCTTATCGCGCGCGGCAGAATTTTTTCCTTCGCTGTCCAGCTCCCCGATAAGCCTGGCGAACTTTTGAACATCGCGCGGATTCTGTCCGAGGAAAACGCCAACGTCGTCAAGCTCGACCACAATCAGGCGCTTGTCACCAACAGTTTCAAGAAAGTTTTGCTCGGCGTCACAATCGAAACCAACAACCACGAACACATTGACCGCGTGGTTAAATCCCTGCACGCTCACGGCTACGAAATTGAAAAGATTGACTTACTCCGCTAAACCGCGCGCGAAATTCCTCAGCGCAGTTTCCAGCGCAAAATCTTCGCCGTTCATCATGTAGACGAAGCCGCTGCCGCCTTTGAAAAAAATCCCGCTGAGCATACCGAAAGCCTCTCCCGCGTGCCCCGCGTAGCCGCCAGCGATTTTGTAGCTGCCCAGCCCGTAGTTGAGCATTTCGCCGCCGCAGGTATCGCCGTTCGCGCCGTCGTAAATCCAGTTCGATTTGAAAATTTCAGCCACGGACTCAGCTTTGAGAATCTGCCGCCCGCGAAATTTTCCGCCGCCAATCAGCATTTCCAGCGCGTGTGTAAGTTCCTCGAAAGAAATTCTAAGGCCGCCCTGCGGAGAAAAAATCGTGGCGTTGGTGCCCGCGCGATAATTTTTCAGACTGTAAACGCCGCTGAAATTTTCCGCGTAGGGATTTTGCAGAGCGATTGTGTCACGTTCCGGCTGAGCGTCGAAGTCGTCGGTTGCCCTGCCGTTCAGGTAAAGCGCGCCGAGATTTTCAAATTCGCCCGCGCCCAAATTTCCAACGACGTACTCCGCGCGAATGTCAAGCTGGCTCAAAATATTTTCGCGCTGGTAAACGTCAAAGCGGACGCCGGTCACCGCCTCGATAATCGTTCCCAGAAGCCCGTAGTTCAAATTGCTGTAGCAGAACTCCCAGCCGCCAAAATGCGCGCCGCCTTCAAAAAATTTCCCGTCCGGTCTGAAAAATTCTTCGACGCTGTAACTCGGCGGAATGCTGTAAATTTTCCCGTCGCGCAGGCTCGAAGTGTGGCTGGCTAACATTCTCACGGTAATTTTTTCAGCGCGAATTTTAAAACCAAGATATTCGCTGGCGTCCGCGTTAAGGTTAATTTCGCCGCGCTCAGCCAGCTGCATGACCGTAAAAATTACAAAAAGCTTGCTCGCCGAGGCGGCTCTGAATCGAGTCGCGCGGGTGACGGGCTTATTTTTTTTGACGCTGCGTACGCCGAAAAAATCCGCGTAGACTTCCGCGCCGTTTCGGTAGACAATCACGCCGGTTCCGGCAACCATTTCAACACTCTCCTTGATTTTATTTTTGCCAGCTGATATTATATCAGAAATTTTTCACGGGGGTTGAGTTCATTGAACGACGGTTTTGGCATTTTCGAGATTAGCGACGAGATTTTCGCCAGGATTTACGGCAAGTCTTACAGGAAAGATTGTACGGTTCCGCGCGAAGATTTACGCTGCCTGAAACTTCTGCACAGGGATTTGGACGGAAAAGTTTTGACCGGCGAAATGATTTGCAACGCCGAAATTGCTGGCGAGCTGATTGAAATTTTCAGTGCGCTCTATGCGGCGGCTTATCCTATTGAAAAAATCCGGCTGATTGATGAGTACGACGCCGACGACGAACTTTCCATGCGCGACAATAATTCTTCGTGCTTCAATTACCGGCTGGTTTCTCACACCACGAGAATTTCGCGGCACGGCTACGGCATGGCGGTCGACATTAACCCGCGCTACAATCCCTACATAAAATTCGTGAACGGCGTCAAGAGCATTGAGCCCGCCAACGGAGTCGAGTTTGAAGACCGTACAAAAAATTTCCCGTACAAAATTGTCGAGGGCGATTTGTGCCACAGACTTTTCGCCGAACGCGGCTTTAAGTGGGGCGGCAACTGCTGGGATGACGCGCTGGACTACCAACATTTTTTTAAAGGAGAATCAAGATGAAAAAATTTTTCGCGCTGATTTTAATGACGGCGACGCTAATGCTGACGGGCTGCGGAGGCGGCGGCTCGGACAGCGGCAAACTTAGCGTAATGCTCGGCTCCAACGTCGTATCGCTGGACAGTGCGCAGGCGACGGATCTGGCTTCGTTTGAAGTTATTGCGGACTGCATCGACGGTCTGACACAGTTCGACGCGAAGGGCAACCCTGTCCCCGCGCTCGCTGAAAGCTACACCATTTCTGACGACGGCAAAACTTACACCTTCAAACTGCGCGACGCAAAATGGGCGAACGGCGACGACGTAACCGCTGAAGATTTCGTGTTCGCGTGGCGCCGTCACTGTCAGCTGGCGAATGAGTACGCCTACATTTTCGGCAACACCGCCGCCTGTATAAAAAACGCTGACGCCGTGACGAAGGGCGCCGACCCCGCAACGCTTGGCGTATCTGCGCCGGACGCCAAAACTCTCGTTGTTGAACTCGAAGCGCCGGTTATCTTTTTCCCGTCGCTCATGGTCTTCCCGACGTTTTATCCAATCAACGAAAAATTTTACAGCAGCCTCGACGCCGGAACTTACGGCACGACGCCCGAAACTTTCCTCTCGAACGGCGCCTTCAGGCTGACCGGCTACCTGCCTGGCACCGCCAACATTCAGCTCGAAAAAAATGAATCCTACTGGAACGCTGAAAATGTCGCGCTGGAAAATTTCCAATATCAGGTTGTGACTTCCTCCGACAACGCGCTGACCGCCTTCAAAAACGGCACGCTCAACCTCGCGCAAATCAGCGGCAATCAGGTTAAGCACACGCAGGAAGACGCCGAACTTTCAAAGGACTTGAAGATTATCTCTACCGGCCTTTTGCAGTACCTTTCGTTTAACCAGGATCCTAAAAATCATCACGCCGGCGCGCTCTCAAACGCCAATCTCCGCCTTGCAATTTCCAACGCAATCGACCGCGAATCTCTCGTCGGCAACTACGTAATGAACGGCTCCCGCGCGACTTACACCGCCGTTCCGCTGGACTTCGCGCCCAACGCTAAAACCGGCGCCTACTTCGCCGCCAACCAGAATCAGTTCGCTGACGTTATCGGCTTCGACATTGAACGCGCGAGAAATTTTCTGGACAACGCCAAAGCTGAACTCGGCACCGACAGTTTCGCGCTGAATATGATTTACGCCAACGACGGCGGCGATACCGTTGTAAAAGTCGCGCAGGCGATTAAATCTCAAGTCGAAGCGAATCTGCACGGCGTCACGATTAACCTTCAGCCGATGCCGAAAGCCGAGTACCTGACAAACGTCACCTCGAATAACTACGACATTGCGCTGACGAACTGGGCGCCCGACTACAACGATCCAATGAGCTTTTTCAACCTGTGGACAACCGAGGGCTGCGAAATTGCTGAGCACTGGAGCAACGCCGCCTACGATAAAATTATCGCTGACTGCACGACCGGCGCGCTGGCCGGCGACTACGACGCCCGCTGGAACGCAATGTACGACGCTGAAAAAATTCTGCTCGACAACGCCGTTATCGCCCCGCTCTACACCAACGCCAGCGCTCTTTTAATTTCTCCTCACGTCACCGGCGTCGAATTTCATTCCGTGGCTCTCGAACGCGTCTTCAAAAATGCAAAAATGAACTGAGGCGCGGCGAATGCGGAAACTTTGGATAGTCCTGCTCGCACTGGTACTTTTCACGGCGGCAGGCTGCGGCGAAGAAAAACCAGGCGGCGGCGATTATCTGCCGGTCATGCTTGAGCGTTCAGTTATTTCGCTGGACAACGATTACATTATGGATACCACGTCGATGGAAGTGCTGGGGAATTGCGTCGAAGGGCTCCTGCGGCAGGACAGAAACGATAAAATTATTCCGGCGCTCGCTGACAGCTACGATATTTCCGAGGACGGCAAAATTTACACTTTCCACCTGCGCGACGCAAAATGGTCGAACGGCGACGACGTGACGGCTGAGGATTTTGTATTTGCGTGGCGGAGAGTCTGCGCGGACGCCAACGAGTACGCTTATATGTTCAGCGACATTGGACGCGTAAAAAATGCCGCCGCGATTATCAGCCGAAAGGCAGCGCCGGTAACTTTGGGCGTCAGCGCGCCAGATTCCAAAACGCTCGTGGTTGAACTCGAAGAGCCCGTGCCGTTTTTCCTGTCGCTGATGCCTTTGCATATTTTCTACCCAGTCAATGAAAAATTTTTCAGCAGCCTCGCCGCCAGAACTTACGCAACGACGCCGGAAACTTTCCTGTCGAACAGCGCCTTCACGCTCGAAGATTATAAGCCAGGCGCCGCGAATATCCGGCTGAGGAAAAATAAAAATTACTGGGACGCCGCCAGCGTTCACCTTGACGGGCTCGCCTATCAGGTTGTAACTTCGCCGGACGACGCGCTGACCGCCTTCAAAAACGGCACGCTCAAACTTGTAAAGATTGACGGCGACCACGCAAAAAATATTCGCGACGACGAATCGCTGGCAAAAAATCTCAGAACCGTCAACGTCGGGCACATGAATTTTCTGGTGTTCAATACCCGAAATGAAAATCTGGCGAATCAGAATCTGCGGCTGGCGATAACTCACGCTGTCGACCGCGAAACTCTCGTCAACGATTACGTTATGGACGGCTCGCAGCCCGCTTATACCGCCGTCCGCCCGAATTTCGCTTTCAACAGGTACAATGACGAAGATTTTTCCGCCGACCAGAACAAATTCGCTGAGTACGTCGGCTACGATGTTAAAAAGGCGCGCGGTTACCTTGATCTGGCGAAGGCTGAACTCGGCGCGAAAACTTTTGAACTTGGTCTGCTCTACTCGAACGACGCCGGTACTACTCTTGTCAAAGTCGCGCAGGCGCTCAAAGCTCAGCTGGAAGCGAATCTGCCTGGCGTCACGATAAATCTTCAGCCGATGACGACAGCCGAGCGCCTTGACAAATCCAAAAAGCAAAGATTTGATATTGTGCTTGACGCGTGGCGGCCGGATTACGCTGACCCGACGACTTACCTGACGCTCTGGCAGACCGGCAACGCGAATAATTTTGGACTTTGGAGCAACGCGCGCTACGACGAAATTATCAGCGACTGCATGAGCGGCGATTATTGGAACTACGACGATTATTGGGCGG
Organism: uncultured Selenomonadaceae bacterium; assembly: GCA_905234175.1. GTDB lineage: Bacteria > Bacillota > Negativicutes > Selenomonadales > Selenomonadaceae > Quinella. The sequence goes on along the minus strand of CAJOGX010000014.1, from coordinate 3,123 downwards.
CGCTGCACGAGGCGGAAGGAATTGTTATGCGGGAAGCGGCTATCGCTCCGCTGTACTTTGTAAACCAGACAATTTTGTTAGCGGACGGCGTGCGGGGGATAGAGTTCCACGCGCTGAATCTGCCGCGCGTTTTCAAATTTGCTACAATAAAATAGGAAGTTGGAATTTCTCGTGACGAAATACATAGCGAAACGAATTTTGCTGGCGGCGGTGACGCTGTTCGTGATAATTTTCGTGCTGTTCGTGCTGATACGAATCATGCCAGGGAACCCGTTTCCGGTCGAGCGAATGAGCGCGGAAATGATTTTGCAGAAGCGCGCGGAATTGGGGCTCGATAAGCCGATTCTGGTGCAGTTCGCGGACTATATGCGAATGCTTTTGAGCGGAAATTTCGGCAACGGGACTTCGCTCTATAACGGCGCGCCGATAAAACCAATCCTGCTGGCGTGTCTTGAAAACTCGTTCAAAATTGGTGTGCTGTCGATATTTTTCGGGACGGCGGTTGGTCTGCTGACGGGAATTGTAGCGGCGCTGAATCGCGGAAAGTTCCTCGACGGGCTGTGTACGGTACTTTCAATCCTCGGCGTGTGTATTCCGTCGTACGTGTTCATGATTTTCCTGCAGTACTTTTTCGCGTACAAAATTCCGTTCTTCCCGTACTTTTTCGACCCGTCGCGGTTTCTGTTCTCGTCGATAATGCCGGCGCTGTCTTTGAGCCTGTTCACGATTTCAACGGTGGCGCGGTTCACGCGAAACGAAATGGTTGAAGTTTTGAACAGCGACTACGTGAAGCTGGCGGAGTCGAAGGGCCTGCAGGGCTTTGAACTAATGCGGCGGCACGTGCTGAGGAACGCGCTGATACCTGTCGTGACGGTTATCGCGCCGCTGGTTGTGGACTTGCTGACGGGCGCGATGGTCATGGAAAAAATTTACGGCGTCAACGGCGTAGGAAAGCTCATGGTTGACGCGATAGCCGGCGAGGGCGTAGACTACAATTACGTTCTGGCGCTGGGAATAGTTTTCTCGTCGCTGTATATCGGCGTCATGCTGCTGCTGGATATTTTGTACGGGATAATCGACCCGCGTATCAGACTTTCGGCGAAGGAGGCGGCGTAGCGTTGGAAAAAGTTTACACGCCGCGCGAAGGCGATTTTGAATTTATCACCGAGCGGGATATTAACGTTGATAAAAATTTCGCGTCGCAGGGCTACTGGAAAGGCGTTGCGATTCATTTCGCGCGGAACAAATTCGCTATGACGGGCGTGGTTCTCGTCAGCGTGATAATTCTCTTTGCGATTTTCGCGCCGGTTTTCAGTTCCTACGCCTACGACGAAATTGTTTCTGTAACGGACGCGGCTGGCAGGGAAGTTGTCGCTAAAAGTTTGTCGCCGCAGTTCGCCGGTGAGGGTGAAGGCTACTTCGCGGACAAAACTTTTATTTTCGGCACTGACGACCTTGGGCGCGATTTGTGGACGCGTACCTGGCAGGGCGCTCGCGTTTCGCTGATTATCGCCTTCGTCACGATTTTTATCGACATGATAATTGGCACGAGCTACGGGCTAATCTCTGGCTTTTTCGGCGGCCGCGTCGATAACGTTTTACAGCGGTTCATCGAAATTGCCGGCTCAATCCCGACGCTGGTTATCATTTCGATTCTGGCGATTTTCATGGACAAGGGCATTGGCTTAGTTATCGCGTCGCTGCTGATAACCGAATGGATTGGCATGAGCAAAATCGCGCGCGCGGAATGTCTCAAGCTCAAGGAACGCGAATACGTTCTGGCGAGCCGGACGCTCGGCGCTGGCAGTTTCCACATAATTTTTAAGCAGATTCTGCCGAACACAATCGGGCCGGTAATCACGCAGGTCATGTTCTCAATCCCCGTGGCGATTTTCACGGAAGCGTTTCTGTCATTCGTCGGCGTAGGAATAGTCCTGCCGCAGTGCTCAGTTGGCTCGCTAATCGAGGCGGGGTTCAACAATATCACGATTCTGCCTTATCAAATCCTGCCGCCGATAACCGTGCTGGCGATTTTAATGCTGGGATTCAATTTGATTGGCGACGGGTTCAGAGAAGCGCTGGCGCCGAAGCTTGAGGACATGTGATGGATAACATTTTGACGATTGAAAATCTCGACATAACTTTTAAGACGAACGCCGGAAAAATTCACGCGATTCGTGGCGTCGATTTGGTCTTACCGAAGGGCAAAACTGTCGCGCTGGTTGGCGAGAGCGGCTCCGGCAAATCAGTCACCATGAAGGCCGTCGCCGGTCTTTTGGACAGCAACAGCGTTATCAACAGCGGGAAAATTATTTACAACGGTGTCGACCTGCTGACTATGACGAAAAAAGATTTGCGCCAGAAAATTAACGGGCAGCAAATCGCCATGGTTTTTCAGGATCCAATGACGAGTTTAGATCCGACGATGACGATTGGCGCGCAGATTACTGAAGGTATGCTCCTGCACACGCAAATTTCCAGGGCGGACGCCGACGCTAAGGCTGTCGAGCTGATGAATTTGGTCGGTATCGTTGACGCGGAAAGGCGAATGAAAAATTATCCGCACCAGCTTTCAGGCGGTATGCGCCAGCGCGTAGTTATCGCCATTGCCCTTTCCTGCGAGCCGAAAATTTTAATCTGCGACGAGCCGACAACTGCGCTTGACGTGACGATTCAGGCGCGCATTCTGGATTTAATCAGCGACATTCAGAAAAAAATGGGCTTGTCGGTAATTTACATCACGCACGATTTGGGCGTTGTTGCGAAGGTTGCGGATTTCGTCAACGTCATGTACGCCGGAAAAATTATCGAGACCGGCACCGTCGACGAAATTTTCTACGACCCGCGCCATCCATACACGTGGGGACTTTTATCAGCAATGCCGGACTTGGAAACCGACGACGACCGATTATATTCAATCCCAGGCAGCCCGCCGAATCTTCTGCACGAACCAAAAGGCGACGCCTTCGCCGCGCGCAACCAGTTCGCAATGAAAATCGACGAGCTTGCCGAACCGCCAATGTTCAAAATCACTGAGACGCATTCCGCCGCAACGTGGCTGCTTCACCCAGACGCGCCGAAAGTTGAAATGCCAGCTGAACTCAAAATGCGGCTCGAACGTTC
>CAJOGX010000013.1:81412-104740 GCA_905234175.1 uncultured Selenomonadaceae bacterium | reverse complement strand
ATGAAAAACATTCTGCAGAACGGCACCGCTCTCGACGAAATTTTTATTTTAGCGTCTAAGAGAGTCCGCGAAAATCCCGTCGTCAACGGCAAAACTTCCCTCGAATACTTCACCGAGCGACTGAAAAAATTCACCAGCGCCGGCGTCGAAGAATTTGTTCAGTTCGGTAGCGTCAAGACCCTCGATGAATATTACAAAAGCAAAAATCTTTCGCCCGCGCTGAAAAAGCTGGTCAACGCCATGAAAAATTTCGCTGAGGAAATTAAGCTCTGCCACTACGGTCAGCTCAAAAAAGCTATCGAAGATCTCCACGACGCAATTCACGACTTCAAGCCAGGCTCAGCCAACCCGCAGGATTCGCTCATGGCGCGGCTTATCGGGCGCATTAGCGAGGATTACGAATTGATTATTAAATGACGCAATGCAGGCTATCCGAAATAAAAAAATTCAACTACGACGCGTGGTGGGCCCGCAGCTGGAAAAGCTGAAAGTTTCCTGCGCAGATGAATCGCTCCTTCGCCAGCAGCTGGAATTAATCGCTGAGCTCAAGAAAAATTCTGCGGCACTCTCTGACCTGTCCGCGCCGGAACTTAGTCCAATCCGCGCGCTTATCGACAAGCTTTCACAGGAACTTGAAGCCCTGCCGCCGGACTACCATCGATTCGACCGCATTTCCAAGTTCATAACTGCCGAAATGACAAACGACGACACCAAAAATTATTTCCCAGAATTTAAATTCGCCGTGAATATCGCTCAAAAATATCCGAACGCCTTCAAGCTCTACGAAATGATTGACGAAAAAATTTTCAGCGTCACGGAGCCCTCGCTCGTAGAAAATTTTCTCAGCATAATGGTATCGCCTGAAGATTGAACGCAACGATACCAATCACGCGTCAGCGAACTGGAGCGCCGAGTAGCGGGCGGCGGTACTCTGCCAGGGCGAGTTCAACTACACCTTCGCACTGGTTTCCGCGCTCAGGCAGAAAAATATTCCCGTGCTGGCAGCAACCAGCGAACGCGTACTACGCTCCCCGACGGCTCGTCGAAGAAAATTTCCGTCTTCCGCTTCGTCCGGTTCCGCCGCTACTGAAAATTTTTAGACAGCGTGTACTTCGCAGGATTTTTGAAGTGCACTTTTTTTCGGCTTGTTATAATTGGCACACATGGTCAGGAAGAGAGGAAAGCAGAAAGGATCTCGAAGAAAAAGAATACGGCGGGACTCAGGTTAAGGAGGTGACAGCAATGCTCGGCACTTTGCTCAGAATAATTCTCACAAAGTAATTTCAACCGGCAGCAACTTGAAATGATACCGTTCCCGAAACCCCCGATATTTTTCTAACAGCTGTCTTGAACTGAAAGGAAGTGATTAGCCAAATGGAAAGTGGACAAATAAAAATCCGCCAAAACTTTTGACCGCTGCGTGACTTGAAGCGCGGCGGTTTTTTTTATGCTAAAATAGGGCGAGGTGAATTTATTGGAAAAAAAATATCATGCTGTCGTTCGTGAGCACCGTCAACCCTAAACCCCTGAAGGCGCCGATAACTTACCAGATTCACGGCGCGCCTCGTCAGGGAGTTCCCGCACTTCGCCGACAGATTCAGCGAGCTGGTCTACGAAGACAACGGCGATTCGCTCGAAAAAAATATCCTGCAGATAGCTGAAATTGCTGACGCCGTTAGCGACTACGCTAAAAATTTTCCCGACGCAATTAAAATCTGCCGCACCGGCACCATTGAAGACGACTTGAAAAATCTCAGCGAGCAGATTGCGATTTTCCGCGCGAAGGGCAGCAGGGATTTGAAGAGTGAGCTTTTCGCAAAGATTCTCGCGACCATCGAGGCGGAGTACGGCGAGCTGATTCACGGCGGGGCGACGCGCTTTGAAATTATTCGCAGGTGTATGCGCAAAGAGTTCTGGCAACAGGCGATGACGCTTTGTACCGAGTGGCTCCCCGAAGAAATTGTCGGGCGAAAAATTTTCATGCCAGGAAACTCCGCCGTGCAGGATTTGGCGGAGGCGAACAGCGACTGGCGCAGCTGGCAGCAGCACTTTGTAAAGAATTATTACGGCGACCTTGCTGACTTCCTGCTCGACTACGACAGGATTATTTCCCTAGCTCAGCAAATTGCCGAATGATTCGCTCATGACGGCGCTGGGCGTCTACAGGGCCAAGCTCCCGCACGAGGAAGTTGCGCCGCTCTTCGACGATTCAGCTGCGCCCGAAAGCAAGTGGCTCAACCGCCAGAAAATTTATGTCGATATGCTCAATAACAAAGTCGCGCAATCGGAGCTCAAAAACCGCAAGCAGTATGAGTTCCTGCGCGTATGCTACGCCCGCGCGAAATTGCAAGCGAAATTTTTACCGCCTGAGGCACTCGGCAAATTTCTTGACACGCGCCAAAATCACGTCCCGCGTATTCTTGCCGTCGTACTCCTTATACGCCCGCGCCATGTACTCTTCGTAGCGGTTGCACCAGACCTTTCGCGCCTCGAAGTTTAGCCGGACGCCCTCCCCCGCCTTCTCGAAATCCTCCAGCGCAACCATTCGCCGATTCAGCACGTTCAAAACAAACCTGTCAATCACCGGCTGCCGGAACAGCTCCATTAAATCGAAAATCAGCGAGTCGATAAGCACCGCAACTTTGTCCGCCTGCATTTTCAGCCGATAATGTTAGCAATATTAGCTGAAGAATTTGCAATTCTAACTTTGTAAGCGGCGGTGCCTTCAGACAAACCGAGACTCTCTAATTTATCGTCGACCAGTTTACCTTTTTCAAGCTCCTCCAGAACCGGCTCCAAATCGTCAAAAATCTTGCGGTATTTCTTTTTGCGAACGTAATACTCAATGTCCGAGTTTATGCGCTTGCTCCAATTTACAGTCATTGCGCAACATCCTCTTTTTGCGGCAAATCCAGCTCTTCCGCCAGCTCGCGTATCTGCTGCCTGTCGACCGCCGCCGACATTTCCCGCACGCTGAAAATTAAATCTTCCACGCGCGTTTCCACGTCCTCCACGTCCAGAATCGTCTGCAAAACTTCGCGCCCTTAGCCAGCGGCGTCAAATCTTTCGTCATGCGCTTATCTGGAGTTTTACCGGCGTCAAGTTTTTTTTCATCTTCAGACGCGCGCCAGTCTTCGGTTTCGCAGTGCCAGTACATTTTGTAGCCGCGAATCTGCGCGGCAGATTTTGTCAGCGTGTGAATTTCACCAGCGGGCACAGCGTCTTCAAACTGCACGCGGCTCGCCCAGACTTTTTCGCGCCCGAAAACTGCGTCAGCAAAATCCACAACGTCAGTACTTTTCAGCGCCGCCGGTACGAGGTCGCCAATCGCCTTTTCGTAAGGAATGCGGAAACACTGCCCGTGCCCGAACGCCGTAACCACGCCCGACTTTTTGTCGGAAAGGTAGTGGCAGGGAATCAGCTTATCGATGTCAGTTGGCAAAATTTCTTTACCGACGAGCTCCAAAAGTTCAGCGCGATGCAAAATTCCAGTGTTTTTCCTGTCGAGAAGATTAACGCCGCGACAAACCACGCAACTATCGTCGATACCTTTGAAAATTTCGTCGTAAATCGGCAGGCGGTTATTTTTCCCGCGCGAAGTTCCAGACCGTTCCGCGCTAAATCCATACCGCTCATTTGCCGTCCCCCCCCAATCTTTAACCGCCGCCAATCTCCACGCGCCCCAGCCAGATATCCCGCAGCAGGAACAGCGCCAGACCAACCTCTGAATCTTTCGCCGCGCGAATCTCGAAGTGAATCTTAACCGCCGCGCCGGAATTTTTCTTCCACGCAGGTTTAGTCGTGAAAAGCGTGCCCTGCAGAACGCCGCCGGTAACCGTGCCTTAGCCGCGCAGGGATTTGTAGCCGCACCCAAGATTTTCCTCAGTCAGCAGGTCTTGAATTTCATTTTCGTTGCTGGTACCCGCCTTGGCTTTTTGCAGGGATAGCGGCAGAACGATTGAGCGCGCGCCGGAAATTTCGGGATTAGCGGGCAGGAAATTCAGGCCGCCTTAGAAAATTTTACGCTTTGCATTACCGCGCCTCCTCAGCCAGAAATTTTTCAACGCTCGGCAAATCTTCTGAATGGCAGCTGATTCGCCCGAACCCGCGATTTCGTTTCGTACCGGCGGCGGAAATATTTTTCAGCGCCAGCATTCAGCACACGCATATTGTGCAGGGAACCTTCTTCCAGCTTCGTCTGGTAGCGAATCGAAGTGTAGGCGTTCAGAATATCCGTCAGCTCAAAAAGCTCCGGAAAATTTTTCTGAAGGTAGCTCCAGTCCACGCGAAGTTTCTCGTAGCCCTTAATATAAAAATCGTGGACGATTAGCTGAACGCTGAAAACCTGACCAGCGTCGTTATCGTAGAGCAATCCCTTGAACCTTTTGGCGGGGAAGTACGGAAAGCTCAGCGCGTCATGAATAATTTCGGCGTCAATCGTCACGTCCGCCTTGCCCGAACCCAGATGAATCGGCGTCAAAGTCTCAATCGTCACTGCAATTTCAGCCATTCTTCAGCCACCTCCGGCACGTAAAATTCCATCAGCTCTATCGCGTCGACGTACGGCGTTTTCCCCGCGCTCCACAGTTTGCCATTCAGAAAGTCCCGCCAGTCCGGCACGTCCGGCAAATTCTGCCTCTGATACCTCAGCTGCTGCAAAAATTTCGCCGCGTCTTCCCTGCCGTGCTGCAAAACCCCGCGCAGTTCCTTCACCTTACTGCTCGCAATCGTCCAATGCAGTTGCGTCGTGCAGGCAAGCAGATTTCGGCGCCAAAAAATTCCATCAGCGATTTCGTGAACATCAGCGCCATATTCGCGGTGCACAGGAACGTTACGTCGTCGCCGCCAATTATCAGCGGGCCTATCGGCAGGAAATTTCCTTCCAGTTTCAAATGTTTGTCGAACGCGCCGGTTTCTTTGAACTGAATAATTTTCGCCAGCAGTTCAGCGAAGGCGCCTTCGGTCTTGCGGCGAATCTCACGCGAAAGTTTACGGCGGTCGCTCAGACTTTCGCACTGGCGGAACTTCAAGCCCATGTTGTTGCCGTCCACGTGGATTATCGTTGGCTTTTTTAGCAACGTCAGCCTTGACAGCGGTTTACTGCGAATAAAAACGAACGTCGCCGCCGTCGCGCGGTTTAACTTTTTGATGAGCGTCGCAGAACCTCGCCAATCAGCACGTCATAAAAAACGCGGTCAACGATATACGAAGCGCCGATGTTCGTTTTGAGCAGGTTGCCGAAATAAATGTAGCGCTGAATCGAACGCGTGTCGAACAGCAGCGCCCGCAGTTTTTCCGTCATGTGCGCATTCCTCCAAAAATTTTAATCGTGTTGAGCTGAGAGTCCGCCGCGCCGATAATCCTGCCGCCGAGCCTTTTCGTTTCGCGAATGTAGTCGATAACCGCCGCCGTGATTCTTTCGCCCGCGCTGAGAACTGGAATGCCTGGCGGATAGAAAGTGATTTCCTCTGCGCAGATTTCGCCGACGCTTTGAGCCAGCGGCACGGCTTTGCTCGGTGCAAAAAATATTTCGCGCGGGGACGCCGCTGCAAGTGTAATTTCGGCAGGCAAATTTGATAATCCTGTTGACGTGCACGGGAGTTTTGGGCGCGCGGCTAAGCGCTTCAGCGCGTCGAGTAACTTTGAAACTGTCGCGCGATTATCGGCGTACGTCAGCAAAAATAATAAATTCGCGGCGTCGGAGAGTTCGCACTGAATTTTGAGTTCGTGGCGCAGGATTTTTTCAGCGTCCATTCCCGTTAAGCCGAGCCGTTCGACGTTGACGGTGACTTTCGTCAAGTCCAGCGCGAAATTTTCTACCGCGTCGAAAGTTGAAAGACCGGCGACCGAGTTTATTCCTGCGCGAAGGAGCCGTGAGAGTTCAACCGCCGCTGAAATTTTTTCTGCGCCGAGCTGAGCCATTTGCAGGCGGGCGACGTCGAGCGAGGCTAGCAGTAAATAATTCGGGCTGGTTGTCTGCAGTAAGCTGGCGGCGCGCCGAACTTTTTCCGCGTCGAAATTTTTCACCAGCAGCATTGAAGTTTGAGTAAGCGAGCCCAAAAGTTTGTGCGTGGACTGCGCCGACAAATCCGCGTCCGCGTCCATTGCTGAGGGCGGCAGTTCCTGCGAAAACTGCAGGTGCGCGCCGTGCGCCTCGTCGACCAGCAGTAACATTCCCGCCGCGTGCACCAGCGCTGAAATTTCCGGCAGGTTCGCCGCTACGCCGTAGTAGTTCGGCGAAGTTAAAATCAGCGCCCTGGCCGTTGGAAATTTTTTTATGGCGCGGCGGAGCGTTTCAACTGTCAGGTTCAGCGGGATTTTGAGCGCGGGCGAAAATTCTACCGGCAGGAAAACTGGGACGGCGCCGGATAAAATCAGCGCGGACGTAATGGCGCGGTGTGAATTTCGCGGGACGAAAACCAGCTCGCCTGGCTTAAGCGCTGCCAGAATCATTGCGTGAATCGCGCAGGTTGTGCCGTTGACGATGAACAACGCGTCTTTCGCGTGCCAGAGTTCAGCCGCCAGCTTTTCCGCCTCAGCAATGCAGGAGTGCGGGCTATGCAGGTCGTCGAGTTCTTCCATGAGCGAAACTTCCTGCCGCAAGCCTTCGGGCGTCAGCAAATTTTTCAGCAGCGAATGCGCGCCGAGTCCCTGCTTATGCCCTGGCGTATGGAATGCGAGCGCGCCGTCCGACGAATACGCCGCCATCGCTGAAATTATTGGCGCTGAAAATTTTTCCAAAGTTACCACCACCAAAATAAAAAACGTTGCGTTTGCCAGTTACTAAGCGCAAAAAAAAGAAGCGCCCCATGGATGGGGCGCGGGCCGCACTGACGCCTGGATGGCGTCATTCGGCCCAGCTTTCTTTGCCGGCGTTTCTTTCTGGAAAGAAATGCCGTGAAAAAACTAATACTTACGATTGAACGCGACACTGCTGCGCCCAGCGAGCGAATTACTCAAATCGTAGGAGCGTACGACGGAATTTTGTCTGCGGGATTTATTGAGCCAGGCGCGCGCCTTGTACATAATTTCCCTGTCGAGCGGCTTAATTTCCTCGGCGATAGCCTTGAACTCGTCGAGCTGGCGGTACTCGTGGGAAGGGAGCGCCTCGTCCTTTTCTATGAGCTGGGTGCGCTGGGGCACGAGCGTTAAAAATGTGTCGATGTCCTTTTTATCGATGAACTTGAGCAGTTCGCGCGTAAGAGCCAGATACGTCTGCCAGATTTTGCGCGCCTGCGCCGTGGTTTCGTTTTCCTCAGGCATAACCTTGACCGCCTTCCCCCTGATGTTTTTCCTCGCGGGCTTTTTTCATAGCGCCGACCCAGGCGTCGCGGAGCTCGGAAACGATTTCGCGGGCGCCGTTCAAAATCTCCACGTCGCTTTTCATATTGCCTTCAACCAGCCTGTCATAAATATAATTGTACAACGGAAGCAGTTGGTGCGAAATTTCGTAGTCCATATTCAGCGTCATGCGGAACTCTGAAATTATCCGCTGCGCCTTTTGCAGTGAAGTATTTGCTTCCTCGAACCGTTTTTCGCTGACGGCGGCAGTGCCCTCGTCGATAAATTTCAGACAGCCGTTGTAGAGCATTAGCGTCAACTGTTCGGGCGGCGCGTTCAAAATCTGCTGCCGTCTGTATGCCTCCGCCGCATTTACCATATTATCACCAATTCCCTTTGCAAAAAAATCAACTGCTGAAAGCGCCGGTGACGTAATTCAACTGCGCGCCAAGAAGTGCCAGCGAAGTTTCCATTGCGTCGTACTTTTTGTAGAGCTTGTCCTCAAAGGCGTTCATCATAATTTTGAAGTTGCTCATTTTGGTCTGAAGTTCGCGCAGGAGATTGTTAATGTCGCTGTCTTCGGAAATGTCGCTGGAAGTACCGGCACGCGTCTTGATAGCCTTAAGGCCGTTGGAAAAAACGTCGCCTAGCCGCTGAGCTATACCGTTGCCGCTTGCGTCGTCGTTAGCGTCGAGCTTAGCGAAAACGTTGTAGACTGAATTTGGATCGTCCGCCAGCGCCGTGCGAAGTTTTTCCTCGTCAAGCGTGAGCTGCCCCTTAATGCCGACAGTCGAAATTCCAATGGCGTAAGCGTTATTGTACCTGCTGTCGGTATCTTCCACGCGCTGGGCAACGGCGTCGCGCATTTTGTCGATAATCCTGCCGAGCGTGCTGTCGTGGTAGAGCAGACCCTCCTTCGCCTTTTTCTCCCACTTTTCAATCTGCTCGTCCTTCATTTCGTTGCGCTGGGCGTCAGTGAGCGGCGTGTACCCGCTGTTGGGCTGTTCGTTGTACATATCCTGCAGACCGGAAAGCAGTTTGTTATAATCTTCGACGAAGGATTTGACGTAGCTTACGATTTTGTCCACGTCCTGCGTAATCGTGACGGTGACGGGCTCGGTCGTAATCTGGTTGAAATTATAAATTACGCCGTTGACGGTCGCCTTGTTCGAGTCGAGGTCGTCGTAGCTCACGCCGTCGATTTTGACGCTGGCGTTATCGCCCATGAGCGTTTTGGTTTCGCCGGCGTGGAAAGTCGAATCGAAGTCGTCGCCGAGAACCCCACGCGAAGATTTCTGCAGACCGAGATTAGTGAAAAACTGCGCCGTCCTGTCGCCAATCGCGTCGTCGTCAGTGTTGGAAGCCATAGTCAGCGTCACGCCGTTTTTGGAGCCGCTCTCGCTGTTGTAGAAAGAAAAACTGTCCTGAACCGTGTCGTAGCTCGCGCGGACGTTCGTGCCAAGCGCGTTGACAGCCGCCGCCAGGTCGTTGAAGGTGTAGCCGTCCATAAGCTGCTGGTAGGTGACGGAAATAACTTTGTGGTCAATGCCGATTGTCGCCTCGCCGGTGCCAACGGCCGTGTAGGTTATGCCGTCAACGGTTGCGCTGTCGCCGTCCATAGGAACAGTCACGCCGTCAACGGTCATGCTGACATCAGCGCCGGAAGCCGCCAGAGTTTCGCCCGCCGCATAAGCCGGAGCGCCCGCACTGCCGTACTGCTGAGCGGTAAGGGAGTTGGTGAGCCCCATCGCGTTCAGGAAAGCGGCTGTGTTGGTGCCGACGGGATTATTAGCCTCGTCCGCCGCCACGGTTATGGAAATTTTATTTTCGGAGCCAGGTTGCGTATTTTTCAGCGTGAGTTCGCCGCCAACTTCGTATTCCGACTTGATATTCAGACCCGCCGCGCTGATTCTGCGGTTGAGTTCGGAAAGCGTCGCCGTGCCCTGCATAATCTCAAGGTAGTTGAACGTAATTTCCGCAGAGTTGAAGCCGTCGCTGAGCGTGAAACTGAGCGCCGTGGTATTGCGGAGCGTTTCCTCGTCGTTGGAAAGCGTGGTGTAAGTGCTGGGCGCGTTTATGGTGTCGGAAACGTCTTCGTAGCGCAGGCGGTCGCGAATGTCTTCAACGTCGAGAGAATCAGCGTTCGGGATAATGCGGCGAAGTTCGTCGGGATAGTTTTCAATCATAACGCTGGCGAAGTCGTCGCGGTCGGTCAGGTAGTTCAGGTTGCCGAAAGTTATGGTTGAATCGTCGTCGCCGGTGCTCTTGTACTTGAAGGCGATATTTTTAATCTGCTCGTCAAATTCCGCGCCGGTCTCGGTGTTGTCGTTAGCAATACCAATATCGTCGTAGTGCGTTATAGCCGCAAGGTCGACGCTGTTGAGCGAAACGCTGGCAGTGTCCGTGTTGACGGTAACGGTGTGCGTGCCCTTTTCCGTGCCGATTGGCGCGCTGACGGTAACAACTTCGGGGTTGCTGTTGGTAATGCCGGTCACGCCGTCGCCTACCGCGAACTGGAAGGCAATGTCAGTAGGGTTAAACTCTTTGCCGTCCGCGACAATTTTGTTATAGGTGGTGACGCGGTTGTTTACAATGTCAGTAACTTCGCTGCCTTCGGTGACGCTGGCAAAAAGCGCGTCCGCCAGCTTAATGCTGTCAGTGCTGCCGAGGTTGTGGGTTTTAACGCCGTTGTCGCCGTGCGCGCCGATAAGATACGCGGCGGAGGCTAAACCCTCAACTTCGACGTAGTGCGTCATATTGGCGGCGGTTGCGTTGGCGGCGGCGGTAAGCGCCAGCTCGTTGCTGCTGTGCGCCGAGCGCGCGTTCATGTTCGAGCTCATTTTGTACTGGGACAGCGTCGAGTTGTTGAACGTCTGAATCGTGCCGTAGGTTTCGAGATATTTTTCCTTGACCCATTCGTTAGACGTGAACTTCTGCTGCATTTTGTCATATTCATTCTGGCGGCTCATCATCCCGACTTTGACCATGGATTCAATGTCGAGCCCCGAGCCGGACAGGCCGTAAATTCCGTTTACGCCCATTGCGGATCCCTCCCTGTAAAATGGGCGCCAAGCGAGTTTCCCACTTGACGCCCCGTATGATTTATTTCGATTTAAGCCGCTGCGAATTTACGCGAGTTTGTCAATGAAAGTGCCGATAACCGCGCCGAGCCAGATTTTTCTTTTGAGCTGGCTTTTAATCATGTCGTCGGGCGGCAGTTCCTTGATAACTTCGCCGGTTTCCTTGTTGAGCAGACGGACGGACATAACGCCAACTTCGTCATGCCAGTCGAACTGCAGATTGGGGTTCCATTTGCCAAGAAGGTCGTTCAGTTCCTTCGTGATATAATCAAGGTCGTGCTCGTCAACGACGTAATTGTCTTGGTTCTGAGTCTGATTCGCGTTCTGATTCTGAGCGCTTTCCGTTTTGGTAGTCTGGGAACTCTCGACGGTCGCCGCCGGTGTGTTAAGAGCACTCGAAGCCTGCTGAGTCCTTGTCTGCGTATTCTGCTGATTTTGCGCCTGCTGCTGTCTGGGCTGCGGCTGTTTAATCTGCTGCGGCTGCTGAGCCTGCTGCTGTGTCATCGAAGCTGCGCTGCCGGTTCCATAACTTGTCGATGTCGAAGCGACTTCTGGTATCCCTGCCATTTTTTTCATCCTCCTTAAAATTTGCCACTCGAAATCTGCGGTCTGAACTGTCGAAAATTTGCCGCCGTTTCTAATGGGCGTTTATTTCAGAGGCAGGGCGTCGTGAAGGTCCAAATCCCCCAGCTGCGCCGCCGCCTTCTGATTCTCTTCCTGTATTGCGCGGTAAATTTCTCCGCGAAAAATCTTTACATCCCTGGGCGCATCTATCGCTATCCGCACGTTCTCTCCCTGAACTTCTACCACGTTCACGACAATGTTGTCGCCAATCATGATTTGCTGGCGCGGCTTTCGCGTCAAGACGAGCATTTATTTTGCCCTCCTCTTATCCGGAAAAAGTCTTTCCTTCGTCGTGTAGTCGGTTTTCTCAAGAACGAGCTGCTTTGCCTGCATGTTCGCCGTGTTTAAAATTATCGGCGCTAAAAGATTCGCCGTCATGTACCTTATGCTGTAGTTTGGAATCGTCACCAGCGCATAGTATGAAACTTTGTCGTCAGATTTTATGTCGAGCTCCTCTATCGTGGCATCGTCCACTTCAAACGTGTAATCCGGAAAAAATAAAAACGGCACCGTCATGAGGAACGCCAAATCCGGCGTCTTCAGCGACTGCATGAAATAATACGGGCTGTCTTCGTCGTACGGCAGAATTATAAATTCGTGCTCGTCCTCGAACGCCGGTATCCCGTCTTTGAAATGCACTATCCGCTGCTCCTCTATGTCAAGCTCACCAAACCTGCTGGTTTTCACTTTTCTCATGTACCGTTCCTCCAAAAATTATTTCTTGCGCCTGCGCGAAACTGGCGTGAATCTAAGCGTAAATGTCGTACTTGTCCACGGTAACCCAGCGGCGAATGAAGCCTTCGTTCTGCATGTAAGTTTCGGCGCCGCCTGGCGTGTAGCTGTACGCCGGAAAAGGCGAAGTTTCCACGTCCGTAGTAAGGTGCCCAGGCTCCGAATCGCCAACGAGTTCCGAAGGCGTCACGGTGAATCTCGGCCCTTCCATCGTAGCGATACCGGCGACCGGAATTGCGGTGTACTTCGCGAACATTTCCTGATAAATCTGCTGCGGAATGTCCCCGCCAGGTTTAGCGCCGCCAGTAGCCCGCCGCCACGCGTCCTGCGTATGCTTTGAAGTTGCCGCCTGCAAATCAGCAAAGCCTTTCTGCCCGTATTCGCGCGTGAAATCCGTCATGTTGCGCGCGCCCCACGCCCGCCGGCTGGGATAGTTGTCAAATTCCGTGACTGGCTGCGTAATGCCCCGCGTCGTCGTCGGCTGCTGGAAATTCCCGTGCAACTGCGCAGGAACTACCGCCGCCGATTCAAGCCGGTTGGGCGTGCTCCTCTGCGCCGTCTGCGGAAGTGCGTGCCGTATGTTCAGCCGCAACATCATTTCATTTCACCTCCCCACGCAAAAATCCTGCCAGAAAATTTATCACAGATAATCCAGCAGTGACTGCGGCAGTACCCGCCCGCCGAGCGACAGCGCCAGATTATAAATCGTCGTCAGCTCCATGAGTTTCGTCGCCAGCTGCGCAATGTCCGTGCTGCTGACGCGCGTAATATCTTCAGTGATAACCGCTTTCTGATTTTCCAGCATATCCTGCACGCTGGTATAAAGCTGAAGCCGCGCGCCCTGCGTTGTCTGCGAAATCGTCAGCGTAGCGTGCGCAACGTCCGAGAGCGTCACGCCGTCGGAGGTCAGCCAGTGCACTTCGTTGCCGGCAACCTGCTCGTAAACCGTCAGCATGTTGTTGAGCATTGCGCTGCCGGATTGGGCGTTACCGGAATTTACGTCGTCGAAAATGTCACAGCCGAACATGTCCTGCCCCGTGAGGTTTACAACGTCGCTGTTTCTGTCGGTGGCGCCGTTCAGCTTGACCATGGAAATATAATTATCGTCGCCCTGGTAGTTGACAATGCGCTGGCGAATCGTCACGAAGTTCAGCGCCGCCGCCTCGCCGTTCAGCGTGACGTTCAAGCCCTTGACATTGTAAAGCGCATTGCCGTCGCTGTCGGTGCCGCTTTCCTCGTAGACAAGATTTTCATTCCTGTCCGCCTCGGCAACTTCCCAGCGAATGACGCCGGTAGACATGAAGGCGTCGGAAATCTTAAAACCGTCCGGCATCTGCCCAACGGCGTAGTACGCGCCGGCAGTCCCGCCTTCAGCAACTTCGTCGTTCACCGAGTTATAACCGGCAGTTATAGCGTCTTCGTAGCCGCCGTCAACGAAATCTTTTTCGTAAATGTAGCCGGTCTGGTTGTCAAGGTAGTAAATGCTGCCGTCGTCTGCCTGCAGCGTGAGCATTTGATAAAGCTCAGAAACAACGTTGCCCGAAGTGTTTTTGAAGAAGGCCGCCTGCTTTGCGTCCAGCGTCTTAGCCATTCCGCGCAGGAAATATTCGTTCGAGATAATGAAAGGCTGCGTGGTATCTTTCTGCCCCGCGAAAAGGTAACGGTCGCCCAGCTTGTAGTTGCAGTTCGCCATAACTTCTTCGATAATCGAGTTCATTTCCTTGGAAATAGAAATAGCGTCCGTTTCCGAAAGGTAGCTGTTGGCCGCCTGCACGGTTTTCGCCGAGAAAGTTTTCAGATTATCCGCCATCTGCGAAACAACGCTGTCGGAGTTTTTCATCCATGAAATTGCATTCTCGACGTTCTGCGTGTACTGGTAATTCTCGTTGTTAGTGAAACGGTAGCGCAGGAGGCTGGAATACGCAATGGGGTCGTCGCTGCCCTTGTGTATG
Source organism: uncultured Selenomonadaceae bacterium (assembly GCA_905234175.1). GTDB lineage: Bacteria > Bacillota > Negativicutes > Selenomonadales > Selenomonadaceae > Quinella. The sequence continues at coordinate 91,071 of CAJOGX010000013.1, read as the reverse complement.
GAATTGCCGTCCCCCTGCTCGAAAAGTTTCTGCTGCTGCTGATAAGTTTTGTTCAGCGAAGACTTGTAGTTATGCATGAACTGAATACTGCTCATTCGGACTGACACGTTAATCACCTCCCAACGACGCCGGTACTGTTGACCAGCTTCTCTAAACATTCGTCCATTGCGCTAAGGCAGCGGGAACAGGCGCCAAAACCGCGCTGATACTTAATCATATTGGTAAGCTCCTCGTTCCAGTCGACGCCGGAAGTGGAGTCGCGCCAGTTCTGTATCTGATTCATAACCAGATCCTGCTGCTCAATGATAACGTCAACCGCCGCCGCGTCAACGCCGAGCTTGCTCATTTCCGCCTTGTAATAAGCGTTGATACTGACGCCGCCCAGCGCGGTAAGCGTGCTCTGCGAATTTGTGTACTTGGTGATAGCGGCAACGTTCGCCCTGCCGGCGGAAAGAATGTTGTCGTAGCTCATGTTGAAAAGTTCGCTGATATAAACGGCGTTCGTGCCGTCGCCGGTGCGCCCGCCCCAGTCGATAAGGTGTTCGTCAAGGTCGGTATTAACTGTGTAATCCTGCTCGTCGTCGTAAGCGGTAGCCGCCGCCACGTACTTATAGCCGCCGGTCTCGCTGAAGTCGGCGTTGACCTGAAGTTTCTCAAGAATTTTAATGCCGGTGAGCTTGAGTTCAAAGCCGTCAGTGCCCAGCTGGTAATCGCCGGTGCCGGAATCGATAACGTAAAGGTAAGCGTAATCGTTGTCCTCGTCGTAGTGGTACTCGTAAATTTCGCCGGTGACGCCGTAGAAATTCCTGCCGAGTTCGCCGGTAAGGTCGTAGCCCATTTTATGCTGGTCGTTGAGCGCGGTGAGCATGTAAGTGGCGATATTCGTGATTTTGTCAATGTAAGACTTGCACTCGTCGATAGCGTCAAATTCCGCGCGAAGGGAGCCGTTGTTGGGCAGGAAGGAAACGTTGCTTTCTTTGACAGTTATGGTGTAGTCCAAAACGTTGTAGTCTACGCCGTATTCAGAGCTGGGAATGCCGCGCGAAAATTCAAGGTGGAGCCGGTCGACGCCGCTGACTAAAGCCACGCCGTTGCTGCTAATCTGATAGCCGCCGTTATCGTTCTGGTGAACAACCACGTCGATATAGCTGGACAGGCGGTCAACTAAAAGGTCGCGCTGATCGCGCAGGTCGTTCGCCATGGTTTTGCCGTCGGCCTCGTGCGTGGTAATCTGCCGGTTCATTTCCGCCAGATCCTCCAGAATCTCGTTAATATCCTTGACGTGCGTCTGAATATCAGAATACTTGTCGTTAATCTGGTTGCGGAGCTGGTCATTGGCAGAGACGAGGACGTTAGTCATGTTCTTGCCCTTTTCAACGATTGTCGTGCGGCTGCCGGAATCGGAGGCGTTGACTGAAAGGTTAAGCCACGCCTTGTAAAAATCTTCCAGCGCGTGTTCGATGCCGCTGTCGGTGGAGTCGTTGAAAATAGTTTCGAGCTTGTCATAGTTGACGGCGGTGTTGTCGTAGTAGCCCTTGCGCGCGTTCTCGTTGCGGAACTGAACGTCAGCGTAAACGTCGCGGGCGCGGGTAATGGACGCCGCTACTGCGCCGGTGCCTACCGCAAAGCCGCTTGTGTATTCCGGCGGCGTCGCAACAGGAGTTACCGCCTGCCTGGAATAACCCTCGGTGTCCGCGTTCACGATATTGTGACCGAGCGTGTTGAGCGCCACCTGATTTATGTAAATGCCGCGAACCATTGTGTTGAGTCCGGTAAAAGTTGACATTTTATTTCCTCCTGCGCGGCTGAAGTTGCCCGCAAAGTTGTTTTAGTTTCAAACGTTGGCGTCAAAAATACGACGTCCGCGCTGGCTGCCGGTTTGAGCTTCCGCGCCGTAAGTGCTGTTCGCCGCCGTTCGAGAGAGTACATTCATGCTAAATGCGACAAAGGCGCTGCCATTTGCCGTAAGTCGATTTGCAGCCTCAGTCAGCCGCCGGAGCTGCGTCTGAAGGCTTTGACTCTGCCTTAGGAGATTCACTGCTACTGTGCGCTGAAGGCTTTCCGGCTGCGCGTCCAGGAACTTTCCGAAATTCTCAGCCCCGACGCCCGCCAGAAATTCCTGTGCCTGCGCGGAATTTTTATTCAGCTGCGCGATAACCGGCGGGATTTTCTTCGTGGTATCGTTCATCGCCAGCGAGTTGATTTTGAGCGCCTCGGACAGTTCGCCGAAAAGTTTCAGCAGCTGGCGGCAAAGCACCGTTTGTTCCCGCAAAATCGCTATTGCTTCGTCCATAGTTCACACCGCCGCTTCAAGCTTTGAAATCCAATTTTTTCTGGTGCGTGACGGCGTTAGTGCCCTTGCTGCCGTAAGTCGGGTCGACGGCGGCGTTAGTCATGCGGTTGAGATGAAAGTTGACGGCGTTCAGGGCGCTCTGCGCAAGGATTTGGTTGTTGTCGCGCAGTTCCAGCGCCTGTTCGACGTTGACAGTCAAAAGCTGGTGGAGGGCGTTGAGTTTCTTTTCGATAGCCGGCGTGGGCGCGCTGTGATAAAATTCCTCCGCTCTGCCGAATTTGACTTTGACTTTGCCGGAATGGGAAAGCTCATTAAGAATAGAGCCGCGCCTTTTCTCCAAAGCCTGGATTCTGGCCGCGGCAATTTGTTCTTCGTCGAGGATTCTTGACAGGCCGTCCATATCAATCGTGACCAGGGCGGCGCGCTTTTTCTCGCCAATCTTAATCAACCCGTCGTAGGCGCTGCAGAGTTTCGTTAGGACATCAATTAAATCCTGCCACATAACGACTGCCTCAGAAACGCGTCATGAGCAAACTCATGGCAATTTCACCAGCGGGCACGTGGTAAGTACCGGCGGAAATTTTCTGTTCAAGCTCATTAATTTTTTCCTGCCGAACGTCAGATTCCGCGCGAAGTTTTTTAAGAATTTCACTGAATGATTGCGCCTCAGTCGAAAGCGAAAGTTCGTCGCGTTTCTGGATATTGCGCGAATTGCCGACGTAATTTGCGTAGCGCGTTGCGCCCAGCGCGCTGGAGGTATAAACTCCCGCCATCGAATTAAGGTTGTTGACTATCATGACTTTCACCACCTGTATTTTTATCCGCCTGACCCTGCCTTTGGACTCGGCGGTTGTCTTTTGTAATACATATCGAAAAAAAAAGCGGCGCACTTAAGCTCCGCCGTGTACTGCAAGGCGCGCCGGTACGCGCTGCAACCGTAATTATATTCGCGACGCTCAGCCTTCCGCCGCCGCCTTTTTTAAATTTTTCTCGCGCGTCCTGCGTATCGTTCCGACTGCCCGCGAAATTTGTTCCTTCGTGTAGGGTTTCTGAATAAAATCAATCGCGCCCATTTTCAGCGTCTGCATTAATTTTTTCGGCGTGCCCGCGCTTGAGAGCATGACGATTGGCACCAGCGGGCTGATTTCCCGAATTACCTGCAGCGCCTCAATCCCGCCGACTTCAGGCATGACAATATCCAGAATAATTCCGTCCGGCTCGCACTCCAAAACCATCGTGATTGCCTCTTTGCCGTTCGTCGCCTCAATTACTTCGCAGCCCAGCTTTTCCAGTTCGTCGCGCAGTTTTTTACGTAATAGTTTCGAGTCGTCCGTTATCAGCAGCCGCAGCTTTTTTTCGCCGTCAGCCTGTACTTCCTCGCTCAGGGTTTCTGTGTTGTCCACCGATTTTTCCCTCCTTATAAATTTTCCTGCCAACATTCTATCATTCGCTCAAATTTTCCGCAAGAGATTTTAAAATCAGTCGGCGGCGGGCACTTTCATTTTTACGATAAACATCACCGCGCACATGCACGCGAAGCCCGTCGCCAGTCCCAGCCAGCCGTTCTGCGTAAAGCCGTCCACTAAGTAACCAGCGACGCAGCACGCCGAAACCGTCAGCACGTACGGAACCTGCGTGGCGACGTGTTCAAGGTGGTGGCACTGCGCGCCCGCCGAAGCCAGTATCGTCGTGTCGGAAATTGGCGACGCGTGATCTCCTCCTACCGCGCCCGACAAAATCGCCGCTATGCACAGCACCAGCATTTGATAAGTTTCCGGCGTCAGCGTGATTACCGCCAGCGCGATTGGTATCAAAATCCCGAAAGTTCCCCAGCTCGTGCCCGTCGCAAAAGCCAGCCCTATCGCCACTAAGAAAAATATTACCGGCAGGAAAACCGCAACCGCCGCGTGCTCGTGAACTATCAGTCCGACGTAGCCGCCCAGGTTCAGATAATCCGTGCCGCAAATTCCCGACAGCGTCCACGCAAGGCACAGAATGAAAATCGCCGGCGTCATCGCCTTGAAGCCCTGCGAGAAACATTCACAAAGCTCGCTGAACTTCACCACGCCGCGCGGCAGGTACAGCACGAAAATAAATATAAGCGAAATGAAACCGCCCATCGCCAGCGAAGCCTCCGCGTCGCAGTCAGCAAACGCCTCCGCTATCGTCCTGCCCTCGTTTATCCCGCCCGTGTACAGCATTACGTAGACGCACGACGCGATTAAAACTGCCAGCGGTAAAACCAAATCAATAATCTTTCCGTTGCCGCCGCTGGAATTTTCCTCAGCCACCGCGTCTTTGTATTCGGCAGGAATTTGAACTTCGTCGCGGCTCTCGTCGACCGCCTTGCGCATCGTTGCAAAGTCCCGCCCGCTCACGATAATGAACACCATGAAAATCATCGTCAGAATTGCGTACAGGTTGAAAGGTATCGTCTGCAAAAAAAGCGTGAAGCCGTCCAGGTTTGATTCTTCGGGCAGGGAGGAGCCGACCGCCGCCGCCCAGCTCGATACCGGCGCGATTATACAGATTGGCGCCGCCGTCGCGTCGATTATGTACGCAAGTTTCGCCCGCGCGATTTTAAATTTGTCCGTCACCGGCCGCATGACTGTGCCGACCGTCAGACAGTTGAAATAGTCGTCGATAAAAATCAGCATTCCGAGAAACGCCGTCAGTCCCAGCGCAGATTTCTTGCCGGAAATTACTCGCCGAGCCCATTCGCCGTAAGCCCGCGTCGCTCCCGATTTCGTTATCGCCGCAACCAGAATCCCCAGTATCACCAGGAACGCCAGAATGTTTACGTTGTCGCCGACCTTGCCAGCCATTATTGTAAAAAAAGTGCTTATTGACTGCAGAAAATTTCCGCCCGTGAAAAGTAGCGCGCCCGAAAAAATTCCTGTGATTAGCGAGAAATAAACTTCCTTCGTCAAAAGCGCCAGCACGATTGTTATAACCGGCGGTAATAGTGACCACGCAGATGTTTCCATTTCAAATTCGCCCCGCCTTTCAGCTGAAAATGAAGTGCGCCGCCGGAGCCGCTATCAAAATGCTGATAATCGTCCGCTCAAGGAACAGGATAAAAAGTTCCGGCAGATTCACTGGGATTTTCGAGCCGAGAATCAGCCCGCCGACTTCCGAAAGATAAATCAGCTGCGTTACCGAAATGACCGCCACGATAAATTTTGACATTGGCACCGTGATTGTCTTCGCGGCGATTATCGACGGCGTGAACATGTCAGTAAAGCCAACTATCATCGTCTTGGAAACTTCCGCCGCCTGCGGCACGTCCAGCGCAGTCAGCAGCGGCATGAACGGCACGCCCAGCGTTTCAAAAATCGTCGTGTGATTCGCCAGCACCAGCGCGAGCGTCCCTATGCACATGACGACCGGCAGAACTCCGAACCACATTCCCGCTGCGTTTTTGAAGGCGCTCTCCATGAACTGTTCCACGCCGCGAAACTCTCCGACACGCTGACGCGCCAGCGAAATTCCGTACTGAAACGACGACGTGTAACCTTCCGGCAGCGTCTCGCCCATCGCCTTGCCTGGCACCAGAAATTCGTCCTTCTTCCAGGACAGCGGCGGTATCCTCGGCAGAACCAGCGCGCACGCAATTCCTATCGCGCAGATTAAAAGATAATACGCGCCGAAATATTCCATTAAGCCGACCTGCGCCAGCACCACGATTGAAAAAGTTATCGATACGGCGGAAAAAGTTGTGGAGATTATCGCCGCCTCGCGCTTGGAATAGTAGCCGCCTTCGTACTGGTTCGCCGTGAGCATGACGCCCAAAGTTCCGTCGCCAATCCACGAAGTTATACAGTCAACCGCCGCGCGCCCAGGAATTGTAAAGACCGGCCGCATGATTTTCGTCAGCATTGCGCCGATAAATTCCAGTAAGCCGAAATCTAAAAGCAGCGGCAGTAAAAGCCCCGCCAGCAGAAAAATTACTACCAGCACCGTCAGCAAATCGTGCAGCACGAAGCCGCCGTTGTCCGGCGAAGTTATCAGCGAAATTACGCCGCCCGATTCGTCGTCCGCGCCGATTCCCAGATACGTCAGCCAGATAAAAACCGCGCCGATAATTCGTATCACGACCCAAATCGCCGTCGTCGAAAACGTGTTCGCAACTATTGGGTACGTCGCTATAAAATTCGGCTTGCCCAGAAAAACTATTCCGAGCAGCGCCGAGAGCGTCACGATTATCACGCACAAAAGCGGCAGGAAATCGCCTATCGCCTGGCTGATCATGTCCGCGATAATTTTTACCACGATTGTCCAGCTGCCGTCGTACTGCACCGGTATCATGAACAGCGCAATTCCGATTATCGACGGTACCAGAAATCCCGCCAGCGAGCCTTCCTTTTTCTGTTCCAACTCAAATACTCCCTTCGATAATTTTGCAACGGGCGTATTTTATTACAAAATTTTACTGACTGCAACTAAGGCGATTGATTTTGCTGGCGAGAACTCCGGCACCGAATCCGTTGTCGATGTTCACGACGGAAACGCCCGCCGCGCAGCTGTTGAGCATTGCAAGCAGCGCAGCCAGTCCGTTGAACGACGCGCCGTAGCCAATGCTCGTCGGAACGGCGATAACCGGCTTGTCAGTTAAGCCGCCGATAACGCTGGCAAGTGCGCCTTCCATTCCGGCGACGACGATTAAAACATTCGCGCGCTGAATTTCGCCAAGGTGAGCGAAGAGCCGGTGAATACCAGCAACGCCGCAGTCGTAGGCAGTGCTGACGGAATTTCCCAGCAGGTACGAAGTGAGCCGCGCCTCCTCAGCAACTGGCACGTCGCTCGTACCGGCGGTGACTACCAGAATTTTTTTATCAGCGCGCCGCTCAATTTTTTTCCTGTCGACGTAAATCATTCGCGCGGCCTCGTCGTAGACAGCGGACGGCACGGCGTCAGTGAGAAATTCAAACTGCTCACGGCTGGCACGGGTTGCGATTAAATTTCCGTCGCTTTTTTCGTAGAGCGCTTTGAAAATCGCGCGGAGCTGTTCCTTAGTCTTACCGGCGGCGTAAACGACTTCGGGGAAGCCCTGCCGGAGTTCACGCGCGTGGTCGACGCTTGCAAAGCCGAGATTTTCCACGCTGTTGATTGAAAGATTTTTCAGCTGCGTCAGAGTTTCAGTTTCGCTGACGGCGCCGGCTTTGTAGTCGCGCAGGAGTTTCGTCAAATTTTCTTCATTCAAATTTATCACGTCCCTTAAGATATTCAATGTACTTCATGCCCCAGACCTCGATGCTGTCAAGGACCGGCTGAAAAGTTTTGCCAATTTCGGTGAGCGAATATTCAACGCGCGGCGGCACTTCCGGAAAAACTTCGCGGTGAATAAATCCTTCGTGCTCCAAAAGTTTCAGCTGCTGCGCCAGCGTCGAATGCGTAATTCCAAATTTCCGCTTCAGCTCGTTGAAACGTTTCGCCCCGCCGCTCAGTTCATTCAGAATCGGCAGTACCCACTTCCCCAGCAGTAAACTTTGCGTCGTGAAAAACGGACACACGCCGAATAATTCGTGATTCTCAAAATCAGATTTTTTCATCGCACACCTCCAAAAAGTATCGTCAAATGGACTTCCTACCGGCGAAAATCCTTCTTGAAATATTTTACGGCGCCGCTATAATTTAGACAAGTAAAAAATTTGGAGGCATGAAAATGAAAATCGCAGTTATCGCAGCAAACGGCAAAGCTGGTCGCCTTATCGTCGAAGAGGCTGTTAATCGCGGGCTGGACGTGACCGCTATCACCCGTGGCGAAAATAAATCCGCCGCAACCAAATCCATTTCCAAAGATATTCTCGCGCTCACGAAGGACGACCTGAAAGATTTCGACGTGGTGATTGATTGTTTCGGCGCATGGAAGCCGGAGGAACTTTCCAACCACACCAAAACCAGCCAGCACCTTTGCGATTTGCTCAGCGGCACTGAAACGCGTTTGCTGATTGTCGGCGGCGCAGGCAGCCTTTTCACTAACAAGGAACATACTGCTCAGCTCCTCGGCGCGCCGGACTTCCCCGACGGTTTCAAGCCGCTCGCGCAGGCGCAGGCTAACGAACTTTTTGCGCTCCGCAAACGCAAGGACGTTAAGTGGACGTTCCTCAGCCCCGCCGCAGATTTCCAGCCCAAGGGCGAACGCACCGGCAAATATATTTTAGCTGGCGAAGAGTTCACGCTCAACAGCAAGGGCGAAAGCATTATCAGCTACGCGGATTACGCCATCGCTATGGTCGACGAAGCAGTCAGCGGCAGCCACATTCGCCAGAGAATTTCCGTCGTCAGAGAATAATTTTCCGGCTCAAAAAATATTTCAGCGGCAGGTTTCAGCGCCCGCCGCTTTTTCTTTGCAACAAAAAAAGCCTCCGACCGCGCGCCGAAGGGCTTTTTTAGACGAAGTTTTAAAATTTTAGAAAAGTAGTGGTCCACAAACTGGGAAGTCACCATCTTCTACATTACGAATCTGGTACACAAAATTGGAGGCCAGCATCTTCTACATTACGAATCTTTTTGAACTTCGATTTCACGATATCATAAGCTTCATTTCTGGAAATTGATTTACCGCCAATAAAATACTGATTATCGCTAAAAGGTTTTGTCACACAAGTAATTCCGGCTTTCGCCCAGCCCGCGTCTACATCCTTAGAACTATCACACACGACGACATCCACAAGTCCATATTCATAAAGAAACATATTGTCATCGGTTGTTTGATTATAGGTTCCGCCAGCAATCTGGTCGAGTTCGTCGTCGCTGAGCATTTCGTCCGCGAATTTATCTTCAGCCATGGTTATCAACCTCCAAAATATTTTTTTACCAGTTCCAATCTTTTCGTTCCATGTAGTGGCCGGTGACTTTCATTGCGTGCTGACGCGCCTCTTCCTGCGTGATTTGCTTGCCGTCAAGTTTGTATGTGTTACGATCTTTCTTATAGCTCGAACCGGATTTAACATGAGCTTCTATACCGACTGTAGCCCACGCTTTTTCAATTTCATCATTTATACCGGTCCAACCCATAGAAAACCAAATCCTTGTAGCACCATAGCGGTCGCACGAGCCGTTCAAACTGTTAAGAAAGCGGCTGTCATCTGCCATTTCATAGCAATCTCCGCCAGCAATCTGGTCGAGTTCGTCGTCGCTCATAAGTTCGAGTTGAGCGTTGATTTCTTTAAAATTTTCTTCGCGTGTTGCCATTGTTATCAACCTCCAAAATGTTTTCTGCACATTATACGCTAAAAATCGAAAAATGTTAAGTGCCGTTGGAAATTTTTTTTGCCGCGTGCAAAATCGCCGCAGCCGCGTGCTCGAACGTCAAACCGCCCTGTAAGAAAACCGTGAACGGCTCGCGTAATGGTCCGTCCGC
>CAJOGX010000013.1:0-81373 GCA_905234175.1 uncultured Selenomonadaceae bacterium | reverse complement strand
ACTTTGTCTTCGTAGCCTGGCATGTCCCACGGCTCCGGCGCCGCGAATGAGTCCACCGGCGAAAATTCCTGCACCGCGCGACAGAATTTTATCAGCCGCTCCGCAGTGCCCAGCTCTATCGCCTGAATGATGTCCGCGCGAATTTCCGTCGGCAGCGGCGAAGTTCTGAAGCCCAGCGCTGAAAATATTCCCGACGCAAAAATCGCCGCCTTCAGTGCCTGCCCCGTGACGTGCGGCGCTAAAAATAATCCCTGAAACAAAAGTCGCGGCGTCCCCAGGCTCGCGCCAAGTTCCGCGCCCATTCCTGGTGCAGTCAGCCGGTACGACGCCAGCTCCACCAAATCTTTCCGCCCGACGATATACCCGCCAGTCGGTGCTAAGCCGCCGCCAATATTTTTTATCAGACTGCCAGCGATAACGTCCGCGCCAACTTCAACCGGCTCGCGCGTCTCAACAAATTCGCCGTAGCAATTGTCCACGAAAGTCACGCAGTCCGCATTGACAGCCTTAACCGCCGCGCAGATTTTTTCAATGTCAGCAACGGTCAGCGGCGCGCGCATGGAATATCCTCTTGAACGCTGAATCAGCGCGATTTTAGTTTTAGCCGTCACGGAATTTTTAATCGCGTCGAAATCAACTTTGCCGTCGCGCAGAGAAATTTCTCGGTAGCCGACGCCAAATTCTTTCAGCGAACCCCGCGCAGGATTTTTCCAGCCAATCACCGTCTGCATCGTGTCATACGGCTCGCCCGTCACCGAAACTAATTCGTCGCCTGGCCGCAAAATTCCAAACAGCACCGTCGCCAGCGCGTGAGTCCCCGAAACGAACTGCGTCCGCACCAGCGCCGCTTCCCCCTTAAAAATTTCCGCGAAGAGTTCTTCCAGCTTCTCCCGCCCGATGTCCCCGTACGCGTAGCCCGTCGACGTTTTGAAATGCGCGTCCGAAACTTTCAGCGCCCGCATTGCCGACAAAACTTTCAGCGTGTTGAACTCCGCCACTTCCTCGACCCGCGCGAAATTTTCCACCACGTCCGCCAGAACTTTCGCTCTTAACTTTGAAATTTCCAATCTACCAGCCTCCGCTAAAATTTTCCGTTGCATTTGCCGGCGCAATGATATAAAATACAATCAGATTGGTCAAGGAAATTTTTCTCAGGGAAGGGTGATTGAAATGGCGACGATTAACAACATGATTTGGACGGGTAACCTGTCGCTGTTTAACAACTACGCGGCGAATAACAATCAAAGCGCCGCCCGAAATTCTCTAAACGCGCTCTGGCAGAACTACAGCAACTTCAACGACAACGCTGCCAGTACCGCCGCCGGTCTTTCGGAAATCCGGCAGAACGCTTCGGCGCTCATGGAAAGCTACGACACTGCTAAGCAGACTTTTTACGCCGAGTTCGATGACAACATGGACGCGCTCAGAAATTCCGCAAGCGCCGTCAGAAATTTTAACTTCAACGTCGGCGAAAACGCTGTCACGCAGACTGAAAATGTCGCCTCGGACGGAACCAGAACTACCACGACAACTTACAGCGACGCAATGAGGAACGCGCTCGATACCGTCAGAAATCTCGTTAACGACTACAACGACACGCTGAACTTTTTCAGTGACAACGCGCAGGTTTCCGGCCGCGTCGAAAGAATGGCGCAGAATTTCGGCGACACAACTTACCGCGCGGGAAGTTATCAGTCGATTGGAATTTCCGTCGGCAGGAACGGCGCGCTCACGATTGACGAGGCAACGCTCGCCAGCGCTATCAACGAAAATCCCAGCGGCGTCGCAAATATTCTAGGGCGCAACGGCCTGGCTGACACCGCCGCACGAAATGTTGAGACTGCCAACGCCCAGCGCGACAGGCTTTTCCTAGACGCTAAGAGTATGTTCGGCGACCAGTTCGACGCGGTTGCACTTTACACAGGCAGAGCTTTCGTCGACATGACTACAATTTCGCATATCGGTAACCTCGTCAACATGCTGTTCTGAAATTAAATCCCGCGCAAAAAAATTTGGGCTGCCAATTTCGGTAGCCCGTTTTTAATTTCATAAGGAAATATTTTAAACTCTGTTGAACTTAGCCTGTTCGTATTCAAAGTTGCTGCCAACGCCGAAATGAATGACCCACTCCGGCTTTTCGGGAATCGGAATCCAGTAGCCGTAGGATTTGCCAAAGGGACCTTCGTAGGTGACGCTGACGGTCTCGCCGGTGTCAACCGCCTTGTTGCAGAGGCAGCCACGGTGATTTTCCGGCGCGCCAATCGACGAACATTTAACGCCGACCTTGAGCCCGTAGCTGGCGGCTTTTTTATTGAGCGCAACCATCTCGCGGCTCTTCTGCGTAATCATAACCGGTTCGGGGAAATTATCCCACATGAGGTGAAAGGCGCTGATAATTTCTTCGTCAGTCATGGCAAAAACTCCTCACGCTTTGTTGAATTTATCCTTGCTCTGGCGGCAGCGCGGGCACTTCCAGTCGGCGGGCAGGTCTTCAAAGGCAACGCCGCCGTGTTCCGCTGGGTCGTAGACGTAGCCGCAAATCGAGCAGACATATTTGCCGGTCGCCTTATTCTGCGCAATTTCAGTTGGCGGAATCGGCTTCGGCGGGTTGCTGAGGTCGACAATTTTTTTCGCCTCAAGATTTTCGTAGCCGAGCGGCGTATGCGTCGAGCAGTAAACCGTTGGATTATTTTTTACAAATTCGCGGACGCGGTCAAGAGTTTCGCGGGCGGCAGCTTTATCTTCAAAGACGACGGAAAGTTTGTTTTCGTAAAGCGCCTCGTCGGTGTAGGTAACGTCGCCGTGCATGAGGTAGAAAATCCCTTCGCCCTCGGCAATAACGATGCTGTTGCCGGTGGTGTGACCGACCGCCTGAATGTAGTAAACGCCGTCAGCGATTTTCTGGCAGGCGGGGAAGTTGTGATAAGCGCCGTCGGTGAAGTCCACGCGAATGACGTTATCGCCGGTGAGTTTCATGGCGTCGGCTTCCGCGCGAGCGATATAAATTTTTGCGTTCGGGAATTTCGCCAGCTCGCCGGTATGGTCGTCGTGCTTGTGCGTCACGAGAATTTTGCTGACCTGTTCCGGCTGATAGCCCGCCCGCTTAAGCGCGTCGATATAAACTTCAATGCGGCTGCCGAGGAAAATCTGAGTCTTGTCGTCAACAACCTGGTCGGGGAAACTTTCGGGCGTGCCGGTATCGACGAGGATAACTTCCCTGCCGGTGTCGATAACAAAATTCTGCAGGCTGGAGCGATATTTAACGGTCGGGTCGAATTTGTCAACGCCGTCTTCGCCGCCCAGCGCGAAAGGCCGAGTCATGAAACCGTTTTCGTAAAGTTTAACCGCTTTGACAGTCAGGCCGCCGGAATTTTTTTCCTTAAAGGCAGATTTAGGCTGGCCGCAAAGCGGGCAAGTCCAGTCAGCGGGCTCAGCGTCGAGGTCGCCGACGTATTCAAAGCCACAGACGGGGCAGACGTAAACTTTCTTGCCGGTGGTATCAACTTTCGCGGGCTGATACTTTTTGAAAATCTCGTCGATAACTTCGCCGTGGTGCTTTTCCTGCTTAGCGAAAATTTCCATCTGATCAGCCGCTTCGGTAAAGCCCGCCGCGCGAACTTCGTCAGCCAGCGCTTTAATCTGGTGTTCGCCGGAGTACTCAGCTTTCTTGATAGTTTCGAGCAGCGCCAGAAAATCTTTCGGGTACTTGGCGTTGAGCGTGGCGTAGAAACCGGCGTGCACCGCTTCCTGGTCAGCCGATTCCATTAAAGTTTTCGCAACGTCGTCCATGCCCTGTTCCTGCGCCAGCCGCGCCAGCGCGTAGTACATCATCACGCCGTTGGCTTCGCCCTGCGCGAGTGCCGCAATTTTCTTTTCGAGCGGCGTGCCTTTCGTCAATCCGTACAAGCTCATTGCCAATCTCTCCTAAATTTTTTGTTTAAGTTTAGCATACACTTTTTTTATAATCAAGATTTTTGTAGGAGCTTTTCTGGAATTGATTCATAAAACTGCCCGTTTGTAAAATTTTTTCCAATACGGGAGCGCTTTTGTAAATCGCCGCCGCGCTATTCAATTTCAATCAGCTCGTACTGCGGGTTGCCCATTTTGAGTTCGCGCATTGCACTGAGCTGGCGCAGTCCCTGCCGCGTTTCAATGCGCTCAATCAGATCTTTTCCGTCAGGAGCCGAATAAACCAAATCGACGCTCGCCTGGTCAATCGCCAGAATATCAGTCGACGCCAGAATACCAATATCAGCAATCGTCGGTTCTTCCGCCTCGACGCCGGCGCAGTCGCAATCCACGCTCATTCGCCGCATGACGTTAATAAAAATTATCCGCTTGCCGAAATGGTCGCAAGTCGCTTTCGCGCTGTCGCACATGAGTTCCATTAAAATTTCGCCTTCCGGCCACTTATCGTCATCGTCGTCGTCCGGCAGATTGTTCAGGTCGAGCCCATGCACTTGCGCCTTGCCGACATGCCCCGACGCGCAGCCAATACCGATATTTTTCACCGAGCCGCCAAATCCGCCCATTGCGTGTCCCTTAAAGTGCGTCAGGACAATCAGTGAATCGTAATTGGCAAGGTGCCCGCCCATCGTCACGTACTTCAGGTGCAGTCCGTTGTTCACGAGAAAATCAACGGTTTCTTCATTTTCATCCATGATGTCGACGTGGCAGAAATTCCAGCCGTTGACGCGCAAAGTTTCGCGGTGCTGTTCGGTCGTGTAGCGGTCGCCGTGGTAAAGCGTGTTGCACTCGACAATCGCGCTGTCGGGAATTTGCGCCTGGAACGCCTTAACCATTTCGCGCGGGAGAATATTTGGACCGTTTTTCTCGCCGGTGTGGAGCTTTATCGCAACCCTGCCGAAAATATTTTCGTTGACGAGCCGGTAAAGTTTGAGCAAGTGCGCCGTGTCAATAGTTTTAGTAAAGTAAACTTTCGCCGCCGAGCCCGCGTAGTTCGTGCCGGTGACGTTCCTGCTGCCGATAATTGGAGCCTGTGTTTTCATTGTAAATCCGCCTCACATTTCTATAACTGTATTGTTCATATTTAAAACTCTTGTATAAATAAAATTTTTAGCCAGCTTTTTAATCATTCCAATTCCGCCGAGAAGAAATTTCCCTTCCTCTTCGGACGTGTACTGCGTAGGGTCGAAAGGAATGCCGTCGTCGCGAATGCGCAAAACCCAGCCGGTTTCGTCGTGCGAAAGATTTATGTCGATAAATTTCGCCTTGGATTTTTCGTAGCCGTAGCGCGAAATGTTGACGGCAATTTCCTCAGCGGAAAGCCCCAGAACGTAAGCCTTGTATTCATCGACGTTGCGGCTCCGGCAGTACTCCATTATTTTTTTGGAAAGCCCGACCGCATTTTTTTCGCTTGCCTCAATCGTTGTGTCAAAAGAATCGTCGTGCTCTGGCTTAGGAATCATGAGCAGACCTTCCTGCGGGAGTTTGCCGCGTTCCTGCAAAATTTTGCGCGTCGCCTCAACGATTATTATCGTCAGCAGTTCGCTTATCGGCACGGCGGCGCAGACTCCGTAAATCCCGTAGTAATGCATGAGCAGGAACGTTATCGGTATCAGCAGCGCGAAAAATTCCAGAATCGTGTCGAGCGTCGCCAGCATCGTCTCCAAAATCGTCTGGTAGTAGACCTGAAGGAACTCGTTGAAGACGTAGAACACGAAACTTATGCTGTAAATTTGCAGACAGGTTACGGCGGTCGGCAGCAGTTCCGGCTTCGAAAGACCGAAAAGCAGCGCGATTTTTTCTGGGAATATCAGAAATACGAGCGTAAGAATTGCAATCAGCACGCCGCTCAAACTCACGACTTTTCGCATGAGCCGCCGAATTGAAAAATAATCTCTTTCGCCGTAGAGCACGCCGCAAATATTTGGAATGACGCTGATAATTCCTCCGGCGAGAAGTTCCGCCATTATCAGCGTGTTAAGGCAGACGGCATAAATTTCCATTGCGTCCGTGCCGAGCGTCCGAAGAACCGCCGTGTTGAGAATGAAAATTTGCAGCGCCTGCATTATTTCCAGCGTCACGCGCGGCATTCCGACTTTCAGCGTGTTGAACGTATTTTTCAGCAGGTCAGTTCCGCGCCAGAAAAACTGCAGCATTCTTTCGCTGGATTTTGCGTAGACAATCAGCGGGAGCAATCCTAATACGCAGCCGAGAACCGACGCCAGCGCCGCGCCATAAATTCCCAGACCGAAAAATTTTATCAGCACAATGTCCAGCACTACGTTTGCAACCGCGCCAATTCCGAATATCCACGCGCCCAGGTCGGGGTGGTTGTCGACGCTCAGAAATTCGCACGTCAGCAGCGTTATTGAAAGCGCCGGTAAGCCCAGAATCTGAATGAACAGATATTCTTCGACCAGCTTCGTCAAATTCGGGTCGTCCGCTAAAATGCGCGCCAGCGGCTCCGTTATCACAAACGAGCTGAGCGCCATCGTCACTGAAAAAATTACCTCGACAATTATGCAGGCGGAAAATATTTTCGAGGCGTCATGAATTTTCCTTTCGCCCAGCCAGACCGCCGCCAGCGTTGCGCCGCCCAGCCCCAGTATCAGCCCTGGAATGTGCAGAATTTGCACTGCCGGTGTGGCGAGCGCGACTGCCGACAGCGCGTCTACGCCAATCAGGTTGCCAACTATCATGGCGTCGACGACCGTGCCCAGGTGCAGCGCCACTTCAGAAAGGAAACTCGGTATCAGATAATCGTAAAATTTTTTGCGGACGAGATAATCGTTGCGTTTAAATTCCATTTCTAAATTTTACCGGTCCCTTCAAAAAATCCCAGCGTGTCCAGCGCGTGAATTGCGTTGTGAATATAATTTTCGTCCGTGATTTTCCAGCGGCAGTTCAGGCGGTAAAGCGCCTTGATTGTGAAGGAATCGTCGTGGTCAACTTCCAGCGTATCAAGACTGCCATTTTCCGCGTAGGCTATGAGATTTGAAACGAACAGATTTTTCTTTTCGTCGCGCATAGCCGCAGTCAGTGCCGCGTTAAAATTTTCGTCTGAAACAACGTCGATTTTAATTCCGTAGTCGTTCATGGCGCTAATCACGTCGCCCATTTGAACGCGGTGGCTGTTGACGACGTGGAAGACGGTAAATTCCGCGTTGGTATCAGCGAGCTCAATTATCATGTGAGCCGTCTCGTCAATCGGGGAAAATTCCGTCACCTCGTCCATAAGCGATACCGGAAATTTCCCGATAACGGCGTAGCTGCGCAGGTCGCGCATGAAAGCGTTGGTCATGAAATTTATTTGGAACTCGCCGTCCGAAATTCTGCTCATAAGGTTGCCTACGCGCATAATTTTCGCGTCCAGCACGCCCCGCCCGACAGCGGACAGCACAAGTTCTTCAGCCAGGAATTTCGAGTAAACGTACTTGTTTGAAATCACTTCCTGCCCGATATAAAAATCTTTCTCAGCGAGTTTCCTGTCCGCAGGAATTTTGCTGTCGACGTTATCGCCGGCGACGCTGACGGTAGAAATCTGAATCAGGCGCGCGTTCTTTTTCACGCAAAGGTTGATAAGATTGTGGACGCCCTCAACGTTCACGCGGGTCAGAATGTCGCTCGCCGCAAAATGTTTGACGCACGCCGCGCAGTTGACAACGGTTTTAAAGGGATATTTCGCCAGTTCATTCACGGCGCCGCCGCTCGTAATGTCGCCGTCAATCACTGTAACCCGCTCGTCGAAAACTTTTTCCAGCGCCGAATTGAAGTAGTAGATAAATATATTTTTGAGCCGTTCCGCCGCCGAAATTGCCTTGCCCCTGCGACTGAAGCAGAAAATTTTCGCCGAAGTATTTTTCAAAAGTTCGTGCAGGACGTGAATACCCAGGAAGCCCGTCGCGCCAGTAAGCAGCACGTCGCCCAAATCTCCGTGGCAAATTTCGTCAACGTATTCCACGCGATTTTTAGCCAGCACGTGTTCAATCTTGAACAATTCGTTCATGAAGAAGTCTTCGGAGAAATCAACTTGCGAGGAACTTTTTTGCTCTACGACCGGCGCCGGATTTTTCGACAGAATGAACGCCTCAAGTTTTTCAGCCGTGGGATATTTGAAAATATCTGCGTAGACCACCGGCAGCTTTTTCAGATAAGCCGCCATTGAAACTTTCGACGCGGCAAGGGACGTTCCGCCGAGTTCAAAAAAGTTTTCGTCCGCGCCAACGGAGTCCCTGCCCAGCGCCTTCGCAAAAATTTCGCACAGCGTCTGCCGCAAAGATTCTGCCGGAGGATTTTCCGAGCGACAAACTTCCGCAAGATTTTCCTTAGTCAAAAACTCCCGCGCGACTTTCGCTAATTCCGCCGCAAAATTTCTAACCGTCGCCGAAGTGTAAAAGTCGGGGCGGTATTCCACGTCAAAACAAAATTCGCCGCCCTCCATAAAAATATCCATGCTGAAAAGCGATTTCGCCTTGTCCAGCTCCAGCGAAATTTCCTCAGCGTCGGCGCCCGCAATTTTCATCGCCTCAGTTTCGTTCTGGTAAGCGAACATCACGTCGGCGGTAATTCCAAATTCGCGGCTGATTTCTGCAAAAGAATAAATGTCATTCGCCATGCTCTCAAGCAGTTGCCCGCCAGTTTCCTGCACGTAACCGACAACAGTTTTTTCGCCGCCAATCGCGCAGCTGACCGGCAAAGTTTTAACCAGCATTGCAACGCTCCCTGCCAGCCGCGAATCGCTCCGCCCGTTGTAAATCGTCGTGAAAATCGCGTTGTCCCTGTGCAGAAATTTCGCCAGCGTGAAACCGAACGCCGCGTTGAAGAAACCGTTCAGCGTGACATTATTTTTCGCGCAAAATTCCCTGACGGCGTTCACGTCGACTTCGAGCCTGCTGAACTCATACGCCACAGCCGCCGTGCTTTTCGCGTCAGAATCTTTAGCGAGTCGGCAATTAGCGTCGCAGCCGCTGAAAATCGTTTCGTAGTACTCCTTAGCTCTGGCAAAACTTTCGCTGGCACGCGCCTTTTCCTCGTCGAGCGCAAATTCAAAGCCGGTGTAAGTTTCCGCGCGAAGAATTTTCCCGCCGTAAGCCGCGTTGAGGTCATCCATCAAAATCGCAATGGATTCGCCGTCGCAAATTATGTGGTGAAAATCCGTGAACAGAAATTTTTCGTCGCCGCAAACGTAAATATCTGCGCGATACAGCGGCTTATTAAAAAGCTCAAAGGGCTTGACGAGTTCCGAAGCCGGCGGAATTTTCTCAAGGTAGTGCAAACCAACAATCGCCTCGGCGGCGTCGTTGCGCTGAGCGCGAATTTCACCGGCGTTGTCCATCGACAAAATCATTTTCAAATAAGGATGAGCGTCGATTGTCGCCTTGAGCGCCGTCTGAAGCCGCGCCGCGTCAACAGATTTATCCAGCCGGTAAAAGCTCGGAATGTTGTAAATCGTGGTGTTCAGATTGGCGACGCACTCCACGAAAATTCCGTTCTGCGTCTGCGTCAAGGGGTAAGCGCGCTGAATTTCGTGAGCCTGCGCAACTTCAGCGTTCGCCAAAAATTTTTCGAGCTGCTCAACTGTGCCGTGAGTTCTGATGTCATTGGTGCGAATATTTTTGCCGAAAGCCCGCGCGAGCAAAACGTTCAGGCGAATCATGCCGATTGAAGTCAGCCCGATTGTGCGAACGTCCGTCCGAATCCCGAAATTTTTCGTGCCGACAATTTCAGCAATGCAGTCGAAAATTTTCCGCTGAGTTTCGTTCTGCGGCGCGGTATGGTCAACGGCGGCGATTTTTTTAGTTTCAGCCCGCACGCCGTGAGCTATCTCAAATTTTTCAAGCGCGGCGTCGGTCAAAAATTTCTCAGCAATTTCCTCGCACTCGACGGCGAAATTTTTCACGGTCTCGGCTTTGTAAACGTTCGGGCGGTACTCAAAGCGGAAGTCGAAAGCGCCGTCCTCAAGGAAAATTTCCAGACAGAGATTGGACATCGCCGCCGAAGGAACGAGCGGAATGCTTGTCACGGTCTCGCCGCCAAGGCTGTAGCGGGTAAAATTTTCGCCTTGGTAAACGCACATGAGTTCGCCTTTGAAACCGTACGCCGCCGAAATTTCCGCGAAGGAATAAAGGTCGTGCGCCATATTTGCAACAAGCTGCTGACCGACGGAATCGACATAGGTTTTAACCGTGTCGAATTTTTCCGCGTCAACGAGCATGGGCAAAGTCTTGACGAACATGCCGACGCTGTTTGAAAGCCGCGAATCGTTGCGCCCGTGATAAATCGTCGTGAAAGAGGCGTCCGCACGCTGGTTTTTTCTGGCGAGGAAGTAGCCGAAAACCGCCAGGAAAAATGCGTTGAACGTGCAGGAATTTTCGGCGCAGAAATTTTTCACGCGGTCGGCGGAAAGTTTCGTCCTGTAGCGCTCAAATTCCACAACGGGAGATTTCGCGCTGACATTTTCAGGAAAGTCGACGGCGGGCAAAACTTCAACTTCGCATTCGCGCAGGAGAGCGTCATAATAATTTTTCGATTCGGCGAGCGCGGCGGAATTTCTGGCGGTTTCCTCGTCGAGCGCGGCTTCAAAGCCGGTGTAAGTTTCCGCGCGAAGAATTTTGCCGTCGTAGGCGGCGTTGAGGTCGTCGAACAGAATTTCTTCGGACGAGCCGTCGTAAACGATGTGATGAAAATCCATGAACAGATAATTTCCCGCCGGAGTCTCGTAAATCGTCGCGCGGTAAAGCGGTTCCTTCGTCAGCGCGAACGGTCGGACGAGTTCAGCCGCCGCAGGAAGTTTTTCAACAGCTTTGAGTTCGACTTTCGCAGGCAAATCGTCCTGCCGCCGCACGCGAATTTCTCCCGCTTCGTTCAGGAAAATCGCCGCCTTCAAGTACGGGTGCGCGTCAATCGCCGCTTCAACCGCCCGTTTGAGCCGCGTCAGGTCGATAGCTGGCGGCAGTGGCAAAAGCAACGGCAGGTTGAACGTCGTTTCCTCCGGCGCGGCGTCGTACTCCACGAAAATATCCTGCTGCGTCCGAGAAAGCGGATAATCTTTCTGTTCCGCGTACGTTTGCAGATTTTCCGCCATGGACAGGAATTTTTCCAGCTGCTCAATCGTGCTGTTTTCAACTATGTCGCGCGTCCGAATAACTTTACCGAACGCCGTCGAAAGAATTACGTTCAGGCGAATCATTCCAATTGAAGTCAGACCGGCGCTGAGCAGTTCCGTCCTTACGCCAAAATCTTTCGTGCCGAGGACTTCCGCAACGCAGTCGAAAATTTTCTGCTGAACTTCATTTTGCGGCGGGAGATTTTCAACCGCTGACTGAGTAATTTCTTCCGGCTCCGGCAGGGCTTTTTTATCAATTTTTCGGCTGGCGGTCAGCGGGAATTTTTCAAGCTGCATGAGAACGCCAGGCACCATGTAAGCCGTGAGCGACGCCGCCAGATGTTTACGCAGTGCGTCAAGGTCAATCGGCTTTTCGGCGGTGAAGTAACCGGCAAGGTAATCGCCCGCCGAATTTTTTTTCACCACGACGATACTGCTCTTAACGCCGTCGAAGCCGTTCAGCACCGTTTCAATTTCGCCGAGTTCGACGCGCAGACCGCGAAGCTTAACCTGATTATCCGTCCGCCCGTGAAAAGCAATTTCGCCGTTCGGTAGAAGCCGCGCGAGGTCGCCGCTTTTATATGCGGGCTTGCCCCAAAGGCTGATAAAAACTTTCTGCGTGAGGTCGTCGCGATTGACGTAGCCGCGCCCAATGCCGTCGCCGATAATCGTCATTTCGCCGAGCGCACCGACTGGCAGCGGGCGGTTTTTTTCGTCCGTCATGACAACTTTGACGTTGGAATTTGGAAAGCCAATCGTGATATTTTCCGCCGACTCAATCGCCTTCATCGTGCAGCTGACGGTTGCCTCCGTCGGACCGTAGCCGTTCATGATATAAATTTTCGGGTTAATCGCGCGGAGTTTGGTGAACAGCGCGCCAGGAAACGCCTCCGCGCCAAAGTCGACGGATTTCACTCGCTTGACGACGGATTCAAATTCAGGAAAGTCAATCAGATTGGCGAGGTAGGACGGCGTGCAGCTCATCAAGTCAACCTGATTTTTGTCGCACAGTTCCTTCAGCATCATCGGGTTATAAATTTCGTTTTCGTTCGCCATGCAAATCGTCAGACCGTGCGCCAGCGGGATAAATTCTTCCATGATTGACACGTCGAAAGTTATAGCCGCCAGCGCCAGCGAAATTTTTCCGCGTTCCGTGTAGCCGAGAATTTCGTGATTTTTCGGATTGGCGTCGACGAAATTAACGAGATTGTGATTTGTCAGCATGACGCCTTTGGGCTTGCCGGTCGAGCCGCTGGTATAAATGCAGTAGGCAAGCGCGCCGCTGGGAACTTCGACGTTGAGATTTTCGGCGGGGATTTGCGTGGACTGCATTTCCTCGATAAGGCAAATCGAAATATTCAGCGCGTCGAAAAACTTTTTGCGCTCGCTGTAAATGTCGCGCGTCGTAATAAGGTTGCGGACTTTCGCGTCCTGAACGATAAACTTGATTCGCTCGTCTGGATAATCCGGCGTCATTGCAAGGAACGCTCCGCCGGCTTTCAAAATTCCTTCCCGCGCGATATAAACTTCCAGCCCGCGATTCAAAACGAGAGCGACGACTTGTTCAACGCCAACGCCGGAATTTCTGAGAATGTGCCCGACCCGATTAGCCGCGCGATTAAGTTCCGCATAAGTCAGCTGTTGCCCGTTAGCGATAGCCGCAACTCTGTCGGGAAATTTTTCCGCGCTGTCCTGCAGGAGACGGTAAGCCGGCCGCTCAGCAACTTCCCAGCCGGTATCGTGAAGGCGCTGAATTTTTTCAAGCTCGTCCGCCGAAAGCCAGTTGAGGTCGCCGACTTTTTCAGTTTCAGGGAGCTGCGCCAGAGCATTCGCATAAGCGGCGGCGAAACTTTCAGCCAGCGCCTCGGAGTACCTGCCGCCGTCGAAATGAATTGAAATCGCGCAGGTTTTTTCGTCGAAGTGCAGTGCGAAAATCCTGTCGTTCAGTTCCCGCGCCGCCGAAACAAATTCTGGAACGCTTTGAAAACCGTATGCTTCCGCAATTTTCTCGTAGGGAGTTTCGATAACTTCACGCGAACGCTCAACCTGGTCGCGCAGATTTTTTATCACGTCGGAAATATTTTGCTCGGAGGAAAAATTCAACGCCACAGGAATTTTCTTATCGCTCTCCGCCGCAAATAAAACTTCGTCAGCGCCGGCGAATCGTGCCAGCAGTAAACCGTACGCGCCCATTAAAAAAATTTCTGGCGGGCAGTTGAATCGTTCGCTCGCCAGTTGAATTTTTGCGGGAAGATTTTCAACCGGCACCGCTAAACTTTTCGCGCGAAAAATTTTTTCAAAAGAATCTCGTATTGGCAGCGAATCGGCTGAAAATCCTTTAAAAAGTGAATCAAGATACTCATTCATTACAAATGAAATCCTCCTCGCTGAAATTTTTAAAATCGCCAGCATTATAGACAAAATCCGCGCGATTTGCAATAAAAGAAGCGGCGGAGTCTCTGCCAGAAACTTTCCGCCGCCTGAAATTCAGTTCCGTATTCTGCTTGATTTTAAATCTGCTTCGCGAGCCATCTTTCCCTGCCGATAAGTTCAATCAAGCCGAGCTGCTGCTCAATCCAGTACATATCTTCTTCCTCGTCCTTGTAGTAGTCGCTGAGAATGCCGAAGGAAGTCAAATCGCACAGCGCCAGCTTTACAATTTCCGCCAGCCACTTCAAGCCGTCGCGCGAAACCTGCAGGTCGTACTTGAGAAATTCCACGGCGTCTTTGCAGACCGGCGCGCATTTTTTATCCTCAAGCTTAACGTCGCCACCCAAATCAATAATGCGGTCAATGCACTTGACGACGTAACCGCGTTCTTCGGTGGCGTGCTCGGAATATTTTTCAGCGAATTTGGTAAGACCCTGCGCCGCAAAAATTCTCGACTGAATCAAATGCCCGTCCGCCTGCTGAGAAAGTTGCGTGACAATTTCCTGTAAGCCGCAGGCAATTTTGCCGGTCGCGCTGTTGCTGAGAATGACGCTTTCCATTTCGATAATCTGAGCGGCGAGCGTGCAGGCGGGGCAGTCGCAATATTTGCCGCCGTTCGCCTTGACTTCCTTCGCGTGCGCCAAAAATGCCTCGTTGCCAAGACTTTCCGCCTTCGCTATCAGCTTGTCAATCGGCACGATATCCGCCTTAGTTTCAGCGATAAGCGCAACCGCCGCCGCGTATTCGCAGTCCGTGCCAATCGCGCTGAGCTACGCCTCGCCCTTTTCTTTGAGCACGCTGTAGCAGCTGGGCGCCGCCACGAGCTCCTTAACTTTTTCAACCTTCGATAGCTTTTCTGAAAGTGCTGAGCGTATTATCCGCGCCGCTGACCAAAAAGCTGGTGTCGCTGCCGAGCGCCAGGAAACTCACGCCCAAATCTGCGAAGTGCTTAGCCTGCTCCGGCGTGAGCGCAATCGTTCCGACGGGCTTGCCGAGCTCGCGAATGCGCTTAATCATGTAGTCCATTGCGTCCGCAACTTCGGGGTGGAAAATGTCGAGCACGTGCCCCATGTCAACCGAAAGATCAATCGGGCCGAGGAAAATTCCAGTCACGCCGTCAACTTTTACAATCGCGTCGAGATTTTCAAGACCGCGCCTGCTTTCGATTTGCGGCAGGATACAAATTTCGTCGACTTCGCGTTCAAGATAATCTGCGTGCCTGCCGTAACGTCCAGCGCGAACCGCCGTCGCTCCGAAGCCACGGTTGCCGCGCGGCGCGTACCTCGCCCAGTAAACGATGTTTTCAGTTTCCTCAGCGGTCTCAACTTTCGGCACGATAAAGCTCTGAATGCCGCCGTCCAAAAGCTGCTTGATAATCCCCGTGCCCGCCTCAGGAATGCGAACGACCGGATGAACGTCGTAAGCCGCAACCGCCCGCGCGATAGCAAAAATATCCTGCAGGCTGTGCGAACCGTGCTCGCCGTCCACGAACAGCCAGTCAATGTTCGACGTTGCCAGAATTTCCGCAACTTCCGCCGACGCAATTTCCTGCCCGACGCCGTATTGAAGCTTGCCCGCCTCAATCCCGTGCTTGAAATTATTTTTCAGATAATCTTTTACCATTGGCATTGTAAATTCCTCCAATCAGCCAAAAAGTTTCTGCCCGCTGAGAACCGACGCCAGCGCGCTGTAAACGCCGTAAGTCTGCCCTGGGAACGCGAAAATCATTTTATCGAGCTGCTCGCCGGTGATTTTGCAGTTGATAACGAACGTCACGAAATTGACGAGCGCCGCCGCCTCGCTGCCGTAGAAAACCGCGCCAGCCAGATGATTTTCCCTGTCGACGATAAACGTGAACTCGTTGTCTTCCTCGTTAAGGGCGTCGAACAGCAGCATTTTTCCATAAGGCATGGTTTCAATGCGGTACTTGTCGGGCTCCTTTTCGGCGGCTTCAAGCGAAACGCCAACCTGCGCGATTCTCGGCAGAGTGAAGACCAGATTCGGAATAGCGGGGTAGCAAATCGGCTCGCGCTTGCCAAGAATATGCTCGGCGATGTAGTTCGATTCAAAAGTTGCCGTGGGCGTCAGGCGCGGAATTTTTTTATCAGCCACGTCGCCGCTGGCGTAGATGTTCGGAACATTCGTCTGCATGAACTCGTTGACCTTGACGCCGCGCGCCGAAAATTCAATGCTGACGTTTTCCAGCCCAATCCCGTCAACATTCGCCTGCCTGCCGGTCGCCTCGAAGACGTAATCGCACTCAAGCACGGCGCCGCCCTTCAGGCTGACTTTGAAAGTTTCGCCGACCTTTTCAATTTTCACAGCAGATTCGTTGAAGCAGAATTTAACGCCGTCGTCGGAAAGTTTTTTAACAACGCGGTCGACGTACTTTTTCGGATAGGCGCCGAGCGGTCGGTCGTTGTACTGCACCACGTAAACTTCGTCGCACATTTTCGCCGCCATAGACGCAAATTCCATGGAAATAATTCCGGCGCCGATAAACACAATGCGTTTCGGGAATTTGTCAAGGCTGAGGAACTGGCGGCTGTCGTGGACGTACTCGCTGCCAGGAATGTCCTGATGTTTCGCGCGTTCGCCGGTGCCAATGACGATATATTCAGCTGTGATTTTTTTATCGCCCGCCTGCACAGTGTGAGCATCGAGAATTTTTCCGCGCGAACGGTAGTAGTCCATGCCGAGCGCCTCAAACATTTTTTCCAGCATAACCGGATAATCTTTGAGAACTTCGCGCTTGTAGTTCATGAGCGCCGTCCAGTCAACGCTGGGAATTTTGTCGACGCAAAGATTTTTATAGCGCTCGATGCCGTCAATCAGCTCGAACGGAGAATCCAGCAGAATTTTCGCGTTGCAGCCGTAGTTCGTGCAGGTGCCGCCCGTCAAATCGCCGTCGACGTACGCAACTTTTTTGCCCGCCGCCTGCAAAATTTTTCCGCCGTGCCAGCACGCGTGCCCGCTCCCAAGGTAAACCACGTCATAATCGTACATAAAAAATTTTTTTTCCCCCCCCCCAATCAATTTTGCTCGCTAAAAATATAATAAAAAAAAACCGCGCGTTTCAATTCTCAAAACGGCGGATTTGTAAAGTTCACGCGTACAAAAATTTTTTCAGCGGCTCAGGCAGCGATTTTTCTATCAGATCGACAAATTCTGCGTCCGGCACCGGCAGCGGCTTCATCAGCATTTCGCAAAACGTGCAGACTGTTCCGTAACAGTAAACCTTGACGAAAATTTCTATGTCCGTCGGCAGGCTCTCCCAATTCTGCCCGCGCTTTATGCAATCAGACAAAATTTTCGTGTTGAACTGCGCCACGTAATTTATGAACGAGTCCTGCCCGCGCGTATTCGCCACCAGATTTTTTAAAAACTCGCGGTTATCCAGAAAATATTTAAACCCGTCGCGCAGGGAATCCCGCCACTCGTAGCCGCCCGCGCCAATCTTGCTCATAATTTTTTCCGCCGCCGTCGAGTAAATCCACTCAATCAGCTCATACTTGTCGCGGAAGTGGTTGTAGAAAGTTTTCGACGTGAAGCCGCAGTTCTGAGCAATTTCGCGGATTGTAATTTTGTCCACCGGCTTGAGCGCCGAAAGTTCCTTCAGCGATTCTGCAAATAATTCCTTCGTAGTCGGTCGAGTAATCATTCAATCTTCTTCCTTGTAAAGCCGCAGCAAATTTTTTCGCGTTATGAAAAACGCAATGCCCAGCGGGAGCGCCGCGCCCAGCCACGCCATCGGGTTCGCAAGGCACGCGCCGAAATATCCCCAGTATTCCACCAAAAATATCGCCGCCAGCACGCGCATTATCAGTTCCATGACGCCCGCGACCGTCGGTACGAAACTTTGTCCAAGTCCCTGCAGCGTGAATCTGAAAATGAACAGCAGCGCCAGAATCCAGTAGCTCAAGCCCGTCGTGACTAAAAATATTTGCCCGTACTCGACAATCTGTTCCTGCCCCTCGCCGACGAACAGCCGGATAATTTCCGCGCCGAACATTATGTTGAAAATCGCCGCCGCCACGCTGAAGGAGCACGACATCCAGATAGTTTTCTTAACGCCGTCAGCAATTCTTGCAAATTTTTTCGCGCCAAAATTCTGCGCCGTGTAAGCCGCCATCGCCACGCCAAACGACATCATCGGCATGACCGCAATTCCGTCGACGCGCTGAGCCGCCGCGAAACTCGCTACCGCCACCGGCCCCAGTTCGTTCAGCGACATTTGCAAAATTACCGAGCCTATCGCGATTATCGACGCCTGAAAGCCCATCGGCAGTCCAATTTTCATGTGTTGCAGAATTACTTCCCTGTCGAATTTGAAATCTTCCCGCCGGACGTGCAGCAGCGGCACCCGCCTGAAAATGTAAATCGCGCAGACGATATTTCCAATTATCAGCGAGACGATTGTTGCGCCCGCCGCGCCTGGTATTCCAAGCCCCAGCAAAATTATTGCGATCGGCTCCAGCGCGATATTTATGCAAAGCGTCAGCGCCTGAATCACCGTCGGCATTTTGCTGTCGCCTAGCGCGCGGATTAAATTCGACTGCATTTGAAGCAGCACGAAGCCGCC
This sequence comes from uncultured Selenomonadaceae bacterium, assembly GCA_905234175.1. Taxonomy (GTDB): domain Bacteria; phylum Bacillota; class Negativicutes; order Selenomonadales; family Selenomonadaceae; genus Quinella. The sequence continues at coordinate 63,290 of CAJOGX010000013.1, read as the reverse complement.
AATTCCACCGTAGATTATCACGATAAAACTGTACGCGCCGTCAATTATCTCCGGCGGCGTCTGCATGACTTCCAAAAGTTCGCGGCACCACGTCACGCCAATCAGCGCGAGAACTATCGACACTATCACCGCCAGCGCCATGCAAACTATCACGCTGTAACGAATCCCGTCGTAATCTTTCGCGCCAAAACATTGCCCAGTATAAATCGAAAAGCCGCTCGTCGCGCCCATGATAAAGCCCAGCATTAAAAACATCAGACTGCCGGTACAGCCCACCGCCGCCAGCGCCTCCACGCCCAGAAACCGCCCAACTATCAGCGTGTCCACGAAGCCGAAAAGCTGCTGGAAGACGTTCCCCGCCAGCAGCGGCAGTGTGAAATAAAAAATCAGTTTCGCCGGTGAGCCGACTGTTAAATCCTTGACGGCGCCTTTTTCTTTCGTTTCGTCCATTTAAACAAGTACCGCCGCTTTTTTCGCCGCGAAGAAATCTTCCACGCGCATTAGCATGAAACAATAATCCGACAGCCGGTTCAAAAATAAGCCGTCGACTTCGTGCACCGCCTCGAAGTGCCCCAGCCGGTAAAATTCCCGCTCGGCTCTCCGCACCATCGTTCGCGCCAAATCCAGAAACGCGCCAGCCTGCGTGTCGCCTGGTATCACGAAATTTTTCAGCGGCGGGAGTTTTGAATCCAGCTCGTCCATTTCCGCTTCGAGCTGCGCCACGTCCGAATCTTTTATCATCGGCGGCCGGTTCAGACTTGCAAGGTCAGCCATGAGTTTCGGCAAAAGTTTTTGCAGTTCGTAGATTTTTTGCTTAACTTCCGGCAGTTTTGAAAATGCGCGCGCCAGTGCCAGCGCCGAGTTCGCCTCGTCAACTGCCCCGTAAGTTTCGACGCGCGGCGTTCCCTTGCCAATGCGTTCGCCCGTGAAAAGCGAAGTTTCGCCGCCGTCGCCGGTCTTCGTGTAAATTTTCATCGCTCACGCTCCAAACTGTTCAATTTCGCTGAAGAAAATTTTAATTTCGCGGGCAGCAGTTTCAGCGCCGTCGGAGGCGTGCACGGCGTTTTTCGTGACGCTTTCCGCGTAGAGTTTGCGAATCGTTCCTTCCGCCGCCTTAGCAGGATTGGTCGCGCCGTTAATTTCCCGCACCCGCGCGATAACATTTTCGCCGCCGAGTACCAGCGCCATTAAAGGCGCGCTCGTCATGAACTCAACCAGCTCAGGATAAAACGGTTTCCCGACGTGCTCCGCGTAGTGAATCGCCGCAACTCTTTTATCCATCTGCATGACTTTCGCCGCGACGATTTTAAAGCCCGCCGCCTCGTAGATTTTCAAAATATCTCCCGCGTGACCTTTGCCAAATGCGTCCGGCTTAATCAGTACCAGAGTTTTTTCCATTTCAAATTCCTCCTCAATATTCGGGCGTCCGCTGACTGAGTTCAATCGCGGAGACCCTGTCATTATTCACGACAACCGACAGCACAAAACTTACGTCGCCAGGCTCGTAGGCGTAAGCGTCGGCAACCTGCGCCCAGCTGTATTTCGTGCCGCTCCAGTTGTATTCGAAGTAGGGCTCGCAGGATTCGCGCATCCATTTCGGAATATCTTCCGGCGCGCGCGTTTGAGCGGTGTAGCCGCCGCCGTAAATTTCCAGCACTTCTGCGAGCGTCATTCCAACACGAACGCCAGCCGGAGTTTTCCAGCCGTTATTCGCCTTCGTCACGACGTAGCGAACCTTGTTGCCGAGAAAACCAATTTCCACGTTATCTCCGTACGTGACAACTTTGCTGACGAGCTGCGAATAGCCGTTGAGAATTTGCGTCGGCTGCCCGTAAATTTTTATAACTTCGTCGTAAGTCATATTCAGCGACATGCCTCCGAGACTGAACTCGGAAAGTTTCATTGCTAAACAGCTACTCGAAATCAGCGCGAGCGTCAGAACCGTAGCGATAAAAAATTTTTTCAGCAAAACTTCCACCTCCAATTTAAAATTTGCAGGCGTCAACGACTTCCTGAATCTGCGCGGCGCTGAGGTTGTCTACGTGAAAGCCGCCGGTGCAGACGGTAACCGCGCGAAATTTTTTGCAGAAACTCTCCGCAACGGCGCGGCAGATAAATTCGTCCTTGTGCCCCGTGACGTTCAGAACCGACGAAGTACAGCTGGAAATTTTTTCATCCGCCAAAGACGCGCGCGGAATCGCCAGCACAACGCTGCCGAGGTGCGGTCTGTCGCCGCCGTGTATCAGTATGAAAATATCTTCACCGACGCGTTCAACTTCAACCGTCAGCTCCGCGAAACTCAGCCGCCGCGTGAAAATTTCACGGCTCATAGGCGGGATACCACTTGCGCGGGTCAACTTCCATGAACGGCGCGCGTTTGAACTTTTCCTTCAAGTCAAACGGAACTGTGCAGTCGAAAACAGTTTTGCAGGAAATTCCAACGTCGCGAATGCTCGGCGAATAGGCGGGGCTGGAACTTGGGTCGAGCGGGTGACAGCGCACGCCAGGAATCGTGATAATGTCGCGGTCGCCCTGAAAGCGCGTGTTCAGCGCCCAAAGTACGTCGTTGGTGTCGAAAATGTCAACGTCTTCGTCCACCAGAATCACGTGCTTGAGTTCGGGGAACGCCGAAAAAGCTAAGAGCGCCGCCTGCCGCTGCTTCCCCTCGTCGACGTGGTTTTTCTTGACGCACTGCAGAATTGCCATGTACTTGCCGCCGCCCGCGCGGTGCGAATAAACATTTTTCACCTTGCCAGGTAAAGCTTTATCCAGCAAATTCAAAATCGACGCTTCGGTAGGAATGCCCGCCATGTTGACGTGTTCCTCCGAAGAACCAATGCACGTCTGCATAATCGGATTTTTCCTGTGCGTAACGGCGTGAACTTTCAACAGCCAGCACTCGTGCGAGGCGGGACCGTCGTAGCCAGGAAATTCCGGCATGGCGAAACCCGTGTGCGTGTTCTGGTCTTCGACGACGTTGTTACTGCCAGGCAAAATTTCGCCCTCGATAACGTATTCGGCGTTGGCGATAGCGTTTTCGTTAATCGTGAGGCAGCGGACGAGTTCAACGGGAGCTTTGCGGAGAGCGCCAGCGATTGAAAGTTCGTTGAAGCCCAGCGGCGTTGTCGGCGGCTCGAAACAGCTGGTAACCGAAATTGCTGGGTCGACGCCGATTGAAACTGAAATTGGCAGCGGCTGATTGAGCTCGGTCGCGCGCTCAGCCATTGCGCCAATGTGCCGCGAGCCTGGCTGCAGGAATATCGACAGCTCCGTTTTGGATTGAATGCACATGCGGTGAATCGTCACGTCCGAAAGCCCCGTGTCCGGGTGCGTCGCGTAGCACATTCCCAGCGTGATATACGGCCCCGCGTCCTGCGGCGTGTTCGTCGGCGCAGGCAGCAGCTTAAACAAATCGAAATCTGCGTCCGTCGCGCGGTGAATTATTTCCTGAACCGGCGCTTTGCCGTCGATAACCACCGGCTGAATCGGGTTGTTCGCGCAGTCTTTTATTAAATGCCCCAGCTCCTCTTTCCGGCAGCCGAAAAGTTTTGCCACGCGCTCACGGCTCGCCATAAGTCCAATCACAACGCTGGCGTTCGGGTGCCCCTTGACGTTGTGAAAAATCATCGCGGGACCGTCAATCTTAGTCGGCCGCGCAACCGTTCCGCCCGCGCCAATGTACCTGTAAACGCCCGAAAGCTCCGCCGCCGGATCAACTTCCACGTCCGTTTCAATCAGCTGGTTGTGGAGCGTCCTCAAAAAATCCAGCGCGCTGCGTAAGCTGTTAATCATCTAATTCCCTCCTGATCGTCGCCCTGCCCCGCAATCTAATTCGAAGGCACCATTGAGCGAATCCACTGCGCGAAAGAATCTGGGTTGCGCGTCTGAATCAAAACTATTCCAGGTCCGCGAAATCTGCACACAAGCCCTTCGCCGGAAGTCATACTGGAAATCCAGCCGCTCGACGCCTTTTCGATTGTGTATTCCATGTAATCCGGCCACGCAACCAAATGCCCGTTGTCGACGATAAATTCTTCGCCGTCGTCAAGATTAATCGGGTGAATCACGCCGTAGCTGGAAATGAAAACCACGCCGCGCCCGTTGACGTGCAGAATGAAAAAGCCCTCGCCGCTGAAAAGCCCGCGCATAATATTCTGAGCCTTCGTGCTTACGTCAATGCCAGAGGTGCTCGCCAGAAAGCCATTTTTCTGAACCATCAGACCGTAACTGCCGTCAAGTTCCAAATCCAGAATCCCGCCAGGCAGCTGGTGTCCAATCAAAACTTCGCCGTCGCCGCGCCGAGCCGTCAGCTCCTGAAAAAACATACTCTCGCCAGACAAAACCGCGCGCGCCAGGCCGCCCAAAATCCCGCCGTCCATTTTGCCTTCCACGTCAATCGTCGCGCTCATTGCAATCATCGCGTCGGACTCCGCCTTGATTTTTTCGCCGCGCTTCAAATCAAATTTCACAATCGGAAAAGCTTCGGGGTACAAAATTTCGTACTTCATAATTCTCCTCCAAATGGCGTCGCGCTCATTGTCAGCTTAGGATTGTTGTCCGTTATCCAGCCAAGTGCCCACTCGTTTTCTACGAGCAGCACGGGATTTTCCTGCCGGTCGAGCAGAAACATTCCGCGATTTGCGCCGCGCAGTGACGCCGGTGTAACTTTTTCGCCGTCGGAAAATTTCAGCCAGCGCGCCACTTCAAACGGCAGCATCGTCAGCAAAACGTCCACGCCGTATTCCGCCTTCAGCCTGTACTGCAAAACTTCAAACTGCAGCGTCCCGACAGTTCCCACGACGAACGATTCATTTCCCATTCCGACTGGATAGAAAAGCTGAATTGCGCCTTCCTGCGTGAGCTGGTCAATTCCCTTGGCGAACTGCTTGCGCTTCATTGTGTCCTTAGCCTGCACCCGCGCGAATTTTTCTGGCGGGAACGTCGGAAATTCTTCAAAGCGGAATTTGTGCGCGGCGTCGGTTATCGTGTCGCCTATTCCGAAAATTCCTGGGTCGAACAGCCCGACTATGTCGCCTGGAAATGCCTCGTCGATTATCTGCCGCTCCTGCGCGAGAAACTGCTGCGGCTGTGCCAGCTTGATAATTTTATTCGACGGCGCGTGCCAGACCTGCATGTTTCGTTCAAATTTCCCTGAGCAGATTCGGATAAACGCCAGCCGGTCTCTGTGCGCTGGGTTCATGTTCGCCTGAATTTTGAACACGAACGCCGAAAATTTTTCATCGTCCGGCTCAATAACTCCGTCGTCGGAAAGCCTCGGTGCGGGCGGCGGCGCCAGTCTCAAGTACTCCTCCAAAAAATTCTGCACGCCGAAATTCGTCATAGCCGAACCGAAAAATGTCGGCGTCAAATCGCCAGCGTCAACCTTCGCTTTGTCAAAAGTTTCGCCCGCCTCGTCGAGTAACATCAAATCATCCTGCAGCGCGTCATAAGTTTCACGCCCAATTTTTTTAATCATAACTTCATCGTCCGGCGCGAAAATTTCAGAAATGCGCTCGCTCTGCCCGTGCGTCGTGTCCTCAGCGAAAAGCTCCACGCGATTTTTCTGCCGGTCAAAAACGCCAAGATATTTGCCGTCAATGCCAATCGGAAAATTCATCGGGTACGCGCGGATTCCCAGAACTTTTTCAACTTCGTCGAGAAGGTCGAGCGGAACTTTGCCGTAGCGGTCGAGCTTGTTGATAAACGTAAAAATCGGAATGCGCCTTTCGCGGCAGACCTTGAAAAGTTTTTTCGTCTGCGCCTCGACGCCCTTAGCCGCGTCCAGCACCATAACCGCGCTGTCAACCGCCATGAGCGTGCGGTAGGTGTCCTCGGAAAAATCCTGGTGGCCTGGCGTATCGAGAATGTTTATGCGGCAGCCGCCGTAGTCAAACTGCAGAACGGAACTCGTCACGGAAATTCCGCGCTGCTTTTCAATTTCCATCCAGTCGCTGACGGCGTGGCGCTGAGTCTTGCGCGACTTTATCGAGCCCGCCAAATGTATCGCGCCCCCGTACAGCAAAAGTTTTTCGGTCAACGTTGTCTTGCCGGCGTCCGGATGCGAAATTATCGCGAACGTCCGGCGCTTAGATATTTCTTCGGCTAACGTCATTAGCAACACCTCGCGCGTTGATAAATTTATTTTTTCAGTTTAAAATATTCCCGCTAATAATACCAGTAAAAAAATTTTATGACAAGCGACAGGGGGAATTTTCGATGTCAATTTTCAGGCAGCCGCTGGTTCAAAATCCTCCGCCAAATCTCCGGCGCAATAATTCCGACTCCGACGGCGGCGGCGACTGGGACAGCGACTACAGCAGTTCCAATAATTGCAACAACAACAATTACAGCGGCGGTTGGAATAACGACAGGGACAGCGGCGACAGGGACATCGATAACGACAGCGGCGGTGACGGTGACAACGACTAAAAAATTTTCGCGCGGGCTTGTACTCTGCAGGAATTGTTTAACGATTTGACGAATAATTTTGCAAAGATTGAAGTTGCGGAGGCGGCTCATATGAAGAGAATTTTTTTGGAGGAAGCGATAACTGAAAATGTGACGATAACCGGCAAGGACGCGAATCATCTGGCAAATTCCCTGCGCGCGAAGAAGGGCGACCAGATTATTGCCGTCGACAAATTCGGAAACACGGCTGTCATTGAGTTCACGGCGTTTGACGGCGGCGCTATCTACGCGAAAACCGTAGGCGAAATTAAAAGCGTTGCGCACAGCGAGACGATTAAAATTCTGCGGACGGTCGGCAAGGCTGGCGAACTCGAAACTCACACGCGCAACGATGAAACTTTTGCGAAGAGAATCACGCTGGCGGACTGCCTGCCCAAGCAAAATAAATTCGACGCGATTGTTGAGAAGGCGACGGAGCTCGGTGTTGACAGGCTGGAACCGCTCATTTCCGACAGGACAATCGCCCGCCCTGGAAATTTCCGCGCGAAATCTAAGCTCGAACGCTGGGCGCGCGTCGCTAAGGAAGCCGCCGAACAGTGCGCCCGCGATACCCTCCCAGAAATCGGCAACATTCGCGAAATCGCTGACTGGCTCAAGGAAATCAGACCAACGCTCGGTCGCTTTAAAGACAAAAAATTCGACGGCAAAGGCGCACTGCTCCTGTTCTTCAACGAAAAGGAAACCGCTGACAATCTGCCGGAAGTTCTCCACGCCTACAAAAACTGCGACTGCGACAAAAATATTATCCTGCTGATTGGCCCTGAAGGCGGCTTTTCCGAACGCGAAGTCCGCGAAATCAGGGCGGCTGGCGGCGTCAGCGTCAGTCTGGGGAAACGAATTTTGAAAACCGATACCGCCGCAATTTCCGCGCTGGCTATCGTTCAGTACGAAATGAGTTGACGAAATTTGAAAGTTGCGTTCCATACGCTCGGCTGCAAGGTCAACCAGTACGAGACCGAGGCCATGCAGAAACTTTTTGAGGCGGCGGGCTACGAAATTTCCACCGCTGAAACTGCTGACGTTGTAGTTGTGAATACCTGCACGGTGACGGCGCTCAGTTCGCAGAAATCCCGCCAGATTATTCGCCGCGCGGCTCGTGCAAATCCAAACGCCGTGGTTGCGGTCGTCGGCTGCTACGCGCAAAATTCTCCCGCTGAAATTTCCAGAATCGAAGGCGTCGACGTGATTATTGGCACGGCTGAGCGTACGAAAATCGTCGCGCTGGTTGAACAGGCTTTGAAAAATCGCGACGAAAAAATTCTGCGTGTAAGTTCAGTTGAAAATATTTCTGAGTTCGAGGAACTGCCGCACGCGCCGCACCGTACCCGCGCCTTCCTGAAAATCGAGGACGGCTGCAACAATTTCTGCTCGTACTGCATAATTCCCTATGTTCGCGGCAGGGTTCGTTCGCGCAGTCTTGAGAGCATTCGCGCGGAATGTATTCAGCTCGCCGCCGCCGGTTACAGGGAAATTGTGCTGATTGGCATTCACATTGGCGCTTACGGCAGGGATTTCCGCGACGGCACGAATCTGGTCGACGCTATCAAAGTTGTTCTGGACACGGCCAATCCCGCGCGACTTCGTTTGGGTTCGCTCGAATCCGCTGAAATGTCCGACGCGCTGATTGAGCTGATGAAAACCGACGCGCGAATTTGTAACCACGTCCATTTACCTTTACAGAGCGGCTGCGACGAAATTTTGAAAGCCATGCACCGCCCCTACACTACGAAAAATTTCGCTGAACTTACCGCGCGGCTTGCTGCTGAAGTTCCGGAAATTTCCATTGGCACGGATTTGATTGTGGGCTTCCCTGGCGAGACGGACGAAAATTTTGCCGAGACGATTGAGTTTATAAAAAATCAGCCTTTCAGTAAAATTCACGTGTTCCCGTTTTCAGCGCGCGAAGGAACTGTCGCCGCCACTTTGCCCAATCAGGTTGACGCTCAAATAAAAAAATCCCGCGCCGGAATTGCTGTCGGGATTTCTAAGGCTAAGGAAAAAACTTTCGCCGAGAAACTTATCGGTAAAACTGTTGAAATTATCGCTGAAACTGAAACTGCGGGCTACTTCGACGGCTTGACGCGGAATTACGTCAGAGTTTTCGTGCCCGCCAGCCCAAAAATTACTTCCGGCGAAATTGTCAGCGCGCGCGTTGAAAAAGTTGTCAGCGGCGGCGTCCTAGCAAATGCGCGGGACTAAATTTCCAACGGGCATATCGACAATGCGCAGGCCGCCAATCTGCGTGCGCAAACCAACTCTGCCAGCGAATTTTTCAGTGACCTCGCCAATATCCGCCGCGTTTACGCCGCACGCAAAATTTTTCATGACGCTAAGAATTTTTTCAGCGCTGTCAGCCGGAACGACGGCGACAACTTTCCCTTCGTTGGCAAGTTCCAGCGCGTCGAAGCCGAGAATTTCGCAGACGCCACGCACTTCCCCGCGCACGGGAATTTTTTTTTCGTCAATGAGAATCCCGACGCCAGCCGCACCAGCAATTTCATTCAGCACAGCCGCAACTCCGCCGCGCGTCGCGTCACGCAACATCGCAATTTTCGGCTCGGCGTTCAACATCGCCAGAATCATTCCGTTCAACGGCGCGCAGTCAGACTTAACGCTTGCAGGAAGTTCAAGACCGTGACGCTCCGCCAGAATCGTCGCCGCGTGCTCGCCAATCGTGCCGGAAATCAGAACTCTCATGCCCGCGCGAACATTTTTAGCTGAAATGTCAACGCCGTCAAGCAGTTCGCCGACGCCAGCCGTGTTTATGAAAATCCCGTCCGCCTGCCCGCGCCCAACAACTTTCGTGTCGCCCGTGACAATCTTCACGCCAGCTTCCTTCGCCGCCTCAGCCATCGACGCCGCAATTTTTTTCAAATCGTCAAGCTCAAAGCCTTCCTCCAGAATCACGCCAGCCGAAATAAATCTCGGAACCGCGCCGGTCACCGCCAAATCGTTCACCGTGCCACAAATCGAGAGCTTGCCAATATCGCCGCCGCGAAAAAAAATCGGGCGAATTACGTAGCTGTCCGTCGTCATAGCAATTTTTCCAAGCTTAGCGCCGTCGTGCAGCTCGCTCAGAAATTCGTTGTCGAACGTCGGCAAAATTATTTCGCGAATCAAATCAGCGCTGAACTTCCCGCCCGCGCCGTGCGCCATCGTTATCTTACTCAAAGCCTCAAGCCTCCATATTTATACCACGCCGCGCAAACTCCCTCGACCGAAATCATGCACGGACCGACTGCGTGAAGCGGCTGGCAAGCCTTCCCGAACAGCGGACATTCCGTTGGCGAAATCACTCCGCGCAAAACTTCTCCGCACCGGCAAGCCGTCCGTCGCGCGGCTTTTTTTATTTCCAACGGCAAAACTTTTTCCGCGTCGAACTCCGCGAACTCCGCACGCATTCTCAGGCCGGATTTTGGTATCACGCCCAAGCCCCGCCACTTTGCGTCAACTTCCTCGTAGACCTGCGCGAGAATTTTTTTCGCCGCCAAATTCCCTTCCGCCTTCACGACGCTCTTGTATTCGTTCGCAACTTCCGCGCGCCCAGCGTCAACCTGCCGCAGCAAATTCACCAGCGCCAGCAAAATTTCTTCCGGCTCGAAGCCCGCCACTACCGCTGGCACTTCCAAAAATCTGAACGCGTCCGCGCCCGTCACAACCGCCACGTGCCCTGGTAACAAAAACCCGTCGACTTTAACCGCCGAATCCGCCAGCAACATTTTCAGCGCCGGCGGCACAAGTTTCTGAGCCGACAGGAAAAGCAAATTTCGCACGCCCTGCGCCTTCGCCGCCAAAACCGTCGCCGCCGCAGTCGGTGCCGTTGTCTCGAAGCCCACCGCTAAAAATATCACACGCCGAGTCGGATTTTCCAGCGCGATTTTTATGCAGTCCAGCGGCGAATAAATCACCCGCACTTCCGCGCCAGCCGCCGCCGCCTCCGCTAAAGTTCCCGCCGAGCCAGGCACCTTCAGCATATCGCCGAACGTCGCAATTATCACGCCGTCCATTTTCGAGTAAGCTATCGCCGCGTCAATGTACTCGTCGCACGTCACGCAGACCGGACAGCCTGGCCCCGAAACCAGCTCAACATTTTCCGGCAGAATATTTCTAATCCCCGCGCGAAAAATCGAAACCGTGTGAGTGCCGCAAACTTCCATAAACCGCAGATTTTTTTTACCGCGCGCCAGATTTTCAATCGTCTCAACCAGACTCATAACGAAAACACCGTCCGTGGCGCGCCGTTCATTTCCGCAACCAGCGCGTCCCTCAGCCGAACTTCCTCCTCGTCGACGACCTGCATTGCAAAGCCCGCGTGAACTAAAACGTAGTCGCCGACTTTCGCCTCCGGCAGCAACATCAAACTCGCCTGCCGCCTGACGCCAGCGTGTTCCACCGTCGCCAGACTTTCCTCAATCGCTACGACTTTCGCCGGAAATGCCAGACACATTTTCCCTGCCCCCTAAAAAAAGACGGCACCCGCTGCGAGCGCCGCCCAGATTTTCTGCGTCAAAAATTTTCAAGCGTTGGCGTGGTTCACTGAAATTCTGTCGATTTCTTCCAGCGACTTCTGCTTACTTTCAATCCCCAGCGCCAGCACGACCGCCGAAATTACTACGAAGACCGACGCGAACATTAAGAAAATCACGCTCATTTCCGCGCCGTGCGCTAAGAGCACGCCGACCAGCATAGGCGCCAGCATTCCGCCAATTCTTCCGAAGCCCGCCGCCCAGCCTGAGCCCAGCGCCCGTATCGACGTTGGATAAAGTTCCGGCGTGTACGTGTAGATTACTCCCCACGCGCCGAGGTTGAAGAAACTCATCGCCGCGCCCCACATCAAAAGTTCGCCAGCCGTCGCCGAGTTCCCGAAAAAGTAACTGCACACGCCCGACAGCAGCAGGAAAATCGACAGCGTGTACCGCCGCCCGATAACGTCCACCAGCCACGCCGCCGCGTAGTAGCCAGGCAGCTGAGCCAGCGTCATTATCAGCACGTACTCGAACGACTTCACGACCGCGAAGCCCTGCGCGAAGACGATTGACGGCAGCCACATGAAAATTCCGTAGTAGCTGAAAACTATTCCGAACCACGCCAGCCACAGCATTACCGTCCGAACGCGGAACTGCGGCAGCCACAGCGTTGAAAATTTCGGCTTAGCCTGCGCGTTCGTGCCAAGTTCCACGTCGCTCAGTTTTTCGTCGAACGCCCTGCCTTCCACGCCCAGCCTGCATTCCAAATCCGCCACGATTGATTTCGCCTCGTTAATTTTCCCGCGCGAAATTAAATAGCGTATCGATTCCGGCATGTGCAGGCGGATAAGGAAAACGTAAAGCGCCGGCGCCGCGCCGATTATGAACGCGATGTGCCAGCCAAATTCCGGTATCAGCAGGTACGAAATGCACGCCGCAACCAGCCAGCCGACGCCCCAGAAACTTTCCAGCAGCACGATAAACCGCCCGCGTAAATGCGAAGGCGCGTACTCGCTCATAAGCGTCGCCGCCACCGGCAGTTCTCCGCCTAAGCCGAAGCCCACTAAAAATCTGAAGAATAACAGCGATTCGTAGCTCCACGCAACCGCGCACAGCCCCGTTGCCACGCTGTACAAAATGACCGTCGCCGCGAAAACTTTTTTCCGCCCAAATCTGTCAGCCAAAGTCCCCGCCAAAACCGCGCCCAGCGCCATTCCTATCAGACCTATACTGCCAATCCAGCCGACCTGCTCCGGCGTCAGGTTCCATTCATTCGCCAAAATCGGCAGCACGAACGAAATTAATCCAGTGTCCATCGAGTCGAACAGCCAGCCCAAGCCCGTCACAACCAGTAATTTGTAATGAAACGAGCCCACCGGCAAATTTTCGAGCCGCTCCAGTATCATTTCAAAAATTCCCCCCAAAAATTTAATCGCCGACAACGGTAACCGGCCGCGCCACGCTGTACACCCCGCGAACTTTCCGAATCTGCGCAACGATATTCCCAACCTGCTCGGCATTTCTGACGTTTACACCGAGGCGAATCGTCGAAGTCTTATTGCTCTTGTTCGGGTTAGCGCGAATCGAATGAATGTTGAGCTTGAGCGTCGAAGGAACCGCCAGAATTTCCGTGAGGACGCCGCTCTGATCCTTGCAGATAATTTCGAGGTTGACGACGTAAGTCTGGTCTGACGCGCCCGCCCAGCTGACTTCAATCATGCGGTTGAGTTCGGTGCCGCTCAGGACGTTCGGGCAGTCGACGCGGTGAACTGAAACGCCCCGCCCGCGCGTCACGTAGCCGCAAATTTCGTCGCCAGGAATCGGGTTGCAGCACTTAGCCAGCCGCACGACGTAGCCGCTTTCCCCTTCAACCAAAACGCCGCTGTCATCTTTATTTTTAGGACTTCGCGCAGGCGTCGGGTTAAGGTCTTTGATGACTTCGGAAATATCCGGCGGCGGCAGCTCTTTCTTGTGAAGTTCGACAAGCTTAGCCGCAATCCCGTTAAAGTGAATCCCGCCGTAGCCAATCTGCGCGAGCAAATCTTCCTCAGTGCCAACGTTCAACTGTTCAGCAATTTTTTTCAGCCGATCTTCCCTGAGCAAATCTTTCGGCGCATAACCGAGCCGCTTGAGTTCGTCGCCAAGGAGCACGCGCCCGCGCTGAATATTTTCCTCGCGGTTTTCGCGCTTGAACCAGGAACGAATTTTCGTGCGGGTATCGCTTGAGGCGACGATATTAATCCAGTCGCGGTTAGGGCCGTTGTTCGAGCGGTTGGTGATAATTTCCACGTAGTCGCCGGTGTTGAGCTTGTATTCGAGCGGCACGATTTTGCCGTTGACCTTCGCGCCAACGCAGTGGTGACCAACCTGCGTGTGAATGCGATAGGCGAAGTCGATTGGATTGGAACCGGCGGGCAGCGCCAGCAAATCTCCGGCAGGCGTGAATACAAAAATTTCGTCGCTGAAAATATCAATCTTGAGCGCTTCCAGATATTCCTTCGGATCTTTAATTTCGCGCTGGAGGTTGACCATCTGCTTGAGCCAGGACATTTTCTGATCCGCCGCCTTGCCCGCGCGGACGCTCCCGCCAGCCTCCTTGTACTTCCAGTGCGCCGCCACGCCGTATTCGGAAATCTGGTGCATTGCGAAAGTGCGAATCTGAATTTCCAGCGGGTAGCCGAGCACCATAACCGTCGTGTGCAGTGAGCGGTAACCGTTGCTTTTCGGCACGGCGATATAGTCTTTGAACCGCCCAGGAATCGGCTTCCAGCGCGAATGAATCACGCCCAGCACGTTGTAGCAGTCCTTGACGCTCTCGACTAAAATTCTGACGGCGAATAAATCATAAATCTCGCCAATATCCTTGTTGTCGCGCACCATTTTCTTGTAAATGCTGTAAAAATGTTTCGCGCGCCCGCTGATTGACGCGTGAATATCCAAATCGTCAAACTCTTCCTCAATCTGCTTGACCGCCTCGGTAATGTAAATCTGCCGCTCCTTGCGCTTGATTTTGATATTCTCAACTAAATCGTAATAAACGTCGGGCTCAAGGTAGCGGAGGCTCAAATCTTCCAGCTCCCACTTTATGCTTGAAATTCCCAGCCGGTTTGCCAGCGGCGCGTAAATTTCCAGCGTTTCATGGGCGATTCGCTTGCGCTTGTCTTCGCGCATAAATTTCAGCGTCCGCATGTTGTGCAGCCGGTCGGCGAGCTTTATCATTATCACGCGAATATCTTTAGCCATCGCGATAATCATTTTGCGGTAAGTTTCGAGCGTCTGTTCCTCTTTGAGTTTCGCGCGCTCGGCGTCGGCTTTGGATTTTTCCGGCGCATTTTTTTTAATGAGGCTGACTTTTTTGTTTATCAGACTGATTTTCGTCACGCCGTCGATTAGCAGCGCCATTTCGTCACCGAACATATCCTGAATTTCGTCCAGCGTGAAAAGCGTGTCTTCAACTACGTCGTGCAAAATTGCGGCGGCGATTGTCGTATCGTCCAGCTGAAGTTCCGTCAGAATTGCGGCGACGTTCAGCGGGTGATTTATGTACGGCTCGCCCGAAGCGCGCGTCTGCTTTTTGTGCCCTTCCTTAGCGACAAGGTAGGCGCGCTCAATCGTCGCCAAATCCGCGTCCGGCTGATAACTTTTCACGGCGGCGAGAATTGATTCAATCGTTACTGGCTTTTTGCCTTTATCGTTCATGCTGCCACCTCCGCTTCAAAAAAATTCAATCCCTGCGATAAATTTTCCAGTCCGGCAATTCTGCAACGAGCTGCCAGCTTCCCTGCGTCAGGTCGAAAAATTTCCAGGCTACCTTATCCGTAACCACTGCTATAATTTTTTTGTCCTTCGGTAAATCTTTAAAATCCATGAATGGCATGACGTTGACCGCAGTCCAGCTCATTTCGTGCGGCTTGAGCTTGGCGATTCTGGCAGTTTCCTCCAGCCGGTAAACTTTCAGACCGGAATAAAAAACCAGCGAGCCAGGGTACGCGTTGCTGTAACTCACTACGCACGTTTGAGCGTCGACCAGCGGCAGGATTATTTCAGCCGCCGCCTTGCCGGAATTTCTGGAACAAATTGGTATAGCTGCGAACGTGAAAATTACCAGCACCACCGCCATTGCCGCCGCCATTCGCCGGAAAAGTATCTGCCGCTCCACGAAAAAGCCTGCGAACAAAATCGCCAGCGGCATCATGTACGGAAATGTATACGTCGGGTACTTCGTCGCGAAACTCTGGAACACCACGAAGACCGTCACCGCCCAGATTATCAGAAATCTCCTGCGCGAATCGAGCTGCGGGAAGCGCAAATGTTTCAGCGTCGAATACAGAACCGGCAGCGACCACGGCGCCGTTCCTATCAGGAATACCAAAATGTAATAATACCAAACGTTGAACTGCGGATGCTCCGAAACCGTCGCGCGTAAAAAGTTGTGCACGCCTAAAAATTCTTCGAGAAATTTCGCCCCATGCATAAAGTACATCGGCACGTACCAGATTGAAGCTATCGCCAGCAAAATTCCCAGACCGCGCGCCAGCGGCATTTTCAGCAGGAATTTCAAGTCGCGCTGGCTCAGCAGGAACAGCAAAATTATCAGCCCTGGCAGGAAAAATCCAATCGGTCCCTTAGTTAAAACCGCCACGCCCGAAGTTGCGAACGCCGCGTATATGTACGAGTTTTTCCGCTCCGCCCAGCCGAAGTAGAAAAACATCAGCGTCGACGACAGCGCACAAAACAGCGTCATGTCCGTGATTATCGCGTGAGCTATGTACCAGTATTCCGGCATCGTCGCGAGAATTACCGCCGCCGCGAAGCCTACTTTCCGGTTGAACATTTTGCCCGCGAAAAATTTTGTCAGGAATACGCCGAGCGTTGCGAAAACCGCCGGAAAAAATCTCGCCGCAAATTCGTTCACGCCGAAAATTTTATACGACAGCAGCAGCTCCCAATAAAACAAAATCGGCTTGTCGTACCAGTAGTCCCCGTAGATTCGCGGCGAAAAGTAATCGCCCGCCGCCAGCATTTCTTTGGCAGTCAGCGCGTAGCAGTTTTCCGTTGGGTCGGTTACCGGCACCCACCAGCTCCCCAGGAAAAACATCGCCGCGCACAGCGCCAGCAAAATTCTATTTTCCATTTAATCTGAACGTCCTCGAATTTTCCAACGCCCGCTTGCCGCACGCCGGCATTTCAAACGTGCGCGCCTCGTCATTTATTTTAATAAATCCCAGTTCGCAGAAAATATTCACGGCGTCGAGCATTGCGCTGACGGGAAAATTTTCGCTGAACTTCGTGGTAAGGGCGTAAAGGTCGAAGGCGGGACTTTCCCTGCGCCTGGCTTTCAGGAATTTGTAAACGTCAGCAAGCAGCTCACGCGTCAACGGAGTTTTTTCAGTGGCGGACGGCGTAATTTCCCTGACGAAACATTTCACGTAGCGTTCACCCTGCCAGTAGTCAACCGACGGCTGAAAAATAATGTCGACCGGCGTGCTGTTGACGGTGTTCAGAAACTGCGCCGCGCCAAAAGATACCGCCTTAACATTTTTACTTTCGTCCTCCGCGCGAATCACAAAACTCAAATGCGCCTTGTCACTGCCGATAATTTTCGCCTCGCCGCAGGTGACGTTCCGGCACGCAAGAATTGGTTCGGGATTTCCAATTCCGCACGGCTCCAGCTTGCCAAATTCCTCCGCCGCCTCCAAAGTTATTTCCGTCGGATTAATCAGCGCGTCAATTTCAACTACCGGCGAAAAATCTGCGTCCGTCAAGTGCGCTCTTACATATTCGTCGAAGCGCCGCTGAAATTCGGGAAGGCTCTTCGTCGGAATGGAAAAGCCCGCCGCCTGACTGTGCCCGCCGTAGTTGTCGAACAGCTCCGCCATCGAGTCAAGCGCGTCTTTCATATGCAGCGCCGGAATACTGCGGCAGGAACCGCGCGAAATATTTCTGCCGACGGAAATGACAATCGAAGGTAGCGTATACTTTTCAACGAGCCGCGACGCCGTAAGACCAATCAGACCAGGGTTCCAGCTTTCGTCGCCAACGGTCAGCGTCCACAAATCGCCGCCCTGTTTATCACGCAGAACCTGAACTTTACTCTCCGCCTGCGTGAAATTTTTCTTCTCAATGCGCTTGCGTTCGGTATTCATTTCTTCGAGCCGGAAAGCGATTTTCCCAGCTTCAACGGCGTCTTCGGTGAGCAAAAGTTCCAGTCCGCGCTTAGCAGATTCGAGCCGCCCGATTGAGTTCAGACGCGGCGCAATCTGATAGGCGACGTTCGAGGCGGTAATTTTTTTTCCAGCGAAACCCGAAACGTTTACCAGCGCCGCCAGCCCAATGCATTTCGTGTCGCGCATTTTTTCCAGACCGAGCCGGACGATTTTACGATTTTCGCCGGTAAGCGGAACCAAATCCGCAACGGTCGCCAGCGCCGCCAGCTCAATGTCAATCGTGTACTCCGTGAAGTCGGCGCCTTCAAGTTCCTGCGCGAGCGCCTGCGCGATTTTGAACGCCACGCCCGCCCCGCAAAGATTTTTTTCAGCGTAGGGACAGCCCTCCAGGTGCGGGTCGAGAATCGCCACTGCGTCTTGAACTTCTTCGAGCGGCGGCAGGTGGTGGTCGGTAACAATCACGTCCATTTTGTCGCTGACGGCGGCGATTTCCCTCCAGTTGGAAATTCCGCAGTCAACCGAAATTAAAAGTTTCGCGCCCGCCTTGACGATTTTTTCCAGCGCAGGAATGTTCATGCCGTAGCCCTCGGCGCGGTCGGGAATGTAAGTCATAACGTCGCCGTCGAAATTTCTCAGCGCCCGCGTCAGAAGTGCCGTGCCAGCCATGCCGTCAACGTCGTAGTCGCCGTACACGCAAATTTTTTCGTCGTCGTCAAGCGCCGCCAAAATCCTGTCAACAGCCTCGTCCATTCCGCGCATCGTAAACGGGTCGTAAAATTCCTGCGCAGTTTCGGGGTTGAGAAATTTTTCAGCGGCCGCCGCGTCGGTAATTCCACGGTGCACCAGAATTTTCGCGGTGAGCTCGGAAATTCCAACTTCCGCTGCCAGTTTTGCAACCTGTTCCGCGTCGTCATCTATGATTTTCCATATCTTTCGCATGTCAAACCTCAAATCAATTTTTCCAGTTCCTGAAAGTCAGCCAGAGCGGTCCCGCAATAAAAATTGACGAGTAGCAGCCGCTGATAAAACCAATCGTCAGCGCGAACGCAAAATCTTTCGTGGTCTCGCCGCCGAAAAAGTACAGCGCCAGCGTCGTGAAAAGACACGTGCAGACCGTGTAAATCGAGCGCGTCAGCGTCTGGTAAACCGAGCGGTTGACGAGCTCAACAAGATTGGCGCCGCGCTTGAAGTGCAGTTTCAAATTTTCGCGTATCCTGTCGAAAATAACTATCGTGTCGTTTATCGAGTAGCCGACGATTGTCAGCAGCGCCGCCACGAACGACGAATCAATTTGTTTCTGCGTGAACGAGAAAACCGCCAGCACGATTAAAATGTCGTGAATCAGCGCCAGCACCGCCGCGAATCCGAATCTGAACTCGAACCGGTACGCGATGTACAAAATTATCAGCACCCACGAAATTACCAGCGCCATTACCGCGTTGAAAATCAGCTCTCCGCCAATCGTCGCACCAACTTTTTCCTCGCGCAGGACTTCATATTCCCCGACATTCGCGCGAATCGCCGCCATGACTTCCTTGCGCTGAACTTCCTCCAAATCCACCGTGCGAATCATTACGTCCGTTGAACTCGCCACGTCCGAAGTTTCGCCGGAAAGCTGAATCGTTGCGCCGTCCAGTCCAAAAGGTCTGAGCGCGTCACGCACTTTGGAAATTTCTACCGCCTGCGCGAATTTCAAATCCATTATCGTGCCGCCCGTGAAGTCTATGCCGAAATTAAATCCGCGCGTCGCCATCGAAATCAGCCCTGGAATTATCACCAGCAGCGAAATCACGAACCAGATTTTCGCGCGCCCCGCTATGTCGAACTTAGGCATTTTTATTCACCTCGAACAGCACAAATCCATCCGCGCCGTACACGCTCGGACTTTCAAAAATTCTCGCGTTGACTAAAAGTTTCAGCATGTATTGCGTCAGCGTTATCGCCGTGAACATCGACAGCAGCACGCCCAGCCCCAGCGTTATCGCGAAGCCCCGAATGTTGCCCGTGCCGAACATGAACAGCACCGCCGCCGCAATTATCGTCGTTATGTTCGAGTCGAAAATCGTCGTGAACGCCCGCTTGAATCCCGTGTCCATCGCCAGCCGAATCGATTTGCCCAGCCGAAATTCTTCCTTGAAGTGCTCGAAAATCAAAACGTTTGCGTCAACCGCCATGCCTATCGATAAAATTATTCCCGCCACGCCTGGCAGCGTCAAAGTTGCGTCCAGCCCCTTCATAATCGCCAGCAATAACAAAGTGTACGCCATGAGCGAAATGTCCGCCACGAAGCCGCACGCGCGGTAAAACAGCAGCATGAAAATCAGCACCGCCGCAATTCCTATCACGAACGCAAATTCAGATTTATCTTTGGAGTCCTGCCCCAGCGACGGTCCGACTGTCCGCGTCTCGATTATGTTTACCTTAACCGGCAGCGCGCCGCTCCGCAGTAAAACCGCCAGCCGCTGTGCTTCCTCCAAATCCCGCTGACCGGAAATTTCCGCGCGCCCGCCTAAAATCGGCTCACGAACTACGGGGTCTGTCAAAACTTCGCCGTCAAGCAGAATCGCAATCGTTCGCCCGACATTTTTCATCGTGGCGTCAGCGAATTTCTGAGCGCCCTCGTCGCTGAACTCAAGGTTGACGACGCTTTGATTATTCTGCTGATTCATCGCCGCCTGAGCGTCCTTCAAATCAGTGCCGGTCAAAAGCGTGTTGCCTTCCTCGTCCTTGAACTCCAGCATAGCCGTCTTGCCAATCGTCGCAATCGCCTTGTCGGGGTCTTTAATGCCAGGCAGCTCGATAATGACGCGCCGTTCGCCTTCGCGCTGGATTATCGGCTCCGTTAAGCCCAGCTCGTTTATGCGCCGCTCCATTATGCTGACGACCCGCTGCATTGCGTCATCGTCGACCTTCGCAATTTCGGTGTCTTCCGCCTCCAAAACCACGTGCGTTCCGCCCTGCAAGTCCAGGCCCTGCCGTATCGAATGCGCCAGCGGCCGGATAAATATAACAAAAACAGCCACAATCGCCGCCAGTATCACCAGCAATTTGGCTAAAGCATCTTTCCTCACAAAAAATTTTCTCCCTTCCACAAACTTCGCAACCGTTAAAATATACTACATTGTTGCGATTAAGGCAAATTAAATTTTTCGCAAAAAAATAACGCGCCACTCAGACGCGCTCGATAATTCTTTTTTCAGTCAGAACAATGTCAACCGGCGAATCGTGCGGCTCGACTGGAATTTCTTCAACCAGCTGGAAATCGTAAGCCAGCGCGATTTTCTTAGCGTTGACGGCGCGCGGTAGAAATTTATCGTAGTAGCCGCCGCCGAGCCCCAGCCGGTTCCCGTGAGTGTCGAACGCCGCGCCTGGCACTACCACGCAGTCAATTTTTTCCGCGTCAACAAATTTGCACAGGTTTTCCTTAACCGTCGCAATTCCGAACGCCCCGACTTCCAGCGCGTCGAAATTCGGTACGACAACCGGCAGCATTTCTCCCGCGCCAACGATTAGCGGTACCGCCAGCGTTTTGCCCCGCGCGAAGGCGTCCGAAAAAATTCCCCGCAGCTGAATTTCTTCCGGCGTCGATACATAAGCCATGAGCGTTGACGCCGCGCGATAAATTTCCAGCGATAAAAATTTCCGCACGATTTCCGCGCTGAGAGTTTCGCGCTGAGCTGGCGGCAGAGCTTTTCGGAGCGCACGCATTTCACGCCGCAGAGATTTTTTATAAATCGTCGTCATCGTCGTCAGCGGGCTTATTTTCCTTCGGCTGGTCGACCGCGCTGATAGCGTTGCGGCTGACTTCGATAACAACATTTTCCGCAACCCTGAGCCTGAGAATTTCGTCTTCAATATCGTCAATCACGCCGAAAATTCCGCCGACCGTCACGACGCGCATTCCGATATGCAGGCGGTTGAGCATGTTCTCGCGTTCCTTGCGCGCCCGCTGCTGCGGTTTGTACAGCAGAAAATAAAAAATGGCGACCATGAACAAAATCGGCATCCAGCTCACCATTGCCGCCATTGTGTCTTCACTCATTAGCCAATTCCCCCTTGAGACTGGTAAAAATCTGCGCGAAATTCGCTGAATCTGTCCGCCAGAATCGCCGCGCGCATTTGTGACATGAACCGCTGAAGGTAACGCAGATTGTGCAGTGTCAGCAGGCGCAGCCCAAAAATTTCGTTCGCGCGGACGAGGTGCCGAATGTAAGCGCGCGTGAAATTGTTCCGGCAGGCGTAGCAGTCGCAGTCACTTTCCAGCGGCGAGAAATCTTCCGTGAACGCAGAATTTTTCATGACGAGCCGCCCGCGCGGAGCAGTTTTCGGCGAAACCATCGCCATTCCGTTTCTGGCAACGCGCGTCGGGAAAACGCAGTCAAACATATCGACGCCGCGCGCCACGCTTTCCAGCAAATGTTCCGGCGTGCCGAGCCCCATGAAATACCGCGCCTTGTTCGCAGGCAAATTCCGCGCAGAAATTTCCAGCATGTCAAGCATAAGCTCCGTCGGTTCGCCAACGCTTAAGCCGCCGATCGCGCAGCCGTCGAAGTCCATTGCGCCAATAACTTTCGCGCTCTCCTCGCGCAGGTCTTGAAACATTCCGCCCTGACAAATTCCGAAAATCCCCTGCGCAGCCGAAGTCGCCGCGTTCAAACTGCGCTCAGCCCAGCGGTGAGTCCGCGCCGTAGAATTTCGCGTGTACTTGTAGTCAGCGGGGTACGGTATGCACTCGTCGAACGCCATCATAATATCCGAGCCCAGCGCCATTTGCGTCGCAATTGAAATTTCCGGTGATAAAAATTTCGGCGCGCCGTCTATATGCGAACGGAACGTCACGCCGTCCTCAGTTATTTTCCGCAGCTCGCCCAGACTGAAAACCTGAAAGCCGCCGCTGTCCGTCAGAATCCCGCGCGACCAGTTCATAAATTTATGGAGGCCGCCCGCCTTGCGTATCAGCTCAGCGCCTGGGCGAAGGAACAAATGGTACGTGTTGCCTAAAATTATTCCCGCGCCCAAATCTTCCAGCTCCTCCGGCGAGAGCGTCTTAACCGTCGCCTGAGTTCCCACCGGCATGAAAATCGGCGTCAAAAATTTTCCGTGCGGCGTGTGCAAAATCCCAGCCCGCGCGCCCGTCAGCCTGTCCGCGTGCTCCAGCTCAAATGTTACCGCTGCCATTAATCCTGCTCCTTATGAACATCGCGTCGCCGAAGGAAAAAAATCTGTAGCGCTCCTCAACCGCCGCGCGATACGCCTCCAGAATAAATTCCCGCCCAGCGAACGCGCTCACCAGCATGATAAGCGTCGACTTCGGCAGGTGAAAATTCGTTACCAGCGCGTCAACGATTTTAAATTCGTAGCCAGGGTAAATGAAAATTTTTGTCGAGCCGCTGCCAGCTTTGACGTTCAAATTATCCAGCGCGGCACTTTCCAGCGTGCGAATCGAAGTCGTTCCAACCGCGACAACTTTTTTGCCAGCCAGTTTCGTTTCACGAATCAGCGCGGCAGTTTCCTCCGGCACCGTGTAAAATTCTTCATGCATTTCGTGTTCCTCGATTTGCTCAACTTGCACGGGACGGAAAGTTCCAAGCCCGACGTGCAAAGTCACAAAGCCGAGCTTCACGCCAAAATTTTTCAGCTCCGCCATCTGTTCCGCCGTGAAGTGCAGACCGGCAGTCGGCGCGGCGGCGCTCCCTCGCACGCGGTTATAAACCGTCTGGTAGCGCTCGGTATCGTCAAGCTTTTCGTGAATGTACGGCGGCAGCGGCGTTTCTCCCAGCCTGTCCAGAATTTCTTCAAACACGCCAGTAAATTTGAACTCAACAATCCGTCCGCCAAAATCCGTCCGCCCAGTTACCACGCAACTAAGTTCGTCGCTGAAAAAAATCTCCGCGCCTTCCAGAACTTTCCGCCCAGGCTTAACCAAAGTTTCCCACGTCGAATTATCCAGCCGCCGCAGTAAAAATATTTCTACGCGTCCGCCGGTTGCCCGCCGCCCAATCAGTCGCGCAGGAATTACCCGCGTGTCGTTGAAAATCAGCGCGTCGTCTGGCTCCAGAAATTTCTGCAGGTCGTAAAAATGCGCGTGCAAAATTTTTCGCGTCGCCGGCTCCAAAACCATCAGCCGTGACGCGTTGCGCGGCTCTATCGGCTTCTGCGCGATTAACTCTTCCGGCAGCGCGTAATCAAATTCAGTCAATAACATTCAAATTGCCTCAATAAAGTTTTTTCAAGCCGGTGCCGGTGTAGTAATGCGCCAGAATTTTTTTATAGTCCCAGCCGGTTTTGGCGTAGGCATTCGCGCCGGATTGCGACATTCCAACGCCGTGGCCGCGCCCGTAGCCCGTGAAAACAACTTTGCCTTCCTTAAACTCCACGTCGAAAAGCGTGCTGGGCAGGGAAAATTTCGTGCGCAAATCTGTACCGCTGACCTGAACAGTTTTTTCGGAGCCGACAATCGTCACGTTTTTCGCGCGGCCGGAGGAAGTCCTGTCCGAGGCGGCTTTACCAATTTCAAGTTTCGACAGGCTGATAAATTTCAGTTCGCCGAGCCCGCCGCCGATTCGCTCAGCAAAACTTTGCGCGGGAAATTCCTTCGTCCAGGGCTGCGTCTTAGTTTCGAGTTCAGCAACCGGCACGAGGTGCGACGCCTTAGTTTTCCAGACGTCGAAAATATTTTCAGTCATGCCGCCGCTGTCCGTGTGAAAATTCGCGTCGACGAGCTTTTCATTGCTGAGCACGACAACTTCGCCGCGCGTCTCGCTTATCGCCTTATCAGTCGCCGCAACTTCCTCGACGCCGTTATAAAGCTGGCAGTGATTGGTTGCGCAAAGGTCGTAGCCTTCGGCCTTGTGGCGGCCGCGATTTTTCAGCGCATAAGTCCTTGCCGCAACCGCCTGCGCTTTGAGCGCTTCGGGGTGGTAATTTATGCTCATTTCGTTAGGAACGACGCCGCGCAGATATTCTTCAATCGTCACGAGATTTATCACGGTCAGCGTGTTACCGGTCTTAAGCAGCCGTACGCCGCCGAAATATTTTTTCCCGTTAATCGCAACCTGCAAATCTTTCAGCGGAACTTTTTCGCCGCGAATTTCCACCGCGTCCGCCTTGAGTTTACCGGCGTCGAGGGAAATTTTTTCGCCCGCGTCAACTTTGTCAAGAACTTTTTTAGCGTCCTCCCCGTCGGTGATAACGCTGGGCGCGGACATTTCAAGTTCGATGCTTTGAACGCCGGTCAAAATTCCAATGCGAAGTTCCGGCTGCCACGTCGATTCTGCCGCCTGCGCGGGCACCGTCAAAAGCGCCAGCGCTAGCAAAATTTTTAGGAAAAATTTAACCTTGCTCATTGTTTTTATCGCTCAGCAGCTGTTTAAATTTATCTTCAAGAGTCTTTGTGTAGAATTTCGGGCGGATTTTCTGGGAATTGGCGACGGCGACGCGAAGATTTTTATGCAGGGCGTCGAGCGCAGGAACGTCCGCCAGCAGACTCACGGCGCGGTTAATATAATCCTGCGCATTTGTGACGGGAATCGCCACGCCTTCGAGCCCGATATTTTTCGTAATGCTAAGCCCGAAACGCGTGCTGCGGCGGTCTCCGTAGAAAGTCACAACCGGCACGCCCATATAAAGCGCGTCGAGCGTCAGGTTGCTTGCGACGTACGGGTACGGGTCGAGGATAACGTCAAGGTGCGTCATTTCCTGCATGTAATTCGGTGTGTTCGGGCGGAACAGAATCTGATCCATGTTGAAACCGAGCTTCTTCATTCGTTCGTAAGCCTGGTCAATCGTCGTGTTGCTGGAAAATTCCGGCGCGCGCATGAGCATTGCAGAATTTTTCACGCGGTCGAGAATCTGCTTCCAGATATTCAAAATGTCGTCGTTCAAATCTTCGTAGCGGCAGACGGTGCCGAAAACGAAATAGTTGCGCTTCGTGCAGGGCGCGTACTGCGGAACGGGAACATCTTCGCGCAGGGCGTAGCTGAAATTGCTCGGCAGGTACAAAAGTTTCTCGCTGAAAAATTTATCGTGCTCGCCAGGCGGGTCAATCAGCTCGTCCGTGATAAAATAATCGACAGCCTTCAGGCCGGTGGTGTTCGCGTAGCCGACGCCGCTAATCTGAATCGGCGCGGGTTTGTAAGCAAGCGCGGGCAGTTTATTTCCGTCGCCGTGCCCAACCAGATCGACGAGAATTTCAATGCGGTCGCTGTGAATTTTTTCAGCCAGCTCCGCGAAACTCATTTCGTGCGCGTCAACGAAGTGCTCAATATTTTTCTGGAAAAGCGCGGTGTAAATGTCGGTGACTTCGCTGAGGCTGTAGCAGGTGACTTCAAATTTGTTGCGGTCGTGCGAAGCAACCATGCCGAAAGTAACGGTGAAGGTGTCGCATTTGCGGAAATCCGGCACGATGTAGCCGACGCGGATTCTGCCTTCGCGCGCGGAAAATTCGGTGTAGGGCTGAATTTCGCTGCAAAGATTCTGGAACTCGAAATGCGTCGCCGCCAAATCTTCGTTGGACGTGTCAAGATAATTCAGCGTACGGAGCGCGCCGCTGGTCATGGCGCATTTGTCCGCGAAATTCTCAGCGACTTTCGCCGCCTTGTCATAGTTGTCAGCCGCCTCGATTGGGTAGCCGTTGAGCATTGCGAGTTTCGCGCGGCGGGCGTGGTAGCGATACATAAATTCATTCGTGAAGTTTCCGACGTCCAGATATTTTCCCGCCTCAGCAATCGCCTCGTAAGCGTTGACGTAATCGCTGAGCTCGTGGCGACAAATCGCAATCAGCAGGAAAGTTTCAGCGTTGTGGCGGCTCTCGGACTGCGCGGCTTTTTCTAAATTGTACAGCGCGCGCTTGACATTGGTGGCGTTCTGAATTTTTCCGTCGTAGAAGCCAGGCTCCAGCGCGACGTAACTCATAGCGCGTTCAAAATATTTTTCAGCCTGTTCGGGCGTAACGGGCGGCGCGTCCTGCGGAAATTCAGGAAGTTCCTCGCCGTTGAGCCATGCGCTGAAAATTTTCTCGTAGTCTTCCTCGACTTCGCCCATGTACACGCCGTCATTCATAACCGGCGACTCCTCCATTTTGCGGCGAATCGTCAGGTGATAATCGCGAACCCTGTCCCAGTCGTTGGCAAGTTCGACAGCCTTTTGAATGTACTCTTCCTCGCTGAAAGTGCAAAGCTCGCCGAGCCCGACGTTCGTCAGCAGCGAAAAGCCGAAGCGGGAATTGTGTCTGTCTTGAACCAAAGTTATAACCGGCAAGCCCATATAAAGCGCGTCGCAGGTGGTGCCGCCGCCAGGGTAGGGGAAGGTGTCCAGCGCGATGTCGGCGCGGGTGTATTTCTGCAAATATTTCTGTTCGTCGGGCTCGTAAATCAGCCGGTCGAGAGCCAGACCAGCCTCCTGAATGCGCTTGAGCGCGGCGTCAGTGCCGTATTTGTCGCGGAAGGCTTTGCCCTTGAGATAAAGTTTCGAGCCAGGCACGGCGTTGACGATTTTCGCCCAGACGCGGAGCGCCTCGTCGGTAACCTTCGTGAAGTTGTTGAAGCTGACGAAAGTAATGTAGCCGTTTTTGGTGCAGGGCGCGGGGTTGACGACGGTGGGGTCGTCGTGCCACATGTAACAGAAATGGCTGTGCTGGAGGCGAAGCATTTTCTCGCTGAAAAATTTCTCGTTGAGCCCGACGGGGTCGGTGTACTTGTCAACCATGAAATAATCAATCGCCTTGACGCCGGTGGTGTTGAACCAGCCAATCGCGCTGATAATCACGGGCGCGGGCTTGTGGGCGACGACGTTCATGACGTTGTTGGCGGTGTGGCCGGAAAGGTCAACGAGAATGTCAATTTCGTCGTCAATAATTTTCTGGGCGGCGACTTTGGGCGCGTCGAACAAAATATTTCTGAAGTGGTCGACGCTGTTTTTGAAATCCTGCGCGATGGCGTCTTCCTTGTTCTTGGCGTAAATGTAAACCTCGAAGCGGGATTTGTCGTAGCACTTGTAAAACGCGACGACGTGGCGGCGAATGTCCGGCGAAATGTAGCCGATACGAAGTTTTTCGTGGCGCGGGTGCGTAGCGGGGTCGTGCGGAAATTTTTCTACGCTGTCAAAGAGTCCCTGGAAGCCGCAAATTTCCTCGAAAAGTTTTTCGCGGCTGACGTTGACGTTGTGCAGGCTGAAAAGGAAGTTGCTGTAGTCTTCGCGCTGAATGCGGTCGACGTACACGCGGAGATTCGGATCCGGCATTTCGTTGGGATTGACCTTCGCGCTGAGCTCGTAATACTTCAGCGAGTTAGGCGCGTCGCCGGCGTAGCGGTAAGCGTGCCCCAGAATGTTGTAAATCATCATGCGCGTGAGAAGGTCGACGTTCGGCAGCGTCAAAGCTTTTTCGGAATAGTAAATGCAGCCGCCATAGTTTTGCTGAAGGTCGCAGACGCGCGAGCGCAAAAAAAGCCGGTACGGCGTCGGCGGAAAGTGGTCTTCGAGATACTTGACGGCTTTATCCGCCTCGTTCGTGCGGTGGTAGTCAACGTAAATCGACGCAACTTTTTCCGCAGGCGTCGGGTCGTCCGGCTCCAGCTTTGCAATTTCCGCCACGGTTTCCAGCGTCTTGGCTTCGTCGTGAACCGTCCCGTGGTAGTGGAACAAATCCTTCATCAGCTTATCGACTTGCTTTTTTTTCTTTTCGAGCTTTTTCTTATCCGGCTTGATTTTTCGCATTGGCAAATGACCTCCAAATTTTCCAAATCACAGTAATAAATTATTTTATCACAGAATTTCAATTCGTGGTAGCTTTCCAGATTTTAATTCGGCGCGCTGCGAAGGCGGCAGTTTCCGCGCTGAAATTCGTCGGCTCAAGTCCACGATAACTTTTAAACTTTTTCAGAGCGTTGGACATTTCAGCAACGGCGTCACGAAAATTTTCACGGGCAGCATAACATTCGGCGAGCTCAGCGCTAAATTCCGGCAGCGCAGGGAACTTTTCAACCGCCAGCCCGGCGAAACTTTCTCGCTCACCAAGACGCTCCGGCGCACCAGCTAAAATTTTCAAGATAATTCTATAGGAGCGCGTCGAACTTGTACCGGCGTCAACGTCGAGCCTGGCAAATTTTTCAGCGCTGACCAAATCGCCCAGCCCTTCGTAACTTTCAGCGAGGTAGCCGTAAATTCTCTGTGGCTCATTCGTTTCAGCGAGCTCCGCCAGTAACATTTTCAAATTGCGCTCAGCCTTCGCGCGGTTGACCTTCGCGGAATAGCCCGTGTGAAAAATCGTCAGCAGTTGCGGCGGCGCGAAAGTAATTTCAGTCAGCGGCGGACGAATTTCCTCGTGAATCTTTCCGACGTAGCGAAGCCCGCGCGAATTTCTGAAAATCCTCAGCACCAAATCCGCGCCAAGAATTTTATTTCCGGCGTCCGCGTCGACGTTGACGAGCTGAACTAACATTCCCTGCTGGCGAAATTCTTCCGCGCGTTCAACTGCGAAACGCAAATTCTTACCCGTGCCGTTCGCTAAAAATTCGTCGGCGTCAAGGAAAATTATCCAGTCGCCGGTCGCCCTGCTCAGCGCCAAATTCCTCGGCGCGGAAAAATCGTCAGCCCAGGTTTCAAAAAAAATTTCAGCGCCAAAAGTTTCAGCAACGCTAACGGTAGAGTCCGCCGAGCCGGTGTCAACAACAACAATTTCGTCGACAAATCCCGCCAAAGTCTTAAGCGAGCGCGCCAAATCCTTCGCGCAGTCCCTGACGATGTAGCACGCAGAAATTTTCACGGCAGTTCACTTCTTCTTGAAAAAACTCAGCACGACGAAGCCCAGCGCAATGCCGCCGATAATGTACACGTCGTACTCTTTGAAAAAAGCCTCGGAGCCGTCGTCCGTCCACTTTATGTAAATCGCAATGACGACTGCCAGCACTACCAGCACGTTGGAAATCAGCCGCGCCCGCTTTTTAAAAAAATCCATTTTGATAACCTCCGCGCTTGCTTTTATTCCGCGCAACGCTTAAAATGTACTCAGTCAAACTCGAAAGGAGTTGCCCTATGGGTATACTAGACAAACTGAAAAAAATCCTGCCGAAGCGCAAGGAACCTGAACTGAAAAATAACGTCCCCAAGGAACGCGAAAATATCCGCAAAACTTTCGGCGTCTACTGCAACGCCAACCACGGCACCGAAGGCGGCAAGCTCTGCCCGAAATGCACCGCGCTTTTGACGACCGTCATGCTCAAAATTCAGCGTTGCCCCTACGGTATCGCTAAGCCAATCTGCGACGGCTGCGAAACGCCCTGCTTCGGCGAAGTCCCTACCAAAGAGTTCCGCGCGATTATGAAATCCGGCCAGAAAAAAATGCTGCTGTCCCATCCTTTAATGGCAGTCCGGCACAAAATCGCCAGCCTCGGCGTCGAGTACGCCAGAATCCAGCGCGATAAAAAATCTACCAACAAGCAGAAGGAGCAGGAGGAAAAAGTCAAATCGCAAATCGCCAGCGCCACGCGTTCGCCGAAATCTTCCAAGCCCAAAAAGCGCAGGAAAAAATAACGTCACGAATTTTGATTGTCGAACAGCTTTTTGAAATCTTCGACCGGCAGCGGCTTTGAAAAATAATATCCCTGAATGTCGACGTCGCCCATTTCGGTAATGTAGTCCAACTGCGTTTGCGTTTCTACGCCCTCGGTGACGACGCCCATTCCCAGTTCCTCCGCCAGCTCGATTATCGTGCGCAAAATTTTCCGCGCGCGCTCCGACTGCTCAATTTCCCGCACGAACGCCATGTCGACTTTCAGTACGTCGAACTGCAAATTTTTCAGCATGTTCAGCGACGAATAGCCCGACCCGAAATCGTCCATCAGCACGGGAAATCCAATTTCCTTGAACTGCCGGATTATCGACGCCAGCTGCTGCGGGTTGTCCGTGTACGCGCTTTCCGTCACTTCCAGCTTGAGCATCCACGGCTCGATATTGTATTTTTTTATCAGATTCAGCAGGAAAATCACCAGGTCGAAGCTGTAAAAATTCAGCCGAGAAACGTTTACCGAGACCGGCACGACTGACTTACCGGCGTCCAGCTGCCCGCGCAAAAATCTGCACGTCGCTTCCCAGACAAATCTGTCCAGCCGCACGATAAAGCCGTTGCGCTCGAAGACCGGCACGAAATATCCTGGCGAAATCATTCCGCTTTCGGGGTGAAACCACCGCACCAATGCTTCCGCGCTGACAATTTTCCGCGTCTGCGAATTGTAAATCGGCTGCAGAAAAATCGTGAACTGATTGTCCTTCAGCGCGAAATCCATGTCGCGAACAATCATCTGTTCCTTGAGCATGCGTTCGCGGAGGCTGGCGTCGTAGTAGGCGTAGCGCGTGACGTAATGTCCTTTGATTTTCCTCAGCGCCATGCTCGCACGGTCGCACATCTGGTCGACGGGGAGAGAAATGTCCGTGACGATATAAACTCCCGCGTAAAATAAAATGTTGTGGCTGATATTCAGCACGTGAATCGTAATATCAAGCTCGCTGATAAGCCGGTCAATGTTCAGCGTATCCTGCGGAATGCACAAAATAAAATGGTCGGCCTCGACGCGGCTGCATAAACCAATTTGCGGATTAATCGCGCGCTTGAAATATTCCGCCGTCGCCTTCAGAATGCGGTTGCCGGTTTCGATATGGAACAGGTCGTTGATAACCTTGAAACAGCTGATGTCAAGGTAAACTATCGCGTAAGTCACGTAGGGATTGGCGTGCATTAAATCGGCGGCCTTTTTGTAGAAAGTGTCGCGGCGGTAAAGGCCGGTGAGCGAATCAATTTCAATATAATTTTGAAGCTCGGCGAGATATTTATCCTTGATGGTTTTTTCCATGCGGTGGCGGCGGTTTTCGTAGCGGGCAAGGACATTGTGGACGCGGTGCCGGACGATAGCTCGGCTGGGAGGTCTGGTAAAAAATTCCATTGCGCCCAAATCCAGCGCGCGCGAAGCGCCTTCGTCGTCGCCGTGGTCGATTATCGCCATGATTGGAATTTCCTTCAGCCTGTCATTCTGCGCCAGATTTTTTATAAACTCAAAGGCGTCAAAATTCTGCGCGAAGAGCGCAACTATTACAACTTTGACGGAATTTCCCGCGATAAAGTCCAGACATTCCGCCTCGCTGCAAACTTCAACTATCGTGTACTTGTCCGAAAAAATATTTTCCAGGTCAGCGCGAATATTTTCGTCAGCGCCCGCCAGAATCAGCGCCGGTAAAACTTTCTCCATGTCACCGCCTCATTCCATACAAAAATTTCTCAGCGTAATTCTAACACGTTCAAAAATATTTCACAATACATTTCCGCGCGCCGCCAGTGGCGATTTTTTTTGGCGTATGATATAATTTCCGCAAGGAGTGAAGAATTTGAAACAGGTTACCTACCGAATCGAGAACCGCGAGAGTTTTTTGAAATTCCTGCACGAAGTCAAAACCAGCGAGGATTATCATAACGCGCGCCAGGTTTTATTTAAAGTGCTGACTTCGCAGATTGTTACAGCGGACATTTACGATTTAAACGGACTTATGCGGGAAAATTTTCCCAATGACAAAATCGTCGGTATATCGATGAGCGGTTTCGTCGCGAAAAGTATTGACAACAAGAAAGCTGACGCGAAGTGGCTGGAGCGAATGAGCTTTTTCCACAAAGATTACGCGGTTGTCAGCTGCCTTTACTTCGAGTCGACTGACGTAAAAATTTTTGAAATTGTCGGCAGTGAAGTCGATAATTTCATGGTGATGACGATAGATTTGAACCGCCAGCTTAGAAAAATTCCCAACCTTAAGGGCGTCGAAGTGCTTTTCGCCAGCGCCAAGGAACGCGTTGCGATGTTCATTGACAAAGTTACCGTCGGGCTTGAGGAAGTTCCATTTTTCGGCGCGGAAGCCGGCGCGGTGGATTCAAAGAAGGAATTTACCAGCGAAAGCGAATCGGCGATTAAATCTCTGGGACGCGAAAATATTATCCAGTACGTCATGGGGCGGCGCATCCACCCCGAAGGAATTATCGTCGTTGCCTACAGCGGCGAGGATTTGAATATCACGACGGAATACAATTTCGGCTGGAAACCGCTCGGCAAGGAAATGACAATAACCGAAACGCTAGGCGTCAACGGTCTCGTAAAAATCGACGACGCGCCCGCTGTCGACGTTTATAAAAAATATCTGAACGTCGAGCTGAATGAATTTCTGCTGTTCAACGTCTTCGCTTTCCCTTTCATAGTTGACCGTGGCGGCTTACCGGCGTCGCGCGTGGCGGCGGTTTACGACAGCGAAGGCAGGCTGTACATGACCGGCGACGTGCGCAAGGGCGAGAAAATTCGTCTGAGTTACGGCAACCCCGAAGATATTCTGGCGGAAACCTGGGAGTCCAGCGAACGCATGAGAAAGTTTGAGCCGCAGGGATTTTTCGCTTACATTTGCGGCGCGCGGACGATGTTCCTTGACGTTGACGCCAGCCGCGAAATGAAAGATTTTCTGCGCATAGTTCCGCAGGCAGCTTACTGTTTCGGCGGCAGCGAAATTTACAAGTACCAGCGCAAAGGCGGACAGCTCGCCACGTCGCTTTTGGCCGTCGGGTTCCGCGAAGGCGAAGCGTGCAGGTGTTATTCCAGATGGCGCCGCCGCAATGAAAAAGTTGACAAAACTCCGGCAGCCATGCCGCTCGCCAAACGCCTCGCCGCCTTTCTGGCAGCAACCACCAACGATTTGAAGGAAATCAACCGCAACTACCGCGAAGCCGCGCAGGCCGCCGACGCCGCCAATAAATCCAAGTCCCAGTTCCTTTCCAATATGTCCCACGAAATTCGCACGCCGATTAACGCTATCCTCGGCATGAACGAAATGATTCTCCGCGAAAGTTCCGACGCCCAGATTCTCGAATACGCCGAAAATATCCGCACCGCCGGTAACACGCTCCTCGGTATAGTCAATGACATTTTGGACTTTAGCAAAATCGAAGCCGGCAAAATGGAAATTATCCCAGTAGAATACGCGCTCAGCTCCCTTTTGAACGACCTCGTCAATATGATTCAGGCGCGCGCTGAAAAGAAAGGGCTGGAATTTCGCGTCAACGCTGAATGGAGCCTGCCCAGCGACCTCTACGGCGACGAAATTCGGTTCAAGCAAATAGTCACAAACATTTTAACCAATGCCGTCAAGTACACAGAAAAAGGTTCCGTCACGCTCACCGTAAGAAGCAAAAAAATTTCCGACGATACCGCTAAAATTTGCGTCAGCGTCAAGGATACCGGCATTGGCATTAAAAAGGAAGATTTGAAAAAACTTTACAGCGCCTTTGAGCGAATCGAAGAGAAGCGCAACCGCACGATTGAAGGCACCGGCCTCGGTATGAATATCACGCAGCGCCTTTTGGAAATGATGGGCAGCCAGCTCGAAGTTCAAAGCGTCTACGGCGAAGGCTCCGAGTTCAGTTTTGAACTTGAACAGAAGGTTATGAACTGGCACCCGATTGGCGATTTTGAGGAAAGCTACCGGCACGCGCTCAGCCAGCACAAAAAGTACCGCGAAAAATTTACCGCGCCCGACGTAAAAATTCTCGTCGTCGACGATACCGTTATGAATCTGACGGTTGTTAAGGGCCTGCTCAAGCAGACGAAAATTAAAATCGACACGGCGGACAGCGGCTACGAATGCCTGAACCTCGTCACCAAAAACGTCTACGATATTATTTTCCTCGATCACAGAATGCCTGGGATTGACGGTATCGAGACGCTCCAGCGCATGAAAGCTATGCCGGACAATCTAAATCAGAATACGCCGGTGATTTCGCTGACCGCCAACGCGATTAGCGGCGCCCGCCAGATTTATATCGACGCCGGTTTTCAGGATTACCTCACCAAGCCGATTGACAGCGCCAAATTGGAAGAAATGATAATCGACTATTTGCCAAGGGAAAAAGTTCACTGCATCGACGAAGATTCTGACGAGGAAGTTGACGACGCGCCCGAAAAATCTCTGCCAGACTGGCTCAAAAATGTCTGCGGGATTAACACTGAAGACGGCTTGAAAAATTGCGGCGACGTTGATTCGTACCTTGACGCGCTGACGGTTTTCGCGCAGTCCGTGACCAGCGGCGCTAAGGAAATTGCAAATTTCTACAAGCTCAGCGACTGGAAAAATTACACCACGAAAGTCCACGCGCTCAAAAGTTCCGCCCGCGTCATTGGCGCCAACGAACTTTCTGACCGCGCCCGCCGCCTCGAAGACGCAGGTATTGCCGGTTATATCAACGAGATTAAAGATTCCACTGACGGTATGCTCGAACTTTATATCAGTTTCGCTGATAAGCTTGCGCCGCTCATTCAGCCGGAGGAAGACGATTCTGATAAGCCGCTGATTGACGACGACGCGCTTGCCGAAGCCTACGAAGCGCTCAACGAAGCCGCCGCCGGTTTTGATTACGATACCGCCATGTTCGTGCTGGATTCGCTCGCCGATTACCGCATTCCCGAAAATCAGCGCGATAAATTTTCTCAGATTAAAACTGCGGTTTCCAAGCCCGACTGGGAAACTCTCGCTAATCTGCTGGCTGGCTAAAGTATCACGGCATTTCTTTTTGCGAAAAAGAAACGCCTTGCAAAGAAAAACTGCCCGCTGCATTTCGCATCACGCTCATGACGCGGGCGGCCGCCGTCCATGGCGGCCTCTCTGTGCGCGTGCTTTTCATTTATGCTCGGAAAGGATTAATGATATAATGGAAAAGTTTTGGGTTAATTGCAATTTGAATATCAACGGGCTCGAACTCGACGCCAAATTCAGCCGCGACGCCGTTGACAATATTTTCAAACCGTTCCTGCGCAGGCTCACCGAACTTCAGGGAATGATGGACAGGAAAATTGTTGCGTACCTCGCCGCGTCGCCCGCCGCCGGTAAAACTACTCTCGCGCAGTTTCTGGAAAAGCTCAGCCGCGAAGATTCAATGCTCACAAAAATTCGTGCGCTCGGCATGGACGGCTTTCACTACGATTCAGCGTACCTCAAGGCGAACAAAATTCAGCGCGACGGCGTGGAAATTCTCATGAACGACATCAAAGGCGCGCCCGAAACTTTTGACGTTGACGCAATGCAGCTCAAGCTCCGCGAAGTCCGGCAGGAGGGCACCAACTGGAACACTTACGACAGGCTGATTCACGACGTAGTTCACGACGCTATCAGCGTGGAAGATAATATCGTTCTGGTTGAGGGAAATTATTTACTCCTTGACGAGCCGCGCTGGACGAATATTCGCGTGCTGGCGGACTACACGGTTTTCGTCAAAGCCGCGCCTGAGCTTCTCAAGGAACGGTTGATTTCCCGCAAGCAGAGGAGCGGGCTCACGCGCGAGGAAGCCGAAAATTTCTACGTCAACAGCGACAGCAAAAATGTCATTCGCGTGCTGGAAAATTCGGCGCGCGCCAACGAAACCTGGGAACTTCAGGCTGACGGCGACTACTTGAAGATTGACGACGAAGAAGAAAATTTTGACGCCGTAGTTTTTGAGCCCTATGAAGGTGACGCTTAAAGTTCCAGGCTCGTGTGGCGAACTCGTGCAGGGATTTTTCCACGGCGAACCGCTGCTGATAACCTGCCCCGTCGAAATTTTTACCACAGTCACGGTCTCGGACGAATTTACCGGCGTGTCAGGATTGGGCGAAAAGTCATTGACCATACTGGAAAAATTCAGCCTGCCGAAAAATTTTGGCGTACGATTGACTTCAGATTTGCCGCGCGCCAAGGGAATGGCGTCTTCGTCAGCGGATTTGGCGGCGGTTGCGAAGGCGGTATCGCTCGCGCTGGGGCGGGAACTTTCGGCGGAAAAAATTTCGGAGCTGGCAGCATCGATTGAGCCTACCGACGGGATTTTCTTCAGCGGCGTCGTGGCGATGAACCCAGTCACTGGCAAGTTTCTCAAAAATATAAACGTCACTGAAAATTTTACCGTGGCGATTTTCGACTACGGCGGCGAGGTCGATACGCTCAAGTTCAACCGGCGGAGCAATTTTCAAATTCCGGCGCTGGCTGAAAATCTCAGCATTGAGCTCGTCGAAGAATCTGCGCGCGCCAACCAGCAAATTCTCTACAAGAAAAATCTGCCGGAAGTTACGGCGTTCGCGAAAAGTCTGGGCGCGGTCACCGTCAACGCGGCGCATTCCGGCACCGTCATCGGGATTTTTTTTCGTTCGGGCGACACCGAGGTTGACGCTAAAATTTTAGAAATTGCGCGCAGGTTTGAGTTCATAAAATTTTTCGCTAAGACGCGGCTGACTGGCGGTGGTTTTTATGGAGAAATTTGAGCACGGCGGGAAGGTTTACGACGCGGCTGGCAAAATTGGCGACTGGCTCGACTTCAGCGCGAATATCAATCCTCTGGGCTTGTCGGAAAAAGTTCGCGCGGCGCTGATTGAAAATCTGGCTGGCGTCGTCAACTACCCCGACCCCGCCGCCGCTGAGCTGAAAAATGCGATTTGCTCCCGCTACAAAGTTCGTCCCGAAAATCTTGTTCTGCTGAACGGCGCGGCAGAATTTTTTTATTTGTATCTGAATGTGACGCGTCCGCGCAAAGTTTTAATTCCAGTGCCGAGCTTTTCGGAATACGAACAAGCCGCGCGCGCCGCAAATTCCAACGTGGAATATTTTTACCTGCGGGCGGAGGAAAATTTCGCGCTGGACGTGGAAAAAATTCCGGCGGCAGACTGTATAATAATTGGGCGGCCGAACAACCCGACGGGGACGCTGCCGACGCTGGCGGAAATAGAACGGCTGTCGGAAAAATCCTGCGTGCTAATCGACGAATCGTTCATAGACTTTTTGTCATTAGAATCGGCGCGCGGAATAGTCTCGGAAAAAATTTCGGTGGTGCAGTCGCTGACGAAAATTTTCGCGATACCAGGCTTGCGGCTGGGCTTTGCGGTCGCAGCGGAAAAACTGGCGCGGCGGCTGAATCTGGCGAAAGACGTTTGGAACGTGAACTTCCTCGCGCAGAAAGCTGGCGTGGCGGCTTTGTCAGACGAAGAATATTTGCAGGCAACGCGCTCGTGGCTGTCGGCTGAGCGGGAATTTTTTGTAGCGCGGCTGAAAAGTTTGGCGGGCGTCGAAGTATCTGGCGGCGCGGCGAACTTTGTACTGATACGGCTGGAGCGGGCGCAGGAAGTTTTGGAAGAGCTGCGGCGGCGGAAAATTCTGGTGCGGAACTGCGCGAATTTCGCAGGGCTGGGCGAAAAATTTTTGCGAGTTGCAGTGCGGTCGCGGGCGGAAAATTTACGGCTAATTGAAAATTTGGAGGCGATTTTATGAAAATTATGCTGGTGCGGCACGGCGAGACTTACTGGAACGCGAGCGGGAAAATTCAGGGGCGCTCGGATATTGAACTTTCGCCGACGGGGATTGAGCAGGCTAAGATTCTGGCGGAGTTCTGCCCGTTTGAAAAAGTTGACGCGGTTTATTCGAGCGACTTGAAGCGCGCAAAGATGACGGCTGAAATTCTGGCAGAGAAATTTGGTCTGAGCGTGCAGCTGGTGCCGGAACTGCGCGAAGTCAGTTTTGGCGACTGGGAAGGCAACAATTTTGACAACCTGCAAAAGACGGAGCCGGAAAACGTTGAGAAATTTTTCAAACGTCCAGATGAGCTGAAAATTCCCAACGGCGAAACTTTTGCCGAACTGCAGGCGCGCGCGATGGTCGGGCTGAAAAAAATAATCGCCGCTCATGCGAACGACGAAAATTCTCAAATAATCATAGGCGCGCACGGCGCTATTAACCGCGCGATTCTGTGTGCAATTTTGGATATTCCACTTCGGAAAATATGGGCGATAAGTCAGTTCAACACGGCGGTGAACATTCTGCGCGTGGACGACGGAGCTTTCACGGTTGACCTGGTGAATAGCACGGCGCACCTTGAACGCGCGCAATTCGTCAGTCGTCAATCGTGGTCTTAATTTCCTCCATTGTGTACGCCTCGATAATGTCGCCTTCCCTGAAATCGCGGAAATCGACGATAGAAATGCCGCATTCGTAGCCGCTGGCGACTTCCTTAACTTCGTCCTTGAACCGGCGCAGAGAGTCAATCGCGCCGTCGTAAATTTCCACGTTGTCGCGCAGGAGCCGAATCTTGGAGTTGTTGAAAATTTTCCCTTCCAGAACGTAGGAACCGGCAACGATCGCCTTGGAAAATTTCATGACCTTGCGAATTTCGACGCGTCCTTGAATAACTTCCCTGTACTTCGGCGCCAGCATACCGCTCATCGCCGCCTTGACATCGCCAATCGCATCGTAAATGACGCGGTAAGTGCGAATGTCGATATGCTCAGCGTCGGCGGCGCGGCGGGCGTTGTTGTCGGGGCGGACGTTGAAGGCGAGAATCAGCGCGTTGGCAGCGCTCGCCAGCATAACGTCACCTTCGTTTACGGCGCCAACGCCGGCGTGAACAATCTTAACGTGAACTTCGTCGTTGGTTTTGTTGAGCGCAAGGAGCGAACCGGACAGCGCTTCAATCGAGCCCTGAACGTCAGCCTTAACGACGATGTTCAAATCTTTAATCGTGCCGGCTTTAATCTGGTTGAACAAATCGTCAAGTGAAACTTTCTTGGACTTGATAAGTTCGGTGCGCTGAATTGCGAGGCGGTGCTCGGCGATAGACTTGGCGGTTTTTTCGTCGAGGGCGGCTAAAATATCACCGGCGGCAGGCACGTCGCTCAGTCCTAAAACTTCGACTGGGACGCTGGGGCCTGCTTTTTTGACGTTATCGCCGCGGTCGCTGATCATCGCGCGGACTCTGCCGAAAGTCGTACCGGCAACGATATGGTCGCCGATTCGGAGCGTGCCGTTCTGAACCAGAACCGTAGCGACGGGGCCGCGCCCTTTGTCTAGCTGGGCTTCAATGATAACGCCGCGCGCCTCACGGTTTGGATTGGCTTTGAGTTCCTGCATGTCAGCGACGAGCAGAATCATTTCGAGCAGAAGGTTAAGATTCGTCCGTTTTTTAGCGGAAACTTCGACCATGACGGTATTGCCGCCGTAGTCGTCGGAAACGAGTTCGTATTCCATGAGTTCCTGTTTGACCTTCATGGGATTGGCGCCAGGCTTGTCGATTTTGTTAATGGCGACGATAATCGGGACGTTCGCCGCCTTGGCGTGGTTAATCGCCTCGATAGTTTGCGGCATAACGCCGTCGTCGGCGGCAACGACTAAAACAGCAACGTCGGTAACCTGCGCGCCGCGCGCACGCATTGCGGTGAAGGCCTCGTGGCCAGGCGTGTCAAGGAAAACTATTTTGCGGTCGTTGCACATGACCTGATAGGCGCCGATGTGCTGGGTGATACCGCCGGCTTCGGTTGACGTGACGGAAGACTGGCGGATAGCGTCGAGCAGAGAAGTTTTGCCGTGGTCGACGTGCCCCATGACGGTGACGACGGGCGGACGCGGTTTCAAAGTTTTCGGGTCGTCTTCGATTTCGGGAATTAGCGTGGGGTCGACTTCGGGCGGCAGTTCCTCAGCTGTGACGCCAAATTCGGACGCGACGAGCGCGGCGGTGTCGAAGTCAACTTCCTGGTTAATCGTGGCGATAACGCCCATTAGCAAAAGTTTTTTGATGATGTCAGCGGCGGTGCAGCTCATTTTGCTGGCGAGATCCTTGACGATAATGCTGGAGCCGATTTTTATGTGAGTCGGACGGGCGATTTCTGCTTTGTGGACGGGAGCGGGCGGCTGGCGGAATTTCTTTTTAGGACGCGCCGGACGGTTGACTGGCTGAGCCTGAGTTTGAGCCTGCTGCTGACTTTTAGCGGCGCTGGCGGCATTTTTATTGCGGCGGTTGCGACTGCGATTTTGCGCGCGGTTGCCGTCCTCACGGCTGCTGTCACGGTTTTTGCGCTCGGTACGTTCGTGCTCGGAACGGTTTTCGGAAGAGCGTTCGGGTTTAGTTTCGACGCGTTCAGAGCGTTTGGATTCTTCGCGCGGCGGCTGAGCTGAACGATCTCTGCGAAATTCGCGCGGCCTGGGTTTATCGTCAACTTTCGGCGCAGGTTTAGCGTCTGCCCGTGGCGCCTGTTCAACTTTCGGCCTTGGCGCCTGTTCAACTTTCGGCCTTGGCGCCGGTCTGGATTCAGTTGACCTTTGCACTGGTTTTTCCGCAGGCTTAGGCGCAGGTTTTTCAGCTCGCGGCGCTGATTTGGGTTCCGGTTTCTGCGCGACGGGCTCAACTTTTGGTTTAGGCGCTGGCCTGGGTTCGGGCTTAACCGCTGGTTTAGCGGGCGCCGGTTTTGCCGGTGATTTTGCGGCGGGTTTAGGCGCGGGAGATTTTTCGGGCGCCGGTGCGGGTTCAGCCGGAGCTTCTTCCGCCGGTTTTCGACGCGCAAAGGCTTCCTTCAGCACGGCGTAGACTTCCTCGCCTACCGCGCTGAAACGGTTTGCGACTTTGATTTTTCGCTTTTTCAAAAAGTCGACGATTGACTGGCTTTCCTGATTAAATTCCTTCGCCAGCTCAAAAATTCTATACTTTGGATTTTTCGTTGGTTTCGACATAGAGCCACCCCCAGTTAAATTTTATATTTTCGTTCGCATTATGATTAACTCCTTTTCAGAAGGTTGAACTGCTTTGAACCGCCTTGCAGATTTGTTCATAAATTTCGGCGGGAACTTTGGATTTGAACGGTTTATCCAGACGGCGGCGTTTGAGATTTTCCGCCGCGCATTTTTCATTTTTGCAAACGTAGGCGCCGCGCCCAGGAGCTTTGCCGGAAAAATCCAGCGCGACTTCACCAGCGGGACTTTTGACGACGCGCAGGAACTCGGCTTTGTGGCGAATTTCCCTGCAGCTCACGCAGCGGCGCATTTTAATTTTTTTAATCGCGGACACTTCCCAGATTTATTTATTGTTATCGTCGTCGAAGTCAGCAAAAGCGTCGAAAGCGCCGAACGGGTCATCTTCAGCGGGAGTTTCGGGCTTGGCAGTTTCGGTCTGCGCGAAAAGGTTGGCGGCTTCGGCGGGCTTTTTGTCAGCTTTTTTCTTAGCGGGCGCAGGAGTTTCTTCAGCGGCGGGCTGTTCAGTTTCAGCGGGCGCGTCGAAAGCGTCGCCGAAATCAGTCGGCTCGAATGCGTCACCGAAATCCGGCGCGGTAAAGGCGTCAGCGGCTGGCGCTTCAGCAACTGCGGCGGGAGTTTCCTCGGCAGTGGCGGCGGGCTCGTCGAAACCTGCGTCACCGAAATCCGCCGGCTCGAACGCGTCGAATGCGCCGAACAAATCTGCTGGCGGCTGAAACTGCGGCGTCGGCTGAACTTGCGGCTGAGGCTGCTGTTCCTGCGCGGCCTTTTTCTTCTTCTTTTTCTTTTTCTTAGGCTGCTCCTGCTCCTGCCCCTGCTCCGTCAAATCCTGCGGCGGTTTCGGCTGCTGAGGCTTCTGAACTTTTTTCTTTTTGGGTCTTTCCTCAATCAACGTAACAACGCGCGTATCATCGTCGTAAGTTTCGTCCTTAGCCTGCGCCTTGCTCTTTATGTCAATTTTCCAGCCGGTGATTTTGGCGGCGAGGCGCGCGTTCTGCCCTTCCTTACCGATAGCCAGGCTGAGCTGGTTGTTGGGAACGACGACGTGAGAAACTTTTTCGTACTCGTTGACGGCGACGCGCATGACTTTGGAAGGGCTGAGCGCATTGGCGATAAAAATTGCGGGGTCGGCGTCCCACTTCACAACGTCAATTTTTTCGCCGCGCAGTTCCTGAGAAATTGCCTGCGCGCGGACGCCGTGTTCACCCAGGCACGCGCCAACCGGCTCAACGTTCGGGTCGCTGGAAGTCACGGCGACTTTCGAGCGCGTACCAGATTCGCGGGCGACGGCTTTAATTGAAACGATTCCTTCCTGAATTTCCGGAATTTCGAGTTCAAACAGCCTGCGCAAAAGTCCAGGGTGCGTGCGCGAAAGATAAACCTGCGGCCCCTTGCCCATTTTGCGAACTTCCGCCACGTAAGCGCGGACGCGGTCGCCGACTTTGAATCTGTCGGTAAAAATCTGCTCAACCGGCACGAGAATCGCCTCGGTCTTGCCAATGTCGACGATAACATTTCCGTCCTCGATTCTGGAAACGGTGCCGGTCACAACGTCGTTATCGCGGTTGGTGAACTCGTCGTAGACAACGCCGCGCTCCGCCTCGCGAATTTTCTGCATGACGAACTGTTTCGCCGCCTGCGCCGCAATGCGCCCAAAATTATTCGGCGAAACTTCCTTTCTGTAAACGTCGCCAAGTTCGTATTTCTCGTCAGCCATTTTCGCTTCCGCCAGCGAAACTTCACGGTTTTTGTTCAGAACTTCCTCAACGATGTCGTAAATTTCGTAAACGTGGAACTCGCCCTTTTCGCGGTTCAAGTCCACAATCACGCGCTTATCAGCGTTGGCGGTTTTCTTACAGGCAAAAATCAGCGCATTTTCTATCGCGTCAAAAAGCGTGTCCTGCGAAATTTCCTTTTCGGCGCACAAATCCTTCAGCGCCTCGATTAACATGAAGTCGCCGCCGACGCCCTTCTTTTTCCTAACAGCCAAAATTTCCGTCCTCCTAAAATTTAAAAATCTATGTGCAGTCGCACCTGCGCAACTTTTTCGCGCGGTATTTCCAAATCTTCCAGTTTCAGCAAGGTTTTATCCCGCCCGACCAGCACGCCGGTGAAAAATTTTTTCCCATTGAACGGCGCGTAGAGCGTCACGTCAACCGCCTTGCCAGCCTCCCGCACGAAGTCGCGATCCTTTTTCAGCACGCGGTCAATTCCTGGCGACGAAACTTCCAAAATATACGGCCCGTCAATCAGCGGCTCGTGGTCGAGAATTTTTCCAAGCTTTTCACTCAGCTGCTGGCAGTCGTCCAGGTCAATTCCGCCCGCCTTGTCCATGAAAACTCGAAGGTACCAGTCGCGCTCGCTGACGTATTCCACGTCCACCAGCTCGAACTCCGTGCCCGCGATAATTTCCCGCATCAGCTCTTCGACGCGCGCTTCAATTTCCTTTACCATTCCAGCCTCCATTTTTCCCTACAATATTAAAGAGTGGACGAAAGCCCACCCCCTATAAAAAAAAATTTTTTTCTATTGAGTTTGTAAATTATAACACTTAAAAAAAAATCTGTAAACATTTTCGGCAAAATTTCTGCAGTTGAAATTTTCGGCGGCATGTGGTATAATTTTTGCAAAAAAATTTGGAAAGGAAACGTTTATGGTTTCGCTGAAAACTGCTCAGTCAATTTTGCTGGGCTCAGCCGTCGCCGACGCGGTTGGCGTGCCGGTCGAATTTAAATCCCGCGACGAGCTCAAAAAAAATCCCGTCACGAGTATGCGCGCTTACGGAACCTGGCGCCAGCCCGCCGGTACGTGGTCAGACGATACGAGTCTGACTGTCGCAACCATGGAAAGTATCTCCCGCCTCGGACGCATTGACTATTATGACATTTTGAACAATTTCGCGCGCTGGTACAGGGACGACGAATTTGTCGCGGGCGAAACCGGCTTCGACGTTGGCAACACCACCGCCAACGGTATCGAAAGGTTTCTGCACAAAATCCCGCCGGCTTTCTGCGGTATGACTGACGAAAGTTCCAACGGCAACGGCTCTATCATGCGGATTATGCCCGTCGCCGTTTACCTTTACAAACTTCACGGCAAAAATTTCTACGACAAAGAAATTAAAATTATCCACGACGTTTCGGCGCTGACGCACGCCCACCCACGCAGTTTAATCGGCTGTACGATTTACTGTATGTTCGCCGCCCAGCTCCTCGACGGAGAAAAAGTCACTGACGCTTTGACTAATGCTCTC
Source organism: uncultured Selenomonadaceae bacterium (assembly GCA_905234175.1). GTDB lineage: Bacteria > Bacillota > Negativicutes > Selenomonadales > Selenomonadaceae > Quinella. Next base: position 19,392 of record CAJOGX010000013.1, on the reverse strand, counting down.
GGTGCCGCTGAAAAATATTACATCGTCGACGAAAAATTTGCAGGCGAGCTGAAATATTATTCGCGCCTTTTCCAGCCGGATTTTGCGGACTTTCCCGAAGAAAAAATCAACAGCGGCGGCTACGTCGTCGACACGCTTGAAGCGGCGGTCTGGTGCGTGCTCAACACCGACAACTACCGCGATTTGGTTCTGAAGGCAGTCAACCTTGGGCGCGACACCGATACGACCGCGACAGTCGCCGGCGGAATTGGCGGCATTCTCTACGGCGAAGAAGGCATTCCCGCTGACTGGCTCGCGAAACTTCAGAAGGCGGATTACCTGCGCAATATCGCCGCGAATTTTTTTGATGCCATTGTTTAAAATTTTTTCGGAGGGGTCAACATGTCGAAGATTTACCAGAATTTCAGCGAACTGATTGGCAACACGCCGCTGTTTCGTCTGAGCAATTTCGAGCGCGCGAACAATCTCAGCGCGAAGGTTATCGCAAAGCTGGAATATTTCAACCCTGGCGGCAGCGTCAAGGATCGCATTGCGTGGGCGATGATTGACGAGGCAGAGCGTTCCGGCAAGCTCACCAAAGACAGCGTGATTATCGAGCCGACCAGCGGGAACACCGGCGTTGGACTGGCGGCGGTTGCGGCGGCGCGCGGCTACAGAATCATTATTGCTATGCCCGAAACCATGAGCATTGAGCGGCGGAAAATTCTTCAGGCTTACGGCGCGGAACTCGTTTTGACCGAAGGCGCGAAGGGTATGAAAGGCGCGATTGCTAAGGCGCAGGAGCTGGCGGCGGAAATTCCCAACAGCTTTATCCCTGGCCAGTTCACAAATCCCGCGAATCCCGCCTGCCATAAAAAAACTACCGGCGTTGAAATCTGGCGCGATACGGACGGCGAGCTTGATATTTTCGTGGCGGGCGTCGGCACCGGCGGAACTCTTTCGGGCGTCGGCGAATTTCTCAAGTCGAAAAATCCCGCGATAAAAGTTGTCGCCGTCGAGCCGGACAGTTCGCCCGTGCTCAGCGAGGGCAGGGCTGGCGCGCACAAAATTCAGGGGATTGGCGCCGGCTTCGTGCCCGACACGCTCAACACAAAAATCTACGACGAAATTTGCCGCGTCAAAAACGATGAGGCGATTTCCACTACGAAGGAACTGGCGCGCGTTGAAGGTCTGCTGGTTGGAATTTCCAGCGGCGCGGCGGCGTTCGCGGCTAAGAAACTCGCTGAAAAAAATCCTGGCAAAACTATCGTCGCCCTGCTGCCGGATACCGGCGAAAGATATTTGTCGGCGCTGGATTTCTGAGGCAAGTCCATGCCGGCACTTTCCGAGAAACTTGCAAATCTGAAAAGTTACCTGCGCGAACTGGGGAGCGTAGCCGTTGCATTTTCCGGCGGCGTCGATTCAACTTTCCTGCTGAAAATCGCTCACGAAACTTTAGGCGAAAGGGCGGTCGCTGTAACTGCCGCGTCGAATTTTTTTCCACGGCGCGAACTCACTGAGGCTGAAAATTTCTGCCAGCGCGAGGGTATCCGTCAGCTGAAATTTTTCGCAGACGCGCGGAAAATTGACGGCTTCGCTGAAAACCCGCCCGACCGCTGTTACCGCTGCAAAAAAAATATCTTCGCGCAGATTCTCAAAATCGCCGCCGAAAATAATCTGGCTGCCGTCGCCGAGGGCTCGAACATGGACGACACCGGCGATTACCGCCCTGGCCTGCGCGCTATCGCTGAGCTCGGCGTTAAAAGCCCGCTCCGTCGCGCTGAACTTTACAAAGCCGAAATTCGCGCGCTGTCGAAGGATTTGAACTTACCGACGTGGGACAAGCCGTCTTTTGCGTGTCTGGCGTCGCGCTTCGTGTACGGCGAAAAAATTTCCGCTGAAAAACTTTCCATGGTCGAACGCGCTGAAGATTTCCTGCGCGAAAAAAATTTCCGCCAGTTCCGCGTAAGAGTTCACGGCACAGTTGCGCGCATTGAAATTCTCCCAGACGAGTTCGCTAAACTGATTGAACTTCGCGCGGAAATTTCCGAAAAGCTCAAGGCTTGCGGTTTCAGCTACGTCGCGCTGGACTTGGATGGCTACCGCACCGGCAGCATGAATCTCGGCGTCAGCTGAAATTTTTCCGGCGCCTATTGAAAAATTTTTGCCTCCAATGTAAAATGAAAAAATAATTTTCCTGGAGGTAATTTTTTTATGCTCGACATGAAATTTGTGCGCGACAACCTTGACGCTGTTCGCACGATGCTTAAAAACCGCAACAACCCGCTCAACCTTGACAACTTTGCTGAACTCGAACAGAAACGCCGCGATATTCTCAACGAAGTCGAACAGCTCAAAGGTCAGCGCAACGCCACTTCCAAAAAAATTGGCGCTATGAAAAAGGCTGGCGAGGATACCGCTGAAATTTCCGCCGAAATGCGCGCCGTCGGTGACAAAATTTCCGCGCTCGATAACCGGCTCCGCGAAGTCGAAGAAAATCTGCGCGACATTCTCTTACACATTCCCAACGTGCCGAAAGACGACGTGCCAGTCGGTCCCGACGAAACTTTCAACCCCGAAATCCGCCGCGTTGGTACGCCGCGCAGTTTCGACTTCACGCCCAAAGCTCACTGGGAAATTGGCAACGATTTGAACATTCTCGACGCAGACCGTGCCGCCAAAGTTACCGGCGCGCGCTTTACTTTTTATCGCGGGCTCGGCGCCAGGCTCGAACGCGCCTGCATTAATTTCATGATGGATTTGCACGCCAACAAGCACGGCTATACCGAAATGCTCGCGCCGTATATCGTCAACCGCGACAGCATGATTGGCACCGGCCAGCTCCCGAAATTCGCCGAAGACATGTTCAAGCTCGAAGGGCTCGACTATTATCTGGTGCCGACCGCTGAAGTTCCTACGACGAATTATCACCGCGACGAAATTCTCCCCGCCGAAATTCTGCCGGAATATTTCAGCTGCTACACCGCCTGTTTTCGCGCGGAAGCCGGTTCCGCCGGACGAGACACGCGCGGTCTGATTCGCCAGCACCAGTTCAATAAGGTTGAGCTGATTAAGTTCACCACGCCCGAAACTTCCTGGGACGAACTCGAAAGCATGGTTGCCGCCGCTGAGGACGTGCTCAAGATTTTGGAAATTCCCTACCGCGTCGTTCTGCTCTGCACCGGCGATATGAGTTTCACTTCCGCCAAAACTTACGACCTCGAAGTCTGGATGCCCGCGCAGAATAAGTACCGCGAAATTTCTTCCTGCTCCAACTGTACCGATTATCAGGCTCGCCGCGCGAATATCAAGTTCCGCCGCGACGCAAAATCTAAGCCGGAATTTGTGCACACGCTCAATGGTTCGGGTATCGCCGTCGGACGCACTGTCGCCGCGATTCTGGAAAATTATCAGCAGGCGGACGGCTCAGTTAAAATTCCAGCCGCGCTTGTTCCGTACATGGGCGGCGTCGAAGTTATCAGATGAAAATTGAACTCGACAAAAAAACTTTGATTATGGGAATTTTGAATGTCACCCCCGATTCATTTTCGGACGGCGGCATTTTTTATTCTGCGGACGCCGCGATTCGCCACGCCGAGGAAATGCTCAAAGACGGCGCGGACATTATCGACATTGGCGCGGAGTCTACCCGCCCTGGCTTTACGCCCGTCGACGCGAAAACTGAAATTGCCCGCCTTGAAAAAATTCTGCCAGCCGTGAAAAATCTTGGCGCAGTTGTTTCAGTCGACACCAGCAAGCCCGAAGTTGCGGAGTTCGCGCTGAAAAATGGCGCGGATATTCTCAACGATGTCAGCGGGAAAATGGCTGACGTTGCGAAAAAGTTCAGCGCGCCGGTTGTCCTCATGCACAATCAGAAAATTTCCAGCGAAGTTGTTTATGATATAAAAAATTTTTTCCGCCGCAACCTGCGCGACGACGTGCAAGTTATTTTTGATGTTGGAATTGGTTTCGGCAAGACGCAGGAAGAAAATTTGACCGTGCTTAGAAATCTGCGCGAGCTGAAAAAAATCGACGGCGTAGAAATTCCGTTGCTTCTTGGCGTCAGTCGTAAGAGCGTGATTGGCTACGCGACGGGCTTAGCGGTCGACCAGCGCGACGAGGCAACGGGAGCGATTTGCGTGCTGGCGGCGGCACAGGGAGTGAATATTTTGCGAGTTCACAACGTAAAAATAGCGGCGCGAATGTGCGCCATGGCGGACGTTTTGCTCAGGGGGGATTGTAATGAGCGACAAAATTACTATCACGGGAATTGAAGTTTTCGGGCGGCACGGCTGCGGCGAACTCGAACGGCGACGCGGCCAGATTTTCAAAATCGATGTGGAAATGGATTTGGATCTGGTGAAGGCGGGCTTCAGCGACGACATTAAAGACACGGTTGACTACGCGGAAGTTATTTACGACGTGGACAGAATCGTCAGCGGACCGCCGCGAAATTTAATCGAGACGGTTGCGGAGGAAATTGCCGAAGTGCTGCTGAAAAGTTTCCGGCGGCTCGAAAGGATACGGGTTACGGTTCACAAGCCTGACGCGCCGCTTCCAATAAAATACGCTGACGCGTCAGTTTCAATCGTGCGGTGGCGGCGGTGATTGCGTACATTGGGCTCGGCGGGAACCTGGGCGAGCGCGCTGAAAATCTTCGCGCGGCGATTGAACGCATAAAAAAAATCCGCGGCGTCGAACTGCTACGGATTTCTTCATTTTACGAAACGGCGCCGTGGGGCGTCACGAATCAGCCTGCGTACCTTAACGCGGCGGTGAAAATTTCCGCAGAGCCTGAGCCGCTGGAACTTTTGGACGAACTTCAGCGAATCGAGCTGGAACTCGGACGGGTGCGGCTGGAACACTGGGGCGCGCGCACGGTTGACCTTGATATTCTGCTGATTGACGGGCTGGAAATAAATTCGCCGCGCTTAACGGTGCCGCACAAATTTTTATACGAACGGGATTTCGCGCTGGTGCCGCTCATGGAAATTTCGCCGCTGAAATTCAGACTGCACGGCGACGAAGTGAAAAAAGTCAGCGGCAGTCCGGCAGATTTCAAACTGAAACTTGTTGCGTGCGTCGACAGAAATTCTGGAATTGGCAACGGCGGCGAACTGCTGTTCAAAATTCCGGCGGACATGAAAAATTTTCGCGCGCTGACTTTAAACCAAACGGTTATTTATGGGTGGAAAACTTTGGCGACCTTCCCGAACGGCAGGCCGCTGGATTTGCGCAGGAATATTATTTTTAGTCGGACGGCTGGCGAAATTGCTGGCGCGGAAATTGTGCGCAGTGTCGAGGAACTTTGGCGCGTCTTAAAAGCTGGCGAAGAAAATTTTGTGATTGGCGGCGGAGAAATTTTCAGCGAGCTCATGCCCTACGCAGCGGAAATTTTTTTAACGGTCGTCGACGCCGAGGCTGAGGCGGACACGTTTTTCCCGCGCATTTCCAGCGAATTTGAACTGGCTGGCGCGGAGGATTTTCCGGCGTTCAAAGTTCAGCGCTACGTCAAACTCTAACTTCAAAGTGCTTGCGCCTGTCATCTTTCTTAGGCGGCGCAGTTGGCGCAGGAACTTTCTCGGCGGGCTTGGGCTTAGGCTTGAGCATAAATTTTTTGACGAAAACAATACTGAGGACGGCGGCGAGAATCAGCGTGACGACCCAGAAAATTCCGCTGTGACTTTCGCGCTGGCTGGTATGGAAATTTCGCGGCGTCTCGGCGGCGGTAAAAGTTTCGTCGGCGTTTTGAAATTCGCGCAGGATAGCTTTACCGTCGCGCGGATTTTCGGCTGGAACAGGAACGGGCGTAGCGGGAACTTTTTCAGCGGCGGGGCGGGCGACTTCGGTTTTGGTAAGGGCACCGGCTCCGTTAGCGACGGCTTCGCGCGCCATTTCTTCGGGCGTCGGCGTTTTAGTTTCAGCTGGCGGCGCTGGAATTTCGGCGTGAATTTCCTCGGCTGGTGCGGCGGAATTTTCTTCGCGCTTGAACGGCACGTCGAAAAATTTGTGCGCGTCGAATTTCGGCGTGTAGTCAGTCGCCTCGCCCCTGTCGATTGTCGGCGGCGTGGGCGGCGTTGGTCGTGTCAGCGACATTTTACAGAAGGTGCGCGCGGAGTTCGGCGCCGGTCTTAGCGGAAAGGTAAGCGGGCGGAACGTCCAGAACAGTCATGCAGCCGGCTTTTCCTTCGGCGTTGAGTCGAACTGCGGCGCGGGCGTAGGCTACAAGAACGCTGGCGGTGAACTCAGGATTTGAATCGAGCTTGAGACTGAACTCGACAACGTGGCCGTGGTTATCGCCGGTCTTGCCGGTGCGAATCACGAAGCCGCCGTGCGCAAGTCCGCTGTGATTTTTCGCCAGCTCCTCCTCGCTGATAAAATTCACCGTCGTATCGTAGTCAGCGAAATAGTTAGGCATGGTTTTAATTTCGCGCTCAACAGCGGCGGCGTCGGCGCCTTCCTCCAAAACTACGTAGCATTCGCGCAAATGTTTCTGGCGCGTGGTGAGCGCAGGATTTTTCCCGCTGCGAACGGCGTCGAGCGCGCTGGCGATTGGAACGGTGTACTGCTTAGCATTTTTGACGCCCCTGATTCGGCGAATCGCGTCGGAATGACCCTGGCTTACGCCGCGCCCCCAGAAAGTGTAATCGCTGCCGCTGGGCAAAATCGCGCTGGAATAAGCTCTCGCCAGTGAGAAAAGTCCAGGATCCCAGCCGACGGAAATTATGGCGACGTGGTTGGAATTTTTAGCCTCCGCGTCGACTTTCGCGAAGTGCTCAGGAATTTTGGCGTGGGTGTCGAAGCTGTCGATAACGTTGAACATTTTCGCAAATTCGGGCGTCTGAACGGGCAAATCTGTCGCGCTGCCGCCGCAAAGAATCATAACATCGATTTTGCCAGCCCAGTTACCGGCGTCGTTTGCGCTGAGCACGGGGACATTTGGCGTAGAAATTTTAACGCTGGCGGGATTTCTGCGGGTAAAAACTGCGGCGAGTTCAGCGTCAGGATTTTCGCGAATCGCCAGTTCGACGCCGCGTCCGAGGTTACCGTAGCCCAAAATTCCAATCTTCATAGAAAAAATTCCTCCCTATAAAATTTTTTCATAGTATAGCACAATTTGCGGCAAACTAAAAGAGCCGGCGCCAGAACCAGCGTCGACTCCGTGAAGTTCAAAATTAGTCGCGGGAAAAAATTATTTAATGCCAGCGCCGTCGAGAGCACTGCGGACGGATTTGGCAGCGGCGTGCATTTTTTCGAGTTCTTCGTCGGTGAGGGCGATTTCAAACACGCGCATAAGACCGTCGGCGCAGACCATACGGGGCATGGAGAGCGCAACGTCAGTGATACCGTATTCGCCGTTCATGACAGCCGAGCAGGGCAGAATTGTGTGTTCATCGTAGAGGACGGATTTGACGAAGCGGACAGCGGCCATCGCAACGCCGGTGTTGGTGTAGCCCTTCTTGTTGATAACGTCGTAAGCAACCTGAATGAGTTCCTGTTCGACAGCTTTTTTATCGAGCGGCTCAGTGTGGCGGAAATATTCGTCGAGTTTTTCGAGCGGGAAGCCAGCGCAGCCGGTGGTTGACCAGGCGACGAAGGCCGCGTTGCCGTGTTCGCCGAGGACGTAGCCGTTAATATTTTTCGGGTCGACTTCGTATTTGTCAGCGAGAATGCGGCGGAAGCGGTAAGTTTCGAGCATGGTGCCGGTGCCGAGAATCAGGTTGGTCGGGTAGCCGACTTCCTCAGCGATTTTGCTGACGACGTAGGTTGCAACGTCGAGCGGGTTGGTGATAAGGATAATGACGGCCTCTTTGGTGTGTTCAGCGATGGAGCGGAAAACGCTGTTCATGATTTTGGCGTTGGTGCCGGCGAGTTTAAGTCTGTCGGGGGTTTCGCCAGGGCGAATCGACGGACCTGCGCAAATGATAACTATATTGGCGCCTTTGCACGCGCTGTAGTCGCCAGTCGCGCGGAATTTGATATTTGTGCTGTAAACGCAAGCGGTTGCGTGGCTGGAGTCTTTAGCCTCGCCCCAGGCCTTGTCCTGATTGAGGTCAATTAAAACGATTTCAGATGCGAGCTGGAAGTCCGCCAGCTTGTTGACGACTGCCGAGCCGACGTTTGAAGTACCGACGACGACGATTTTCCTGCGATTGCCCATTTGAAAATTCCTCCCCATAATCAAAAAAATTTCGCTGGAGCCGCAGCTCCCTTTTCTGCATACAAGCTTACAACTTTTATCGCCGTTCGTCAAGAGTTTTCTGAAATTTTTATCTGTCTAAATCCGACGCCTTGCCCTTGTACTGCGGCGGGCGCTTTTCGAGGAACGAGTTAATTCCCTCAAGATAATCTGGACTTTTGTAGACGCGGGCGCGGTAGGCGTTGATTCGCTCAAAATTTTCCGCGCTGATAACCGTCGAGGCGCGGCTCAAAATTCTAAACTGCCGCTTAATCGCGCTGATTGAAAGCACGCTGTTTTTGCGCAGCGGAGTGAGGAATTGTTCTTCGAGCACATTTTCAAGCTCCTCTGGCTCAGCCACGCGGTTGATAAGACCGACGTTGAGCGCGTCGCTGGCGGTAATGGGCGTGCCAAGGAAAAACATTTCGCGCGCCTTGTTCATGCCGAGCTGATTTATGAAGTGCAAAATTCCCGACGCGTTGTAAGGGATACCGATTTTCGCCGGCGTAATTGCGAAAGTTGCGTTGCTGGAACTGATAATCATGTCGCACGAAAGGCACAGGTCGCAGGCGCCGCCCCAGACGGTTCCGCTGACACAGGCGATAACAGGAATTGGCGTATCCTGAATTTTACGCAGAAGTTTTTCCATTGGCACATAAAATGACAGCGGGTCTTTTCCGTCCTGCGGCAGTTCTTTAATGTCGTGCCCCGCGCTCCAGACGCCGCGCCGAACTTGCGCCTTTATCACAATTCCGATGCATTCGCTGTCATAGCCCTTATTCAGCGCGTCCATTAATTCCGCGCACATTTCCTCGCTCAGGCAGTTGAAGTGCTCGGCGTTTTGCATTTCCACATAACAAATACGATCTTTTATGACCGTGCTCACAAACATATTCTATGACTTCCTTTAAAAAATTTTGTTGACTTTTTTATTTTTGCACGTCTCAAATCTTTTGTCAAACGCGGCGGCGGTGGTATAATTGCGCTAGGAAATTTTACGAAGGAGTTTTTCGATTGAAAGTTGAACTGCCTTATTTTAAAATTGGCGAATCGGTCGGCGGGCAGCAGCGCTGGCACCCAGAATTTATGATGAGGCTGGGCGGGTGCGCCGCTGTCAGCGCCTGCGACTGCTGTATTTATTTTGAGCTTTATAAAAATCTGCACGGGATCTACCCCTTCGATTTAGAAAATCTCTCGCGCGAAGACTATGTAAAATTTTCCAGCGAAATGCAGCCGTATCTGCACCCGCGCTGGCAGGGCGTTTATAAACTTCAAACTTACGTCGACGGCTTCACGAAATTCCTGCGCGACCACGGCGAAAATTTCCTGCGGCTTTCCGACTGGGACGGCTCGCATGGCTTCCGCGAAACACACATGATTTTGAAGTACCAGATTGACGGCGGCTACCCAGTTCCCTGCCTGACGCTCCTGCACCAGAATCCTGCGCTGAAAAAATACACGTGGCACTGGTTTTTACTCACCGGCTACGAATTTTCCGGCGAAGACTGGCTCGTCCGCGTGACTTCCTACGGCGTCGAACGCTGGTTCAATTTCGATTTGCTGTGGGATACCGGCTTCGCGCAGAAGGGCGGCTTAATCGTTTTCCAGTAAGGAGGCTGCAATGAGAAAATTTATTCTCGCCATAATATTTTTCGTCGTCGGCTTCATTCAGAATCTGGCATCCGCGATAACTCCCCAGCAGGTTGACTGGAGCGCCGCGCCAAAAATCCGCAGCAAGGCGGAACTCGTCCGCTACGTCAGGGACTGCGAAAAAAATTTCCAGAAAGATATTCCGGTGATTCTGATGAACGGACTCAAAGTCGACCACAACGCTCTTTTCCAAAATTCCGAGCTGAACGCTGACCTTTTGGCAAACCGCATGACCTACACAATTCTTTCCGACGGCTCCGCAAATTCGTGCGTGCTCTACCAGCTGAGCTATTACCCTGGCGCCAAAGTTGCCCACGCCTATCTGAGCGGCGATACCAAAATTCTTTCCGCCAACGAAAAAGCGCTCTACAATCTGGCGGTGAAAATTGTCAACGAGGCTAAGGAACAGCCGACCGCTCTTCGCAGGGAACTTTACATTCACGACGCGATAACTTCCCGCGCGACTTACTACAACAACACCGCGACAATGACAAAAAGCAAATCGACGCCGCGTTTCGTCACGGCGGCCGGCGCGCTGATTGATAAGCGGGCGAACTGTCAGGGCTATTCCGACGCTTTTTACATGCTCGGCAGAATGTGCGGCTTCGAGGTCGGCAAAGTCAACGGCACGACGCACAACGAGGGCAGCAATTCCAAAAGCGAAGGGCACATGTGGAACACTATCAGGCTCGGCGGCAAAACTTATTTCGTCGACGTGACCTGGGACGACGATTCCTTCAAATTTTCCAAGCGCCTCGGCTTCAATTCCTACGTTTACTTCAACGCGCCGGAGGAAATTGCCCGCGCCACTCACATCTGGGATAAAAATTCTTTCAGGAATTTGCAGGCTGAGCCGGATAAATTTTATTTCTTCACCACGCCCGAATTTGCCGCGACCAGCGGCGAGTACTTCGGTTTCTACGCGAAAAATCTTGAAACTGCCCTTGACAGCGTCGCCAGACGAATCGCCGTCGAGAAAAAACAAATGTCCTGGGTTATGATTCCCGCCGTGGAAAATTTCAGCGCCGACGACGCTTTGAAACGCCTTGCACACGAAATTCTCCCCAAGAATTATCACCACCGCAGCGGCACCTACAGCATGGGCTTCGCTCGCAGAGGAAAATATCAGCTTATTTTTATAAATGCAACCGCCAGGAGGTAATTTATTTTGATTGAACTTTTGGCGCCCGCCGGTAACTTCGACGCGCTCAGAGCCGCCGTTCACGCCGGTGCCAACGCCGTCTATCTGGCTGGCAGCAGTTTCGGCGCCCGCGCCTACGCCGACAATTTCAACCGCGAAAATTTAGCCGCCGCCGTCAAATTCGCGCACCTGCATGGCGTTTCAATTCACGTCACCACCAACACAATCCTCAACGATTCCGAGCTTGAAACTTTCGCCGACTACATTAAATTCCTGCGCAAAACCAACGTTGACGCGTTCATAGTTCAGGATTTGGGCGCCGCTGAAATTATCCGCACCGTTGCGCCGGAAATTCCAATGCACGCCTCAACGCAGATGACTGTTCACAACCTGGCTGGCGTTGAAGCGCTGGCGGAACTCGGTTTCAGCCGCGTCGTTTTAGCCCGCGAACTCACGCTCGCCGAAATTAAATTCATCGCTGAAAATTCGCCGCTCGAAACTGAAATTTTCGCTCACGGCGCGCTTTGCGTCTGCTTTTCCGGTCAGTGCCTTATGAGCAGCATGATTGGCGGTCGCAGCGGTAACCGTGGGCGTTGCGCTCAGCCCTGCCGCCTGCCCTACACGCTGGTCGACGCGGAAGGCAGCGAACTTTTGAAAAACGCCGGTGAATTTCTGCTCAGCCCGAAGGATTTGAACACGCTGGATTTACTTCCAAAATTCGTCGAAGCCGGTGTTACCTCGCTGAAAATCGAAGGGCGTATGAAGCGCGCCGAGTACGTCGCCACCGTCGTCAAAGTCTACCGCGACGCCCTCGATAAAAATTTTTCTGACGCCGAATCTCAACGCAGGCTCGCGCAGATTTTCAACCGCGACTTCACCACCGCCTACCTCGAAAAAAATCCTGGCCGCAACCTTATCAGCGACAGCCGCCCCAACAATCGCGGCGTGCTCATCGGGCGCGTGAGTGCCGTCGCCAAAAATAAAATCACGCTCAAAATTTCCGGCGAAATTCACGCGGGCGACCAGCTAGAAATCTGGGTTAAGATCGGCGGGCGCGTCACTTTTACCGCTGAGAAATTTCAAACTGCCGGAGAATTTTGCACCGTTGAAGTGGCTGACACGCGCGGCGTCAAAGTTCACGACAGGGCGTTCAAGATTTTCGACGCGGAACTCACCGCCGCCGCCAGAAAATTTTTCACCGACGACACTTTTGGCAAAATTCCCGTTGACGTAGCCGTTCACGCGGAAGTTGGCAGGTCGCTTACGCTTACCGTGACTGACGGCGAAAATTCCGCAACCGCCGCCACGAATTTTATCGCGGAGCCCGCTAAGAACCGCCCGCTGAACGTTGAAACTCTCCAGAAACAAATTGGGCGGCTCGGCACTTCGGAATTTGTTTTGAGAAATCTCAGCGCTGAAATTTCCGGCGAACTCATGGTGCCCGTCAGCGAACTCAACGAAGTCCGCCGCGCCGCTGTCGCTGAACTCGAAACGCAACGCCTCGCCAGATTTAAAAAATTACCAGTTACCAGGGACGCGGTTGTAACGCCAAAAATACATCAGCGCCGAATCGCGACAACTGGGTCAAGCGGCACGCTTGTCGCGCAGGCTGACACACTCGAAAAAGTTAAAGCCGCCCTTGACAGCGGTGCCGATTCGATTTTGTACGGCGGAGAAAATTTTGCTAACAGGATTGTTACGGCGCGCGAAGTTGCTCAGGCGGCGGAACTTGTCCGTTCGCGCGGGAAAAATTTTTACCTTGCCACGCCGCGAATCGTCCGCGAAGCCGAAATTCCTGCGCTGGAAAAAATTCTGACGGCGGCTGAGTTCGACGCGGTTTACGTGCACAACGTCGGCACGCTGAGGCTGGCGAAAAAGTTGACGGCGGCGCCGGTGCGCACGGATTTTTCGCTGATAGTTTTCAACTCGACGACGATAAATTTTTTGAAGGCGCTGGGCGTGGAGGGCGTGACGCTGTCGCCGGAGCTGACGCTGGCGCAGGTGAATGCGCTGGCTGAAATTTCGCCGCTGCCGGTTGAGTGCATAGTTCACGGGCGGATTGAGCTGATGATTTCGGCGTACTGCGCGCTTGGAAGTTTCCTCGGCGAGCTTGATAAAAAGCCCTGCCCGCACGTCTGCCGCACGAAAAATTTTTACCTGCGAGACCGGAAAAATATCGCCTTTCCCGTGGTTACCGACCAGTTCTGCCGTATGCACATTCTCAATTCCAAAACGCTGTCGATGATTGAGCGGCGCGCGGATTTTGAAAACGTCGCTCGGCTTAGAGTTGACTGCAGATTTTTGAACGTGGAGGAAGTCGCGCGGGTTGTCAGCGCTTACAAATTCGGCGGGCAGGAGATTGAAAATTTCACGCGCGGACATTATTTTCGCGGCGTAGAGTAAATTCCCGCTTACAATTTTGGGATTTTGCGGTAGAATATTTTCAGCGTTTACAAAGCGGAAGGGGAAATTTTTATGGCATTGATTGACGAAATTCTGGCGACGAACGAGCACTTCTGCGCGAATCTGCCGGAGGAATACAGGGCGTACGAGCACGAAGACCACCACGACAGCAAAATTCCTAAGAAAAAGCTGGCAATTCTTGCGTGCATGGACACCCGCACGACGCTTTTCCTTGAGCCGGCGATGGGGATTAAGCGCGGCGACGCGAAAGTTATAAAGACTGTCGGCAACTGCGTGACGGGCTATTTCGACACGGCGGTTAAAAGCCTGATGGTTGCGATTTACGAACTCGGCGTAATGGAAATTGCAGTTGTTGGGCACGATGAATGCGGAATGCAGAAAACCACGTCCTAAAGTCTGACGAAGGCAATGCTTGAGCGCGGCATTTCACCCGACGCTATCAAAATGGTCGAGAAGGAACTTAAAGAGTGGGCTGACGGCTTCCAAAACCCCGAACAGAATGTCCGCGACGTGGTTAAGCTCCTGCGCGAAGACCCGCTGATTCCGAAAGACGTTAAAGTTCACGGTCTGATGTTCCACCCGCGTTCGGGCAAGCTCACGCCCGTTATCAAAGACGAATAAAAATTTTTCGGCGCCCTGCAGAAATGCGGAGGCTTTTTTTATTAGAATTTGATTAAAAATCGCTGTGTGCCTTGACAGTAGCAAAGCGGTTGTGATAATTTTTTCCAGAACAGTTAAATTGGATTTTTGAAAAAGGAGCGGATTATTTTGGTTAAGACGGAATTTGAAATTCAGCGATTTTCTGACGTGATTCACGGGACTGCCAGCGGAGACTATGGCAGCAATATTGCGGATAACACGCAGGTTTACGGTCTTGCCGGAAACGATACGATTGAAACTAATGGCAGCAAAAATGTTCTTCTGATTGGTGGCAGTGGCAACGACGTTATTCAAATGACTGGCGGGAGCGGCACGCTCAATGGCGGCGTCGGCGCGGACACTTTCAAGTTCAATTATTCCAGTGCGAATACAATTTCTGCCGTGCTTGAGGACATTGACCCCGCCAATGACCGGCTGGTTATCAACTACACCGGCAGCGGTACGCCAAATATAAATTACAGCACCGTTGGCAGAGACGTTGTTCTCACTGACGATGCAGGTTATTTCAACGTCACGCTGAAAGGCTACCGCGAGGCGAATGATTATTTTGACGGTACGGCGCACGAAAATGTTTGGGAAATTTTAAAGCTCGTCAACCAGGAGCGCGAAACTCAGGGTTTGAACTGGCTGACACTTTCGCAGGATTTAACGGACGGTGCAGCTATTCGGGCAATTGAAAGCGAACAAAAATATGAACATGTTCGACCTGATGGCAGTGCAATTTATACCGTACTCAAAAGTGGAAATACTTACGTTGGTGAGAATCTCTACGCGAGTCCCACTACGCCGGAAGCAGCTATGGAAGGTTGGATGAATTCTACTGGGCACCGCGCGAATATCCTAAATTCCACTTACAAACGCATAGGTGTTGGGTATTTTTATAAATCAAATTCTGATTGGAAACATTATTGGGCACAGATGTTCAGTGGCGAATTTAATAGCCATGAAAATGTAAGCTTTGCTGACATTCTGAGTACCGCTGTAACTTTATCTGCTAACGACGTCACCAAAACTACGTCGACGCTCGGCAATATTTCCAGTCTCAAGCACACGACGATTTCCGGAACTTCCGGCGCAGATTTGCTCGTAAATGGACGCTGGTACGGCGAAAAAGCCACGCAAAACGTCGAGATTCTCGGCTTGGGCGGCAATGATACAATTTCAAATTCCGGCTCAAATTCCGTGCTGGACGGCGGCGCTGGCAACGATTTGATTTACAGCGGTTATTATTATTACGATGGCGGCGGCTTTTACGAAGAAAGCTACAACGGCGATTACGACGACGACAACGGCAGCTCCAATGTCACGATAAAAGGTGGCGCTGGACTCGATACCATAAAAAACACCGGCGCGGCGGCAGTTATTTCCGGCGGCAGCGATAACGATTCAATCAGCAACACCGGCGATAGCGTCAGGGTAAACAGCGATAGCGGCAATGACTTCATAATCAACGGGCGTTGGTACGGTGAAAAAGGCGGCGTCAAAGTCAGTATTAATGGCGGTGACGGTGCAGACACAATTACAAGCAGCGGCTCAAATTCCGTGCTCGACGGCGGCGCTGGTAACGACGAAATTTACAACGGTTATTATTTTTATGAAAATGGTCGTTACTACGAAAGCAGCTATAACGGCGATTACGACGACGAAAATGGCAGCTCCAATGTCACGATTAACGGCGGCGCAGGAGAGGACGTTATTGATAATAATGGTAAAAATGCCTCGATTTCCGGCGGCGCAGGTATAGACATGATTTATGTTAACGCCGCCAGCCGCAATACCACTGTTAATGGCGGTGCTGATTCGGATTATATTTCGCTTGTAAGCGGCAGCAGCAACAGTCTCATTCAATACGCGCAGGGAGACGGCAACGACTACATTTACGAATTGGGCACAAACGACACAGTTCATATCACGTCCGGAAATATCAGCAGCGTAAACGTTCGCGAATCGCTGGTCATTCTGAACGTGGGCAGCGGTGCAATTCATCTTGACCGCATGGTCGGTAAATCTTTCAAACTGAAACTCGGCAGCAGCTCCGCCTTCAGCACAATTATCAGCGCCGAAGTCAGCAATGAACTCACTAACTACACGAAAAATTCTATCGTCAGCGGTACAGGCGACGCCGATACCATTCGCAATTACGCCGGCGGCGCTAAAATTTATGCTGGTGCGGGCAACGACTACATTTACAGCAGCACCCAAAGCGATTACATGATTAACGGCGATTATGGCTACGTGACGATTGACGCAGGTTCCGGCAACGATACTATTGAAATTTTTGACCCGAACACAAAAGTTATCGGCGGCTACGGCAACGATTTAATCAGCTTAAGAGGCTCGTGGAGCAACAACGTCATTCAATATTCCTCCGGCGACGGCAACGATACAGTTTACGGCTACAACGCCAGCGATACGATTTCAATTACCGGCGGCACTTATACAAAATCTACCGTGGGCAACAACGTAATTCTGAAAGTCGGATCCGGCGCTATGACGCTCGTTGGCGCCAGCGGCGAAACGCTGAACATAGCTGGCGGCGACGGGAACTCTGGCAGCAGCGGCGTTACGCTTAGCAACAGCAAAAAAAATACTGTAATCAGCGGCACAAGCTACGCCGACAGCATTTACAATTCCGGCGCGAACGTTACAATCAACAGCGGCGCGGGCAATGACAGCATTAATAACGCTGGAAATAACGTTCTCATAGACGCCGGTGCAGGCAACGACAGCACCTGGGGCGGCGGCGATAAAGTCACGATTAATGGCGGCGCTGGCAACGACAGACTCGAACTTTGGGGAACAAATTCCGTGATTAATACCGGCGACGGAAACAATGAAGTTTTTATTCACGGCAACAACGTCACGGTAAACGGCAGCACTGGCAAAGACTTCGTTGAAATTTGGGACGATTATAGCGGCTTTCCCCTCAAAGCCGTCGGCAGGGCAAAAGTTTCTACCGGCGCCGATAATGATTTCGTCCGGAATTACGGCGCGGGAGCTACGATTAACACCGGCGCTGGCAACGACACTATTCAAATTATCAGCGGCTACACCTATAACAGTACTCGCTCCAATGTTTATCAATACGCGCAGGGCGACGGCAACGATACTATTCTTGGCTATAATTCCGGAGACAGTATTCAAATTACTCGCGGCAGCTATACCACCATGACCAGCGGCAACGATATTATTATCAGCGTCGGCAGCGGGAAAATCACACTGAAAGACGCCAAAAATACGACGCTCAATATCGATGGCGATGCCGAAACTACTCTGCCCGCCGGAATTTCCGTCAAGGGCGCAGTTCTCACGGCAACCACGACTTTCACCGGTAGCGAAATCGACCTGGCAGACTACGCGTCAACCGTCACCAAAGTTAATGCCTCTGCTCTTTCGCGCGGCGTTTCTGTCGTCGGGACAGCGGCGGCGAACTCCCTTAAAGGCGGCAAGGGCGCTGATACTATTTTCGGCGGCGCAGGCAATGATACCGTTTCGCTCGGCGGCGGCGCGGACGTTTACGTTTATCAGAGCGGCAACGATTTGATTCAGGACTACAAAGTTGGCGAAGATAAAATCAAACTCGCCAGCGCGTCGATAACCGGCAGCTCACTCAGCGGCTCCAACGTCGTCCTGAAAACTTCCGCCGGTAACCTCACCGTCAAGGGCGCCAAAAATAAAAAAATCACCGTCATCGATTCAAACGGCGCTGAAACTTCCAATGTCTACCCGCTCAGCATTCTGCCCGCCGGTCTCAGCTACGACAGCACGAAGAAAACTTTGACGGTTGGCACGAGCTACAGCGGCGTCGCTATCGACCTGGCGAATTTCGATAAAGCCACGAAAACCGTCGCCGCCTCCTCCTACAGCAAAAAAATTCAAATTACCGGCAACAATCTCGGCAATACGATTCTCGGCGGCAAGGCAAACGACACGCTTACCGGCGGCACAAAAGCGGATACAATTTACGGCGGTGCGGGCGCTGATAAAATTTACGGCGAAGCTGGCGCGGACAAACTTTTCGGCGGCGCTGGCAACGACACTCTCTACGGCGGCGCGGGCAATGACACGCTCACCGGCGGCGACGGGAAAGATTTCTTCGTTTACGGTTCCGGCGACGGCAACGACATTATCGCAGATTACACCGCCGGCACCGACAAGATTAAAATTTCCAGCGGCTCGATTTCTAAAACGGCTTACGTCAGCAACAACGTCGTGTTTACCGTGGGCAGAGGCACGCTCACCGTCCGCAACGGCAGGGGCAAAAAAATTACAATCACCGACGCCTCCGGCAAAACTTCCACGAAAACTTATAAGAACGGCGCAGTTTACGGCTCCAGCGCGACGTGGTTCACTGCGGACGACACGAATTTTATCAGCGGCGAAACGAATCTCGACGCAGTTACCGCTGAAAAATATTCCGTGACTCAGCTCACCGCACCAGACGCCGAAAATATTTTCGCGCAGGATATTCAGCCGGTCTACTCGACCGATAAGACGAAGTGATTTTCACCAACCTGTTTCATGACGCCGCCCGCATAATTTTCAGCCTTCGCGCTGTAGGTTATCGCGCGGCGTTTTTTTTCAACTCTGGGATTTGGAATTGGCACGGCAGAAAGCAGGCTCTGCGTGTACGGGTGAATCGGGTTTGAAAAAATTTCCTGCGTCGTGCCGGTCTCGACTAAGTAGCCCAGATGAAGCACGCCAATTTTGTCGGAAATATATTTCACCATGCTCAAATCGTGAGCGATAAAAAGGTAAGCGCAGTGCGTTTCGGCCTGAATGTCCTTCATGAGGTTGACGACCTGCGCCTGAATAGAAACGTCGAGCGCTGAAATGCATTCGTCCGCGATAATCAGTTTTGGATTCATAACCAACGCACGGGCGATACCAACGCGCTGCCTTTGCCCGCCGCTGAACTGGTGCGGATAGCGTTCGGCGTGCGCGGGGCTCAAGCCAACTTTCTGCAGAATTTCGCTGATAATTTCGCTGCGCTCGGCTGGAGTTTTGTACAGCTGGTGAATGTCAAGCCCTTCGCCAATAATGTCGCCAATTTTTTTGCGCGGATTCAGACTGGACATCGGGTCCTGAAAAATCATCTGCATATCTTTCCGAAGCATACGACGCGTATCACCGTCAAGACCGCCGGAAATTTTTTTGCCGTTAAAAATAATTTCGCCGTCCGTCGGGTCGTAAAGCCGAATGACACTGCGCCCAATCGTCGTCTTGCCGGAGCCGCTCTCGCCAACCAAACCGTAAGTTTCTCCGGCGGAAATCTCAAACGAAACGCCGTTGACAGCCTTAACCGTGAAATTCCGCGAAACTTCAAAGTGCTGGTGCAGATTTTTCACGCTGAGCAGAG
>CAJOGX010000012.1:11618-81425 GCA_905234175.1 uncultured Selenomonadaceae bacterium | reverse complement strand
TGCCGCCGCGAGGGAACTGCAGAGTTTTCTCGAAAACGTAGTGGACAATAACCACAGACCAGAATTAGGTGGTTTTCATCCCTTTGCCGGATGCCAGATATATTCCGATAACACCCCGAATAAGTACAGCGGTTTTCTTCTCAAGGGGCACGACGAGCCTATCGGTGCTGACGAAGTCATCAACATTCTCAGAAACATCAAGCAACATTCTTAAAGATATTTTTCCGGCGGCTTAATAAAATCCAAAATCCGGCGTATAATACACAGAAAGGAGTGAGAGAAATGACTGATGAAAGAATGAGCGACGCCGAACTTGAGCAGGTTACCGGCGGCACAGGCTCGGAAATCATTGGCTTAATGACGCGCCTGCAGGACGAAGGTTTGATGATGGTAAACACGCCGCTCATAATGGGCAACGAACAAGACGCGATGAATGAACTCAAGACGTATCTCAACGGTCTCAAGGGCGGCTACGGCGCAGTTGTCTTCAAGGGCAGCAAGTTTTATACTAACGACAAAGCGAACGTCTACAAAATTTTTGGCAAGCCCGCGACAATCGACAAGGTCATTGAAACCGTCAGAAATATTCAGGGAGCAAATTAAAATCCGAAAGGAGGCAGGGCAATGGCTGACAAATTTCAAGATGAAGTGATGAGCGACGCCGAACTGGACAACGTTTCCGGCGGCAGCTACGTCGAACTCCTGAAGGATATGAAATTCTTCGCGGCACTGGGACTTATTGACCCCGCCGACGTTCCCAAGACAGTCGATTATTCAAACTTCAACGAAATTAACCGTACCGTCTACGAAAAATGGCAGCAGTTCAAAATTAACATGAGCGGCAGAGAAGGAGGTCCAAACGGCTACATGCTCCCAGCAGATGGGAAGGCCTTCGAAAATACCCGCCGTGGCGCCTTGAACTACGCCAAATACAGGAGCAAGCGCGGCGACATCATTGTTGCCAATTTTCTCTAAACGCTGACTCGGAAAAAATTTTTCCGGCGGCACTTAATAAAATATAAAATCAAACGTATAACAGGCAGAAAAAAGAAAGGATTGATTTAAAATGGCAGAAAACAAAAACGAAGTTATGAGCATGGACGAACTCGACCACGTGGCTGGCGGCAGCTACGCCGAAATCGAAATGGATATGCGCTTCCTGAACGCGCTGGGGTTTATCAGCAAGAGCCAAATTCCGACGGACGGCGTCAACGAAAGCAACTTCGACAGGGTGAACAAGCTCGTGCACGAGGCCTGGGCAAAAAGCGGCATCATCATGAGGGGCACCGAAGGTGGCCTCAACAGCTACACGCTCCCGGCTGGGGCGGAACCCTACGGCAACGACCGCATGGCCGCCCTCCGTTATGCAGCGTACATAAACAAGCGCAGCGATGTCGACCCCGAACGTTTCCGCTAAGATTCACGCGGCAAGCTAAATTTGCTCAAAACTTTCGAGGGGCGTCTCTGCAGGTCAGCGGGGCGCCCCTTTAGTATTGAAGGAGGAAAATAAAATGACTGATGAAATTTTGAAAGACGAAGAACTGGACAAAGTGGTTGGAGGCTCCGGCGTGGAGACCATGGCGCTCATGAGCCGCCTGCAGTCGGAAGGGCTCGCCAATTTCAGGACGCCGCTTGTTGCCGGCAACGAAAAAGCCGCCGCGAAGGAACTCCAGGCTTTTCTCGACACTTTTTCAACCTCGGATGGTCCCAATACTGTTAAGTTTGACGTGAACATTTATACCGACGACCGCTCGAACAGTTACGGAACTATAAGCTATCGCCCCGGCCACGGCGAATACAATCCTATCAGCGTCGACAAACTCGTTGAATTAATCAGCAAGTGGCAGCGCTAAAAATTTTTTCCGGCTAAGATAATTTCGACACAAAGGCGCCGTAATTAGTTCACGACGAACGCGGCGCTTCAGGTATTTAAGGAAAGGATGATAAAAATGGAAGAGACTAAATTCAAAGATGAAGTGCTCAGCGAGGAGCAGCTCGAAGAAGTCAGCGGCGGCGTCGTCAAGGAAGCTCTGACTATTGCGCTCAACGTGGCAAAGGGGATTCAGGCTACGATTAATTCCCCCGAATACCAGATGCTCAACGACAGCCAGAAGAACATAGCGTTTATGATGGCGATTGAAGACACGGCGCTTGGAGCGTTGAGTTCTGTTCCTGGTCTGGGCGACGCATTTAAGGCGATAAACAGTTTAAGCGAAGATATGTCGCCGAAAGCTCGTCTGGCTGCCGAAGACGCGCTTAACGTCATTGTTACGCTCGGCGATAAATACCTTAGCAAACTGCCCATATGATTGGAGGAAAACAAAGTGGAAGAAAAAATTAGAGCAGACGAAGTACTCAGCAACGAGGAACTCGACAAAGTTTCCGGCGGAAATATTGTTCAGGTCTTTTCAATGCTTTCAGTTCTTAACAATATCGGCGTTCCTGGCATTCCGGAAAATCTCCGCCTCGAAGGTAAATCCACCGGCAATTATATTCAGGCTGCGAGCAAACTCGAGGAAGTTCTGGAGAGCTACGGTGTCATATTCAACGCGGCTACTGCGGTTCTGGACACCTCGCTGAACAACTCCTACTCCATTAAAAATGATAACGGCAGTTATTCCAAGGTCGACGCCGCCGCAGTAATTGATCACGTCAAAGCGCAGATTGTCGCGCAGACGACGGTTTCTTTCTGAGGAGGATAAAAAATGTCAAACGATAAACTCAATGAAGTAATGAGCGACTCCCAGCTGGACGAGGTTACCGGTGGCAGCATTACTGAAACTTTCGATATGCTCAAGAAGATTAAGGAAAACAATCTGGCGATTGTTCAGACCGACCTTGAAAAAGGCAGTGCAGAGGACGCGGCGAAGGAACTGGGGGCGATTCTCCACAGCTACGGTTTCAGCGGCAACGTTTACTTCAACAACTTCACCGACAACCAGTACACCTACAAGGGCAAGACCAAGACGGCGGACGAAGTTATCAAGATTATGTCGGATTCCGGCGACAGCATAGCATTTTAATGGAGGGTAGACAGAAATGGCAGAAGAAAAAATTTTGAAGGAAGAAATTCTTAAAGAGGAACAGCTCGAAGGAGTTGCTGGCGGCACGAACATTGAGTCTGTCGCTCTCCTGCAGCGCATTCAGATGGAAGGTCTGGCACCGGTCAGAACGCCTATCATCCCAGGCAATGAGCGAGCGGCGGCTGAGGAACTGAGGGGAATTCTCAAAAACAACGGCTTCAAAGGCAGGCTTTTCATGAACGACACGCAGAAAAACGTTTACAGCTACAACAACGAATTTGTGAGCGCGGACGAAGTGATTGACATCATGAAAAAGAACAGGCGTGCTGGAGGTGAGGCGTAATGAGCGAAGAGAAAATCGAACAGCTGAGCGAAGAACAACTGGATGAAGTTACCGGCGGCAGCGACGTTGAATGCATGTCCCTGCTCAAGCGGATTAAGGACGAGGGTTTTGCCGAAGTTCATACCCCGCTGGTTGCCGGCAACGAAAAGGCGGCGGCTGAGGAACTCCGCGCACTCCTCGACGGATTTGCGAACGGCGCTGGCAAGGAAGCCTTCAGCGGCACGGAAATTTACGAGGACGGTACCGCGAACGTCTACAAATTCCGCGGGCAGACCATAACGGTCGACAAACTGATAAACCATATCCGAATCATGACTGGGAATTAAAATTTAAACTCCCAAATAAACCGGCGAGAAATCGTCGGTATTTTTTTTGCCGGAATTGCGTAAGGCTTGAAAAAGGCGCCGCGTATTAGTAAAATATGCAGAAACGATTCTGGGAAGGGATGGGAAGGATTTTGGTTACACTATTTTTTGCGGCGCTAGTGCCAATAATATTGCTGATAATCGCGCTGAGCGGTTTGAAACTGCCGGCGTATCAGGCGTGTACGATAGCGCTTATCAGCTCGTTTTTCATGGCGACGAGCTTTTTCGGAATGCCGCTGAAGGACACGGCGACGGCGGCGCTGGAAGGCGGAACCATGGCGGTCTGGCCAATCATCTGGGTTATCATTGCGGCGATTTTCACGTACAACCTCTCCGTTTTCACGAAGGGAATGGATACGATAAAAGAAATGCTGGGCTCCGTGACGACGGACGAGCGGGTTTTGGTTTTGCTTATTGCGTGGGGCTTCGGCGGCTTTCTGGAATGCATGTCAGGCTTCGGGACGGCGGTTGCTATCGGCGCGAGCATGCTGGCGAGTATCGGTATCAATCCAATTTCGGCGATAATCGTCTGTCTTTTGGCGAACGCAACGCAGTCTTCCTACGGTTCAATCGGGTTGCCGCTGACGACGCTGGCGCAGCTGACGAATTTTGATGCGGCGCAAATCGCCACGTTCGCAACGCTTCAGCTCGCGTTCATGATGATTACAATGCCGTTTTTAATGGTCGTAGTTTTCGGCGGCTCCGTGAAGGCAATTAAAGGCGTAGTGCCGATTTGTCTGGTCGCAGGGCTGGGATTTCTGCTGCCGGCGCTTTTTGCTGGCTCTTTCATGGGCGCCGGACTTTCGGGCGTAGCGGGCGCGATTTTTTCAATGGGCTTAATCGTCGTCTACGCTAAAAAATTCCCCGTGCACAATCCTGAGTACGAAATAAAATCCGTGGAAGAAACTTCCGAGATAACGGCGGAAAAAGGGTTCAAGGCGTGGCTGCCGTTCATTCTGATTTTCGTTTTCCTTATCGTCACGAGTAAGCTGGTGCCGCCGGTGAACGAGTTCCTCAGCCAGGCTAAAACTTCGATAGCGATTTACACGGGCGAAGGCGCGGGTCTGTACACTTTCAGCTGGATTGTCACGCCAGGCACGCTTATCATGCTGGCGGCGGTAATTTCCGGCGTCGTGCAGGGCGCCTCGGTCAGCGATATGCTAAGCGTCCTCAGCCGCACAATCCGCACGATGATTCCTACGTTTATCACGATGATTACGATTATCGGCACCGCGCGAATCATGGGCTACAGCGGAATGATAACGACAATGGCGACGGTCACGGTTGCGGTTACCGGCGCGATGTACCCGTTTATTTCCCCGCTGATTGGCTCGCTGGGCTCGTTTATTACCGGCTCGGCGACGACCAGCGGCGTACTTTTCGGGAAACTGCAGGCTGACGCGGCTCTGGCTATCGGCGCGGCGGAAGTCGGACAGGCGTGGATGGCGGCGGCTAATGCGGCGGGCGCCTGCGTCGGGAAACTCATTTCTCCGCAGTCTATCGCGATTGGCGTGGCGGCTGTCGGTATTCGCGGCGTCGAGAGCCAGATTATGAAGTTCGTCGTCAAAGTCTATCTGCCCTACGTAATCGTCATGGGGCTTATCGTTTACTTCGGGCAGGCGATTGTTGAAAGAATGTAGGTTGCTTTGTGCTTAGTCCGGCATTTCTTTGAAAGAAACGCCTTGCAAAGAAAGACGCCGCGTGGGGAGGTCGCTTCCGGCGACCTACACGCGGCCTTGGGCGGCCGTCCATGGCCGCCCTCAGATTCGGCTTTGTTGGTATTTGGCAGGCTGGGGATTTCATGATAAAAATTTATTATTTTTCGGCGACGGGAAATTCGCTGTACGTCGCGCAGTACCTTCAAAAAAATCTGGCTGGCGTTGAACTGCTTTCAATTCCGCGCGAACTGAGGCAGGGAAATTTCAGCGCCGAGGCGGACAGCGTTGGTTTCATCTTCCCGCTGCACTACGGCGGGCTCCCGCTTATCGTTGAAGATTTTGTCCGCCAGCTGAAAATCCGCGCGAAATATATTTTTGCGGTCTGTACCTGCGGTATTCCGTGGCTGGGGCGTCCGTTCACCGACCTTGAAGAAATTTTAGCCGGTAAGCTCAACGCCAGCTGGTTCGTGCGGCTCGTCTCCAACTACCTGCCCTACCGCGACACCGCCGCCGACTGGCGCATTAAATTCCGCTACTGGTGGGCTGAAAAAACTCTCGCCAGCATTGCCCGCGCCGTCGCTGAAACTCAAACTCACAGCACGTGGGAAATTAACAAAGTCGGCTGTAAGAAAATGCACGACGACTGGTCTGCCCGCCGCGCTGAGCTTGACGGAAAATTTATCTGCGACGTTTCGCGCTGCGTTAAGTGCGGTATGTGCGAGAAAATCTGTCCAACGAAAAATATCACGCGGCCGAACGGCAATCCTGTCTGGAATCACCGCTGCGTTGAGTGCCTCGGCTGCCTGAATGTTTGTCCTAAGGCGGCGATTGACGTGAGCTCCGTCACGCGTGGGCGCAAGCGTTATATTAACTGGAATGTTAAGCCGAAGGATTTGTTTCAGAATTGAGGTGGGGCTAATGGAATTGCTGGAACTGGCGGAACGGCGGCGGTCGTGCAGGAAATACACCGGCGAAAAAGTTTCGGACGAAGCCGTCAGAGAAATTTTGAAAATCGCACTGCTGGCGCCGTCGTCGTGGGGGCAGCACCCGATTGAATTTGTAGTTCTGCGCGACAGGAAAACGATTGAGGCGGTCGCGCTGTGCAAGCGCATGGGCGCGGGGCCGTTGCCGACGGCTGACGTGGCAATCGTGGTCATGGCGAATACTTCAAACTGCGAGCTGTGGATAGAAGACGCGGCGGTGGCGTCGACGTACATTTTGCTGGCGGCGGAGGAACTAGGACTTGGCGCGTGCTGGATTCACATGAGAAATCGCGCGGGGCAGCGCACCACGGCGGACGAGGAAATTCGCAAAATACTCGGCGTGCCGGAAAATTATTCCGTGCTGAACGTCGTCGCGCTGGGGCAGAAAGCCGAAAATAAATCTGCACGCGGCGAAAAAGATATTCACTGGCAGAACGTCCATTACGAAAAATTTTGAAGTTCAAACTGCGAGCGTTCCCGCTGAAGCGGCGGGCGCTTTTTTTATTTGACATTGGAATTTGGATATTATAAAATTTCGCGGTAACTTGAAAAACAGAGAGAAGGAAAATTTATACCCATGGAAAACTACAGAAAGTACAGCAAGGGCTATTACATGCCGCCAGAAATAGATTTGAGCTGGGCGCAGAAGGAATATCCTGAGCGCGCGCCGATTTGGTGCAGTGTAGACCTGCGCGACGGCAACCAGTCACTGATAATTCCAATGAGCCTCGACGAAAAAATTGAGTTTTATAAAACGCTCGTCAAGGTCGGGTTCAAGGAAATTGAAGTTGGCTTCCCCGCCGCGTCCGACACTGAATACGCGCTCCTCCGCAAGCTCATCGAAGAAAATTTAATCCCTGACGACGTGACGGTTCAGGTTCTGACACAGGCGCGCGAACACATTATCAAGAAAACTTTCGAGGCGCTCAAGGGCGCGAAAAACGCTATCGTCCACGTTTACAATTCGACTTCCGTCGCGCAGCGCGAACAGGTTTTCAGAATGTCGAAGGACGAAATTAAGCAAATCGCAGTTGATGGCGCGAAACTTTTACTGGAGCTCACCGAGAAAGCCGGCGCTGACTACCGCTTTGAATATTCGCCGGAAAGTTTCACCGGCACCGAGCCAGAATACGCGCTGGAAGTCTGCAACGCCGTGCTTGACGTTTGGGCTCCCGTTATCGACCGCCGCCCGATTATAAATATCCCCGTGACCGTCGAAATGTCCATGCCGCACGTCTACGCAATGCAGGTTGCCTACATCAACAAAAATCTGAAGTACCGCGACAAAGTTGTTTTGAGTTTGCACCCGCACAACGACCGTGGCTGTGGCGTCGCTGATTCTGAGCTGGGACTTCTGGCGGGCGCTGACAGAATTGAAGGCACGCTTTTCGGCAACGGCGAGCGCACCGGCAACGTCGATATCGTTACGCTGGCGATGAATATGTTCGCGCTGGGCGTCGACCCGAAGCTTGACTTCACGAATATGCCACAGCTCGTTGAAATGTACGAAAGAGTTACGCGAATGCACGTGCACGACCGCCAGCCCTACGCCGGAGCTTTGGTTTTCACGGCGTTCAGCGGCAGTCACCAGGACGCTATCGCAAAAGGTATGCACTGGCGCGACGAGAAAAATCCTGAGCGCTGGACGGTTCCCTATCTGCCGATTGACCCGCACGACGTTGGGCGCGAATACGACGGCGACGTTATCAGAATCAATTCGCAGAGCGGCAAGGGCGGCGTCGGCTTTATCATGGAGCAGCGCTACGGCGTCGATATGCCCAAGAAAATGCGCGAGGATTTCGGCTACTGCGTCAAGAGCGTTTCCGACCGCAAGCACAAGGAACTTTTGCCCGACGAAATTTACCAGATTTTCCACGACGAATATGTCAACGTCAGCAAGCCCTACAAGCTGATTGAGTTCCAGCTGAAAAAGGAGCCAGGCGGCACGCGCAGCGGCACCGTCGATTTGGAAATTAACGGCGAGCACGTCACCTACACGGCGCGCGGCAACGGCAGACTCGACGCAGTTTCCAGCGCAATGCAGAAAAATCTCGGTATTTCCTACAGCAACCTGACCTACAACGAACACGCGCTTGAAATTGGACAGAGCGCCCACGCGATTGCCTACATCAGCATTACCGGCGCCGACGGCAATGTTTACTGGGGCGCGGGCATGGACACCGACATTATCACGGCGTCGATTCTGGCTTTGTTCAGCGCCATTAACCGCATGACCGCCGCTAAATAAAATATATTTGTCTCCCTTCTCGCTTTAATAATTTTGAAATTCGTGCGTATAAGAGGCAGAAATAAACTTGAAGGTGGTTTTAAAAATGAACGACGAAAAATTTTTGCAGGACGAAGCGTTGAACGACGAGCAACTCGACCAGGTCGCCGGCGGAATTTGGAAAGAAATGTTCGACGATACTCAACGGTTCGAAAAAATGGGCATAAAAATCGAAGGATCAGACAATGGACCTACGAGACCCGAGTCATTTATATGCTCACTTGAAGTTGCGTTCGAGAAGTTCGGGGTAACATGCGTAGCCTCCGTTAAGGATGGAAATCGATATTATATAAACGGCAAGCAGGTCAGCCAAGATCAAGCCTGGGAGCAGGTCTATTCGAAAAATAAAAAGTGAAAACATCGCGCGCTCAAATAAAAAAAATCCCTTCGGCAAAAGTCGTTGGGATTTTTTAGTTTGCAGGAAACCGCATTCATTTCAAATTTTCCGCCCAGTCAATCAGCCACTGGCGCTCCTCGGAACTTTTCAGCGCCGACGCTATACCGCCAATGTTCAGCCGGAACTCCTCCATTAGCGGCGGCACAGCGTGTTCCCGTCTGTCAGCTTCGAGCGGCTTTCGGTAAAGGTCGTTGAGCTTGTTCCTGAAATCAGTGAACTCCCTGAGCACGTAATCCGCCGCCGTTGAAGTGCTGTCGAGCTTTTTGCGCAGGTGTCCGCACCGAACGTAGTTGAAAAAGTTCGCCAGCGAATTGTCGTAGCGCGGCGTGTCGTAGCCGGAATACTGCCGGTTGACGTACAGCGTCTGATGATAGGAGGCGGCGGCATTTTCTACGAACTCCGCGTAATGTTCGTAAAATTTAACGGGAGCCGAAACTGAACGCGCCGTTTCAATCAGCAAATCTGCCAGCAGCTCGAACGACGGGCGCGGCTGATTTTCCAGCTCCGCAAGTCTGGCGAAATCTTCCTCAGCCTGCAGTCCGTCGCGCAGTGCAATTGCCTGCTGGCGGATTTTTTTTATTTTCGCGCGGGCTTTCGAGAGTAAATTCGGCAGCGAAAAATTAAATTCGTCCGTGAGTCGCAGCGCGTTAATTTCAGCGATGACCGCGCCTTCCTGCAGCTCGTATTCGTCCAGCTTGTCGCGCAGGTATCCCGTCAGCTCAATCACCGCCGCCGCGTAACTCAGCGCAGAACCGTTTTGTGGGGCGAATTTTTCATACAGCGCCGCCCAGTCAGTTTTCGTAACGCTCATTGGTTACCACCTCAAATTTCAAACAGTCAGCGAGCCCGCCCAGTTTTCCAGCCAGCGCTGTTCCTCGGCACTTTTCAGCGACATTGCGATTCTGCCGACGTTTTTCCTGAACTCGTCAATCACCGGCGCCGTTGCGAAATCCCGCTCCTCAGAATTGTGGTTGAAGCCGTTGTTCCTGCGATAAAGCGCGTCCAGCTCGTTGCGGAAATCCGTGAACCGCTCCAGCAGGTACTCCGACAGCGTAGAATTTACCACGCGCCTTTCCAGCAGGTGCCCGCCCGCCACGTACCGCCAAAGTTCCAGCAGCGGCGTATAATAGCGCGGCGTCGAATAATCGCTCAGCGAATACAGCGGCTGATAGACGAACTTTGACGCCAGCTTTAAAAAATTCGCGTGCCGCTCGTAAGTTTCAATGTCCTGCGGCGTATGTATGACAATTAAGTTTACTTTTTCGACCAGCACTTCCGCCAGCAGCGTGAAACTCGGTCGCGGTTTGCTTTCCAGCGCCGCCAGCTTTTCCAAATCGTCCGCCGTCTGCAAATCGCTCAGCAGCGCCGACGCCTGCCGGTGAATTTTTTTCATTTCCGCGCGCGATTTTGAAATGTAAACTCCTGGCAAAACTTTGAACTCCGCCGGCAGATTCAGCTTTTTTATTTCGGCAAGCGCGGCGGAATGCTCCTCCTCGTACGCGTCCAGTTTTTCCAGCAGAAATTCCGTCACGTTTACGACGGTTGCCGCGTATCGCACCGGCGAAGTGTCCACGTCTCCGAACGGGTCAAATTCTTCCTTCAGCCGCGCCAGATATATTTCCGCAAACTCTGCCATGGGCTCAGAAATTGCCGCTGTTCTCGGCGTAAACCGCAGGCAGAATCGCCGCCAGATTTGAAAATTCCTTGATGTTGTGCGCGAAAAGCCCGCGCGGAACTTCCACCGGCACGCTGACGCCTTCGGGCAGAATCTTGACAATCTCGCCGTTGACTACACCGTAGCCAATCCAGAAACGCGAACAGAAATTCACGCCGTCCTTGAAAGGATACCACTTGTGCGTCATCGCCGCCGCGCAGTTACCGGCACCAATCGCGCAGACCAGCGACTGACAAAGTTCTCCGCCAATAATATTTTCGTCGTAGCCAAAATCGTGCGGGCGCTTGAAACACAGCTTGACGAAATCCGGCCCCGCGCCAACGTCTTCAAGAATGTAATGGTTGACGCCCCAGGTTTTCTCTCGGACGGGAACGGCGGCGTCGCAGACGTATTCGGCGTTATCGGCGCGCGCGAAGTAATGGTCTTCGGGGTCCCAAATCTTGTAACGCAAATCCGAGCCGACGCTGTGCCACGGGAACCACCAGTCCAGCATTTCGCCGGTCACGCCAGGCATGTACGTTTCATTGGCGACGAAGCCAGTGCCGTCCTCCGCCACGCCGTAACCCAGCTGGCAGAAATTTTTATCTTCGCCGCGTAAAAATAAATTCCGCTCAGCGAACGGTACGATTGAAATTTCCTGCGGCGCCTCGACCAGTTTCAATTTTTCCGCCGGTATCGCCGCCATTTCCTGCGCGAAAAATCTGAAGTACGGCAGCGCCCGTTCCTCAGCGCTTACTCCGACTTTTTTGCCCATAAATCATTCCTCCATTTCCAGCAGCGTCGCGCGGATTTTCCCCGCCAGCGCCTCAGCTACGAACTCGAACGGCGGGCGCGGCGCCGCTTTTATTTCCGCCAGCTCCTGCAAAGTTTTTGCCGCCAGAATTTTTTCCTGCAACGAAACCGCCTCCGCGCGAAAAGTTTCCAGCTCCGCGCGAAGTGCCGAAAGTTTTTCGTCCGGCTCCAGTTTTTCCAGCAGAAATTCCGTCAGCCCGCGTACCGCCGCCGCGTATCGCATTGGTGAGGAATCTGCGCCATCGTCGAACTTTAATTTCAGCGCGCGCCAGTCCAGGTTCGGCGAAAGTTTTTCCAGCGCGCCGAGCTCATCGATTTTCAGCTGGAGCGCCGAAAGTTTTTCCTGCAGTTCCGGCTTGACGATAAAAATCTGGTGGTAAAGTTCGCTGGCGGCTTCGTCGTTAAAGACCGGCTCAAGCCCGTGGTTGACGAAAATGCTCAGCGTCATGGCAAGCTTTTCGTTTTCGGTGTAGACAGTGTTGAGCGCGGAAATATTATTTTCGTATTCAGCGGGGACGAGGGCGGCGGTGCAGGGCAGAACGAAAACGTTATAGTTCCAGTTGCCGTAGACGTAAGCGCCGTGGTTCAGGTCAAGGACGGTGTGGCTGACGAGCGTCGGCTCCAGAACTTTGCCGCGATAGCTGCCGTTGGCGTTGACGCACCAGAAGGCGGACTTCATCATCTTCCAGAGGGCGGCCTCGCGGTACGGGCAGGCTTTATCTTCGACGACGCGCGAAAGTTCAAAGGGCGTAGGAATTTTCCAGTCGCGGTAGCCGTCGATTCCGCTGGCGTTGACGCTTGTCAGCAGCGCGCGAATTTCCTTGGCGTTGTACTCCTCGGAATTGCCGTTTTTGCCGTAGGGGAAGTACTGCAGATTCGCCCAGAGATAGGCGGTATCGCGGTCGAAAATAATTTTCGGGTGATTTTTAAAAAAGTACCAGCGCTGATTTTTTATAGCCGCCAGAATTTTATCGACGCCGGATTGGGCGAGCCGCCTGACTTTTTCGCTGGCGCCGCTTATGCCCAGGCTGAGCAGTTCGATTTTATTTTCCAGATTGGTTTTCTGCGCGGTAAGGCTGGAAAGTTTTTCGTTCAGCTCGGCGATTTTTTCAGCGTTCGCGGGATTGTCTGCGCCTTCGCAACTCTCTGCGATTTGCCGCAGCTGTTCCAGCAGATTTTCCTTTTGACTCAGTAAATTTTGCAGTTCATTCACAAATATTCCTCCCGCCGTTAAATTAGGCGCCGCAAAAAAAATTCCTGCCCGCGCCGCTGTTGCCCAAAACTTGACAGATATTTTTATTGGTGTAAAATTTAATCATGAAATTAATCTTTAAAGAATTGCGCCGTAAAAAACCTGGTGTACCAGAATCAGCCAGTGCGTTTTCTTAAGTTTTTCAGATAAAATACCGAAATAAACTAAAGACAGCGCTACTGAGAATTTTTGCTTTTTCATTAAGGAGGGTTTCTCTTATGAACACGATTTTCGATATTCAGCGCTTCGTAGACACTGTCGTTTCTGCAAATTACATAGGAACGAATGGTAATGACTCAATAAACTCTTCCGTAAACTCTTCCAGCAGCAGCGGTATTGTTATTTCTGCTCTTGGAGGTAACGACAGGATTACTCACTCCTCTGGTAAAGCAGTCACGATTAAAGGCGGCGCGGGCAAAGACACCATACGGGCTTACGCAGAAAACGCCTATATTGACGGCGGCGAAGGCAACGACATAATTGACTTGCAAATATCCTCGTACGTCTCCGGCGCAAAAAATAACACCGGCGGCGCTACGATTATCGGCGGAAAAGGCAACGACGTAATTGCTCTTGACGCTACACTTGACGCTGGCAGCGCGACCGGCCGCGTTATCGTTTACAACGAAGGCGACGGCAACGACTTTATTCAGGGCTTGAGGGCAAGCGATACCATTATCATCGCTACTGAAAACGGCAGCCTTCCTGTCTTAAGCGAGAAAAAAGACGGCGACGATTACATTGTAAACATCGGCAGCGGCAAAATCACGCTCAAAGGCGTAGAAGAGTCCGTGATGAGCGCTGTGACCTTTGCAAAGGGAACTTTCTCAATCAATGAGGAAACGGAAATTATATCCGTCTCTGATACAGGAACTGCTGTCGTCCCGACGCTGGTTTCCGGCACGTCCGCTGGCGAAAACTACACGGAAGGTAAAGCAAACACCGCCTCTAACGTCGTATATGACCTGGTGGGCGGCGCTGACAAGTTCGGCAACAACGGCGGCAACTACGTCCTTGTTTACGGCGGCGCCGGCAACGATACCCTGACAAACACCAAAGGCAACAACGTCACGCTCGACGGTGGCGCTGGCAACGATTTACTTGAGGCTAATTCCGGCACAGGGGTTTTGCTCATTGGTGGCGCTGGCAACGATACCTTCTCAATCGCCAGCGAGGCGTCAACCGTCACGATAAACGGCGGCGCGGGCAATGACTATATTGACGCGCAGAATAATACCCTTCCAAACTTCTATATCTACGGCGAAGGCGAAGGCAAAGACACTATCGCTGGCTACAAAACTGGCGATACCATTCAGCTCACGGCAGGCTACGTTGACATTTCCAAGGCGGTGTTCAGCGGCAGCGATTTCGTTATCCCCGTCGGCAGCGGCTCCATTACCCTGAAAGACCTCGCCAAAACCGACATTACTGAAGTTACCATAACCAATGCGGACGGCTCTACTACGACTGTAATCCAAATTCCGCAGGAACTCTTCGGCACAAAGGGCGCCGACACTCTCACCAATGAAAAATCCGGCAAGCTTGACGGTGAAAGTCTCACTCCGTTCAAGATTGACGGGCTGGCTGGCAACGACCAAATTACCAATACCGGCGACTACGTTTTAATTTACGGCGGCGCTGGCAACGATTCTATCACCCTTGGCGGCGGCACAGCAGAAAGCATAAATCACGGCACAATCAACGGCGGCAAGGGCAACGACGCTGTTACCATTGACGGCAACAACCACGCTTACCTCTTTGAATACGCCTCCGGCGACGGCAACGACAGCATTTACGGGCTCGGCGAAAGCGATACGCTCGTTTTCGGCACCAGCACGATTGGCACGGCTATCAGCGCGGACGGCAAAAATTTCCTGCTCACTTCCGGCAAAACTACCGTCGCAGTTGCAGATTACAAAGGCGGCGATACTTTCAAAATCAAGCTGGGTAACGCTGAGGACAGTGTATTTGCTCTGCCGAAAATCTGGCAGGGCACCAAGAACGCCGACACGGTTGACAATACAATAGCTGGCTACTCACTCTACGCGCTGGGCGGCAGCGACTCCATTACCAACTCCGGCGCCAGCGTTCAAATTTACAGCGATGTTGGCGACGACTACATTAGCAATACCGGCGCTAGCGTGACAATCGACGGTGGCGCTGGCAAGGATGTAATTGACAATTCCGGCAGCGGCGCTTCGATAGTTGGCGGCGCTGGCAACGACAGCATTAAAAATACCGGCGACTCTCTGACCATTGCTGCCGAAGGCGATAATCCAGCTTCTACTGTAACCGTTCAAATTTACGGCGGCGACGGCGTTGATACCATTGACAATACCGGCAGCGGCGTTGAAATTTACGGCGAAGACGGCAACGACATAATCAACAACAGCGGCAGCAGCGTCAAGATTGACGGCGGCGATGGCACCGATAATATCAGCGTCAGCGGCAGCGCGACCGGCGTTCAGATTACCGGCGGCAAGGGCAACGATACCATTATCATTGAATCAGGCAGCACGGCGGCGCACACTTTCACTTACTCGATTGGTGACGGCAACGACAACATCTACGGCTTCAACGCGAACGACGTATTTTATCTCTACGACACCGACGGAACGACGCTTGATTCCGGCAGTTATAAGACGGAAATCAGCGACAAAGATTTAATTATCACCGTAGGCACCGGCAAAAACGCTGGCAAAATCACGCTCCACAACGTTGTTGGCAACGTGACCAAGACAACAATTAACGGCGCGGAAGTTCCTATCACGAAGATTTTGTACGGCGACGAAAAAGATAACACTCTCACTGCTGATTCAAACAGCTATCTCGTTAAGGCGCTGGCTGGCAACGATACAGTTTCCATTGTCGCGGAAGTCACCGGCACAAGCGTTGAAGGCGGCACCGGCAACGACTATATCTACGGCAATGATAAAGGCAACGTCTACATTTACAACGATGGCGACGGCAACGATACCATTTCCGGCTTTACCGCCAGCGATACCATTTCCCTTGGCGAAGACGCCAAGCTCGGCGACACCGTTGTCAGCGGCACAGATTTAATACTGAACATCGGCAAGGGCTCTATCGTTCTCACAAACGTTATCGGCAGTTCGGTTTCTTCAGTAAAAGTTGGAGAAGATGAGATTGACATTTCCACGCTCAAGCCGGTTATCATCGGCACAACCAAAGCGGACAAGTTCTACGGCGACGCCGCTAACACAGGTGACGGCGTTTTGGTTAGCGTGGGCGCTGGCAACGATACCGTTGAAAACTTCGGCGCAAGCGTGACAGTTTTAGCGGGCGCAGGCAACGACTTCCTCTACAACGAAGGCCCCTCCAGCGAACTCTACGGCGAGGCAGGCAACGATACCATTGAAAACTACGCCGACACCGTGACGATTGACGCTGGCGTTGGCAATGACCACATTTTCAACGCAGGAAGTAAAGTTACAATCGACGGCGGCGACGGCAACGATACCATTGAAAGTTTCGGCGACAACGTGACGGTCGACGGCGGCGCTGGCACTGACTACATTTACAGCGACGGCACGGGGAACTCTGTCGGCGGCGGCGCAGACAACGATACCATTGAAATTGCAGGCAGCCAGACTACCGTGATTTACGCCAGCGGCGACGGCGCGGATACCGTTTACGGCTTCACTGAAAACGATATCCTCCAGATTGATTCCGCGCAGCTCTCCAGCACCTCGGCGGACGGCACTGATGTCATTCTGAAAATCGGCAGCGGCTCCGTCAGGCTCATGGATATGGCTGGCAAGAAGATTAACTACAAAGACAGCAGCGGCACGGCTACAGAAACTGTTGTCAGCGGCGCCATTACCGGCACTGCTCGCGCAGATAATATTAACAACACCTACGTCGGCTTCACGATTAACGCGCTGGCTGGCAACGATACAGTTACAAATTCCGGCTCAGATACAACGATTGACGGCGGCACCGGCGCAGATGTCATTACCAACACCAACACAGGCGCGAATGTTAATATTAACGGCGGCACCGGCAACGACGTTATCACCAGCTCCGGCAACAGCGTCACGATTGACGGCGGCTCCGGCCACGATAAAATTACAATTGGTTCAAGTTCGTCTGAAGTTACCGTCACGGCTGGCAAGGGCAACGATACCATTACCGCTACCGGCGCCAGCAACGTCCTGTTCAACTACGCCAGCGGCGACGGCAGGGACGTTATCACCGACTTCAGCGAGGGCGACACGCTCAAGATTACCAGCGGCAAAATTTCTGCAGACGATATCACAGGTGACACCAACGCAGTTTTGAAGATTGGCAACGGCTCCATTACGTTCAACGGCGTTGCTAAAGATAATCTCGAAGTCAACAACAATACCGTTACCTACACAGCAGCCAGCGGCGGCAATGGTAATGCAGCTGTACTGTGGTTCATGGAGGACGATACCAACTTCATTGGCGGCGCGACGGTTAACGAAATTACCGCGCAGGAATATTCCGTGACGAACGTCGAGAAAACTGACAGTACCGACGAGCTCACGCAGCTTGAAAAATTCACGGCGTCTTACGGCGGCGACAAATAAACATCAGCTTTTCGGAACCTTTGAACCATCGGCGAATTTGCCGGTGGTTTTTTTTATTGGCGGGCACTCGAATACATTGAAATTTTATTAAAAATTTAATGTCAATAGTAAAAACGTCGAAGTATATTTAAAAGGATTTTACAGGCGGATTTATTTAGGGAGGAATTTTTCATGAACATCAATTTTGATATACAGCGCTTTGAAGATATTTTTAACAATGATTCTAATGTGTCGCTGATCGGCGGCGAAGGCAACGATTCCATTATAAACCATGGTTCCGAGGTCACGATAGACGGCGGCGCTGGCAACGACTCCATTGATAACTACTACGGAGACAATGTGACGATAGACGGCGGCGAAGGCAACGATTCCATTTACAACAATGGCTCCAGCGTGACGATAGACGGCGGCGCGGGCAACGATACCATTTTCAACAGTGGCGACAGCGTGACGATAGATGGAGGCGCTGGCGACGATTCCATTAGAAACCATGGTTCCGAGGTCACGATAGACGGCGGCGCGGGCGACGATACCATTTCCCACATAAGCGGTTCCAGCGTGACAATCAAAAGCAGCGTCGGCAACGACGTTATTTATAACTATGCCAGCGAGGGAACTTTTTATCTGTTGACACCTACCGCTGAGGGCGGCAGAAATATCATTTATGGCTTCAGCGAGCATGATACAATTTATGTAGCTGACAGCAGCTATACTACTTCAAGGAGTGGCGAAGATTTCGTTATAACTGCGGGTTCAAATTCGTTCGTTCTCAGATACATGGCTAACTTTGAGGTCACCGTGACAGATTCAACCGGTAGTGCGCAAATTTACAACAGCAATGGTTCGCGTGTCATAAACGGCGGCTCGCTTTCAGATTACATTTTAAGTAAATACGACAAAACTCAAATAAATGGCGGCTTCGGTGATGATACCATTTATAACTATTATAGCCCCAGTGTGACAATCGACGGAGGTGCTGGCAACGATTCTATTTTCAACGGTGGCGACAGCGTGACGATCGACGGCGGTGCTGGCGACGATTCCATTTACAACGGTGGCGACAGCGTGACGATCGACGGAGGTGCTGGCAACGATTCTATTTTCAACAATGGCGACAGCGTGACGATCGACGGAGGTGCTGGCGACGATGACATTTTCAACAACAATGGCGAAAACGTGACGATAGAAGGCGGTGCTGGCAACGATGACATTTTCAACAACAATGGCGACAGCGTGACGATAAACGGTGGCGATGGCAACGATTCTGTTTTCAATTACAGCGATAGTGTGAAGATAGACGGCGGAGCTGGCGACGATTACATTGACAACGGCTGGAGCACCAACGTGACGATAAACGGCGGAGCGGGTAATGATACGATTTATTCCGGCAGCGAAGGCAGCAATAGTTTCATTTACGAGGCAGGCGACGGCAACGATATTATCTACGATTTCAAGGAAAATGATACGCTGCAGATTACCGGCGGCACTTACTCAACAGTTATCAGCGGCTCGGACGTTATCGTCAAGGTTGGCAGCGGCACAGTCACGCTCAAGGACGTTGCAGAGGTCGCGCTGAACATTGACGGCACTTTCAAAGAAGAGGAACCTGAGCCGATTACGATTACCGGTTCTGCGAGAGCGGACGTCATTGTCAATTCTGATGACTTTGCTATTATCGAGGCGCTGGCTGGCAACGACACTGTCAATAATTCCGGCTCGAACGTCAGTATTTCTGGCGGCGCGGGCAATGACAAAATCACGCTCACCGGCGGCACGGGTGTCATACCATTTACGCGGACAACGCCGGTCACGTTTACCAGTACGCCAACGGCGACGGCAACGACGTTATCTTCGGCTTTACAGAAAATGACACGCTCCAGCTTACCAGCGGCACGATTAAAAGTACGGCAATGAACGGCTCGGATTTCGTTATCACGGTCGGCAGCGGTACAATCACGCTGAAAACTCTCGCGGGCGGAACTTCATTCACCGTACTAAAATCTTCTGCCGTTAAAGTTCCTAAGGTAATTCAGGGCAGCGCTAAGGCGGATAAGCTCAACAACACGCTCGAAGGTTACACAATCGAGGCGCTGGCTGGCAACGATACCATTACAAATTCCGGCTCGAATGTCAGCATTTCTGGCGGCGCGGGCAATGACAAAATCACGCTCACCGGCGGCACGGGGGTTACGGTAAACGGCGGCGCCGGTAACGATACCATTTACACGGACAACGCCGGTCACGTTTACCAGTACGCCAACGGCGACAACAACGACATTATCTTCGGCTTTACAGAAAATGACACGCTCCAGCTCACCAGCGGCACGATTAAAAGTACGGCAATGAACGGCGCAGATTTCGTTATCACGGTCGGCACCGGTACAATCACGCTGAAAACTCTCGCGGGCGGAACTTCATTCACCGTACTGGACGCCAGCGGAAAATCTTCTGCAGTTAAAGTTCCTAAGGTAATTCAGGGCAGCGCTAAGGCGGATAAGCTCAACAACACGCTCGAAGGTTACACAATCGAGGCGCTGGCTGGCAACGACATTGTCAATAATTCCGGCTCGAACGTCAGCATTTCTGGCGGCGCGGGCAATGACAAAATCACGCTCACCGGCGGCACGGGTGTCACGTACCATTTACGCGGACAACGCCGGTCACGTTTACCAGTACGCCAACGGCGACGGCAACGACGTTATCTTCGGCTTTACAGAAAATGACACGCTCCAGCTCACCAGCGGCACGATTAAAAGTTCGGTGCTCAGCGGCACAGACTTCATTATAAATGTCGGTAGCGGGACAATCACGCTGAAAGAAGTTGTCGGCGGCACAACATTCACCATGATTAATCCCAATGGCACCAGCTCGCAGACTACTATTCCTCGCGTTCAGAATCTCACGACGGGCGCGAATGAATATATCAACGAGTACGACGACTTCACGATATACGCGCTGGCGGGTAATGACACCGTTGACAATTACGCGCTGAGAACAACTGTTGACGGCGGCGCAGGTAATGACAACCTCTACAACTATGGCGAACGCTCCTTGATACTTGGCGCTGATGGCAACGATTCCATTGAGAATTTCGCGCAGTATTCCACGCTGGACGGCGGCAATGGCAACGATTATCTTTTCAATGAGGGCGTGCAAGTTTCGCTGAGCGGCGGCGCGGGCAATGATACTTTTGAGAATTTCGGCGCAAACTCGACAATTTCCGGCGGCGCTGGCAACGATACAATTTATAACGAAGCGGAGAACACCATTTTCCGCTACGCGAACGGCGACGGCAAAGATGTCATTTTCGGCTTTACGGAAAGCGATACGCTCGCAATTACTTCCGGCTCTATCAAGAGCACTTCGTCGAATGGCACGGACGTGATTCTGAACGTAGGAAGTGGCTCCGTGACGCTGGCAGATGCCGCTGGCAAAACTATTAATCTGCAGAATGCCGCCGGTACTGTTACCAGCACTGTTTTCAGCGGCGCGGTTACCGGCACGGCGCGTTCTGAGAAACTCGAAAATTACTACAGTAACTTCAGCGTCAGCGGTCTGAGCGGCAATGACAAAATCAGCAATTACGGCGACAGCGTCACAATCGACGGCGGTACCGGCTCGGATTACATCTGCAACGATGGCGCCCCTGTTTCCATTTTTGGCGGCGCGGGCAACGATACCATTGAAAATTCCGGTCTGGAAGCGACGATTAATGGCGGCAAGGGCAACGATACAATTTACAATAACGGCAACGGCGTGGTGGTTTACGAATACGCCAATGGCGACGGCAGGGACGTTATCTACGGCTTCAGCGCGAGCGATACGCTCAAAATTACCAGCGGCAGCAGCTCTACTACAGTTGTCGGCAGCGATACCATTGTCAGGGTCGGCAACGGCTCAATCACGCTGAAAAATTACACGGGCAGCCTCAGCGGTAGCAATGGGAATGTGGCGGTGCCGTGGTTCACGGAGGACGATGCCAACTTCATTGGCGGCGCGACGGTTGACGAAATTACCGCGCAGGAATATTCCGTGACGAACGTCGAGAAAACTGACAGCACCGACGAACTCACGCAGCTTGAGAAATTCACGGCGTCTTACGGCAGCGACAAATAAAACTTAACAGCTAACGAAATTCGTGATACAATAACCTCTGCTGAAAATGCGGAGGTTTTTTTATTTTGAGACGAGAGCTTATAACGTTTTGCGTGATATTCGCGCTGATGGCATTTTTCTCGGTGCTGAGCGTGTACGTGGCGGAAATGACGGACGCGCTGCGGTTGCGGCAAAAATATCTGCCGGTGACGTTCACGGCGGCGGGGGAAGATTTACGGCTGAGCTGGGCGCCTCTGGAATATCCGTGCGTGTACAAAGTCGAGACGCTGAGCAAAACCACGGGCTTAGTGAAACGGTCGCCGGAATTTTTTCTGCTGACGGCGGAGGAAGTTTCAGCGCCGGAATACACGGTGCCGCGCGCGCCAATCCCGACGTTTTACCAGATTTCCGCGCGAGGAATTTTCACGGAAATTTTCCGCTCAGAAAGAATCGTAGCGAACCCGAACTTCCCGACGCCTCCGCGCCCCGTACCGATTTTCCGCTACACAAAGAAAAATCCAGCCAGCGCGACGCCGTTTCTGGTCTGGCACACGGTACCGAGCGC
Organism: uncultured Selenomonadaceae bacterium; assembly: GCA_905234175.1. Taxonomy (GTDB): domain Bacteria; phylum Bacillota; class Negativicutes; order Selenomonadales; family Selenomonadaceae; genus Quinella. Next base: position 59,416 of record CAJOGX010000012.1, on the reverse strand, counting down.
CGTCTGCTACGAACTGGAAATTTTGAGCGCGCCGCCGGAGTTTGAAGGCGGGACGGAATTTTCTAAGCGGTTCCACCTTTGGAGCACGCGGAAAATTTTTACGAACGGCTGTCAGGTAGACTTGAGGAAATACAAAGCGCCGGTTTACTGGCGGGCGCGGGCGCTGGGCTTGCACTGGGAGCCGATTGGCGAGTTCAGCATAGCGGAGCCGATTTACGTGGACAGAAAGTTACCGCTGCCGGACGCGCCGCTTGCTAACGATTTCGATTTCATTTCTTTCAAACCTCAGCCGATTTATCCGGTTTACAGCTGGATACCGACATTCGGCGCGGCGAAGTTTCAGGTTGAGCTTTACGATTCCGGCGGGAAAATGCTGTGGAGCAAAATCACGGCGGATCAGTCGAGCTGCTACGACGACTACGCCCGCCCCTACGCCGGCGCCTACTATTGGCACGTGCGCGCGCTGGACGAAAACGATAATCCGCTCAGCGCGTGGTCTGCAAGCGAAAAATTTATCGTGGAAGATTATACCGGCGGCGTCACGGCGGCGATTTTCGGCGACAGCATTTCCCACGGCGGCGGCGCTGTCAGCTACTCCCCGCGTTCGCTCGAATACAGCTACGCAACCTACGTCGATTTCCCGATTATAAATCTGAGCCGCAGCGGCGACATTTCCCGCACTTCGCTTGAAAGATTCGCGCGGGACGTTCTGCCGTTCAAGCCGAAAAATCTAATCATTTCCACCGGCGCCAACAGCCTGCGCGACGCCAGCATTTCCGCCGAAAGTATTATCGACGACCTTGCGCAAATGGAAACGCTCTGCCTCAAAAATGACATTCGCCCGATTTTTTTGACGCTCATGCCGATTAATCCCGCGAACATTCTTTACGCTTTCCGCACAGAGACTGACCCGCGCTGGCACGAAAAACAACTGCGCGTTAATGATTTCATTCGGCAGCGCGAATTTTTCATTGACATTGAGCCTTACTTTTACGACGCCGCCGGCGAAATGGACAGGAAGTTTTCGATTGACGGCATTCACCCAGACCTTCGCGGGAAAATGCTCATTGGCGAAATTATCAACCGGCACAGGAATTTATTCAGGGGCGTGGCGAAAAAATGAAGAAAATATCACTCACGAAAAAACTGCTGATTTCGTACATCGTGCTGGTCCTGGCGGTCTCGGTGCTGTCGGTGGTTACGGTATTGCCAGGGCAGTTGCAGACGATGAATCAGCACCTTGAAGAAACTTTATCGCGCGTCGCGTACATTCTGGCGCACGACACGGAAATTATTGGCGCGCTAAGGGCTGGCGAATTTCCACAGCCGCTCCGTGAAAGACTGCGCGGAATTTCCGAAATGACGCAGGACACGATTGATTACATTGTTGTCGCCGATAAAAACAGCACGCGCCTTTACCACCCCGACAGAAAGCTGATTGGCGGGAAATTTGCCGGCGGCGACGAACTGAGCGCGCTCAGCGGAAAAGCGGAAAATTACGTGACGACGCAGCAGGGGCACCCAGATATTCAGAAACGCGCCTTTAACGTCGTTCGCGCAGAAAACGGCGAAATTCTCGGCTTCGTCATGACAAGCACTTCGACGAAAAAAATCGAGGCGCATAAGTGGGAAATGATTCTCCGCGCGGGCGGCTTAATGGTCTTTTCGCTCATTACGGGACTGTTTCTCGCGGCAGGAATTACCGTCAGCGTGCGGCGGATTCTGCTGGGCTACGACCCGACGACCTTTGCGCGAATGTACCTCCAGCGCGAAGAAATTCTGGACAAGCTCTACGAAAGTATTTTCGTCGTGAACACAAACTGGCGCGTCATATATAAAAATCTGCCGTCGAAATCGTACATAAAAACTGAAACGCTGGCGGAAAGTTCGCCGCTGTTCCCGTACATTTCGGACTGTTTCAAGTCCAACGAGCTAATCCCGTGGTCGCCGGTTGAGCTGAACGAAAAGTCACTGCTGATAAGCCTGGTGCCGCTGCGGCCAATGGAAAGTCTAGATGCGGTAATGGTAATCCTGCGCGACCGCACGGAAATTGTCAAGCTCACCGAAAAGCTGACCGGCTCCAACCACCTTGTTGACGCCCTGCGCGCCAATACCCACGAGTTCCGCAACACGCTCCACATTATCGCCGGTTTCCTTCAGCTGGAAAAAATTGAGGACGCTAAGGAATATATCAGCAAGGAATGGGCGAAGGGCAGCGGCCAGAATATTTTGCGCTTCATCAAGGATAAAACTATCGCCGCTCTGCTGATTGGCAAGGCGAACCGCGCGACGGAAATGGACATCGAATTTGAACTGCGCAGCGACAGCTACCTGCCGGAAAATAACAAATTCCTGACTTCAAACGAACTCATGCTGATTGTCGGCAACCTTATCGAAAATGCTTACGAGGCGATTGGTGACAGCAAGGGCGAGCGCCAGGTTGAATTTTTTATCAACGCCGAGCCGAGCGGTCTGACGATTTCCGTTGACGATACCGGCTGCGGTATGACTGAGGAACAGGCGCAAAAAATTTTATCCAGCGCCTTCACGACCAAGGGCGCGGGGCACGGCTACGGTATGCGCCGCATTCGTGAGATTGTCGACCGGCACGGCGGTTATCTGAACATTGAATCGGAAGTCGGCGTGGGCACTTCGATTACCGTGAATATCAGCGCAAAATCGCCGAAAAATGACGTTGACAACGGCGAAGGCAAATATTAAAATGAAGTTGAAAATTGGCACGTGAATTATTTTGAGGAGGTGTTTGTCATGCCGACCATCAACGCGATAGCCAACCAGGCTACTATGGTCGCGGGCTTATCGAACAGGCTTTTTGACGGGAATATCAACGCGGCGCGCAATTCGGCGCTGGTCGGAGGAGTTTACGGCACGCTGGGCAACGCCATTAATTCTGAATTTGGCGGGCAGCCTGCTTTAAATAATCTCATTGAAAATTACCGTGAGCGCCGCGAAGCTTTTCAGGAGGAACTGCGCGAGAATATGGATTCGCTCAGAAATTCCGCTGACAGGCTCCGCGAAACTACGCAGACTGAAACTTCCACCGCCGAAACTGCGACGACTACTACTGACGCGGACAGGAATACCGGCTCGACGCTTTCTACGCTCACTGAATTTGCACGCGGGAACATTCCGCCGCAGGAATTGAATTTTATCGTTGTGGCTCGCGCTGAGCAACGGGCTGAACGCACTGCGACTGAACCGCCCGCCGCCAATCCTGCCAGCGCGAATAACCTGAACGATTTCGCGCGGAACTACCTTACCGCCGAGACAGAGGAAGTCGAGGACGTGGAGGAAATTAACGCCGTCGTCCGCGATACCGCCGAGGATACGCGCCTGAACAGCGTCCGCAACCTCGTCCGCGACTACAACAACACCGTCAGCTACCTTAACGAAAATCGCGGCGTCTCCAGCCGCATGAACGCGCTCGCCAACAATTTCAACGGCAACAACGCGCTCAACGAATCGCTGAGGAATATCGGAATTTCCGTCAACCCGACCGGCGAGCTCACGATTAACGAAACCGCGCTCAATCTCGCGCTGGACAACGATTCCGAGGACGTCAACGAAATTCTCGGCAGCGAAGGTCTTGCCGGTCAGCTCGAACGCAATATAAACCGTGCAAACGCGCAAGGCGAACGGCTCTTCCCGAATATCGTCGACTTCGCGCGCCAGCAACAGGAAGATACCGCCGAGTCGCTCTATACTGCCCGCACGCAGAATACCGCCGCTTACGCTTGGGAAAACACCGGCAGGCTCCTCAGCGCGATGTTCACCTGAAATTAATTTTGAATCAGAATTTTTTGCGGGGACTTAGTTCACCCGCTTTTTTATTGAAAGGAAAATTTTCATGAGCCAGATTTTAGAAGAAGTCCTCGAAGAATTTTCAAAGCTCGCCGCAATTCCGCGCCCGTCCAAACACGAACAGGCCGTCAGCAATTTCCTGCGCGAATACCTCAACGAACTCGGAATTTCCGCCCTGCAGGATTTGAAGTGGAACGTTATCGCCGAAATTCCCGCGTCCGCCGGTTACGAAGGCGCGCCGCTGACGATTCTCCAGGCACATATGGATATGGTTTGCGTCGCTGAAGTCGGCTACGAATATAATCCCCTGCGCGACCCGATTAAGCTCGTCCGCAATAAAAAATTTCTCGAAGCGGAGGGCACAAGCCTGGGCGCCGATGACGGCATGGGTATCGCCGTGATTCTGTACATTCTCAGGCACGCCGACGAATTTGAACACGGACCGATTCGCGTCATTTTCACCGTCGACGAGGAAGCCGGCATGAGCGGCGCGATTAATCTCAGCGAAAAATATCTTTACGACGCCGCGTATCTGATTAATCTCGACTCCGAAAAGTTTGACGAGGTTGTCGTCGGCAGCGCGGGCAACATCAAGGTGAATTTTTCGCGCGAAATTAAATATACAACGCCAAACGAAAATTTTACCGCCGCCGTCAAAATTAAAATCAGCGGGCTAAGCGGCGGGCATTCGGGAATTGAAATTGCCGACAGCCGCGCCAACGCTATAAAAATTCTGGGGAATTTCCTGCAGTCGATTCGCGAGCACGGAAATTTTCAGCTGGCGAGTTTCAACGCCGGTACTGCGAACAACGTCATTCCCAGTTCGGCGGAAGTCGTTATCGTGACGAATTTGCCTGCGCCGGACATTTCAGACGCGGGCGAGCTTTTTGCTGAGCGCATTGAAAAAATTTACGGCGCGCAGAATTTCAAAGTTGAAGTCAGCGTCGCGCAGGTGCCGGAAAAAGTTTTCAGCGCGGAAGATTTCGAGAGCCTTTCCGAGCTTATCACGCTGATTCACAGCGGCGTTTACTCGGTGAAGGGCAAAAACCCGCTGACTTCGGCGAACGTCGGGATTATTCGCACGGGCGAGAGCGTCGAAGTTGAACTGCTGGCGCGCTCGAATATTACGGAACTGCTGACGGATTTTATAAATCTTTTCGCGCAGACTGCGAAGGTCACGGGCTTCGGCGTGAATTTCGGGGCGCCTGCTCCTGCGTGGGATTTCAAACAAAACAGCCGCCTTACAGAAATTGTGACGGAAGTTTTCACCGACCAAAATGGTTTCATGCCGAAAGTTTATATCAGTCACGCTGGACTTGAATGCAGTTTCTTCGCCGCGAAAAATCCTGCGCTGGACATAGTTTCTATCGGCACGACCAACGACGATATTCACAGCCCGCGCGAGCGCCTGCACCTTGATACCGTCGATCCGCACGTTAATCTGATTGTTGAGACGCTGAAAAAAATTGCGGCGGATAACAGTCAGTAACCCGCTATATTTTTTTGAGTCGCCGCCAATTCCAACTGCGGAACGAGCGGCGTTTTTTTAATGCAAGATTAACATTTTTGTGATAAACTTTGCGCGGATTTTTTAACGACAAAAGGGGTGATTTGAATGAACAGAAATGTGCGCACAATCGCAAAAATTGCAATCATCGCAGCGGGAGTAATCATTTGCGGGGCGCTGGCGTATTTCATCTCAACGGCGGCGTTCGGTCATCAGTTGGCAACGGCGTCGCAGAACATGGCTTACACGAAATGGCAGGAAAAATTTTCAACGCTGGTGATTTTCACTGGCGCGGTAACGGGAATTTATTCGCTGGCGTGGTTCATTTTATCGCGCTGGTTTTTTGAAATTACTTCGTCGACGGGCGGCGAATAATCTGGGCGGTACTGGCGGCAATTTCGCTGGCTGGGAGCGTGGCGGTTCCGCAGATTTACGCGGCGTCGGCGGGGATAAAAGTCAGCGCGCTGGTGCTGGCTGCTTAGCATATTCACGACGCTCGCCGCGTTCAAGTACACGCCGCCTGGCGCGCGGCTGATTCTTGCCAGAAAGTGAGGGCGGTTATGGGCTACTATTTCATATTGATTGGCGGGAGCGGCGCGAAAACTTTGGAAGCGCTAACGCACCTGTGCGCTGCCGGTACAATGCCTTCGCGCGGCGATTTGAATATTCTTGCCGTCGACCCCGACTCCGGCAACGGGAATCTTGAGCGCAGCAGTACCACGCTGAATAATTTTGCGCCGGTTCAAAGTCTCGGCGTTGGCAACGATACGCCGCTTTTCAAAACTAAAATTTCGATAATCGAGCCGTTCCCGTGGAAGCCCGTTGAAGTTGACATGACGCTGGATGATTTGATAGGCTATCACCTGCAGGGAAATAATCCGCTGGGGAGTTTGTATGAAGTTTTGTACACGCAGAAGGAGCGCGCCACGCGGCTGAACGAAGGTTACCCGTCCATTGGCGCGGCGGTTCTCGCTAAGAAGTCCATTCCGCGCGAGTTCCTTGACAAAATTTTGGGCGACGCCAACAGAGGCAACGAAGTTAAAATTTTTCTGGCGGGCTCGATCTTCGGCGGCACGGGAGCGGCTGGCATTCCGACGATTTCGCGCCTTTTGCGCAACGAGCTCAGCGATAAGCAGGAAAAAGTTTCTATCGGCGGCGTGCTGATTCTGCCTTACTTCAGTTTTTCGGCGGCGCAGGGCGGTCAGGATTTATTTGCGCGCTCGGAAAATTTCCACACGAACACCAAGGCGGCGCTGAAATATTACGCGCAGAAGGACAACGTTTTCAACGCGATGTATTTCGTCGGCGATTCTCAGCGCGCGAACGTCAAAAATTTCAGCGTTGGGGCGTCCAGTCAGCGCAACGACGCGGAACTTTACGCCGCACTTGCCGCGCTGGATTTCTTCGCCCAGCCAGTCACCGGCACGCACGAATTTAAATGCATTTCGCGCAGTGACAGCGACAATTTCAGCTGGGTGGACTTCCCGACGCTCACCGAGTTCGTCAATGAGCAGAAAAGCGATTTTGAACTTCAGAAACGGTTCGTTCAGTTCGCCAGATTTATTTTCGCGTACATTCGGTTCGTGAAGCCCGTGCTGAAAGATTTGCTGGACGGCAGGCGCTCGGAATATCAGTACCCGTGGTTCGTGGATTATTTCAGCGGCGCCGGAATTAAAAATACGGACATAAAAAATTTCGAGGACTACGCCGAAGCGTTCGTGCTGTGGCTCAAGCAGCTGGAAACGCTGGAACGGCGGGAAGTTTCGCTGATAAAATCTTCGATGTTCGCGGCAAATCCCGCGCAGATTCTGCACCCCGACGAATTTAAATCCTGCGACGGCGTGAAGACCGATTTGACTTTACACGAAGTTTGGTACAGGCTTTCGGAAAGTGTCAGCTTCGATTCGTCGGTCAGCGGCTTCGGAAAATTTCTGCGCCGACTCTACGACGCCTGCAAAGTTCGAAAGGAGTAACACTATGCCCGAAGTTTTCCCAATGCTGCCGAAAATTGACAGGGACGAGCAAAAATTTCTGGCGGATCGCTCCGGCGTCTGGAAAAAAGATACCAGCAGTGATTTTCTGACGAGCCTCGTCAACAGCCTGGAAACCGGCGGCGCGATTGCCGACATTGGCAGTATCGATTCGATTCCCGACGTTTGGGCACGCCCGCTGCTTTTCAAAATGGCGCTCTTCGATATTGGCGCCGCCCGCGAATTTGTTCAGGGTCTGCACGATAAGGTTGTTGGCGAATGGCGCGCGATTTTGGCTATGCTGGCGCTGAAAAATCTCAAGCAGATTAATCTTCGCGCGGACGCCGTGGATTTGAAAAAGTACCGCGCCGAGAAAAATGAATTTGCGCGCGTTTTCACCGAACTCATTCCCCGCGAGTCCTCCAACGGCGACGCGGACGCCTGGCTGACGGATATTTACGTGATTTTTTATGACGGCCTGCCGCTGGCTATGACTTCGCCGGTGACGCTTGTTGCCAGCGCGGCAGATTATCCCAGCACTTTCAACGGCGGCTTGAGTTTGCCATGGAGCAGCGACGGCAAAATGCTGGCGGATCCAATTAAAAATCTTTCGCATAATGAACTTGCGGCGCTGAGCGTCTGGCTGAAAAATCTGCGCGAAAATCTTCAGCGCGACAGCGCCAACGTGACGGGCGAAACGCAGTTCATTGCGAACAGCCTGCTCAAATGTCTCAACGCGTATCAGCTGGACGTTGAAAAAAGTCTCGGCGGAGCGGCGGCGAATTTCAATCTTGTGCCGTCTAATTTGAAACTGCACAACGGCACGGCGCGCTATCTGAACGAAAGCATTCAGGGCGTGGCGGCGAGCATTTCGGATTCGTTCGTGAGAATTATCGCCAATCCTGCGCGAAATAATAAAAAGCTGATTCTCGTTTCGCCGAGCGCCGTCCGCGAATTTGCTCAGCAGGAAAATGTTCCTCCCGCGCGTTTTGTCGTCTGGCAGGGCGTCAGCGCCGACAACGTGACTGAAAATTCCCTGCGCGGCGGCCGCAGCGTCATCAATCAGATGAATCTCGGCGATACGGAATACCGGCGCCCCGAAGATTTTTTCTACGACCAGCTGGCGGTGCTTAACCTTGACGCGCCAGGCGACTTTTTTCCAGGCGCGCTGAAAGTTTCCGGCTACGACGCAATTTCAAATTATAATCTCAACATTATCCTGCCGATAAGGCGCGAACTGCTTGAACTTTTTTCGTCGGAAGAAATTATGCAGCGGCTTTCCTTCACCGCCGAATCTGATAACGACATTTCGCTACACTTTGAATTTCCGCTGAGCGGCGCGAACGGCACCGGCGCAGATTTTCGGTTCACGAAAAAATATTCCGGCGACGATTTGATTTACCTTCAGCAGGAAATTCCCGTCATTGAAATCTGGCCGAACATTCAGCGCGCGGGCTGGAGCCAATATTATCTGTACTACGAAAACACGCAGGCGCAGTCGGCGGCGAACGCGGAAATTTTGCTGGACGAAATGTATTACGTGGAGCCGTTGACTTACGGCAGGGCGCTTGAAAATTTTCCGGCGCAGGGCTTGAAGAACCGCATTACCGCGCGGCTGGATAATTTTCCTGAGGCGCTGAGTTTTAACTACAAGAAAGCTGGCAGTGCGGCGGTCTCGGAAATTGGTTTTATTCTGCTGAAAAAGCCGGAACTGAAATCGCGGCAGTCGGGCTTGAACTGGAAAATTGGCGTGGACTTCGGTACGAGTTCGACGATGCTTTATTTTTTCCGACGGCAAAAAAACTCCCAGGCCGCTGGATTTTGAACCGCACCTCCTGCAAATTACAAACAGCGGCGGCGCGCGCATTCAAACTTTCCTGAACTTCATTTCCTCCCGCCCGAAGGAAATTCGCGACGGCTCTTTCCTCAGCATTTTCCACCTGCTGAACCTCAAAGACATTAACGACGCCGTGCAGCCGATTCTTGACGGCCCCATAATGAGCGAGGAAGTCAAGGAAGTTATCGAGCGCCTGACGAATCTTGACAGCGATTTGAAGTGGCGCAACGACGATTTTGGGCGGCGCAAAGTTGCGGCGTACATTGGGCAGATTTGTTTGCAGGCACTTGTTGAGGCGGCGGCGCACGGCGTTGATAAAATTCAGTGGAACTTTTCATATCCCACGGCGTTTTCGCAGATTCAGAACCTGTCTTTCAGCGCGACTTGCCGTTCGGGGATAAAGGACGCCTGCGAGAACACGGACTTCACCGAAGGCGGCGACATTGAAATTTTCTCCGAGAGCGAGGCCGTCGCGTACTATTTCAACAAGCTCAACGGCGGCAAGGCGAATTTCACGGGCGGCGCGATTTGCATAGACATTGGCGCGGGCACGACAGATATAACCGTGATAAGCGGCGCGCCTGGCCGCGTCGTTTTCCACACTTCCGTTCAGTACGCCGGCAGGTATATTTTCAAGCCGATTTACGACCGCTATGAACTTTTCAACGGCGAGAATTTTCAGCCGGAATACCGCCAGACGCTTATCGATATTGACATGCGCCGCAACAGCGAAAATTACATAAAGGATTTGACGTTCAAGAGCGGACAGGTTGAAGTTCAGGACGTGCTGCTGGGCTGTCAGCTGGCGGTTGCGGGTTTGTTTTATTATCTCGGCAAAATTGTCGGCGCGCTGCACGAGGCGGAAGTTTACGCTGAAAATAAAATCCCGCACGTTTTCGTTGGCGGCAACGGCTCAAGAATTTTCAAGTGGCTCACCGGCGGCACGGACGTTAAAAATAATCCTGTGCTGGAAAAAATGCTCTGCGACGCGTCGGGGCTTGAGGGCTACAAAAATTTCTACATCAACCTCAGCGACCAGCCGAAAATCGAAGTCGCCAGCGGCATGATTATTGACAAGCCGAAAAATGCGAGCGTCTTCTTCGACGCCAAAAGAATCAACGACGAACTTTTCGGCGGCGACCCCGCGCTTTCCAATGCGCTGATGGCTGGCGCGGAATTTACTCAGGAAGGCAAAAATTTTGCCGCGTCAGATTTTATCAGCGCAAGCGACGTTTCGGCGGGGATTAACGTAAAATCTCTGGTCTGGCGGTATCGAGCTCGACGAAGAAAGCGCCGAAGAAATTGTGCGCGAAACCAACGGCTTTTACGTCGAACTGAAGGGCGCTGACCCCGAAGAAATTTTCCTGGAGCCGGTTTTTATCGTGGATCTGAAAAATCTTATGGAGATGTTGAATTATGGCGATTAAACTGCAGTTCGACGACGGCGAATTTATTGACGCGAACGGCGACAGCGTTTCGGAACTGGAAATTCTCACCGGCGAGGATATTGACGCCGCCGTTAAGCCTTTGCAGGAAAAAATTAATGCTGTCCAGGCTGAGCTAAAAAAGACAGACGACGGCTTATTTGGCGGCTACACGGACTACGCGCTGACTGGCGTCGGGCTTATCGCGCTGATGACTTTCATTATCGTTATTGTGGTTAAAAATGCCGCCGCCAGAAAGGAATCGCTGGAAAGGCTGCACAAAAGTTTCAGCGAGCGCGAAGAGGAAAGCCGGTCTAAAATTGACGAGCTCAATAGGAAAATATTTGCGCTGGAAAGCCGCCTGCGCGAACTTCAAACTGAACCGAAAGTTCCAAGCGCGCCGCAAAATGTTCCGCCGCCGCCCAATGTCATTTCGCTGAAAAAGCGCGAGCCGGTTTACATGCCGCCGCCAGAACCGTCGCTGGAAAAAAAATACGCGGAGTTCGTGCGGGAATTTAACGCGCTGGCGGATTTGTCGGGCTACGACGCAAAAAAGGCAAACGAAAATTTCCGGCAGAAATACAACGTCCAAAGTTTTGTCTGCACTAACGCCGAAATGCGCGTCAAATCGCCAATGCCGCCCGCTGAGTTCGGCGACGAGCCCAACGGCAACTACTGGGCTTTTGAAGTCGAGCGCGGAACTTTCGCCGTCGTGCCAAACGTCAAAGCCTACACCGCCAACCTCCATTCCGACCAGGCGATGGGCGAAGTTTTCAGCTCAAATTTTCAAACCGGCAACACGTACAGCAAAATCCGCGTTGTCAGCCCCGCTGTTTTCAGCGGCAAATGGACGCTCGAAACTAAAGGACAGCTGGTGCTTGAATAATGCGCAGGAATTTTAAACAGGAAATTTTGGCGGAAATCGCGGAAGTCCGAAAAAGTCTGGACTCGATTGAAAGAATGCTCCGTGACCTTGACGACGGGGAAGAGACTGCAGATTTTTCAAATTTCCAACGCCACGCCGCTGCGCAAATTTCCAGTCGCGGCAGAAAAATTTCTCAGACGGCGGCGCCAGCTGCGAATGTTTCTGCGCGAAACTTCACGGGCGAATACAATGCGCTGGCAGATAAAAGCGGCGTTGAGCTGAGGAATGCGCGGGCAGATTTTTTTCAGCGCTATCATGTAAAAACTTTCAGCTGCGTTAACGCCGAAGCGCGCGTGAAAACTCCTGCGCCTCCGCCGGAATTTCGCTACAGGGACGGCGGCGACTTCTGGGCAATTCCCAGCGCTCTTGTTTCCGGCTCGGCGAACGAAAATACTTACGTCGTTTATCCGAACATTGCAATTCGGTACACCGCCAATCATCATTTTGAGCGTGCGATGGGCGAAGTTTTTGAATCCAACTTCGTGAGCGGCGGCACTTACAGCAAAATCCGCGTCGAACAATTTGCCGTGTTTACCTGCTCCGGCGAGGGCTGGACGCTTTTCAGAAAGGGCAGGCTGAAACTGGAGTGATTTTCAGCGGGCGTCCACGACAAATTTCAGATTGACGAGCGCGGGGTGAGTACCGAATCTTTGAGCGAACCGAGCACGTGAATCAGATTGACAGTTTTGGAGCCGTCGAAATTCTCCGGCGCAACGTTGACGTTTGCCATGTTCCAGCTGCGAACCCAGTCGGGGAGCTGGTAACCTTTGGCGGTGGGAGCGATTGACGCCTGTACGAAATTGATTTTGTCTTCGCGCAGACTTTTTTCCGGCGTGAGCTCGACTTTGACGACGTACGTGCCCAGGGTAATTTGCACGTCGTTCCTGCTCTGCTCAGACCATTCGCCTTCGTCGAGCACAAAAATTTTCGCGCTGGAATCGAGTTCGTTCATATTCAGCGGGCATACACCAAGCGGCGCGTTGTAGTCGAACTGCACGGAAAAAGCGGCGGGCTCAGAAAATTTATCCAGCCCAAATTCCTTAGCGCCTTCCTCGTCGAGGCTGAATTTGCTGTCCACGAAAAAGTTTTGCATTTCGAGCAGATTCATTTTGGAAAAATCGCTGGCGGTTGCCGTAAGATTTTCCGACAGCAGCAGGTACTGCGTTTCGTTATCCAGCGTCTGGCGCTCGCTGAACCGGTGCATAAAATCCGAAATCATTTCTTCGCGCCCAAGAATCAGCAGGTAGAACGGGCGGAATTTTTCTGCGGACGCGTTTGAATCGTAATGGAATTTGGCGGCGTTGAGCCCCACGTCAAAAATATCGCCGCTGAAAGAATTTTTAATGCCGATGACGGCAGCGGCAAGATGATTGGCGAAATATTTCTCGCGGATTTTCTGTGCGATATTGCTCCAGTCGGCGTCGCTCTCGAAAAGGTCGGTGACGATTATCGAAAGGTGGCTGGCGTCGGATTTGTCGATGACGTTGTGGACGGCGGTGATAATTTCGGTGTAGGGGTCGGACGAGCTGAAGCGGCGGTAATCGCGGCCGTCGAGCGGCTGAATATTTTCGCCGAAGCTGTAGAAAGTCACTTCGCCCATGGAGCCGCCGATATCGCTCAGCAAATCTGGGAGCGTGCGGTAGACGTTGCCGACGGAAAGCGTGGTGTAGCCGCGCATTGAAACCGTCGCGTCGAAATAAACGTCAGTGGAAATTTTTTCAGGAACTGGCGCGGGCTTTGAAGTTGAAATTTCGGTGGGCAGAGCCAGTTCGCTGACTTCCCCGCCGCCGCAGCCGCTAAGGAAAATCGCGTTGAAAATCGTAAGCAAAATCAGCGCGGAAAAAATTTTGTTCACGGTAACACCTCCAGGGAAAAAAATATCGCCACCAACTTCAGCCGCGAAGTCAATGGCGATTTTTAAATTTGTCGAACTAAAAAATTATCCCTGAGGAGCGATTTTGGTACGGAGTTCGCGGGCGCCGTTTTTATTTTCGAGAACGACGATACCTTTAATCGGGTTGTGGGTGGCGGCGTCCATTGTAATCTTGCCGGTGCCGACTTTCAAATCCTTGATAGTTTCGATGTTCGCGCGGATTTTTTCGGAATCGGTGCCGTCGCGCTGAATTGCGTCGATGAGCATTTTGCCAGCGTCATAGCCGAGGGCGGCGAAAACGTTGGGGTTTTCGTTGTTATATTCTTTTTTGTAAGCGTTGATGAAATCCTGAACTTCAGCGTCGCCGTCAAAATAGTGCGTGCAGAAGAAAGTATTGTTGAGGGCGTCCGCGCCGGCGATGTCGACAACTTTGGAATCGTCCCAGCCGTCAGTGCCGAGGATTGTGGATTGGATACCGAGTTCGCGCGCCTGCTTGACGATTTTGCCGACTTCTTCGTAGTAAGCGGGGACGAAAATCACGTCAGCGTTGGCGGTCTGAATTTTGGTGAGCGCGGCTTTGAAGTCCTGGTCTTTGGCGAGGAAAGCTTCTTCCATGACTACCTGGCCGCCGAGTGATTCAAAAGTTTCCTTAAAGATTCTGCCGAGGCTCTTGGAATAGTCGGAGCTGGAGTCGAGGTACAGCACGGCGGTCTGAGCGTGCAGGTCTTTTGCGGCAAACTGCGCCATAACTTCGCTCTGCTGCGGGTCGATAAAGCAACTGCGGAAAATAAATTCCTTGAGCGTGCCGTTTTCAACCGTGACGTCGGGGTTAGTGGCGGCTGGCGCGATAACGGGAACTTTGTTATCAGCGGCAACCTGCGATTCAGCGATGACGTTGGCGGTAACCGCAGGGCCAATCAGCGCAACAACTTTGTCGTCGGAAATCAGTTTCGTGGCGGCGTTGACGGATTCGGCGGCTTCGGATTTGCTGTCCGCCTCGACGATTTTAATCTGTTTGCCGTTGATACCGCCTTTGTCGTTGGCTTCCTTAACGGCGAGCTTGAGGCCTTTGGCGGCGTTGGAACCGTACTGCGCGTGGTTGCCGGTCAGCTCGAAGTTGGAGCCGATAACGATCTGGTCAGCGTTAGAAGCGCCGCCGGAATCTCCTCCGCATCCGGTAAAAGCTGAACAAACCAGCAGGCCGCTTACCGCCAGGGCAAGCCGGATTTTTTTCTTCAAAGAAAACACGATAGCACATCTCCCCGTAAATTTTTGCGTTTAGTATACAATTTTCAGCGCGGAAATGTCAATTAACGCGAAAGTATACATTGCGCGCAACTTTGCAAAAGTTTTTATGTTTGATATAATAACGCGGTAATTCTAATTCGGAAGGAAGATCTTTTAATGTCCAACGTCAACGAAGAGGCAATCGCCCTGCATAAAAAATTTCGCGGCAAGCTGGAAGTTGTCAGCAAAGTCCCGCTCAATTCTGCGTACGACCTGACTCTCGCCTATACGCCAGGCGTCGCCGCTCCCTGCCTTGAAATCAACGCCGACCCCGATAAAATTTACGACTACACCAATCGCGGGAACCTCGTCGCGGTAGTCACCAACGGCACGGCTGTTTTGGGCTTAGGCGATATTGGCGCGGGCGCCGGCCTGCCGGTTATGGAAGGCAAATCGATTCTGTTCAAGGGTTTCGCGGGCGTCGACGCAATTCCCATCTGCCTGAACACCCACAGCGTCGACGAAATTATTAAGACGATTCAGCTCATGGCGCCGAGTTTCGGCGGGATTAACCTTGAAGACATCAAGGCGCCGGAGTGCTTTGACATTGAGCAGGCGCTCAAAGATTCGGTTGACATTCCCGTTTTCCACGACGACCAGCACGGCACGGCTATCGTTGTCAGCGCGGCGCTGATTAACGCTCTCAAGCTCGTCGGCAAAAAGTTCGCTGATATTAAAATCGTCGTCAACGGCGCGGGCGCTGCCGGTATGGCGATAACTTATCTCATTCAGAAAATGGGCGCCGAAAATATCATGCTCTGCGATTCGACCGGCGCGATTTACGAAGGGCGCGGCAAGGGCATGAATCCTTACAAAGACCAAATCGCCGCCGTTACCAATTCCCAGCACGAAGCCGGTAAGCTCGTCGACGTGATTCACGGTGCGGACGTTTTCATTGGCGTTTCAAAGGGAAATCTTCTGACGCAGGATATGGTTCGCCAGATGAACAGGGACGCTATCATTCTGGCGATGGCGAATCCAATTCCGGAAATTCTGCCCGCCGACGCGAAGGCTGCCGGTGCGCGTATCGTTGCAACCGGCCGCAGTGACTTCCCGAATCAGGTAAATAATCTGCTGGCGTTCCCTGGAATTTTCCGTGGTGCGCTCGACGTTCGTGCGACTGACATTAACGAACAGATGAAAATCGCCGCCGCCTACGCTATCGCCGCGCTCATTTCCGACGCCGAACTCAACGAAGATAACATTATCGCCAATCCGCTCGATAAGCGCGTTGCCCCAGCGGTTGCAGCTGCCGTCGCCAAAGCGGCTATCGAATCCGGCGTCGCGCGGAATAAAAATATTACGCCGGAGCAGGTCGCTCAGCATACCCGTGAACTTTTAGCGAAATAATTTTTATTCTGCAGACCGAAAAAAAATTGCCCTGCCGTTGAGCGGGGCTTTATTTTTATTTCTTGTCGCTGGAAGAAAATCTGACGTAACAAGCCTTGCCACGTTCCTTGGACTCGTAGAGCGCGCTGTCGGCTAAAAGGTACAGTTTCTGGAAATCGTAGCCGGTATCGTCCGTGCCAATTCCAATGCTGCAGGAAAAAGGTCCCGCCTCGCCGACTTTCAGAATGCTCAGCTCGTGTAAAACTTCGTGAGAAATTTCTTCGGAGCGCTTGAGGAACTGCTCAGACATTTCCGGCATGAAAACCATAAATTCATCGCCGCCGACGCGCCCGATAATATCTTTCGTGCGGAAGGCGCGCTGCAAAATGTTCGCGAACGCCTTCAAAACTTCGTCGCCGGTCTGGTGTCCGTAGTGGTCGTTCACGTGCTTGAAGTTGTCGAAATCAAAAATCATCAGTACCGAAACGTCGTCGGCGCGCTGGGTTTCAATGGCGTGGCGAACTTCATCTTCAAACGAGCGCTTGTTGAAAAGCCCTGTCAGCAAATCGCGCTTGCTCCTGTCGGTCACGTCATAAAATTCCTGCGCGAAACGCCTGGCGTACCAGTTGATAAACGCGAACGCCGCCACCAAAACAATCAGCGCGGCAGCCAGCGTCGTCAGAATGTAGTTGCGAATTGTGGCGTTGAAGCCGGATTTGGACTGCGACGCCATGAGCGCGCCGGTAACGCTGCCGTCGCTTTCCTGCCGAATCGGAATGACGTACGCCTGGCAGGTTGCGCCGTTAATCTTAATGCTCCGACACCAAAGCTGTGCGCCGCGAGCCAGCGTTTCAGTTTTTATCTCGTCAACCACGCTGGTTTCAATCGCGCGGGCGCCGTCGGAATTTATTATCGAAGTCATTTCGGGCGCGTCCTCGAAGAAAAAAGTTATATCGACGTTCGTTTCCTTTTTGAGCTCGTCGACGAGCGCAGTTTCTTTGGAGACGTTGAAATTCATGCCGCGCCAGACGTTGCCGTCCGCCTTCCTGCCGAAATCGCCGTAGCCCTGGCTGGAATACAGCGCCATAGCCGCCAGCGCCGTCGATTTTAAATTCCCCTGCTTTTCGTCGTACAGACTCGACTGGAATTGCGTGAAGCCGATTATCGTGGAAATTATCGCGAAAACTATAACGGGAATGCAGTTTGAGACTAAAAGTTTCGTGCTGTATTTCATGGCGCTCACCTAAATCGAATCTTTTTTGAGTACCGTAACGCCGGTGTCAATTCGGACGTTTGTGCCGGAGTACTCGCCCCTGAGCGTTTCGACGGCGATTTTAATTCCGTCGTGCCCCATGAGCTGCGGGCGCTGCTGGAGCGTTGCGTAGAGGTAGCCGCCGTGCATTAGAGTCAAAACCGCGTCGGAAGTGTCGAAGCCCATGACGATTTGTTTTGAGCCGGAATCGCGCATCTGTTCGCCGAGCGCCAGCGCCGTCCTTTCGTTCGAGCCGAAAAACGCGACATACTCTGGGTGTTCCGCTACGAAATCTTTTATGCGCTGCGGGTCGTCCTCCATGAAAAATGTGTCGTCCAGCGTGAAATTCGTGACGGCGAAAACTTTGCGGAAACCCCTGACGCGGAGCGCCGTGCTGGTAACGTTCGCCTTGTTGACCATAATTCCAATCGTGCCGGAAGTTACGCCCGCCTCAGCAAGTCCCTGCAATAAAGTTTCGCCGGCAATTTCGCCAGCAAATTCGTTATCAGTCGCCAGAAACGCCACGCAGTCAAATTCCGCCGCGTTGTCCACGTAAATAATTTTAACGCCAGCGTCCGCCGCCTTCTTCAAACTTTCGTTGACGCCGCGCGGTGAACTCGCCGCCAATAAAATCGCGTCGGCACCGTCCGCAACAGCCGCGTCAATGCATTTCATCTGCGGCGCGTCTTCGTTTACGTCGGGACCCGTCCATTCGTAGGCAATCCCGCCAATTTCGCCAACGGCCTGCCGACAGCCGGAGTCAATCGACTTCCAGAAATCGTCCGCCAAATCCATTGTTATCAGATAAATTTTGTAGTCGTCCTCGCGGGCGGTTTCCTTTTTCGCGACGGCGGAGGAATCTTCAATCACGACAATATCGTCGCCCGCCGCGCAGCCCGCCAGGAAAATCGTCATGAATATAAAAAAAAACGCTTTAAATATTTTCATGGCAAAAACTCCGTACAAATTATTTGCCAGATTTTTACCATTAATTCAGTGAACTGTCAACCTGAAAATTTTCCACGCTGACGCGGAGTCAATCACAATCTTCGTGCCAGCGGGATATTTTTTGTAAAGCTCAAAAGTTTCGCCGCCGAGCTCAAGCGTGAGTTGCGTGCCGACGCCCGTACGCAGCGACAAATTTTTTATGCGGCGGTTCATTTCGTCCATGACAAACCAGCCGCCTTCTTCGCGGAAAACCCCGTCGCTTTCCATAAACGGCAAGCCCACGCCGTGAGATTTGTAACGCGTCCGCAGTAAAATAAAATCTTCGCCGTCAAATTCCAGCTCCTCAATCACGGGCGTTTTCTGCACCGAGTGTATGAAGTGAATTACCAGCGAAGTTTTTTTATCGGCGTCGACCGTCGTCAAAATTTCCAGTTCGTGATTAATTTCGGCGGCGACGAAAATTTTCTGTTCAGTGAGTTTGAAAATCAGCGCGACTAAAATCAGCGCGGCGATTAGAATTTTCCTAGCCACGGTTTTCAAAATCTTTCGGGCTGTAATATTTGTCGGTGTGGAGATATTCGCTGGCGACGGCCTGCCCGCCGTTGTAGTAGACGCGGTAAACCGAAGGGTTCATGTCGCTGCCGCCGGTCTCAATTTCAATCGTGTTGCCGTTCAAATCCGCCTTCGTACCGAGCACGAAAACCGTCAGCGTGTAGCCGTCAGCCTTCGCCGTGAGGTAAACGGGGTGCGGAAGGTCGTTGCGGAATTTGAAGTCGATATAATCTTCCGCGACGGTCGCGTCCCTGCCCGCGCCGATGTAGCCGGATTTGAAAAAGTGCGGCGTGCGTTCGGTTGGCGTCAAACCGGCGAGCAGAATCGCGTTGTAGAGCGTGGAGCTGACCTGACAGACGCCGCCGCCGACGCCGTCCTCAGTTTTGCCGTTGATAATAACCGGCGCGTTCTGGTAACCGGCAGCGTAAGTGCGGCGCCCGACGGTATCGTTGAAGGAAAAAACCCAGCCGGTCTTAACGATTTTGTCGGAAATGGAATGCGCCGCCAGCCAAATGTTATCGCCGCGCGCGCCAGGGTAGTAGTAGGTGCTGTATTCGCCGAGAATCGAATCAACCTGCGCGAGGTCTTCGGTCTTGATAAACGGCTGAATATCTTCAGGAATGAGTTCGATATTATTGGGGAAGTTGAGACTGGTGAGCGGCGCTTTTAAGTCGGCAGCGAGTTTTTGCTGGTCGAGCTTTTTACCAATTTCGCCAGGAGTTTTTTGAACGGCGCCATTTGAAACGGAGCAGGCGGCGTTGACGGGCTGGCGGTCGACTTTAGCGGCGAGTTCAGCGATTTTCTGATTTAATAAATCTTCGTCGTAAGTTGCGGCGAGAGCGACGTTGCGGCCGCCGGAAAAAGTGCTGAGCTGTTCAGCGAGGTTGCCGAAGAAATCTTTGCCGCGCCCGTAGCTTTGAGCCTGCGCAACGGCCTTATCGATTTGCGGCGTGAGTTTAATTTCTTCGGGATTGATTTTAAATTCGGTGTTGCCGTAGCGGAAAGTGAGCGGGCGAATTTTTTCAGCGGCGGCGGACTGAAAAAAGTTTTTGGCGGCGGTTTCGTTTAGACCGGCAAGCGGCTGACCTTCAAACCGAACGCCGGAAATAATTTTGTTGCTGTCAGCGATTGAGCTTGAAACTGCGGCGCCGGTAATTCCAGCCACGACTGCCAGACTTGCGGCGGCGACGGGAATTTTGTTCGTGGCGAAAATTTGTTTCCAGTCGCGATTTTCTGCGTTCAGAACTTGCATTTAAAACGCTCCTTTAAAAAACCTACATGTTAATTTCAGATATAGAATACGCCGTCGGCGCGCAATTTCCTGTTTAGTTTACAAAAAAAAGGCTGGCTGTTAGAATAAGGGCGGAAAAAATTTTGAAAGGGTCGGTGAACTTGGATTCGTTGATTCTGCCGCTATCGCTGTTGATAATCGTGTTTGTGGTGATGAGCGGCTATTTTTCATTCATGGAGACGGCGCTGATTTCGTGTCGGCACGGGCGGATAGAGAAGCTGGCGAACGACGGCGACGCGGACGCGAAAAAAGTTTTGAAGATGGTTGAATCGCCGGCGAAATTTTTATCGGTCGCGCAGGTCGGGATAGCGACTTCGGAAATACTGGCGGGGTTCTCGTCGATATTTCTGGCGCGGATAATCTACGAGCAAATCAGTTCGCTGATGACGCACAGGCAGGATCAGATTTTGTCGTTTTCGCTGGCGCTGTTCGTGGTAATATTTTTGATGGTGGTTTTCGGGGAATTTCTGCCGAAGCGGGCGGCTCAGCAGGCGCCGGAAAGAATTTTGCTGGAGCACCACAGCGGGTTCCGGCTGATAGCAAAAATTTTCAGCCCGCCGATTTTGCTTTTGTCGAAAATCACGGACAGCCTGATGATGGTTTTGGGAATGAACGCGGAGACGCCGGACGTGGTGACGGAAGACGAGGTTAAGGATTTGATAGAGCAGGGCACGGAGGACGGGACGTTTGAAAAATCTGAGCGGGCGATGGTCGACAAAATATTTGAGCTGAGCGACGAGACGGCGTACGCGCTAATGACGCCGCGCCTGCAAATGGTTTGGCTGGATATTTCGGACGGCTTGGAGCAGAATTTGAAAGTTATTCGCGAAAATTCGCAGGATATTTTTCCGGTCGGCGAAGGGAGCTTAGACGAGTGCCGCGGCGTGATTTATGCGAAGGACGTGCTGGACGCGGTTTTGGATGCTGGAGATATCGATTTGGCGGCGCTGATTAAAAAGCCGGTGTTCGTGCCGCGGACGATGGAAGTTTTCAGGATAGTTGAGAAGTTCAAGGCGGCTGGCGAGAACGTGGCGATTGTCAACGACGAATATGGCGGCGTTATCGGGTTCATTACGCTGGACGATATCGCGCAGGAAATTGTTGGGCTGGAGGCGGAGGAGGAAGAACAGTTCGCGCAGAAAAAGGAAAATGCGTGGCTCGTCGACGGGCTCTACGACATTGACGACTTCAAGCGCCGGTTTAATCTTGAAACTTTGCCCGACGAGGACAAGGACCATTACAATACCATGGGCGGCTTTTTAACGTCGCTCTTCGGTTACATTCCTAAGGCGGGCGAGGTTCGCGAGTGGGAAAATTTTAAGTTCACAGTCGAAAAAATGGACGGCGCGCGCATTGATAAAATTCTGGTCAGGAAAATTTCCAGTTGACAGTAAAAATTTTTTATGATAATATTCTTTCGTTTTACAGGGAAACCTGTTATACCTACCCGTTCGTTAGCGGGGAATCTAAGCCTGTGGAGCGTTACACCAAACGCGATTAGCTCTGGCAAAAGCGGACGCGGTGAAGCAGGAATGGGACATAGATTTTTTCTTGTAAGTTCTCAGTAACGGTGCTTGACTCGAAATCATTAATTTTGGTTACGAGTCCTATTCAGGAGAGGTGTCCGAGAGGTCGATGGTGCTTGACTCGAAATCAAGTGTGGTCACAAGCCACCGTGGGTTCGAATCCCACCCCCTCCGCTAAATCAAAAAGTCCCGCAGGAATTTTCCACGGGGCTTTTTCAGTATTACGGAGGTGGTTCGATGAAACTGGTATCCTGGAACGTCAACGGTCTGCGCGCCTGTCTCAAGAAAAATTTCATGGAGAGCTTCAAAAATCTCGACGCAGATATTTTTTCGCTGCAGGAAACGCGAATGAATCGTGAGCAGGCGATTGTTGAGCTGGACGGCTATTCGCAGTACTGGAACAGCGCCGAGAAAAAGGGTTACAGCGGCACGGCGGTTTTCACGCGCATTCAGCCGCGCTCCGCAACCTACGGGCTGGGCTACGACGAACACGACCACGAAGGCCGCGTAATTACGCTCGGCTTCACGGATTTTTATCTTGTCAACGTCTACGTGCCAAATTCCCGCCGCGAACTTGAGCGCCTCGATTATCGCATGACGTGGGAAGACGCTTTCCGCGAATACGTGCAGAAACTCGACGCCGTTAAGCCCGTGATTATCTGCGGCGATTTGAACGTTGCCCATACCGAAATCGATTTGAGAAATCCACTGGCGAATCGCGGAGCCGCCGGTTTCACGGACGAGGAGCGCGCAAAATTCAACCAGCTCTTGAGCGCCGGTTTTACTGACACCTTCAGAAAATTTTTCCCCACTATGCGCGGCGCTTATACATGGTGGTCGAATTTCAACAGGGCGCGCGCAAATAATTCCGGCTGGCGTATCGATTATTTTCTGGCGTCAAACAAAATCGCTGACAGAATTTCCGCCGCGTCAATCGAGCCGCAGATTTTCGGCAGCGACCATTGCCCCGTTACTCTGACGATTGATTTTTAAAATCGCAGTACGGCGGGCAGGAATAATTTAAAGCGGGAAAAATGTTAAGCCGTCACCTTCAAGGTAGTCGCGCAGGTGCCGCATAAAAATTTTCCCAGGGTCGGGCTTTCCGGCGAAGTAGTCCGGCACGAGCTCAATGAACAGGCCGGATTTTTTAGCCTCGACCTGCTGATAGTGCCCGAAGACGTATTCAATCGCCGGATATTTTTCGTGCAGATATTTTATCAGTTCAACATTCGCCTGCAACTGCGCAACGGTTAAATCTTCCGCGCCGTCGACGCCGCCGACGTTCTCAATTCCTATTGCGCACCAGTTATAGCCGATAGCGTGACGATTGAGCGCAGTCTCGGAAGTCAGCCGATAAATCGTCCCGTCGCGGTCAACCAGAAAGTGAGACGCAACGTTCAGCGTACCGGCGTCAATCCCGCTGGCAAATTCCTCGGCGTAGAAATATCTGTACGTCGAATCGAAAGACCCGAACGCCGTCCAGTGCACCACGACAGCGCGCGGCTCAATTTCCGTCGCCTCGAAGCCGTAATGTTCCAGCGCGTATTCCCGAATCAGCCGTTCGCGGTGCGCCGTCCATTTTATTGGCTTGTCGATAATTTCTACCGCCTCCGCCAGTCCGAAAAACAAAATCTGCGCGACAATTGCCGCCAGCAAAAATTTTTTCAATGCTAACACCTCAGCTCAAAATTTTTTTCAGAGTCTCCATCATCTTCGGCACGTCGAGCGGCTTCGCAATATGGTCGTTCATACCCGCCGCCTTCGCGCGCTCCACGTCCTCACTGAAAGCGTTCGCCGTCATTGCGATTATCGGAATTTCGGCGAGCTTTTTATTTTCCAGCGCGCGTATCGCCTGCGTCGCCTCGTAGCCGTTCATGACCGGCATTTGAATATCCATTAAAACCGCGTCATAATCGCCTGGCTTCGACGCCGCAACTTTTTCAACGGCCTCCCTTCCGTTCGTGGCGGTATCGACGCTGAACCCGACTTCCTCCAGAATCATCAGCGCAATTTCGCGGTTGACTTCAATGTCCTCGACCAGCAAAAGTTTTTTCGCGCTGAAATCCAGTTCCTCAGCCGAATCAGCGCTGACTTCCGGCTCAACTTCAGACTCGTCAACCAGCGGGAAATCCACGCGCAAAATAAATTCCGTGCCCCTGCCCTGCGCCGTCACAACTTCAATCGTGCCGCCCATCAAGTCGACAATGCTTTTCGTAATCGCCATGCCCAGCCCCGTGCCCTGAATGCCGCTGACGGTTGAAGTCCGCTCGCGCGTGAACGGCTCGAAGACTGTCTTAGCAAATTCCGGCGCCATTCCAATCCCGCTGTCCTTAACGCGAAGTTCGTAGCTGCCGGTTGAAATTTCGCTGAGCGTGATTGAAATTTTTCCGCCCTCCGGCGTGAACTTGTAAGCGTTGCTCGTGAGGTTCAAAAGCACTCGGTTAAGGCGGTGCGTATCGCAGGAAACAAATTTGTGCCTGACGCTGCTTTCTACGCTGAAATTAATTTGCTTGCCCTGCATTTGCGTGGCGAACATGTCGTGCAAATCGCGCAGGATTTTTTCAATGTTGGCGGGCACGGCGTCGAGCTCCATTTTACCGGACTCAATGCGGCTCATTTCCAGCACGTCATTAATCAGCGCGAGTAAATGCTGGCTGGAATTTTGTATCTTGCCGAGGAACTCATGCATTTCCTCCGGCGTTGCGTCTTTGCGCTGTGCAAGGTTCGTGTAGCCAATAATCGCGTTCATCGGCGTGCGAATGTCGTGGCTCATGTTCGACAGGAAATTAGTTTTCGCGCGGCTGCTCTCCTCCGCCTGCATTTTCGCCAGCTTTGCGTCACGTTCCCGCCGCAGAATCGCCGAATAAATGTTGAACATGATAAACAGGCTCAGCAGGATAAATCCCATTTGAATCACGCTGGTCTGGAAAAGCCGGCTGCGAATTTTGTTCATCTGGTTTTTCAAATAATATTCTTCCTTGACCTGCTGCATAATGTTCGAGCGAACGCCGTAGCTCTCTTCCAGTTCGCGCTGATAAAATTTCCCTATGTTGTCAACGGCGCTCCCCATGCTTTCATCTGTGTCCTGCCGAATCCACATGAGCGAGCCGAAGAAAATGAAAAACAGCATGACCGTCCAGACGACGACGGATTTTCCGAAGCGCTGTACCGTGTCCCGCGCGAAAACCCGCTGGAAAAATACGAAGCCGAACACGCTCCACGCAACCAGCACGAAGTACGATTCCGTCGCCAGTATGTTTGACGCCCAGAAATTCGGGAACAGCAGGAACAGCGCGAAGATCGTTGAGAAAATTACGCCGAGCACGCCCGTTACTTTGAACTTCAGCGAACCTTCCCGCCGCGCGATTATGTACGCGCAAGCCGAAACGTAGCCGTAAACTATCGTTGCGCCAATCGTCGTCGCGTCGACAACCCAGCTTATCATCGTCCGCCCCACGAACGGCACCGAGACCGAAATTATCACCAGAAACAAAATCGCGTTGCCAGGCACGCCCTGCGCGTTCAGCTTAGCGAACCACGCCGGTAAAATGTTGTCCGCCGCCGTCGCCTGTACCAGCCGCCCCGTCGCGCTGTACAGTCCAATCAGGCTCGTCGCTATCGCCGCCATGACCGTCAAGCCCATGAAAAATAATCCGACCTCGCCGAAAATTTCTCCTACCGTGTGAAAGGCCGGCACCGCGTGAAAGCCTTTCATTAAATCCAAATGCTGCGTGTACGCGTACCAGTTTGAAAAATTCTGCGAGCTCGCTGAAGACGCCAGCAATGTCATTGTAACGTAGAACAGCGCGCCCGCCACGACGCCCAGCGCCATCAGCGCGAAAGATTTTTTCGGCGAAAATTTAAACTCGCTCGTGAAGTGCGAGACCGCCTCGAAGCCCACGAACGCCCACGGCGACAGCGCTACTATGCTGAAAATTCCCGCCGCCGTCGAATGCCTCACCGAGAACGCCGGATAAAACGCCTGCGCGAAATCTGTGCTCAGCGCGCCGACTGCGAAAATTATTCCGCACGCTAAGAAAAATACCGCTAGGCCCGCGTTCAGCCGCACCGCTAAAACTTTCCGCCGTATGTTCAGAAATCCAAATAACGCCAGCACGAACAAAGTCAGCGCAACTTCGCCGAAATACACGTCGTAGCCGAAAAGTACGTAGTGGAAACCGAACTGCAGCACGTCGCCGAAAAAATTTCTTCCAACTAAGACGAAGGCCGTCGCGTTCGCCCAGAGAATTGAAATATACGTCAGCCACAGCGCCCAGGCACAAAGCAGCGCGTGGTCGTAGCCCAAAAGTTTTTTCGTGTACGTGAAGACGCCGCCAGAATCTGGGAATTTGTTCAGCAGCAGGTGATAGTTCGCCGCTATGACCGTCATGACAGCCGCCGACGCCGCCATTGCGATAACCGTGCCCAAAGGCCCCGCGAACGATAAAAACATCGTCCCTGGCATAATAAATGAGCCCCAGCCTACGCAGCAGCAAAACGACAGCGCCCAGACCTGCAGCGGCGTTAAATATTTCGTGAATCCGGCGGAAATTTTTTCTTCGTCCAAAGTCTACGTCTCCCAGAAAATTTTTCGCTACATTATAGCATTTTCGCGCGGGGATTGTCCAAAAGATTTTGACGCGGGCGGCGTTTTATGTTAAACTGAAAAAAATTTCAAGGAGCGTGATATTTTGAAGGGCGGCATTAAAATCGTGACAATCGGCGGCGGCAGCAGCTACACGCCGGAGCTCATGGAAGGTTTTATCAAGCGCTACGCGGAACTTCCAATTAAAGAAATCTGGCTCGTCGACATCGAGGACGGCAGGGAAAAGCTGGAAATTGTCGGCAACCTCGCTAAAAGAATGTGGCAGGCAAGCGGCTACCCCGTCGAAGTTCATCTGACGCTCGACCGGCGCGAGGCGCTCAAAGACGCGGATTTTGTTACAACGCAGTTTCGCGTTGGACTTCTCTACGCCAGAATCAAGGACGAACGCATTCCGCTGAGCTACGGCATGATCGGGCAGGAAACTAACGGCGCCGGCGGAATTTTCAAGGCGTTCCGCACCGTTCCCGTTATCAAGGGCATTATCGAGGATATGCGCGAGCTTTGCCCCAACGCCTGGCTGATTAACTTCACCAACCCCAGCGGAATGATTACCGAAACCGTCATTCGGCGGCTCGGCTGGAAAAAATGTATCGGGCTTTGCAACGTCCCTGTGACCGCCGTCATGAAGGAGCCCGCCACGATTGGCACGACCAGCGACAAACTTCATTACCGTTTCGCGGGCATTAACCATTTCCACTGGCACAAAGTTTTCGACGCCGACGGCAACGAAGTCACGCAGCAAATTATTGAGCACATCAACGACAAGGAAGGCGGCACGCCGAAAAATATTTTCCAGGCTGAATTTCCGCTCGACCTGCTCAAGTCGACCGGCGTCCTGCCCTGCGGCTACCACCGCTATTACTTCATGAAAGGCGAAATGCTCAGCCACATGATTGACGACTTCAAGAAAAACGAGACGCGCGCCGAAAAAGTTAAGGCGGTCGAGGACAAACTTTTTGAGCTGTACAGAAACCCTGACCTGAGCGTTAAGCCTAAGGAATTGGAAGAGCGCGGCGGGGCTTATTACAGTGACGCGGCTTGCGAATGTATCAGCGCGATTTACAATAACAAGCGGCAGATGATGGTTGTCAGCACGGAAAATCTGGGGAGCGTGCCCTGCCTTCCGCCGGACGCCATTGTCGAAGTTTCGGCGCTGATTTCAGCAAAAGGCGCGGAACCTTTGGCGTGGGGAGAAATGCGCCCGCACGAACGCGGCTGGCTGCAACTCATGAAGGCAATGGAAGAGTGCGTGATTGAGGCGGCGCTCACCGGCGATTACGGAATGGCGCGCGAGGCGTTCGACATAAACCCGCTGGTAGAAAACGGCGCCGAAGCGGTAAAAGTCCTGCACGAACTTTTTGTGGCGCACGAAAAATATCTGCCGCAGTTCGCCGAGTGCATAAGCAAACTGAAGGCGCAGGGCGTGGCTCCTGCGGACGAAACTGTACGCAAACTTTTGGAGGAAGGAAAATAATTGAAAGCGATATATTTGGACTGCCCGTCGGGAATCAGCGGGAATATGTTTCTGGGCGCGTGCATACAGCTGGGCGTGCCGGAAAAATTTCTGCGGCAGGAACTCGACAAACTCAATCTCTCTAAAGAATACGTGCTGGAAATTTCCGACGCGGTTAAGAACGGTATCGGCGCCGCCTATGCGAACGTGGTCTTCGCGCGGGACGTGCACGACTTCGAGCCGAACGAAACGATTAAGCACGAGGAGCACGGCATTCACCATCATCACCACCACCACGAGCACCGTAACCTGACGCACATTCGCCACATCATTGAAGATTCGGAGCTGAGCGATTCGGTTAAGAGTACCGCGCTGAAAATTTTCCAGGTCATTGCGGAAGCGGAAGGGAAAGTTCACCGCAAGCCGGCGGAGGAAGTTCACTTTCACGAGGTCGGCGCTATCGATTCGATTGTGGATATTGTCGGCTGCGCGATTTGCCTTGAATATTTGGGCGTGGAGAAAATTTTCGTGGGGCGCGTGAACGTCGGGAGCGGCTTTGTGAACTGCGCGCATGGTCTTATGCCGGTTCCTGCGCCAGCGACGGCGGAACTTCTTCAGAAATTTAAATTTTACAGCTACGAAGTCGGTAAGGAGCTGACGACGCCGACCGGCGCGGCGATTATCTGCGCGCTTGCGGAGTTCAGCGCGAATCTGCCGGAAGAATTTACGTCTGAGAAAATTGGCTACGGCGCCGGCAGTCACGATTTGCCAATTCCGAACGTGCTGCGCGTGTACCTTGGCGAATACAGCGGACAGGCGGAGCGGCGGCTCGTCAAGCTGGAAACGAACATCGACGATATGAATCCGCAGATTTACGGCTGGCTGTACGAACGGCTGTTCAAGGCTGGTGCGCTCGACGTCTGGACGCAGAATATCTACATGAAAAAAAATCGTCCAGCGCAAATGCTCAGCGTGCTTGTAGACAGCGAACATCAGGCGGACTGCGCGAAAATTATTTTTGAGGAAACGACTACGCTCGGTCTGCGCATTACCGAAGTCGAACGCATTGAGGCGACGCGCAAAATGGCGAAGGTTGAAACGAGCTACGGCGAAGTCCAGTGCAAGGTCAGCGCCTTCGACGGCAAAATTGTTTCGATAACGCCGGAGTACGAAGACTGCAGGCGGCTCGCGGCGGAAAAAAATGTGCCACTGAAACTTGTCTGGCAGGAAGCGCTGGCGACGCAGCAGGCGCGTTTGAGCTGAAAAAAATTAGTCCCACCGACTTTCAAGCCAGTGGGATTTTTTATTTGTCAGACTGCAGAGTAATTTTTAATGCTTATGACGCTTTGATTTATTTTTTTCCGCCCAGAATATTTCCGAGCACGGACATGAGGATTTGCCCGCCAGCATTTGACGCCGCAGAATTTCCGAGCACGCCGCCCAGTATGCTGCCGAGACCGTTTTGCATTTCCTGCGTCACGATAAATTTCGCGCCGTTGACGACAATCGTCTTGCCAATTTCCGACGACGCCAGCTTCATGATGAACTGTTGGAACGCCTCGGTTGTAACCAGCTGCTTCGCGACAGTTTGGAACACGGGATTTTCCGCCAGCTGTTTCAAAAGTTCCGATCCGCTTTGTCCCGCCAGCGTCGACGTAAGTTTCGTTATGAGTTCGGGGTTCGCCTTCAGCGCGTTATTCGCCAGCGAAAGTATCATATCTTCCTGTGCCATTTCGATTCCTCCAAATTCATTCATTGCCGAGCTTGATATTCGTGACAATCCTGCCGAGGCGCGCGCTGGTCAAAAAGTTCAGCGTCCACTTAAACGCAACGGTCATGTTCGTATAAAAGCCCGCCAGCCTGATAAGGTGAATGAGCATCCACGCGCACCACGCA
Source organism: uncultured Selenomonadaceae bacterium (assembly GCA_905234175.1). GTDB lineage: Bacteria > Bacillota > Negativicutes > Selenomonadales > Selenomonadaceae > Quinella. Next base: position 29,918 of record CAJOGX010000012.1, on the reverse strand, counting down.
AAAAAGCCGGTCATCTTCGGCTTATTGACAACCGCCTTGCCGCGCCCAATCGTCGCCATTGCGCCCAAATCTTTGTAGACGAATTTTTTCAAGCCGCCCTCGCCGCGAATGAGTTTCATAATATTTTCGTGCGCAACAACCGCCTGCTGAGTGGCAACCGGCGCAACCGTCGGCAGCGGACGTTTCATATCGCCGTGCATGAACGCCGCGCAGTCGCCGATAGCGAAAACATTTTTGTGAACGGCGCCGCGTACCATTAAATCTTCCTCAATCCAAATCCTGCCGTCGCGCGCGCACTCGCCGCCACAGTTTTTCATCATGTCAACCGCGCGAACGCCCGCCGCCCAGATAACCGTCGTCGTAGGAATTTCCGCGCCGCTTTTAAGTTTCAAAACGTCGCCGTCGTAGCCGACAACCTGCGTGTTGAGCATAACGTTGACGCCTTTTTCACGCAGCACGCGCACGGTTTCTTCCTGCAAATCTTCCGTCATCATCGGCAGGACGTGCCCCGTCGCCTCGATAAGGTAAACCTGCACGTCGTTAAAGTCCAGATTGTGAAATTCCTTTTTCTGAACGGCGATAAGTTCCGTCAGCGCGCCGGCCTCCTCAACGCCCGTGGGGCCGCCGCCAACTACCACGAAAGTCATGCGCTTTTTCCTGTCAGCGGGCGTGCGGTAGGGCTTGCTGGCGCGCTCAAATTCGTGAATGACGTGGTTGCGAATGTGCAGCGCCTCCTGAATCGTCTTCATGCCAAAAGAATGTTCCTCAACTTCCTTCATGCCGAAAAAATTCGTCGTGGCACCGGCGGCGAGAATCAGATAATCGTACGAAATTTCGCCGTGGTTCGTCAGCAGAACGTTGCGCTCCTGGTCAACGCCCTGCGCCTTCGCCATGAAAAAATTTACGTTTTTGTTGTCGCGGAAGAACGAGCGAATCGGATATGCAATTTCGTCCGTCGAAAGTACCGCCGTCGAAACCTGATACAAAAGCGGCTGGAACAAATGGAAATTGTGCCGGTCAACCAGCGTGATATCTACATCTTCCTTCGCGAAAAGCTGCGCGAGCTTGATACCGCCGAAGCCGCCGCCGACTATGACGATTTTGGGCTTTCCATTGGACATTAAGACGACCTCCCAAAAAATTTTACAGTGAAAAATCACCCATTAAATTCTAAATTTGTTTGAAGTTATGATACCACAGATTTTCCGAAATGCAACAGAAAAATTTGGCGCTTGACAGCTGGCGGCGGCTATGGTAAACTTTCCGCCGTTAAAGCAGAAGTCATCGATTCTCACCCGTCGACCTTGCGCGGTTTGAGTTGGCGCGGTTTCAAAGTTCGGCGTTTCGTCGGGCGTTAATACGAGAATTGGGGTGGCTTTGTGCCGCCTTTTAGTTTTTTATGGCGCCGCAGAGAGTTGAAAAAAGACGGTTTGTGCGTTGAACAGAAAGACTTTTGGTAAATATTACGAAAGGATGGAAGTTACTGGTATCGCGAGGAAACTGGCGGTATGTACCCGTACGTTAGCGGGGAATTTAAGCCTGTGGAGCGTTGCACCAAACGTTAGTAGCTCCGGCGAGGACGAACGCGTTGAAGCAGGAATGGGACTTAAGTAAAAATCTTTGTAAGTTCTCAGTAACGGTGTATTTACAATTAGCAGGGACAGTTTGAGAATCAACGAGGAAATTCGCATTCGCGAAGTCAGAGTTACCGACGCGAACGGCGATCAGCTTGGAATTATGCTGACGCGCGACGCCCTGAGGCTTGCGGAAGAACAGCATCTGGATCTTGTTGAAGTTGCGCCAAAAGCCAGACCGCCCGTTTGCCGAATCATGGACTTTGGCAAGTACCGCTACGAACAGCAGAAACGCGACAAGGAAGCGCGCAAAAAGCAGAAAGTCGTTACGGTCAAGGAAGTCAAACTCAGACCTAATATTGAGCAGCACGACTTCGACGTTAAGCTCAAGAGCGCGCAGCGTTTTATTGAAGAGGGCAACAAAGTCAAGGTTACCGTGATGTTTCGCGGGCGCGAACTTTCCCACCCCGAAATCGGCAACGCCGTCCTTGACAAAATTTCTAAAGCGCTCGAAGAAACCGTCACCGTCGAACGCACCGCCAAGCTCGAAGGAAAAAATATGACTATGATTCTCTCTCCTAAGGCGCAAAATGCTAAAAAAAGTAAAAAAGGAGGGGTTGCCAATGCCCAAGATAAAGACCCACAGAGCGACAGCTAAACGCTTCACCGTGACCGGCAGCGGCGAATTTAAACGCAATAAAGCTTACAAAAGTCACATTCTGGAGAAGAAAACCCGCAAACGCAAGAGAAATCTCCGCAAAGCTACGCTCGCCTCGGCGTCCGACCGCGCGAACGTTAAAAAAATGCTCCCTTACGCTTAGGAGGTTTTGATTGTGCCAAGAATAAAAACCGGCGTCACTGCTCACAGACGCCATAAAAAAATTCTCAAGCTCGCGAAAGGCTATCGCGGCGCCCGCAGCAAACAGTTCAAAAAAGCTAACGAATCTATCATGAAGGCGGGGCAGTACGCCTACCGCGACAGAAAAGTTAAGAAACGCGAGTTCCGCCGCCTCTGGATTGCGCGCATTAACGCGGCGGCGCGCCTCAACGGAATTTCCTACAGCCGCCTTATCTGCGGGCTCACCAAAGCCGGCGTCGCTATCGACAGAAAAATGATGGCTGACCTTGCCGTTACTGACGCGGCGGCCTTCACCAAACTCGTCGAAGTCGCCAGGAAAAATATCTGAACAAATTCCGGCAACTATAAAAATCGGGCTCATTCCTTCGCGGGTTGAGTCCTTTTTTCGTAAGGAGGCAACATCATGACTTCGCAGGTTGAAGGCAAAAATCTTGTAATTTTTTTCGACAAACGCGTTGACACGAACAACGCCGCCGAAGTCGAGGCCGAGATAAATAAATTCGCGGCGGCCAGTCCGAATCTGAATCTTGAATTTGACGCGGAAAATCTTGAATACATTTCCAGCGTCGGGCTGAGACTTTTGATGAAGCTCAGAAAGCGCGCGAAAAAAAATCTGGTCGTCAGGAACGTTTCAAATAACGTCGCGGAAGTTTTCGAGACCTCCGGCTTTACAAAATTTCTCGACGTTCAGAAAAAGTTGCGCCAGATTTCAGTTGACGGGCTCCAACAGATTGGTCGCGGCTCAAGCGGCGTCGTTTACCGACTGGACGCGGAAAATATTCTCAAAGTCTACAACCAAAAATGGACGCTGGCGGACGTTAAAACCGAGCGCGAGAACAGCCAGCAGGCTTTTCTTAGCGGGCTCGACACGGCGATAGCTTATGACGTTGTGCGCGTCGGCGAAAATTTCGGCATCGTTTACGAAATGCTCAACGCCGTTACCCTTGACAAAATTTTTATTGAGACTCCCGAAAAAATTGTGCCCTATACGAAAAAGCTCGTCGCCTTCATTAAAAAACAGCACCAGATTGAATATGACGGCGACAGCTGCATACAGCGGCGAATCGAAATTTCCAAAAAAGCTCTGAAGCTGAACGACGAGACGCGCGAGATTATGGCGAAAATTTTACAGAGCGTGCCGGAGTACAAAAATTTCTGCCACTGCGATTTGAATTTGGGTAATATCGTTCTGCAGGACGGGAACTTTCTGCTTATCGACATGGGAGAAATCTGCTGCGGGCACCCCGTTTTCGATATTTCGTGGATTTATTTTATGTACAATATACGGCGGCGGGTTCTGCAGATGATGAATAAAAAATCTGACTTTGGACCGGCGGTCATGCCGGAAATTTTCTGGCAAACCTTCGCGCAGGAATACTTCAACACGACCGACGCGGCGACGCTTGCGCATTTCGAGCGCGAACTTTTACCGCACGGGCTGATAAATGTGCTGCTTGCAACTATCAGCAGAAATATTCCGCCACCAGCGATAGAGTATTATCAGGGGCTGTTGAAGCAGGAGTGGACGAAGGGGATCGCGCCGCTGGACTTCTGAAAAATTTTTCGCGAAATAAAAAAGCGGGCTCAAATCTGAGTCCGTTTTTAGTTTGCAAATTTTTAGTTCAGGGTACGTAGTTCATGGACAGCTCGATAAATTTACCGGCGAGCCGCGCTTTCTGCAAAACTTCCTCGGTAATTTCCGCGCCAGCCTCGACGATAACCGCGCCGGTACTGGCTTTAATCGTCCGCGCGGCCTTTTTACCGAGCAACATCAGCGGGCGTTTTTCGTCGACGGAAGTTCTCTTCGACGGCGCTGGGCTGTTTTTCTTGGAACCTTTACCGCCGCCGGAACCTTTTTCCATAGCGCGCTTGAGTGCCGCCTTCAGTGCTTCCGTCTGTTCAGCCGTGGGCTTCATGGATTCTTCTTCGTCGTCTTCGTCGGGATCCAAATCCGGCGCCTCAGGTTCGGGCTCAACCGTTGCGGCGTCGAGTTCCTCAAGCGATTCGGTGTAGCCTTCCTGCGTCGCAATTTCCGTTTCTACCGGCGGCAGTTCAGGAAGTTCCTCAGCAACGAAACTGTTAGCCGGAGCCGTCGATTCAGTTACGGGCTTTTTTTTTGCGTCGGCATCAATCATTGTGACCTGTTTGCCGAAAATGGCAACTTCGTCCGCAGAAATTTCGCTGGCGGAGCCGTCAGGCGCGGTAACTTCGCATCGTTCGATTTTGCCGTCGTCGCCAATGAAAATTTCGGTAACCTTGCCGCGAATCGTGCCGCTTTTCGTAATCGCCTTGGTGCCCAGCACTCGAATGTTGGCGTCGAGAAGATTTTCATAAGTTGCGTCGGCGTCGTAGCGCAGAATATTTTCGCTGCTGGTAATTATAATCGCATCCTCGCCGATAACGACGATAGATTCAAAGGGAATTAGCTTGACGCCGCGATACCAGTCCTCGTCCTCGATTGTAATTGCGGCGACGCGGGATTTTTTAGAATCAATCAGGAGCGTCTGGCTAAGGCCGAGTTCGCGCCCTTCGGTTATGCTGATTATTGGCAAACCGAGAATTTCTGTACTTTTTTTCATTACCGTACCTCCAGTGAGTTTACGCCGCAAAGTCATTCGTGACGCGTTTCAATTTCGGTTAAAAATTTGTTGAACGCCGTCACAGCCGCTGCCGCCACGAAAATTAACGCGAACAGCCGAATGAAGTACCATTTGTCGGGAACCGGCGAAAGTTTTATCGCCAGCAAGTCCACAAGGAGCGAGAGTACTGCCGTCAGTGCCAGCGCGCCCCAGTGGATTTTTAAGCCGAATCGATTTGAAATTTTGAGTACCGCCGCCGCCGAAAAAATCATTGTAGCGGGCACTATCAGAAAAAAAATCAATCCAATTCGCTCCAGATTTTATTTTTTCGGAGTTTCAAACTTCGACGCGGCGATAAAAAATCCTGCCAGCAGATTGAAAAACGCGCGGGAACGTGGTATACTTGCCGCTGTTTGAAAGGAAGTGAGTTTAAGAATGTCTGAACTGAAAAAAATTGGCTTCGTCGGCACGGGAATCATGGGCTCGGCGATGGTCGGGCACCTTTTGGACGCGGGCTACGAAGTCAGCGTGTTCAACCGCACGAAGTCTAAAGCACAGCCCTTAATCGAACGCGGCGCGCGCTGGTGCGAAACCGCCGGCGACTGCGCGAAGGGGCAGGACGTTGTTATTACAATCGTCGGCTACCCGAAGGACGTGGAGCAGGTTTACCTTGCGGCTGGCGGGATTGTCGATTCTGCGAAAACCGGCGCGTATCTCGTTGACATGACAACTTCCTCGCCGATTGTCGCTGAAAAAATTTACGCGGCGGCTAAGGCGAAAAATCTGCACGCGGTCGACGCTCCAGTTACCGGCGGCGATACCGGCGCGAAAAATGCCACGCTCACGATTTTCGTCGGCGGCGACGAGGCTGACTTCAACGCGCTCAAGCCAGTCTTCGACGTGCTCGGTAAAAATATCGTGCACGAAGGCGGCGCCGGTGCCGGTCAGAAAACTAAAATCAGCAACCAGATTGCGCTCGCCGGAGCTCTGGCAGGTGTCTGCGAGGCGTTTGCTTACGCCAAATCCGCCGGTCTCGACCTCGAAAAAGTTTTCGCCGCAATTTCCAAAGGTTCCGCCAGCAGCGCGCAAATGAGCGACATCGTCAGCCGCGGGCTCCTCGACGGGAATTTCAATCCTGGCTTCATGCTCAAACATCTCGGCAAGGATTTGGCTATCGGCAACGAAACTGCGACCGCTTACGGACAGGCACTGCCAATTCTGGCTGTCGTGCTCCACGAACTTCGCCAGATGGAAAATTCCGGCCACGGCTCCGAAGGCACGCAGGCTCTGCTAAAATATTACGGCGTCAAGGATTAGGAGGAAATTACTTTGTTTGAAGAATTTAAAAAGTTTATCATGCGCGGCAACGTCGTGGACATGGCGACCGGCGTTGTTATCGGCGCGGCTTTCGGCAAAATCGTTTCGTCGTTCACGGCTGATATTCTCATGCCGCCGCTGGGTCTTCTGCTCGGCAAAATCGACTTTTCTAACCTGTACATAAATCTTTCCGGCACCGACTACGAATCTTTCGCCGCCGCCAAGGAGGCCGGCGCACCAATTATTTCTTACGGCGTCTTCCTCAATACCTGCCTCGACTTTCTGATTATGGCGACCGCGATTTTCATTCTCATTAAGTGGGTCAACAAAATCATGCCCCCGCCTAAACCCGCTCCGGCGAAGGAACCGCGCAAGTGCCCCTACTGCAAGGAAGTTGTCGCTGACGACGCTACCAAGTGCCCGCACTGCGCGTCTGATATTGCTGGGAAGTAACCCGCTGGAAATTTTCCGAGTTCGGCTTGAAGTTTGAGCCGGACTTTTTTTATTTGCAGATTTGCCAGGCCTTGACGAGTTCGACAGCAGCGGCGTAAGGATTTTCCGCGCCAGCAACAGCCGAGACTACGAAAAAGCCGGCGACGCCAGTACAGGCAAGCGCGGGAATGTCAGAAACTTTGACGCCGCCGCCAACCACGACGGGAATCGCGCTGAGTTTGGCAAGCTCAGTGAGTTCGTCGAAGTCGCGCGTAACAACGACGCCGCTGGCAGTTTTTCCGCAGTCAGGCTTCGTAGGAGTTTCGTGCAGCGGCCCCGCGCCAAAATAATCCACGCAGGAAATGTCCGCTGTCCTGACGTATTCGATTAAATTTTCCGTGCGCGCGCTTAAACCAACGATTGAGTTTTCGCCGAGATATTTTTTGCAGACTTCCGGCGGAATGTCGCTCTGCCCGACGTGCACGCCGTCGACTTTGATACCGGCTTCGCGCGCCGCCAGCGCAATGTCAAGGCGGTCGTTGACAACCAGCGCGACGGTTTCGCTTTTACCGAGCGAGGCGATAACGTCTGCGCATTTTTTCAGCGTCAAAATAATTTCGCGGGCGGTAGAAATTTTCGAGCGAACCTGCACGAAGGTAAAGCCCGCGCGAACCGCCATGCCTGCAACTTCCTCGACGGGGCGCGACGTATTTTCTGCGCCGATGATAAGGTAAGCCGAAACGTCAAAATTTTTCATACCGCCGCCTCCAATCTTAGCGGATTTGCCGCAACTTTTTCTGCGCTGACTTTGTAGAGTTCGTCCAGAAATTTTACCTTGAACGTCGCCGGAGCGTCGGAAAGTTTTTCAGCAGTTGACGCCGCGCAGTTGAAAATAGCCGTGCCGGTGAGCGCCGCAACTAACGGTTGAGCAACTGCCGCGTAAATCGCCATGACGCCGCCGAGTGCGCAGCCGCCGCCCGTGACTTTCGACAGCATAGCCGAGCCGCCCGCCGAGTAAGCCAAAATTTTTCCGTCCGTCACCAAATCTTCTGCGCCGGAAACTGCTACCGCGCCGCCGGTGAATTTCGCCAGTGCCAGCGCTGAAATTTTCGCCGCGCCAACGGAATCGGTTGAGTCGACGCCGCGCGTTTTGCCTGCCGCTGAGTCCGTCAAGCCCCAGAGTTTAGCCAGCGAGATTATTTCTGAGGCGTTGCCGCGAATCACGGCTGGCGGGAAATTTTTCATCTGCGACAGGAGTTCCACCCTGAGCGCGCCGAGACCTATCGCAACTGGGTCGAGTACGTACGGCGTCGAGAATTTTTTCAGCGCGCGGAGCGTTCGCGGGATTGTTTCTGCGTAGAACGGCTGGAGCGTGCCGACGTTTATGTAGACCGCCGGTGCGATTTGCGCCATGGTTTCGCCTTCGTCCGGCAGGTAAATCATCGCCGCCGAGCCGCCAACTGCCAGCTGCGCATTCGCTACGAAATCCTGTGTGACTGTGTTCGTGATTGAAGGCGCCATTGGATTTTCCGCGCGAACCTGCTCAACTGCCGATTGAATCTTTTCGCGTAAAATTTTTTCCGTCATAAAAAATCTCCTGAATAAAATATTTTTCGCCGGTAATTTTAATTTATTCTGGCGGATTTGTCGAACTAAAGAACGAGTTTCGGCATTTCTTTTTTAAAAAAGAAACGCCTGGCAAAGAAAAACGGCCGCAGAGGTCGCTTCCGGCGACCTGTGACGGCCAGCGGCCCATCCGTGGGCCGCCTCTGTGCACTTGCATTTCTGTAAATGCAACTAAAAAAGCCGCCAATTCCGGCAGCTTAAATATAACGACGCCTCTAAGGATTTGCTCCCGCCGTGAGAATTTTACGCAAAAAAATAGTGTGCAAATGCGACGAGCAGGAACATTTGCTTTAAGGGATTCGAACCCTGCAAATTTGATGAGTAAGAAGATTTGCTCCCGCCGTGAGAATTTTACGCAAAAAAATAGTGTGCAAATGCGACGAGCAGGAACATTTGCTTTAAGGGATTCGAACCCTGCAAATCTGATGAGTAAGAGGATTTGCTCCCGCCGTGAGAATTTTACGCAAAAAAATAGTGACGCCTAAGGGATTCGAACCCTTGAACCCGCCGTGAGAGGGCGGTGTCTTAACCACTTGACGAAGGCGCCAAATTTCAACAATGCGAATGTTACCACAAAAATCGGCGCGCGTCAAGAGATTTTTCGCACGTTGCCAAAAGTCGGAGGTATCAGTTATAATTGCTGAAAAAATTTGGGAGGTCGCGCTGATTTGGAAATTGTTGACACTCACTGCCACCTGAACGACGAAAAATTTGCGGAGGATATTGCTGAAGTTTTCGAGCGCGCTAAAAATTCCGGCGTGCAACGCGTGATAAATTTTGGCGACACGCTGAAAAGTTCCGCCGCCGTCGTTGAGCTCGCTGAAAAATTTGCTGGAATGTTCGCTGGCGTCGGCGTTCACCCAGAGGAAATTGTCGGCTTCGATAAAAATTCCGCCGCTGAAATTGCTGAGCTGGCAGCGCGCGAAAAAGTCGTGGCTATCGGCGAAATCGGCTTGGACTATTACTGGGAGAAAGATTCTGACGCGCGGCTCCTGCAGCAGAAAATTTTTATTGAGCAGCTTGACCTTGCGCGGCAGCTTAACTTGCCCGTCTGCATTCACGAACGCGAGGCGCACGGCGACGCGCTGAAAATTCTCAAGGCCGAGGCGAAGGGCTTGCGCGGCGTCATGCACTGCTATTCCGGCAGTCTGGAAATGGCGCGCGAACTTTGGAAACTCGGCTGGCTTATCGGCGTCGATGGTCCGCTGACTTTTAAAAATTCCGCCAGGCTCCCCGAAATCGTCAGGGCCGCTCCGCGCGAAATGCTTCTGCTTGAAACCGACGCGCCCTACCTTGCGCCCGTGCCCAATCGCGGCAAACGCAACGAGCCCGCTTACGTGGTTGACGTTGCCAGAAAGCTGGCGGAACTTCGCGGCGAAACGCTTGAGACCGTCGCGCAGTACACGACCGCCAACGCCGAAAATCTTTACACGCTCAGGGAGGATTGAAATTTTGATGCGCATATTTTTTTTCACAATGACGTTGGCGCTACTGATTTTCTCAACGGCATTCGCGGCGGAAAACGTCGGGCACGGCAGGAAAATCATCTACATTCCAATCGACAACCGCCCTGTGAACCTGAAACAGACCGTTGAAGTCCCGCATAAACTCGGCTATGAAATTCTCGTGCCGCCGGAAAATTTACTCGGTACAGGCGCCACGCCCGACAAATTCGGCAAGCCGCTCGAACTCTGGGACTGGCTTAACGCTAACGCCAGCGCCGCCGACGCCGCAGTTATTTCAACCGACGCCATGATTTACGGCAGTCTCGTCGGCTCCCGCCAGCACGAACTTTCCGCCGAAGAAATTCTCAGCCGCGCCGAAAAATTCAAAGCCCTGCGCGAAAAATTTCCCTACCTGCAGATTTACACTTTCGGCACGATTATGCGCACGCCCCGCACCGGCTCCGGCTCTGGCACTGAACCCGCCTACTATCAGCAGTACGGCGCCGCGATTTTTGAGTACACCGCGCTCAGGGATAAATCCGAAACCGATAAACTTTCTGCCGCCGAAAAGGCTGAGTTCGACCGCCTTGAAAGCGAAATTCCCGCTGAATACCTTGACGACTGGCTCAACCGCCGCGCGAGAAATTTCAACGCTCACCGCTACCTCGTCGACCTGGCGCGCGCCGGAACTTTTGAATATTTTTTAGTTGGCTGCGACGACAGCGCAATGTTTTCTCAGACGCATTTGGAAAGCCGCTACCTGACTGACTACGCGAAAGGTATCGTCAAGACGAAATTCAACGTCATGTCTGGCGCGGACGAACTCGGTATGCTAATGCTCTCCCGCGCGATTAACGACGACACCCAGCACATTCCTTTCGTCGCCGTCACTTACAACGTCGGCACCGGCGGCGAGACAATTCCGACTTTCAGCAACGAAAAAATCAGCGAGTCGATTGACGGCGCGATAATTTCAATCGGCGGTTTACGAGTTTCCGACCCGAAAAACGCTGACCTCGTTGTCGCCGTTCACACGAACCCCAGCGGCAAGACGCTCAAAGGCGACAGCAGTAAAAATAATCGCCACGCCCACACTGGAATTGGTTCGTTCGTGAAAATCGTCAAAAGTTACGTCAAAGCCGGTTATCCCGTCGGTATCGCGGACATTTCCGCCAGCAACGGCGCCGACAACGCGCTGATGAACCGTCTGAAAAATGATAATCTCCAGTTCAAAATTCGCGGCTACGGCGGCTGGAACACGGCAACGAATACTTCCGGCTTTCTGATTGGCAGCGGCGTTCTGACGAAGTGGCTGGACGAGCACGAAATTTACGAACTGCTTTTGACGCGTTACTTCGACGATTGGGCGTACCAGGCGAATGTCCGCACGCGGATTAACGGCGGCTTGATTTGGACGATTCCTGGCGAAGGCGGACTGTGGGGGCTTAATGAAAAAAAGACTGGGCTTGAAGAACTTACCACGCAGATGATTGCAGATTTCGCCGCTAAAAATATTCGCCTGCCGGAAAATTTCGCGCTGGAAAATTTCGCCGTGCGCTATCCGTGGAGCCGTACGTTTGAAGTCGACGTTCATTTCAATTTGAAGGAGAAATAATTTCGTGCAAAAACTAATTAGGGTCAGCGATTTTTTCGTGAAGTACATGGTGTTGCTGGTAATAATCGTCTCCGCCGTTGCGCTGATAATTCCGTCGGCGTTTACGTGGGTGACGCCGCACGTCGCGATTTTCCTTGGAATTGTGATGTTCGGAATGGGAATGACGCTCAGGGTACAAGATTTCCGCGCGGTTTTCCAGCGCCCGCGGGACGTACTGATTGGCGTCGTCGCGCAGTTCACTATAATGCCGCTTTTGGCGTACGTGCTGGCGGGAATTTTTGCGCTGCCGCCGGAACTGGCTGCGGGCGTGATTTTAGTTGGAACGTGCCCTGGCGGAACGGCGTCGAACGTCATTACGTACCTTGCGCGCGGCGACGTAGCGCTGTCAGTTTCCATGACGATGACGTCGACGATTCTGGCGCCGCTGCTGACGCCTCTGCTGACGTGGTGGCTTGTCGGCGCGTGGATTCAGGTTTCGCTGCTGGAAATGTTTCTGTCAATCGCGCAGATTGTGGTTTTGCCAATCGTGCTGGGAATTGCGGCGAACGCGTTTTTCGGCAAGTTTATCCAGCGCGTCGTAAAAATCCTGCCGCTGATTTCAATCCTTGCGATAATTTTAATCATGGGCGCTGTGATTTCAGTTAACGCGGATAAAATTTTGGAAGTCGGAGCGACGATTTGCGCAGTTGTAATGCTCCACAATCTTTTCGGCTGCGCGCTGGGCTTTACGACGGCTAAATTCTTCCAGATGAATCTGGCGAAGGTGAAGGCAGTTTCGCTGGAAGTCGGAATGCAAAATTCTGGCTTAGCGGCTTCGCTGGCGCTGCTGCATTTCGGAACGGCGGCGGCTATCCCTGGCGCAATTTTCAGCGTCTGGCATAATATTTCCGGCTCGATTATCGCGAGCTTTTTCGCTAAGCACAACGATTAGAAAAATAAAAAAGCCCGCCAGTTTCCGCTGACGGGTGAATTTTTTTGCGTAAAATTTTTCAGTTGACAGGAATATTTTTGACGAGCAGTCGCGCCTTGGCTCTGGCGAGTGCCGCCTCCGCGCGATGTATGTCTATCAGCGATTCCTTTCCGGAACTCTTGTGCGCATTGATTCTGTCTTCCGCGCGCTTACGAGCCGCCTGCGCCCTGTCCACGTCAATCATTTCCGGCAGTTCCGCCGAATCCGCCAAAATCGTTATCTGTTCCGGCGTGACTTCCATAAATCCGCCGCCGACCGCTACCAAACTTTCGCTGGCGCCTTCCTTTATGCGAATCGGGTACGGTAAAAGCTCCGTCAAAAGTCTGGCGTGGCGCGGCAAAATTCCCAGCTCACCCGCCGTCGAACGCACGATTAACATGTCAATATCCTTAGACAAAACCGAGCCGCGGTCTGGACTGACTACCTCAAGTCGAATCGTCGCCATAGCTTACGCCGTTACTGAAAACTTACAAAAAGCCGTAAAACTCTTATGTTCCATTCCTGCTTCTCAGCGTCCGCTTTTGCCGAGGCTACTAACGTTTGGTGTAACGCTCCACAGGCTTGAATTCCCCGCTAACGAACGGGTACATACAGCAGGTTTCCTTGAGAGTGGAAATTCCTGTGTCTGGTGTCTTTACTGCGCTCAGGATTTTACGATAACAACGCTTACGAGTTATCAACCGCATACCCCAACTTTTCAAAGAGCTATTTTGAATTATAGCGTTGAAATTCTCAGCAGTCAACATAAAAATTTTTCAGTAACGGTTCTTACCTCCTTAATTCATAATTTTATTCAAATCGTTTTAAGCTTCCTTGAGTTTTTCCGCCTTCTGAACTGCCTCCTCGATGCCGCCGACCATGTAGAACGCGCCCTCCGGCAGGTCGTCATACTTGCCCGAAAGAATTTCCTTGAACCCGCGAATCGTGTCTTTCAGCGCGACGTATTTGCCTGGCGAACCCGTGAACGCTTCAGCCACCGCGAACGGCTGCGACAAGAAACGTTGAATCTTGCGCGCCCGCGAAACTGTCCGCTTGTCATCTTCCGAAAGTTCTTCCATGCCCAGAATCGCTATGATGTCCTGCAGTTCCTTGTACTTCTGCAAAACCGCCTGCACGCCGCGCGCAACTTCGTAGTGCTCCTGCCCGATAATGTGCGGGTCGAGGATACGGCTTGTCGAGTCGAGCGGGTCAACCGCCGGATAAATTCCCAGCTCAGCGATTTGGCGGCTCAAAACCGTCGTCGCGTCAAGGTGCGTGAACGTCGCCGCCGGTGCGGGGTCTGTCAAGTCGTCAGCCGGCACGTAAACCGCCTGCACGGACGTTATCGAGCCCTTTTTCGTCGAAGTTATTCTTTCCTGCAGCGCGCCAACGTCCGTCGTCAGCGTCGGCTGGTAACCAACGGCGGAAGGCATACGCCCCAGCAACGCCGAGACTTCCGAGCCCGCCTGTATGAATCTGAAAATGTTGTCGATAAATAAAAGCACGTCCTGCCCCTGCACGTCACGGAAATATTCCGCCATCGTCAGCCCAGTCAGACCGACGCGCATTCTCGCGCCAGGCGGCTCATTCATCTGCCCGTAAACCAGCGCCGTCTTATCGATAACGCCGGATTCTGTCATTTCCGTCCAAAGGTCATTGCCCTCGCGCGTACGCTCGCCGACGCCGGAAAATACCGAGTAGCCGCCGTGCTCCGTCGCGATATTGTGAATCAGTTCCATAATCAGAACCGTCTTACCAACGCCAGCGCCGCCGAACAGTCCGATTTTTCCGCCGCGCGAATACGGAGCGATAAGGTCGACGACTTTAATTCCCGTTTCCAGAATCTGCGCGGAAGTTTCCTGTTCCTCAAAGCTCGGCGCCGGTCTGTGAATTGGCCAGAACTCCTTGTTCCCGACCGGCTTCGGATTGTTGTCAACCGTCTGCCCCAGCACGTTGAAGACGCGCCCCAGACACGCTTCGCCAACCGGCACGCTTATCGGCCCGCCAGTATCTTCCGCCGTCATTCCGCGAACTAAACCGTCAGTTGAACTCATCGCTATGCACCGCGTCACGCTGTCGCCCAAATGCTGCATGACCTCAGCGATTAAATCAATTTTCACGTCGCCGGACTTGCCGGTTATGTGCAGTGCGTTCAAAATTTTCGGCAACTGTCCGACTGGAAATTCCACGTCGACGACCGCGCCTATGACCTGAACTACTTTTCCTTTCGCCAAAAATCTCAACTCCTTTATTCAAGCGCATTCGCGCCGCCGACAATTTCGTTAATCTCATTGGTAATGCCAGCCTGCCGAACCTTGTTATAGTACAGATTGAGCTTGCCAACAAGTTCCTGCGCGTTGTCGGTCGCGTTGCTCATAGCGTTCATTCGCGAACTGAGCTCTGACGCCGCTCCGTGCAGCATCGCGCCATAAATTCTCGTAGCAATCCGGCGCGGCAGAAAATCATTCAGCACGCTCACAACGTCCGGCTCGTAAATGTATTCTTCCTTCACGGCGTCGCTGGCAGCATAATCGTCAGTTATAAGCGGCAGGAGCGTCACGTCGTCCGGCGTGCAGCTTATCGCAGAATTGAACCGCGTGTAAATCATCGTAACATCAATAATTTCGCCGCTCAGGAACCGCTCAACAATCAGGTCAGCAATTTCCTTTGCGTAGTGGTAGCTCGGCCGCTCGCTGATTCCGCTATAACTCTTAATTATATTGTAGCCGCGCTGTTTGAAATGCGAAGTCGCCTTCCTGCCGACGGTTATCAGCTCAATTCCTTCGATATAATCCGCGTCGTTGTATTCCTTCGCCACGGAAAGATTGGCGGTAGTTTTGGAACCGCGCCTGCCCGCCTTAGCGAAACCTTTCTGCGCGCTGAGCTGTTCGCCGTCAACACCGGCATTTTTCAGCGCGTCGAAAATTTTCTGGTGGAAGTTCTCGCTATCCTCGTCCGCCGCCGAAACGCTGGGGCTGGTGCCGTCGTACTCAATCGTTTCGTGAGCTTCCTTGATAACGTTGCTGGAATAAGCGCCCGCCAAGCCCTTGTCCGCCGCGATAACAAGAAACAGAAATTTCCCGTCGGTGCGGCTCTGCGCATCAATGAGTTCCTGCCGCGTCATGACAAAAGGACTGCTCGCCTCGCTGGCGTTCATCTGCGACATAATCCGCTTGATAATTTCGCGCGTCTTGCTGACGTAGGGAATGTTGGAAAGGAGCGTGTCGCGCGCGGCGTTGAAGCGGGAGCGGGCAATCATATCCATTGCGTTGGTGATTTTCTGAATGCTCTTGACGCTGCGAATGCGTCGGCGAATGTTTTGCAAATTAGCCATAACGCCACCGCCTTAGCTTTCCGCCGTCTTGTAGCTGACAGTTTCCTTGAACGCCTTAATCGCCTCGCTGATTTCCGCCTCCAGCGCGTCATCAAGCTTTTTCTTTTCCACTATTTTTTTACCGATGTTGGGGTGATTGGCGTGCATGTACTTCAGGAAATCCGCGTGGAACTGCACGACTTTATCGACCGGAATGTCCGTTAAAAATCCTCTGACCGCTGTGAAAATCGTGAGTATCTGGTCTTCAACCGCCAGCGGAGAATACTGCGCCTGCTTGAGCGTTTCAACCATACGCGCGCCACGGTCGAGCTGAGCTTTCGTCGCCTTGTCCAAATCTGAACCGAACTGCGCGAACGCCGCCAGTTCACGGTACTGCGCGAGGTCAAGGCGCATCGTACCGGCAACCTGTTTCATAGCTTTAATCTGCGCGGAGCCGCCGACGCGCGAAACCGACAGGCCGACGCTGATAGCGGGGCGAATGCCGGAATAGAAAGAGTCGGTCTCCAGCATAATCTGGCCGTCCGTGATTGAAATGACGTTGGTCGGAATGTAAGCTGAAACGTCGCCCGCCTGCGTTTCGATAATCGGCAGCGCTGTGATAGAACCGGCGCCGAGTCTGTCGCTGAGTTTCGCCGCGCGCTCCAAAAGTCTCGAATGCAGATAAAAAACGTCGCCTGGGTAAGCTTCACGGCCTGGCGGACGGCGGAGCAAAAGGGACATTGCGCGGTAAGCCGCCGCGTGCTTCGTCAGGTCGTCGTAAATGCAAAGGCAGTGCCCGTGCTTTTCGTACATGAAATATTCCGCCATAGCAACGCCGGAGTAGGGCGCGAGATACTGCAGCGGAGCCGAATCAGCCGCCGTCGCCGCAACAACGATTGAATATTCCATAGCGCCGTGGTCTTCGAGCGTTTTGACGACGCGCGCAACGGTCGACGCCTTCTGCCCAATCGCCACGTAAATGCAAATGCAGTTCTGGCCTTTCTGATTGATAATCGTGTCGATTGCGATAGCGGATTTGCCGATACCGCGGTCGCCAATGATAAGTTCGCGCTGCCCGCGCCCAATGGGAACAAGCGCGTCGATAGCCTTCAGACCGGTTTGGAGCGGCTCGTGAACGGATTTTCTGTCAGCGATACCAGGCGCCTTGTATTCGACGGGGCGGAAAGTTTTCGTTTCAATCGGACCCTTGCCGTCAATCGGGCGACCGAGAGCGTCAACGACGCGCCCAATCATATTTTCGCCAACGGGCACCTGCATGATTCGCGCGGTACGCTTGACCGTGGCGCCTTCCTTAATTTCGTTGTCGCGACCGAGAATAACCGCGCCAACGTTGTCCTGCTCAAGGTTAAGAACCAGCCCATAAATGTCGTCGCCGAAGTCCAAAAGCTCGCCGGCCATCGCCTTATCGAGCCCGTGAATGTGCGCAATGCCATCGCCGACTTCGATAACCGTGCCGACCTCGTCCACATTCAAATCGACGTTGTAATTTTTTATCTGATTCTTGATTATCGCAGTGATTTCATCTGGATTTATTTTCATATTTGTCGAGTCACCTCTCAGTTGAGGAATTTGAAAAATTTAGCCGCCCTACGCGTTGACGGCCATGGAACTTTTGAGACTGCGCAGGCGACCGGCGGCGGAACCGTCAATGCGTTTGTCGCCAATCGTCACGATAAGCCCGCCGAGAATTGATTTATCTTCGTGCTTGCGGATTTTGACTTTCTTGCCGGTAACGGTTGCGAGCTTTTTGGTGAGCTGGGTTTCCTGCGTCTTAGTCAGCGGGAACGCGAAAGTCACGTCCGCGACCAAAATTCCCTGCGCCTGATTTTTCAGGCCGGTAAAAATTTCGTAAATCTCGCTGAAAATTCCAATGCGGCTTTTATCGACGAGCAGCATTAAAAAATTCATCGTGGTATCTGAAATTTCGCCGTCGAGCGCTTTTTTGAGCAAATCTTTTTTAGCCTGGTGAGGCACGAGCGGATTCTGGAAAAATTTAACGGCGTCGGGAATGTCGAACACGTCAGCCTGAATTTTCGCCAAATCCCTGTCGTAGCCGTCGAGATTATTTTCCTCCTGCGCGAGCTCAAAAATTGCGCGGGCGTACTTAGTGGCAAGCTGAATGTTTAGCATTTTACTCGCCCCTTACTTAATGTCGCTGAACATATTTTTATCGAGGCCGGAAATGAAGTCGCTGACGAGCTTGTCATTTTCCTTGGAGCTGAGATTTTTCGCGACGATTTTTTCAGCGGCGGCGAGGCTCAGCGAAACGATTTCGGCTTTCATCTGCTCGAAGGCGCGGTTGCGTTCGTTCTCAATTTCGGCCGCTGCATTCTGTTTCATGCGGTCGATTTCTTTTTTGGTTTCGGCAACGAGAACGTCGCGTTCCTGCCGCGCGGTTAGTTCAGCCTTGTCAACAATTTCCTGTGCGCGCCGCTGAGCGTCCGCCAGCTGGGATTTGTACTGCTTTAAAGTTTCCTCGGCGGCTTTTTTGTCAGCGTCCGCCTTGTCAATCGTTTCCCTGATTTTGTCCGAGCGCTGCTGGAGCATTCGCGCGACCGGTTTGTACGCCA
>CAJOGX010000012.1:0-11593 GCA_905234175.1 uncultured Selenomonadaceae bacterium | reverse complement strand
ACCTGCGCGACCATTGTTGCGTTGATTTCTATCAAAGAAAATTCCCCCCTTCAAGAAAATTTCGCTGGGGAAAAATCAGCCGCCGATAAGCGGGTTGGCGTAGAGCATAATCAGCGCGATAACCGCCGCGATAATCGCCATAGCTTCAATCAGACCGACGGAAATGAGCGTGTTGGTGAAGAGTGCGCCCTGCGCTTCGGGCTGGCGCGTAATGCCGTCGATAAATTTGCTGGTAACAAGACCGTCGCCAATGCCCGCGCCGATTGCCGCCAGACCCATTGTGATACCTGCGCCGATAAGTGCCGCCGCTACCATAATTGCATGTTCCATTTTTAAAATCCTCCTGTTAATTCATAAAATCATAAAAGTCATCGGGATAAGTTCCCAGGAATTTTTGGTTGTAAGCGAGGCAGAAAGCGATTTCCGCCGCCGCAATGAAAGCTGAACCTTCCGCGCGCGAGCCGTCGGGATTAATCTCAGACCAGTCGCCGTTGTCCCTCACGAAGGAAATTTTTTTAGCGTTCCAGTCGTAGCCGAAAGTCACGCGCTGCCCGTTGGAAATTTTTCTGTCCTGCGCGCTGACCCAGTCGATAGAAATGACGTAGCGCGGCGGAGCATATTCGTCAGCGCTCAGCGAAGGCGCGTAAACGTAGCGCCCGACTCCCTGAATGCCGTCGAACAAAATGTAATTGCTGTCGCCGTTGAGATTTTTCGGGTAAGCCGCGAAAGATACGGAGTCGGCGAGCATTACGCTCAAAACTAAAGTTACCGCGAAAATTTTTCTGAGCATAAGTTACTCCTTGACCGCGTTGCCAATGTAAGCCATGCTGAGCATTGTGAAAATGACGGCGTGGACGCAGCTGATAAAAATACTGAAGCCCAGCCACAGCACGCTTGGTATCGGCATCCAGATTGGCACGAGGTGCAGCAGAACGATAATCAGAATTTCGCCCGCGAGAATGTTGCCGAACAGACGAAACGCCAGCGTGATAGGTTTCGCGATTTCCTCAATCATGTTGATAACGACGAACGGCGCGAACGGCTGGAAAAAATGCGCGATGTAATGACCGCCCTTGAAGTACAGGCCGGAAACGTGCACGATACAGACTACCATGAGCGCCAGCCCCAGCGTCGTATTCAAATCGTTCGTGGGCGATTCGAGAAACGGGATTAAGCCCAGCAGGTTGCACGTCAGCAGGAACATGAACAGCGAAACGATTAACGGCGCGAAAAATTTACTGCGCTTGCCCATCATGCCTTCCGCCTGCCCCTGCAGCCAGACCACGACCATTTCAATAAAATTTTGCCAGCCCTGCGGAATTACTTTTAAACTGCGGACGGCGAGACAGGAAATTATTATCACGATAGCCATTGCCAGCCACGTCATGCACAGCGTTTCCCAGTTGAACGTCAAACCCATGAACTTTACAGTCTCGCGGACACCAATATGCTCCATAAATTCACCCCCTTCCGGCGTAAATCAGAACTCCGAGCGCGGTTATGTAGAAGGCGACGAAGCACGCTCCCGACGCCAGAAAAAGCTCCGTGGAAATGCGCGCCGCCACCGCAAAGACAACTGAAATCATCAGCAGGCGCAGGATTAAGCCAACAAGCATTGTGCGTTTCGCCTGCGCCTGATTCATTTTCGCCGCCGCCTCCAGCCTCGCCGCCGCTGACACGAAATAAAAAAAAGCCAGCAACGCGCCGATTAAGATTGAGCCGCATAAAAAAAATTGCCCCTGCGAAATTAGCTGTATCGTCATCATCGCCGCGATTGCCACGAAAATCTTCCAGCCCCGCGCGAAAGTTAAAATTACCTGTCTCATGTGGCTAAACATTCGCCGCGTTGAAAATTTTCCCTGCAAAAAAATTTTTTCAACAAAAAAGACTCGAACCGCTAAGTCCGAGCCGAAAGGAGATATGAAAAACTTTAGCCGTGAATTATTTCCTGTACCTGTCCTGAAGAGCCGCGCCGTAGCCAATGCGCGTCGACATCGAATTACTTTTATCAAGATAGCCGTTCAGCAATTCCGCGTTGCTCATGCTGCCGGAGCTGTTGCGAACGTTCTGCGCCTGGCTTGCGCTTTCAAACGCCGCGCCGAGCAGTGCTCCGCCGACCGCCACGCCAACTTTCAGCGTCCCTACGATCAATTCTCCTGCCAAATTCAAAAGTCCCATGATTAAAATCCTCCCTGATTAATCCAATCCTTTGAAGTTTAATTTTCAACTCTGCGCGAATCATAGCACAAAAATTTTCGTTTGTGGTGGTACGACGGGACAATTTGCAAAAAAATTTTTTTCACTTGAAACTTTCGGCGAATGGTGCTACAATACACAGCGGAAATTTTCAGGGGAGATTTTTCTAATGAAACATGTTTTGTCAGTCTACGTAGAAAATCAGCCAGGCGTTTTAGTGCGGGTTGCCAGCATGTTCAGTCGGCGGGAATTTAATATCGACAGCCTGTCAGTCGGCGTGACGCAATCGCCGGAGTTTTCGCGCATAACCGTCGTGGTGCACGGCGACTTGAGCTTAATTGACCAGATGATAAAGCAGCTGGAAAAAATGCCGGTCGTTCGCGCGGTACAGCGGCTCGATTCGGCAATGGCAGTCACGCGCGGAATGACGCTGATAAAAGTCAAAGCGGACGATACCAGCCGTCTCGACGTTTTGAAAATGGCTGAGCTTTTCCGTGCGCATGTCGTCGACGTTCAGCCCGCAAATCTGATTTTTGAAATCACTGGCGACGACGAAAAAGTTACGGCGCTTTTAAGACTGCTGGCGCCTTACGGGATTTTGGAAGTCATCCGCACCGGCCTTGTTGCGCTGGAACGCGGTGATAATACTATAAACGATTATCATCAGGAGAGGGAATACTATGGCAAAAACTTACTATGACCAAGACGTCAACTGGGAAATCATGAACGGCAAAACCGTCGCGATTATCGGCTACGGTAGCCAGGGGCACGCGCACGCGCTCAACCTCAAGGAAAGCGGCGTTAATGTCGTCGTCGGTCTGTACGAGGGCTCGAAGTCCCAAGCCGTCGCCGAAAGCCAGGGCTTGAAAGTTCTGAGCGTTGCGGACGCCGTAAAAGCCGCTGATATTGTTATGATTCTCATTCCGGACGAGAAGCAGGCGGACGTTTACAAAAACGAAATCGCCCCGAATCTGAAGGACGGCGCGGCGCTGGCGTTTGCTCACGGCTTCAACATTCACTTCAAGCAGATTATCCCGCCGAAAAATGTTGACGTGTTCATGGTTGCGCCGAAGGGTCCTGGCCATCTTGTTCGCCGTACTTTCGTTGAAGGCAGCGGCGTTCCCGACGTTTTCGCAATCGAGCAGGACGCAACCGGCAAATGCTTTGATATCGCGCTGGCTTATGCGCGCGGAATCGGCGGCACTCGCGCTGGCGTTTTGCAGACAACTTTCAAGGAAGAAACTGAAACCGACCTCTTCGGCGAACAATGCGTGCTCTGCGGCGGCGTAACTCATCTGATTCAGAATGGCTTTGAAGTCCTCGTCGCTGCAGGCTACCAGCCCGAAATCGCTTACTTTGAAACTTTCCACGAAATGAAACTTATCGTCGACCTCATGTACGAAGGCGGCATGGCGAAAATGCGCAAGTCCATCAGCGACACGGCGGAGTTCGGCGACTACACGACCGGCCCGAAAATTATCACGCCGGAAGTTCGTAAGGCTATGGAGAAGGCGCTCGAAGAAATTCAGAACGGCACCTTCGCCAACAAATGGCTCGTCGAAAACCGCGCGGCTGGCCGTGCCAACTTCCTCGCGCAGCGCCGCATTCACGCTGAACACCAAATCGAACAGGTCGGCGCCAAACTTCGCGGCATGATGAGCTGGCTCAAAGACGGCAGCGACCTTTCCAAAGATTAAAATTTTCACGGCAACATAAAAATTCTGGGCGTCTGTAAATTTGCAGGCGCTCTTTTTTGCGTTGACATAATCCGCGCGAATCTGTAAAATGCTTTGATTGTTGGTTTAGATTTTTACGGAGGAATTTGCATTGATACTGACGATACTTGCGGCGGTGTTCGTATTCGGCTTGCTGGTACTGGTGCACGAGTTCGGGCATTTTATCACGGCGAAGCTGACGGGAATGCGCGTCGACGAATTTGCGATAGGGTTCGGACCGAAAATTTTCAGCGCGAAACGCGGCGAAACTAAATATTCTCTGCGCGCAATTCCGCTGGGCGGGTTCAACGACATTGCCGGAATGGATCCCAGCGATAATTCTGCGGGCGAGCGCGGTTTCTGCGAAAAGCCCGTTCTTTCGCGCATGATTGTTATCCTCGCCGGTTCGACGATGAATTTCATTCTGCCGGTGGTTTTATTTTTCGGAATTTATGTGGCGGTAGGCGTCGCCAGGCCTTCGACGGAGCCGGTCATTGGCGGTATCATTCAGGATATGCCGGCGGACGACGCGGGGCTTCACGTTGGCGACAGAATTCTGACGCTCAACGGCGAAACTGTCACGACGTGGGACGATTTTGTTACGAAACTGAAAACTGCTGAAGCTGGCGTGCCGGTTGAAATTTCCTACGAACGCGATTCGCAAACTGCCACGGTTTCCTTAGCGCCGAAGTTCGACGAAAAATCTCAGCGCGCACTTGTCGGAATACAAAGCTCGACGGTATACGAAGAGCAGGATTTAGCCACGGCATTTTCGCTGGCGGTTGAGCACACGAAAAATATAATCATATTCATGCTGGACGCGCTTGCCGAAATTTTCATGGCGCCTTCGCAGGCGGAACTTGCAGGGCCAATCGGAATTGCGCAGATGGCTGGGCAGGTCGCCGAAACGGGCTTCGTGCCGCTTTTAAATTTCGCGGCGCTGCTGAGTTTGAATCTGGGGATAATAAATTTGCTGCCTGTACCGGCGCTGGACGGCGGGCATTTCGTCAGCTTAGTGATTGAGGCGGTGCGCGGCAAACCAATGAGCGCAAAGGCTTTGATGTACACACAGCGCGTGGGAATTGCACTGCTTCTGGCGCTCACGCTCTACGCGACGACGAGCGATTTGATTCGGGTGTTTACGAAATGACGCGGCAGATTTCAGTTGGAAAAGTTAAAATTGGCGGCGGCGCGCCGGTCAGCGTTCAGTCCATGACGAACACGAAGACGACCGACACGGAGTCAACCGTTGCGCAAATTCAGGAACTTGAGCGGGCGGGCTGTGACATTGTCCGCGTTGCCGTTCCAGATATGGCGGCGGCGAAAAATCTGCGAGAAATTATTTCCCGCGTCGACGTGCCGGTTATCGCTGACATTCATTTTGATTATAAACTGGCGCTTGAGAGTATCGCGCAGGGCGTGGCGGCTTTGAGGCTCAACCCTGGGAATATTGGCGGCGCGGCTCACGTCAGGGAAGTTGTGGCGGCGGCTAAGGCGAAAAAAATTCCAATTCGCATTGGCGTGAACGCGGG
This sequence comes from uncultured Selenomonadaceae bacterium, assembly GCA_905234175.1. Taxonomy (GTDB): domain Bacteria; phylum Bacillota; class Negativicutes; order Selenomonadales; family Selenomonadaceae; genus Quinella. The sequence continues at coordinate 6,150 of CAJOGX010000012.1, read as the reverse complement.
TTCGCTCAGCCGGAAAATTTTAGCGAAGTACGGCGGCGTTACCGCTGAAGCGCTGGTTGAATCTGCGCTGGAACACGTCAAAATTCTGGAGGCGGAAAACTTTTTCGACATAAAAATTTCGCTGAAGGCGCACGACGTTCCTTTGACACTGGCGGCGTACAGATTAATCAGCCAGCGCGTGAATTATCCGCTGCACGTTGGAATTACTGAGGCGGGCACGGTCAACAGCGGCGTGATAAAATCTGCCGTCGGAATTGGCGCGCTGCTTGCCGAGGGGATTGGCGATACGATTCGCGTTTCGCTGACTGGCGATCCTGTCGTCGAAGTTAAAGTTGCCCGCGAAATTCTGAAAGCTCTCGGTTTGCGTGAGTACGGCGCGACGCTCATTGCCTGCCCGACCTGCGGGCGCACGAGTATCGATTTGCCGAAAATCGCCGCCGAAGTCGAAAAAAAATTGGCAACCGTCGATAAAAATTTGACGGTCGCCGTTATGGGCTGTATCGTCAACGGGCCTGGCGAGGCGCGCAGTGCTGACGTTGGCATTGCCGGTTCCAATGGCGAGGGGATTGTTTTCCGCAGGGGCGAAATCGTCCGCTGCGTTCCTGAATCCGAGCTCGTCGCCGAACTTTTTAAGGAAATCGATAGCCTTGTATAAAAATACGCTGCAATTATAACTTAGTCGAAAAAGAAAAGTGGCCGCCCAAGGACGGGCGGCCTGTGAGCGTCGGTCGCCGGATGTGACCGTAGCGAACGAGCTTTCTTTGCTACTTTCTTAGCAACTGCTCTTACTCATCGCAGTTGCAGGCACAAAGAAAGTAGGGCACAAACCGCTATTTCAGCAGCTGATTAATTTTCTCCCAGTCGAGATTTTCAGCGGCGGCTTTAATTTCCATGTAGCGTGCGGATTCATCTTCGGGCAGCCGGTATTCCTCAAGATTCTGCAGAACAAATTCCAGCGTGTCGAAGTCAAAGCCAGCCGCCGCCTCGCGCATAGCCTCATAAGCCTCTTCCAGCGCGTCGGGCTCAATCAGCGGTTTATCTGAATCGTCCGCCTCGACCTCAACCAGCGGCGAAAGTTTTTCCGCGTAACTACGGTAGAGTTCCAGAAGCGGCGCGGTATCCTGCTGAATTTCGTCGACGTTGCCGGAATTGCCAGCCTCTTCAAGGTGGCGCGCTTTTTCCGAAAGTTCAACGGCGCCGATAACGCGGGCGGAACTTTTGAGCGCGTGGACTTTGGTTGTGTAAAGTTTCCAGTCGCCGGCGTCGAAGTAGCTTTGAATTTCGTCGGCGCCGCGCGAAACGGAATTTACGAAAACTTTCAGCGCCTCCACGTACAAATCAGCGTCGCCGCAATGAGTCACGCCTTCTTTCGTATCAAGGCCGTCAACTTTTTTGAGCCAGTCGGGAAGGTTCAAATCTTCGGCGGGCGCGGGAGTTTCACTCGCTGCCTGAATTTTTTCAGCGGGCAGATACTTCATGAGCATTTCTTCAAGCTTGACGCTGTTAATCGGCTTTGTTAGATAATCCTTGAAGCCGGCGGCGAGGTACTGTTCGCGGGCGCCGGAAATTGCGTTCGCCGTCAGAGAAATAACCGGCACGCTGCCGTTGAAGTTTTCCGGCAGTTTTTTCATTTCCTGCAGAGTTTCAATCCCGTCCATTTCCGGCATTCTGTGGTCGAGGAAAATAATATCGTAGCGATTTTTCAGCACGAGATTCAGGCACTCGAAGCCGCTTTCCGCCGTGTCAATCTGAATTTTCGTCTGTTTGAGCAAACCCTTGACAACGGTAAGATTCATCGGGGTATCGTCGACGACGAGAATTTTTGCGTCGGGCGCAGTGAATTTTTCGTGGTAAACTTTGTGCTGGCGGAGCGAATTTCTGAAAGATTCCTCGAAGTCGCCAATCGGCTCGGCGCTGATAATTTTCTGTTCAATCTCGAACCAGAAATTTGAACCTTCGCCGTAAACGCTCTCGACGCGCAGATTCGTTCCCATCATGTTCAGCAATTTCTTCGTGATATTCATGCCGAGGCCGGTGCCCTCAATCGTGCGGTTGCGTTTTTCCTCAATCCGCTCGAACGCGCTGAAAAGTTTTTGAATATCCTCCTGCTTAATGCCAATGCCGGTATCTCTGACGCTGAATTTAATCGTAATTTTGTCGGCGGAACGCTGGACGCTCTCGACGGTCATGGTGATGCTGCCGCGCTCGGTGTACTTGACGGCGTTAATGAGAATGTTCGTCACGACCTGCTTAATGCGAATTTCGTCGCCGTAAAGAATCGTCGGGAGATTTTTGTCGGCGTTGACGATAAATTTCAAGCCCTTATCCTCCGCGCGCTTGTGAATCATGTTTACCAAATCGTTGAGCAGGGAACTCAGCTCGTATTCGACAGGAATAATTTCCATTTTGCCGGCTTCGATTTTGGAAAAATCCAGAATATCATTGACAATGCCGAGGAGATTGTTGCTGGCGTTCTTGACGTTCTCGGAGTATTCGAGAATCTGGGCGTCGGTGCATTCGCGCAGAATCATTTCGTTCATGCCGAGAATTGCGTTGATTGGCGTGCGAATTTCGTGGCTCATGTTGGAGAGAAATTCGGATTTTGTTTTACTGGCCTGAAGGGCGGCAGTTTTTTCTACGCGCAGTTCCTTATTTTCGGCGGACTTGACGGCGGCGCGCGCAAATCCAGTCAGAATCAGCATAAACGCAGTCATTCCGATAATCATTCCAATATGGAGCAAATCCATTCCGGCGGCAATAGCGTCGCGCGTCACAATCCCGAAAAGATACAGCTTGTTATTGTAAACGCTCGCGCCGAAGCCGAGAAATTCTTCGCCTTTGTATTCAAAATGGCTGACTGCCCTGTCCTGGTAGAGAAGTTTCAGCGCAACCTCGTTAAAAAATTTTTCCCGAAAATCGTCCTGAAGATAAAGTTCGTTGTAAAGCTCGTCGTTTTTGGATTTCGTGAGCTCGATAACGTCGTGGCTTGTATTTTCAATGGTTATGCGCCCCAGCCCGTCGTAGCTGATAATATCGAACAGCGCGGGAATATTTTTTTCAGCGTGGAGTTTGTAAAGCGCGCAGGTTTCGCCGCCAACATTAACCGGCACGGCAAAAATCAGACCGCGCGACCCGCCGTAATTTATCACGTCCTCGCCGTTGAAAGCTTCCTCAATGTCTTTGAAATTTTCCTCCCGCAAAGCTGCGCCTTTCACCAAAGAGCCGTCCGAGCGCACCACGCCGAATGAATACAAATCGCTTTTCAGCGCGCGCGAAAGAGTTTCAATAGACTCAAGCGAAAGTTGCCCGTGCTCAATCATTCTGGCGGTTATGTGCATTTCCTGCAGTTCCTTGCCAAGGTCGTGGTTAATCATGTGCGAAACGGTGTTTATGTGCCGCAGGACGCTTTCTTCCAATGAGTCGTCAAGCCTGCTGGAAATCTGGCAGTGTAAAAAGTAGCCAATCGCGCAGAGCACCGCCGCTATCGCCAGAAATTCCGCTACCACGCGCCGATTTATGTTTTGAATCATCTATAGTAACCGCCTTCGTCGAGAAATTCGCAGTACTCGCGGACGGCGTTTTTAATTGGCGTGAAACCGCCGTCGTAGCCCGCGCGAAGTAATTTTTTCGTGTCGGCCTGCGTGAAACTCTGATATTTTCCATTCAGCTCCGGCGGAAAATCTACGTACTCAATTTTTCCCGTGCCGAGCGCTTCGATCACCGCGCGAGCGACTTCGTTGAACGTCGTGGCGTGACCGGTGCCGCAGTTGTAAATTCCGCTGGCAAGTTCTTCGTTGTCCCAGCACCAGAGATTGACGGCCGCCACGTCTTTGACGTAAATAAAATCGCGCCGCTGCTCGCCGTCCTCGTAGCCGTCGGTGCCCCCGAAAAGTTTTATCACGCCGGATTTTTTAATCTGGCTGTACATCTGATAAACGATTGACGCCATGCGCCCTTTGTGAAATTCCTGCGGCCCGAAAACGTTGAAATAGCGCAGGCCGATAACTTTATTGTCAGCGTCGTGGAGGTTCTGGCGAACGTAGCGGTCGAACAGCAGCTTGGAAAAAGCGTAGGGATTCAGCGCGTCTTCGCAGGGCTCAACTTCGCGGAAACCGTTCACGCCGCCGCCGTAGGTCGACGCGCTCGACGCATAAATAAAATCAATTTCGCTCTCCAGACAAAAATTGAACAGCGCCTTGGAATATTCGTAGTTCGTCTGAATCATGTAATTGACGTCGTAGTTCATCGTGTCGGAGCAGGCGCCTTCGTGGAAAATGACTTCAATGTCCGCCGCGTCGAAAATCCCGTTTAAAAGCGCGCCAATGAAGTCTTCGCGGTGCATGTAGTCAAGAAATTCCAGTCCGACAAGATTTTTATATTTTTCGCCCGTGCCGAGATTGTCGACGATTAAAATATCGTCCTCGCCGCGCTCGTTCAGCGCCCGCACAATGTTGCTGCCGATAAAACCGGCGCCGCCAGTCACAATAATCATTTCAGTTATCCCTCCAAAGTTTGCAAAAGTTCCGCGCGACTTACTGCGTAGGTTCCGACTTTCGCCACGACCACGCCAGCCGCCGCGTTCGCCAGGTACGCCGCCAGCTCAGATTTTAATTTTCCCGCTATGCCCATCGCGAATACTGCAATTACGGTATCGCCCGCGCCCGACACGTCGAAAACTTCCTGCGCCTTCGCCTTGACGTGGAAAATTTTTTCGCCGTCAACCAGCGTCAAGCCTTCCGCCGAGCGCGTCACTACCAATCCTTCAAGCGCAAATTTTTCTATGACGCCGCGCGCCGCCGCTTCAACTTCCGCGTCAACGTTAGAAATTTTTTTCGGCAGGACGGCGTTGAGTTCCTTCAGATTCGGCGTGATAAAGTTTGCGCCGGAATATTTCTGCCAGTCGTCGCCCTTCGGGTCAACTACGACGATTTTATTTTTCGACCGGCACGCGCGAATAATTTCCGCGCAAATTTCCTCGGTGCAGACGCCCTTACCATAATCAGAAATTATAGCGGCGTCAACATTTTCCAGCCGCGCGAAAACTTCCGTCAGAATTTCCTGAGCGTCCGCCGCCGCCGTATCCTCAAAGTCAAGCCGGAGCATTTGCTGATTGCCGCCGATAACGCGAATTTTCGTCGTGGTAGGCTTTTCAGTTTGAACGACGCCAGTAACGTCAATCCCGCGCGAAATTAATTTTTTCGTCAGCGTTTCGCCGTGAACGTCAGCGCCAGCCTGCGCGATGAGCGAAGTTTGACAACCCAGCAGCGCGAGATTGTGCGCAACGTTAGCCGCGCCGCCGAGCGTCTCCTTAATTTTCGTGACGCGGTTGATTGGAACGGGCGCTTCGGGTGAAATGCGCGTGACTTCGCCGAAATAGTATTTGTCGAGCATGGCGTCGCCGACAACCAGCACGCGGCATTTTTCCACGCCGTCCGCTACGAAATTTTTCAAAGCTTCGTGGTTCATAAAAATTCCTCACAGTTCGATAACGCGGCACTGATAATTTCCGTGGTTGCGCGGGATTTTTTCAGCGGGCACGCCGTAAGTTTCCAGCAGCTCGTCGACGTACTTCATGACGACGCTGACGGGAATTTTTTTCATGCAGGCGAGAATTTCAGCGCCGGTCTTCGGGCAAATGTGCTCGCCGCAGGGGTGGCAGTCAACCGGCGTCTTAACCAGCACGTCTTTCGCGTCGTAGGGGTAAAAGCCAGGCACCGGCGAGGCGCCGAACATCGTCACGATTGGAATATTCCTCGCAACGCCAATGTGCATGGGTCCCGAATCCGTCGTCAGCATCAAAACGCATTTGTCGAGAAAGCCGGCGACTTGCGCCAGAGTCAGCGTGCCGGTAAAAATTTTCACGAGCTCACTTTCGCGCCGGTGCATTTGCGCGACGCAGGTTTCAACAATGCCCTTATCCATTTCGCCGCCGAGGAACGCCACGCCGTAGCCGCGCGCAACGAGATTATCCGCGCACTCAGCGAAATAGCTGTCAATCCAGCGCTTGGTCAGCCAGCTCGCGCCAATGTTGAACGCCACAACCTTCGTACCGGCAGCAAAATTCGCGCGGAAAATTTTATCAGCCGACGCCTTGTCTTCGTCGCTTATCCACATTTCCAAACCGTTGTCATAAATTTTTTCGATACCGCA
>CAJOGX010000011.1 GCA_905234175.1 uncultured Selenomonadaceae bacterium | reverse complement strand
TGTGGAAGGGCACGGCGGCAAATTCGTAGTCCAGCGACAAAAGTTTCACAGCCTCGTTTAGTTTCTCCGCGAAAAAGCTGGTAGTCATACCGCCGGTACAGCTCAGCAAAATTTTTACGCTCTGCTGGCTTTTGAGCTCGGTAAGCGTCTCAATCATCTGTCTGAAAAGTTCCTCGGCGTAGTCCAAATCCTTCAGCTCGAAGTGCAGGTAAAATCTGTTTTCACCGTCCGCCAGATTCGTCAGGCTCATTTCGATAATGAAAACGTCAAGGTCGTGGAAGTTGACTTCGCCCGCCGCGTAGCTAGTCGAAATCTTAATCGAGTCGCCAGCGTCAACAATTTTGCCGTCAGGAATTTTCTGGCTGAGAATCCACGCCTTGTAATCTGCAACAAGTTTTTCGTTTTTCAAAATAATTCACTCCATTCCGTAGCGCGCGAACCAGTTGAAAAATTTGATAAGCTCATTGGCGTCGTATGCAGCGAAAATTTTCGGCGGAATCTTCATGACCAGCGTGTCAGGAAATTTATCGCTGATTTTTTGGAGCTTGTAGCCAATCTGCGGCGCAATCATGATAATATCGTAGCCGCCGCCGACTTCGTAGAGTTTCGCCTCCGGCACGGCGTTGAATTCAAATTTCCGCGCGAGAATCGCAGACGCCTCGCTCATTTTTTCCGCGAAGTAGCCGGTAGTCAGGCCGCCGGTGCAGCTGAACAAAATTTTCAGCACGCGGTTTTTATTAGTCTCGTTCAGAGCGCGCAGCATCGCCGTGAAATTTTCCTTAGCCGCCGCCAGGTCGACGAACTCGAAGTGCAGGTAAAATTTATTTTCGCCGTCCGCGCGATTTTCCACTTTCATTTCGATAATGAAAACGTCAAGGTCGTTGAAAGTAACCTCGCCGGTCGCGCTGGGCGTCGTGATTTTAATCGTGTCGCCGGCGTCCTCGATTGTGCCGCTGGGAATCCGCTGGCTGAGAATCCAGCTCCTGAACTCGCTGATTTTTTCATTCATAAAAAATTACTCCTTAACAGAAATTTTTTCGATACCGTAAAATTTGCACAGGCCGCCCGTCGTGACGCTGTTGTCGAAGTCGACGTAGAAAACGTGACGCAGCGCGCGATTTTTTATTTCAATGGGCGTGAAGGTGACTTCAGATTTATTTTCGGCGGCGGCCTTTTGAACGGCGGAAATCCTCCAGTCATTTTCCGCGCGAAGTTCCTTAGTGATAACCAGCGCCGAAATTATCGTGAAGCCGCCAATCAGCACCGCTCCAGCTTTTAAAATCACGTTGCGCGAGAATTTTTCACTGACCGCCGGTATCCTCAAAATCGCCACCGCGCCAATCAGAATCATCACCACGGAACTGAACGTCGCCCGCGATGGGAAAGTCGGCGCGCCAATCATCACCAGATTGTTGAACAGCGCCAGAGCCAGAAGCGTCGCCGCGTAGCTTACCGGCTCGAACTTCAACGCCGAACGCAGGCTGATTTTCGTCACGCCCAGCGAATTTTTCAGCGGCAGGAAAATCGTCGCCAGTATCAGCGCGTAAATCACGAACTCCTCAGATTTCGCCATGAAGTTATCAAACCGCTCCATAAATTTCACGCTGGGGTTGAGCACTGGGAAAATTACGCCCGCGAAAAAGTCATGAATCGCCCCGCTGATTAAATTTCCGCCAAAGTACGACAGCAGAAAAATTCCAACCGCTCCAACTAAAATTTTGTTGACGCGCGGCGGTTTAGGCGACGAATTTTTCAAAACGCCAATCGCGCAGAAAATTACCAGCACCACCGGCAGCAGGAATATCAGCATTTCCGCGTTGCCAGCGATTTGGTTCCCGACGTGCGCAAAAATTCCCTTGCCCGCGCCCTGTACATCGTAGCGCACAAAATTTCCTGGCGCCGCTAAAAGTACCGCCAGCCCAATTAAATTCCCCAGCGCGCCCGCCGCCATCCAGCTTTCCTTTAACTTCGCCGACGCCGCCAGAGAAATCACCGTGACAGTCACCGCCAGATTTTCTACCGAACAGCCCGCCACAATTCCCAGCGCAAACATTCCAACTGCGAAAATTTTTCCACCGAACTTCCGCCCAGCCAGCGCGAAATTGTACGGCAGCAAAAATACCGCGACCGGCACCGCTGACCAAAGGTAAACCGTCGAGCCGCTCTTCCAAATTGCAACTTCCCCGAAATGCGGCAGACAAAGCCACGCTAAAAGCCCCGCCGCCGCCAAAATCCACGGCTCGTTGAACTTCAGCGCCCGCCGCGCGTGCACGTAAATCAAAACTACCAGCGCCACGAACATCAGCGCATTTGCCACGTCGAACGGAATTTTTCCCAGCCACAAAAATAAATTTAGCCAGAATACCGTGATAATCCGCCCGCCGTGCTCAAAATAATGCCGCCACGTCGACTCGAAAACGTCCGCCAGCGAATTTATGTGCGTCGCCGTCCCCCATATCAGCGAGTAATCGTAGTCGTCCCTGTGCAGCGGCATCAAGTCATTCAGCGCGAACATCACCGCGAAAATTCCCAGCGCCACCGCCGCCGTCAAAAATTTCTCCCGCATTTCAAACATTCCTCACGCAAATTTTTTAGCGATAATCGGCGACAAAATCGCCAGCAGTACTAAAACCATTCCGAACGATTCAACTAAGCCGAAGACCGTCCCGAACGCGAAGTAGCTCAGCACGACCGACGACGCCGGTTCCGCCAGCTCCGCCAGTGCCGCTTCCTCCGGCGTTATCAGTTTCAGCCCGACGTTGAAAATCAAAAACGCCACGACCGTCCCGAAAATTATTATCCACGCCACGTCGAAAATCGTTTCCCGCGCGAAAAACGGCGCCCAGTCGAATCCGTCAATCAGCGCGAACGTCAGCAGCCCGCCCACGAACATTCCAACGCTCGTCATGAACACCGGCGAGATTTTTTCAGCGAACAGAACTTTCCCGAAAATCATGCTGAATGCAAACGCCGCGCCGCTCGCTAAACTCCAAACTGCACAGCCCAGCGGCACCGAGAATTTTGACATATCGCCGCCCGTCACCAGCAAAAATACGCCGACTATCGCCAGCACCACCGCCAGAATTTCTACCGGCGCCGGAAATTTTCTGCTGTAGAGCGCCTCCCAGATAACAACAATCGCCGGCGTCGCTGACAGAATGACCGTCGTTGGCGCCGCCCCGCCGATTGAGATCGCTTTGAAGTACGTGAACTGCACCATGACAATTCCGATTATCCCGTAAATCAAAAGGTGCAGCCAGAGCTTCGGCTTGCGATTGAGCCGCGCCGCCGTCAGCCTGAACTTCCCGCGCAAAAATAAAAGCGCCAGCATTATAAATCCCGCCGAGCACATTCGCACATTCGTCAGCTCCAGCGGAGTCTTTGTCGAGTGGCTGAAAAAATCCTGCACAGCCACGCCGGAGCTAGCCCAGCACACGCCCGACAGCGCTACTAAAATCACTGCTAAATTTCTGCTCAAAATCTTTCCTTCAGTCAAAATTTTTTTGTAGATTATATCAGATAGCGCAAAAAAAATCGCCCCGAATTTCTTCAGAGCGAAAATTTATTTTACGAATCGCGGCTTCAAAATCAGCGTGACGAAATAAATTGCCGCCGCCACGACCACGATTGTCGAGCCCGCCGCCGAATTTAATTCATACGCCAGAAATAATCCCGTTAAGCCTGACGCCAGCGCGAAGACTACGCTCAGCGCGTGGTACGACTTCACGGAATTGGTGACGTTGCGAGCCGCCGCCGCCGGTAAAACCAGCAGCGCGTTGATTATCAAAATTCCGACCCACTGGATTGACAGCGCCACGACGACCGCTAACATTACCGCGAAAATCGCTTCGACTGCCTGCGTTTTAATTCCACGGCTCCGCGCGAGCGTTTTGTTCACCGAGGAAATCAGCAGCCGGTTAAATAAAAAAATCCACGCCACTATTACCGCCGCGAATACTGCCGCCAGCGCGAACAGTTCTTCCCGCGTTATGCTCAGCAGGTCGCCAATCAGGAACCGCGAAAATTTGTTGAACTGCCCGCCCGCCGACATGAGCATTAAGCCCAGCGCTATCGCCGTCGAACTGAACACGCCAATTACCGTATCCGCGCCGCTGTGCGCTCGATTTTTTATGTACGTTATCAGCAACGCGAAAATTATTGAAAACGCCAGCAGTCCGACAATTTCCGAGCCAACGCCAAGGAGCGCGCCCAACGCTATCCCCGTGAACGCGCCGTGCCCCAGCGAATCTGAAAAAAACGCCATGCGATTTGAAACTACCATCGTCGACAAAATTCCAAAAAGCGGCGTCACTAAAACTACTGCACATAGTGCGTTACGCATAAACTCAAATTCAAACATTTCAATCGAACAGAATTTTTCCAGCGTCAATTTGCCCGTTCAAAATTTCCTCCGCCTTGAGGAGCTGCGCGTCGTCAAAAGTTTCCGCGCTCAACTCACGGTTGATAGTAAGCGGCGCGTCAAGCTTAACTTCAACGTCCGGCTCAATTCCAATTCCGTCAATGCTCCTGCCGAGCGGCGTGTAATACTTCGCAATCGTGAGTTTCAAACCGTCGTCCTGAAACAGCGGCATAACCGTTTGTACCGAGCCCTTGCCGTAAGATTTCGTGCCGACGACAACCGCCGCTTTTGTGTCCTGCAGCGCGCCGGATAAAAGTTCGGAGGCACTGGCGCTGTTCTGGTCGAGCAGCACGACGATTGGAAATTTCGGGTGGTCTAGACTTGACATGTAAACTTCCTTTTCGCCGTTGCGCTGAATAACCGAAACAATCGGGCCGGCGGGAACAATTTCGTTGGCAATTTCAACGCAGCTGGTGATAACGCCGCCAGGATTCTGCCGCAAATCCAGAATCACGCCGCGCATTCCCTGGCTCTCAAGATTTTTCAGCGCCGCCTTAAATTCCTTGCCAGTGTTCTCGCTGAAACTGGAAATTCTGATGTAGCCCAGCCGGTCGTCGAGCATTTTTTCCGCCACGGTCTGAACCTTGATAACGTCGCGCGTGATTTCGTAAGTTTTATCTTCCTCGCCGTCGCGGTGAATCAGGAGCGAAACGGTACTGCCGACTTCGCCGCGAATTTTCAGCGCAACTTCGCTCGGCTCAATTTCACTCGTTGGCTGAGAATTTACCGCCAGAATTACATCGCCAGCCTTCAGCCCAGCTTTTTCGCCAGGACTTTCGGGAATGACGCCAAGCACGTAAACGCCGTCTTCGCGGAAGCCCATGTAAACGCCAATTCCGCCGAAACTGCCGGTCGTGTCCGCCTTCAGCTGGCTGTAGAGGCGCGGCTCAAGGTAAATTGAATGCGGGTCGCCCAGCGAACGAACCATTCCGCTTATCGCGCCGTCAACCAGTTTATCTTCGTCGACTTCCTGCACGTAATGCGTCTCGATAAAATTCATTGCGCCGACGAACCTTGCGAGATTCGTGAGATTTTTCGTGTTAATCCCCTGCGCGACGCAAAATCCAACTATTATGCCCAGCGCGCCGACAATCGCCGTCAGGATAATCCACGCGAGTCTTTTTATAATCATGCAAATTCCTCTTCAAAATGTGCGTAGCCGCGCTCCGAAACTTCGCTGACGAGTTCCGCGCCGCCGCTTTTTACAATCCGTCCGTTCAGAAGAACGTGAGCTTTGTCGACAGTCAAATTTTTCAAAATCTGCGTGTTATGCGTGATGATTATACAGGAATTTTCCGCGCTGTGGAATTTCGCAACGCCGCTCGAAACAATCTGCACAGCGTCAACGTCAAGCCCGGAATCGGTTTCGTCAAGCAGCGCCAGTTTCGGCTCAAGCATTAAAAGCTGAAGAATTTCGTTGCGCTTTTTTTCGCCGCCGCTGAAGCCGACGTTCATGTAGCGTCCGGCGTAGCTCCTGTCGATTTGGAGTTCGTCCATCATCGCGTAAAGTTTTTTGCGGAAGGGCAGAATTTTAACTTTTTCGCCGCTGACAGACTGCGCCGCCGTCCGCAGCATATTCTCCACAGTTATACCAGGAATTTCCTCCGGCGTCTGGAACGAAAGGAAAATTCCGCGCCGCGCCCGCTCAAAAGTTTTCAGCGCCGTTAAATCTTCGCCGTCGAAAATAATCTCGCCGCCAGTAATTTCGTACTTCGGGTGCCCTAGAATCACATTCATGAGTGTGGATTTGCCGGAGCCGTTCGGACCGAGAATCACGTGAATTTCGCCGGTGCCGACCGTCAAATTCAGACCGCGCAGAATTTCCTTACCGTCGACGCCCGCGCGAAGATTTTTTATTTCAAGCATAAGCCATTCACCGCCAGTCAAAATAATTCCGCATATTTTATTTTAAATCGTGGCGTCTTGTCAAACGTCGGGAATCTGCCAGTCGATTGGCTTTTCGCCGACTGACGCCAGAAAATTGTTGACCTTAGAAAAAGGTCTGCTGCCGAAAAATCCGTTGAAAGCCGAGAGCGGGCTGGGGTGCGCCGACTCAACGATAAAGTGACGCGGGTTGGTTATCATGGACTTTTTCGCGCGGGCTGGGCGTCCCCACAAAATAAACGCGATTGGGCGTTCGTGCTCGTTGAGGAGCGAAATAATTTTATCGGTGAAAATTTCCCAGCCGTGCCCCTTGTGCGAATTGGCGGCGTGCGCGCGTACCGTCAGCACCGCGTTCAAAAGTAAAACGCCCTGCTCCGTCCAATATTTCAGACAGCCGTTGTTCGGAATTTTGCAGCCCAAATCTTCGTGCAGTTCCTTGAAAATATTTTGCAGCGACGGCGGCGGCGGCACGTCCGGCAGCACCGAAAAACTCAGGCCGTGCGCCTGCCCTGGCTCATGGTAAGGATCCTGCCCCAGAATCACAACTTTCGTGTCGGCGTAGCTCGTGTAGTGCAGCGCGTTGAAAATATCGTACATGTCGGGATAAATTTTCTGCCGCCGGTACTCGCCAATCAGAAACTGCCGCAGTTCCTGATAGTACGGCTTTTCCAGCTCGGCGTCGAGGTATTCCGCCCAATCGTTCCTGAAAATTTTCAAAGCGCACCCCTCCTGTTGCAAAAAAATTTTTCAACGGTTACAATCTTAGACAGCGAATGGCGACTTGTCAAGATTTGGAGGATTGAGATGGCTAAGGTGTCAGTGGTGATTCTGGCGCGCAACGAGGAAAAATTTATCGGCGCGTGCATTGCCAGCGTGAAAAGTTTCGCGGACGAAATTGTTGTCGTCGACGATTTCAGCACGGATAAGACTGCGGAAATTTGCCGGAACCTGGGCGCGAAAGTTGTACAGCGGGCGCTTAACGGAGACTTCGGCGCGCAGCAGACTTTTGCGATTGAGCAGGCGACGTGCGACTGGATTTTCATAATCGACGCGGACGAACGCGCTACGCCGGAACTCGCCGCCGAAATTAAAAAACTTCTCGCGCAGGACGATAAAAATTTCGCTTACCGTTGCGCGCGGCTGAGCTATTTCTGGGGCAAACCGATTCGCCACGGCGGATGGTTCCCCGACTACGTGACGCGGCTCCTCCCCAAAGCTGGCACGTACGTCACCGGCTACGTTCACCAGCAAATTAATCACACTCGAACTGAAAAAAATATCGACGCGTCGAAATATCTTATTCACTACCCCTACCGCGACTGGGAAAATTATTTCGGCAAGATGAATACCTACAGCACGCTCATGGCAAAAAAAATGCACGCCGACGGCAAAAGTGCCAGCGTGTTTGAAATTGTTGCGCATCCGCTCTGGGCGTGGCTGAAAATGTACGTGTTTCGCGGCGGCTTCCGCGACGGACTGCTCGGCTTCGTGCTCGCCGGTTTCAACTGCTATTACACAATGGCGAAGTACGTCAAGCTTTACTATTTCGACAAAGAGAACTCCCACGATTAATTTCTGTCGTACGCCAGGCATAACCCCAGCGCATACCAGAAAATTTTGCTCGGCACCGACGTTTCAAAGTTGTATTCCGTCAGACCGTGCAACATCAAGCCCCACAGCACGCAGAAAAATAATAAGTCCGCTAAATTTTTTCGCTTCAGCCAGCCGCTCAGACTGAAGTACGAAAAGTACGCCCAGACAAGCAGAAACGCCGCCGCTCCAACGAGCCCGCACTCCGCCAGCAGCTGAATGAAATTGTTATGCGCGTGCTGTTGCTGAGGCTCCTTCGCTTCCGGCGAAATGTACTGCGTCTGATAGGCGCGCGTGTACTGCCCGTAGCCAATTCCCAAAAGCGGGTGGTCTTCAAACATTTTCAGCGCGCTCTCCCACATAAGCAGCCGCTCCGAATTTGACTGCATGTGGATATTTGTCAGCGTCGCAAATCGATTGGAAAGCGTCGGCGTCGCGGCGAAAATTCCACCAACGAGTATGACTACGGCGAATACTGCGCCTAAAGATTTCAGCCGGCTCTTCGAGTACAGACTGACAACCGCCGGCGTCAAAATTAAAATTGCAAGCCAGGCTCCGCGCGTGCCGTTGAAAAGCGCCGCCGCCAGCCCAACTAAAATCGCCAGCGCGCAGAAAATTTTCCGCCGCCCGCTGAGGTGCATGAACAGAATCACGAAGACCGGCAGGAACATCGCCAGCAAACTCGCCTGCGTCATTGGCGTCATCGTGCCGCCGAACCGCCAGTTTTCCTCCGCCAAACGCGGCAGCGCCTGCAAAACCGTCACCAGGTTGCTGAAAAATACGCCCGCCAGCAAAAATTCCGCCAGCAAAATTATTCGTCGTCGCTCGAATCGCAGCAAAATTACCGGCAACATCGCTGACATGTGGAAGACATACCTGTCCAAAAATTTTCCCACGCCTTCCAGCGGAAATTCTGAACTCAGCGCCGAAACGAATACTGCCGCCAGCAAAATTCCCGTCACCAGAAAAAATTTTTCGTACGCGCGGAAAATTTCTGTCACGTCGTCGCGCTTCAGAATCAGCCGGTGAACCGTGCCCAGCAGCGTCAGCGCTAAAAAAATATTCCCGACCGCCTTCGACAGCGGCAGGAAAAACGCCAGCCCGCACGCGTACAGGAATACCCGCCGCTCAACGTCCGCGATTCGCGAAAATTTCAGCATGTCAATGGTGGAACAGGCGAATGTGCGTCATCGCCATAACAATCCCGTACTTGTCGCAGGTTTCTATAACATTATCGTCACGAATAGAGCCGCCGGTCTGCGCGATAAATTCCACGCCGGACTTGTGGGCGCGCTCGATATTGTCGCCGAACGGGAAAAATGCGTCAGACGCCAGCGCCACGCCTTTGAGATTTTTCAGCCAGTCGCGCTTGAGTTCGTCGGTAAATTTTTCGGGCTTGACGGTAAAGACGCGCTGCCAGTCGCTCAAAATATCCTCGCTCTCCGCGCCAATGTAAACGTCAATCGCGTTATCGCGGTCGGGGCGCTTAACATCTGACTTGAACGGCAAATTCAAAACCTGCGGGCTCTGGCGCAGAAACCAGAAATCCGCCTTGCTGCCAGCGAGACGGGTGCAGTGAACGCGGCTTTGCTGACCGGCGCCAATGCCAATCGCCTGCCCGCCCTTCGCGTAGCAGACGGAATTGGACTGAGTATACTTCAAAGTTATAAGCGCGATAAGCAAATCCCGTTTAGCGGCGTCGGTAAAATTTTTGTTCGCAGTAGGAATATCGCTGAGGCAGTCGGCGGAAATTTTCATATCGTTGCGGTTCTGTTCAAAAGTGACGCCAAAAACCTGCTTGTGTTCAACCGCTGGCGGCTCGAAATCTTTGTCGACTTTCAAAACGAGATAGCCGCCCTTGCGCTTGCTTTTGAGAATTTCCAGCGCCCTGTCAGTATAACTGGGAGCTATAACGCCGTCGCTGACTTCGTGTTTAAGGTAATCGGCAGTTGACTCGTCGCACTCGTCGGAGAGGATAGCGAAATCGCCGTAAGAACTCATCCTGTCGGCGCCGCGCGCGCGAACGTAGGCAGTGGCGATTGGGCTGAGCTCGCCTTCCGCGAAATAAATTTTTCTGAGTACGTCGTCGAGGGGAACGCCTACCGCCGCGCCTGCTGGGCTGACGTGCTTGAAGGACGCCGCCGCCGGTAAGCCCGTTGCTTCGCGCAGTTCGCGTACCAGCTGCCAGCCGTTGAGCGCGTCAAGCAAATTTATATAGCCGGGTCTTCCGTTCAGAACTTCAAACGGGAGTTCGCCGGAATCCACGAAAACTTTCGCCGGCTTCTGATTCGGGTTGCAGCCGTATTTCAATTCCAGTTCGCGCATAAAAAAATTCCTCCTATATAGCCAAAAACGAGAGCCACCGAACGCCCTCGTTTCTGTTCGCCTTGTACCCGCGCTTGCTGTCGCCTACAGCAAGTCCCTCAAATCGTATACTACCACAGCCGCCAAAATTTTACAAGTGGTTTAAAAAATTTTTTTACTCAAATTTTACACCGTAGCGCTCAAGAATTTCGCGCCCGCCAGCGTAGGAGTTGAATTTCATAATATCGGCGACCGCCAGCGAAATTTTGAAAGTGTCTTCCAGCTCGGCAATCAGAATCATGTGACCGGCGGAGTCCCACGCCGCAACGCTGCCGTATTTCAGCGCGGGCAAATCACTTTCAGCCACGCCCAGCGCATTTTTGAAAGCGCCGTCGTATTTTTCAAGGTTCGTCAAAGTTTCACCGCCTGTCAAAAAACCGCTCGAACTTTTTCCGCGCCGCAAGGTACATTTCCCGCGTGCAGAAATATTCGCGCTGAGCCATGCCGTTAACGAAAAGTTCCGCCGGATACTGAGCCTCGCCGGTATTTTCTGCGAAGCCGAATTTTTTTATGTGCTCCGCGCTCTTAAAATTTTCCTTCACGACGTGCGAAAACTGAACGTCAGCCCGCGCGAAAGTGTAGTCGTACGCCAGCAAAATCCCTTCAGTGAACGCCGGATGCCGCGCGAAATTTTTATTTCCAAATAAAAGCCGCCCCGAAATGCACCGCCGTCTTTGCGCATCGAAATTCGTCCAGCCCTTTGTACCGAGCGGCGTCCCAGTTGCCTTGTCCAAAATTATGAACAGCCCTTGCGTTTCGTCGCACAAATAAATTTCCTCGTACCACTTTTTTTCGAGTGCCAACGTCAATTCAAACGGCTGATTCAAAAATTTATTCAGCGTCTTATCGTTCCGCCACTCAATCACCGGTTGAAAAAATTTCGGTGAAATTTCCTCCAGCGCCGCAAATTTTCCTTCAAGCCGGAGCATTAAATCACGCGGCGGGCGCCAATGTAGCGCGCGTTGTAGTAGGGGTGACCGAGCGAAGAAATTGTGACGCCCTGGCTGGAGCTGGCGTGAATGAACTGCCCGTCGCCAATGTAAATTCCGCAGTGCGACGCGCCGTAAGTGTACGTCGTGAAGAAAACCATGTCGCCAGGAATTAAATCAGCGCGTGAAACCGGCGTGCCGACCTCGAACTGATAATCAGCGGTGCGCGGAAGATCTATCCCAATCATCGCGAAAATCTGCTGCGTGTAGGCGGAACAGTCAATCCCGTAGTAAAGCGAATTTCCGCCGAAAACGTAGGGCGTGCCGATATATTGCATGGCGTTGTTGATAAGGCGGCGGCTGAGCAGGTTGCCGGAGCTGCGGCTGATTTCGGGAATTGCGCGCCCGCCGGTAAGTGCGGCGTAAGTTTTCGCGCCTACTAGTCCGTCCGCTGTCAGTTTTTTGGACTTCTGAAAAGCTTTTACCGCTTCTACCGTCGAAGGACCAAATTCTCCGTCCGCAATTACGTCGTAGCCCAGCCTGACGAGTATCATTTGAATTTCCGCAACTTCCTCGCCCTGGTCGCCTAATCGGAACGCCGTCGCCGCGAAAGTCGTCGGGCTCGCCGCCAGCAAAATCAACACCATCACCAGAACTCTCAGCACCATTAACCTCAACACACCTTTCAGCTTGGATTTGAGAAATTTTACCATAAAAATTTTCCCGCGTCTAGAGTTCGTCGGCATGCTCGCTCATTCCTTTTATGCAAAGTTCCATAACTTCATCGAGCGTCATGCCCAAATCCTCGACGCCCTTTGTTATAACTTCGCGGTTGCACTTCGCGGCAAATCTTTTGTCCTTGAACTTTTTCTTGAGACTTTTGACGTTCATGCCATCGAATTTTTCCGGCCGCATAAGAGAATACGCGTGGACGATTCCCGTAAGCTCGTCGACTGCGAACAAACTTTTCTGGCAGTCAGTTTCCGGCTTGACGCTGACGGGGTGCAGACCGTACGCGTGCGAAATTATCGTGTCAATGTCCGCGTCGTCAACGCCTTCGGGCTCAAGGAGTTCGCGCACGTGCTGGCAGTGTTCCGCCGGAAATTTTTCAAAATCTACGTCGTGCAGGTATCCAATCGCCTGCCAGTGTTCCTTGTCCGCGCCGAAGTGCTCCGCCATCGCCCCCATTGCCGCCGAGACCGCCGCCGCGTGCGTGAAAAGGTGCGGCTCCGTCGTGTGCTTGTGCAAAATTTCTTTCGCGCGTTCCAGTGTAAGTTTGCTCAATTTATTTTCCTCCCAGAATATTTTTCAGTGCCTGCCCCGTGTAGGAATTTTCAACCTGCGCGACAATTTCAGGCGTGCCGCAGGCAACAAGCTGGCCGCCCCTGTCGCCGCCGTCGGGGCCCAAATCAATAATATAATCCGCGTTTTTAATCACGTCAAGATTATGCTCAATAATTATAACAGAGTCGCCGCGCTCAACCAGCCGCTGAACCACGGCGATTAATTTTTTCACGTCGTCGAAGTGCAGACCGGTCGTCGGCTCGTCCATGATGTAAATATTTTTGAGCTGCGTTATCGGGCGGGCAAGCTGAGCCGCAAGTTTTACGCGCTGAGATTCGCCGCCGCTGAGCGTATTCGCAGGCTGACCGAGTTCAATGTAACCTAAACCAACGTCGCTGAGAACCTGGAGCATTCGCGAAATCGCCGGCAGGTTGCTAAAAAATTCCAGCGCTTCGTCAACCGTCATAGCCAGAACTTCCGCGATATTTTTGCCCCTGTAGCGGACTTCGAGAGTTTCAGCGTTGAAGCGCGCGCCGTGGCAGACGTCGCAGGTCACATAAACATCGGGCAGAAAATTCATGGGGATTTTCAAAACGCCGTTGCCGCCGCAGGTTTCGCAGCGCCCGCCCTTGACGTTGAAGCTGAACCGGCTGGAATTGTAGCCGCGAACTTTGGCGCCCTGCGTCTCGGCGAAAAGACTTCTAATTCTGTCGAAAACTTTCGTGTAGGTGACGACGTTGGAACGCGGCGTCCTTCCAATCGGGTCCTGGTCGATTTTAATCACCGTGCTGACGCCGAATTTTTTCAGCGCGTCGGGGTCTTTGATAAGCGCGGGGTAAATAATTTCGTCGACGAGCGTGGATTTGCCGGAGCCGCTGACGCCGGTTATCACCGTGAGAATTTCCAGCGGAACGCGAACGTCGAGCCCGTGAATGTTATTCGCGCTGATATTTTTAAATTCGAGAAAATTTTCAGCAGTGCGGCGGGTTTCTGGGACGGGAATTTTTTCGCGGCCGCTGAGGTAGTCGCCGGTCAGCGAATTTTTATTCTGCGCAACTTCGTCGGCGGTGCCCTGCGCGATGACTTCGCCGCCCTGTTTACCGGCGCCGCGCCCAATGTCCACGAGCATATCCGCCGCGCGCATGGTTTCTTCGTCGTGCTCAACCACAAGCAGCGTGTTGCCGAGGTCGCGCAGATTTTTCAGCGTCTCCAAAAGTTTTTCGTTATCGTGCTGGTGAAGTCCAATCGACGGCTCGTCAAGTACGTAGAGCACGCCGGTTAAAGCCGAGCCAATTTGCGTCGCCAGCCGGATTCGCTGGAACTCGCCGCCGCTGAGCGTCGCAGATTTTCTTGACAGCGTGAGATATTCCAAGCCAACGTCGCGGAGGAATTTCAGGCGGGATTTAATTTCCTTGAGCACCTGCCGCGAAATTTTTTTATCGGTCTCGTCGAGGTGATTTTCCAACTCAACGAAAAAATCTCCGCAGGTTTCAACGGACATGTCAACAATCTGCGCGATATTTTTTTCGTCGACGGTGACGGCGAGCGCGGCTGGATTGAGTCGGTTGCCGTGGCAGTCGGGGCAAAGCTCGAAGCCGTCTTCGTTGGTTTTGAAATTGTGTATCGCCTGCATCCACTCGAACATGGTTTCCCAGTTGAGCTGCCTGAAAATCCTGCCGAGTCCGCCGCAAGTCTGGCAGGCGCCGCGCGGGCTGTTGAACGAAAAAAGCTGCGGCTCAATTTCTGGCAGACTGATTCCGCAGTCGACGCAGGCATTTTTTTCGCTGAACGTCAGAGTTTCGCTGTCGGTTTTTGCGTAGACGATACCGCCGCCGAATTTCAGCGCAGTTTCCAGCGAATCAGCCAGCCGCGAGCGAATCCCGTCGCGAATAACAAGGCGGTCTACGACGAGTTCAATGTTATGCTTTTGGGTTTTGGCGAGCTTAATTTTCTCGTCGAGTTCGCGGAGTTCGCCGTCCACCTGCACGCGTACGAAGCCGGAATTTTTCAGCCGGTCGAAAGTTTCCTTGTGCGTGCCCTTCTGCTGGCTGACGATTGGCGCCAAAAGCGTAAAGCGCGTGCCTTCGGGAAGTTTCAAAATCTGCGCGAGAATCTGGTCAAGACTTTGCGGCGTGACGGGCTTACCGCATTTCGGGCAGTGCGGCTTACCGATTCGCGCGAACAAAAGTCTGAGATAATCGTAAATTTCGGTGACGGTGCCGACGGTCGAGCGCGGATTGTTGTTGGTCGTTTTCTGGTTTATGGCGATGGCTGGGCTGAGCCCTTCGATTTGCTCAACGTCCGGCTTATCGGGCAGACCGAGGAACTGGCGCGCGTAACTGGAAAGGCTTTCCATGTAGCGGCGCTGCCCTTCGGCGTAAATTGTGTCGAACGCCAGGGAACTTTTGCCGCTGCCGCTGACGCCCGTGATAACTACAAATTTTTCGCGCGGAATTTCAACGTCGATGTTCTTGAGATTGTGGACGCGCGCCCCGCGAATTTTTATGGAATCCAAAATATTACCTCCGCTAAAAATTTGCGCCATTGTACACTTTTCCGCCGTTTTATGCAAATCAAAACGAAATTTGCGCGGCGGTTTCCAGTTACAGGAATTTTCACGACTCCGGCGAATATAACACTGACTCAGATTTTCCGTTAATAGAGGGAATTTTTTTGAATAAAATCGAAGAGCGTTGGCACAGCGGCAATTTACAGCGGGACATGACGATAAAGATTTACGGCGAAGGCGGAGTCCCCTTCCTGATTTTTCCGACACAGGACGCGATGAGCGACAACTTCGAGAATTTCGGAATGATTGAGACGCTGAAAAATTTTATCGACGGCGGGCAGATTCAGCTTTTCTGCGTTGACGCGGTTGACGCCGAAACGTGGTCGAACTTTTACGGTGACAAAGAATGGCGGGCGGCGCGGCAGGAAAGTTACTACCGCTATATCGTCGAGGAAGTTATTCCTTTCGTGCGCGCGAAAAATTCTTCTGGGCGGCTGCCAGTAGCGGCGGGCTGCAGTTTGGGCGGACTTCACGCGGCGATTTTATTTCTGCGTCGGCCGGAACTTTTCGCGGGAATGCTGTCGATGTCTGGCGTTTACGACGCGAAAACTTTTTTCAGCGGCTGGCTCAATCCTACGCTCTACGACAATTCGCCGGTAGATTTTCTCGCCAGCATGCCGCCGGAGCACCCGTACATTGCGCTTTACAATGCGAAAAAAATTATCCTTTGCATCGGGCAGGGGCGCTGGGAAGAAGAGGGCTTGCGGACGACGGCAATTCTGCGCGATATTTTTGCGGAGAAAAAAATTAACGCGTGGACGGATTTCTGGGGCTTTGACGTGGATCACGACTGGATTTGGTGGAACCGTCAAATTCTGTACTTCCTGCCCGAATTTTTAAAGGAGGAGCCACGATGAATTTTATTTTCATATCCCCACAGTTTCCCGCGCACTACTGGAAATTCTGCGACCGGCTCAAAAAAAATGGCGTCACCGTGCTTGGCATTGGCGACACGCCATTCGCGGAACTTCACGAGGAGCTTAAGGCGGCGCTGGCGGAATACTATTTCATTTCGGATTTGAGTAACTACGACGAGGTTTTCAGGGCAGTTGCTTTTTTTAGTTTCAAGTACGGCAAAATCGACTGGCTGGAGTCGAACAACGAGTTCTGGATTGAGCAGGACGCGCGGCTTCGGACGGACTTTCACATAACGACGGGCGAGCAGTTTGAAAACGTCAGCCGCATAAAACATAAATCGGAAATGAAAAAATATTACGCGCTCGCTCAGATTCCTACTGCGCGCCTGCACAAAGTCACCACGCTTGACGCCGCTGAAAATTTTATCGCCGAGGTTGGCTACCCCGTTATCGTCAAGCCGGACGTCGGCGTTGGCGCGAACGATACCTACAAGCTCGAAGACGCCGCGCAGCTGGAAAATTTTTTCGCCACACTGCCGGAAATTCCCTACGTCATGGAAGAATTTATCACGGGAAATATTCGCTCGTACGACGCGATTGTCGACAGCAATTCCGAGCCGCTCTTCGAGTCAATGTCAGCGTGGCCGCCCTCCGCAATGGACATAGTTTTACAGAATCTGGAACTTTCGTACTACACGATAGACCACGTGCCGGACGCGCTGAGGAAGTACGGGCGCGCGGCGTTGAAGGCGTTCGGCGTGAAAAATCGTTTCGTCCACCTGGAATTTTTTCAGCTGACGAAGCGTCATGAAACTCTTGGCGAAGTCGGCGATTTCGTCGCGCTGGAAGTCAACATGCGCCCTGCTGGCGGCTACACCACGGAAATGATGAACGTCGCCTATTCCACGGACGTTTACCAGATTTGGGCGGATATGATTACCACGGATAAACGTCAGCTCCCAGACAGCGGCGAACGCTGCTACTGCGTATTTTCCAGCCGCCGCGATTTGCACAGCTACGCACATTCGCACGAGGAAATTTTGCAACGCTACGGCGACAGAATAATCATGTGCGAGCGAATGCCGGAAATAATGGCGCCGTCAATGGGAAACCAGATGTACACGGCGCGCGCAGCAACCTTCGAGGCGGTGCAGGAATTTATAAGCTTCGTGCAGCAACGGCAGTAAAATTTGACGCGGCGCCGATTGTCTGATAAAATCAGCAAAAAATTTTGGAGCGTGAGATTATGGGCAAGGAGCAGCTTGCGAAAATTGTTGCCGCGAAAATTGACGCCGCTTTGAAGGCGAACGATACCCCGAAAAAATTTTTCATAACCGAAAACGGGCGCGGCGTAGTCGACGGCGGAGATTTATATAACGCTGTGCTGAACGAAGTTTTGAGCGTCATGAAAGTCGCGCTGGTTGACATTATCACCGAAGTTATTCCGCCGCCTCCGGCACCGGCTAAGACTGACAAACTTGAAAAAGCTGATAAGCCTGAAAAAGCCGAAAAGCCAGCACCCAGCGCGAAGTCCGGCAAGAAATAATTTCATATCGTAAAAAATAAAAGCCCGCAAGGTACGTACGTGACGGCCTGCGGGCAATTTTTTTAGCCTCATGATTCCGCATGAAGTGGAGCAAGTTCAGTGGGGCTCATTTTTTTTGTTAAAATCTCTGCTGTTTGTTCTCAATTACTTAATCTCCTGTTCAAGATTGTCAAACTCTGACGTTGAAAAAAATTCCCCCAGAGTGATTTCAAATCCGTCACACAACTTTTTTATGGTGACCGTTCCAGGGTTTTTACTTTCGCCGTTCAGAATGCTCTTCACGGTAGATTGTGGAATACCGGCGATATAGCTGATTCCGTTCGGCGTAACCTTGCGCTCCTCGCAGAGCTGAAGAATCCTGTATGCGACAACTTCTCTCGTATCCACAGCAACTCCTCCTAATAAATCTCACCTCAAATATAAAATATGCGAAAAATTTTTGTTAGTGACAGCTCACTAACTTTGTAATAAAAAATTTTATACTATATGCTCGAAGGAAGTTTAAACTTCGTTTTTTTATTTCAGTAGGAGAGGAAACATGCTGAAAAAATTTTTGCTGGCGGCGCTGGTAGCGTTTAACTTTTCTGGGAGTGCCGCCGCGCAGGAAGTGACGGTCGTCGGTATGGGCGAGGACAGGGAAAGCGCGACTCGTGACGCCGCGCGCCTTGCCGTCGAACAGGTTGCCGGTACTTTCATCGATTCGCGGACTCTAATGGAAAATCTCGTGATTCAGTTTGATGAAGTCTGTAAAAATTCGCGCGGCTTCGTTAAAAGCATAAAAATCCTCGACGAAAGTTTTGCCGACGAAGTTTACCGCGTGCAGGCGCTGGTTGACGTGGACGACAATCCCGACAGCGCGCTTATCGACGAACTCACCATGATTATGCAGCTCAACGACCCGCGAATTGCCGTCGCCGCCTTCGATTCGACTTCCGCGCGAAACAGGAGCGTTGAAATTATTCTCAACGAGAGCCTGCTCAGTTCCGGCTTTTCGCACGTTAAAGATACCGGCGGCGAGAATTTTTCCAGCCTGGAAAGTTTCAGAAATGTGGCGGGCGCTGACTATATCGTTTTGTGCCGCTGCAGTGAAATTTCCAGGCCCGTCGCCATTCCAAATCACAGCGCCAAAGCTATGGCGGAAACTTCTTTCGTGAACGTCCGCTCAACGCTCAGCGTCGACGTGATTAAATGCGATACCGGCGAACTCATTGGAACTTTTTCCGTGGAGGGCACCGGCGTTGATAACGGCGACGAACTCGCGCGGAAAATTTCCGTTACCGAGGCGTCGAAGCTGGCGGCGGATAAACTCACCGGCACTTTTAAAAAATTTAGCGCCAGTACTACGCAGTACCTTTCCTTCACGCTGATTGCCGCCGACGAGTCCAAACTTGAAAAAATTATCGCCGAGCTGCGTTCAATCGGCAAAGTCGACAGCGTTCGCGTCCGTGAACTTTCCGGCGTCACCGCCACCCTTGCGATTGACTCCGTTCAAAAACCCTACGAGCTTGTTAACGCCCTAAAGCGCCGCACGACGCTGGGCGTTTTTATTGAAAATATGAGCAACAGCAGTTGCACTTTGAGAATCACCTGAGGAGGGATTTCTTATGTGGAAAATTTTTTTCTGCATGACCTTAGCGCTGGGAATTTTCATCAGCGCGGGAAAAGTTTCAGCGGCGTCCCTGCACGAGCGACCAAGTATCGCAGCCCTGCCGTACGTGAACAAGGCGGCAGTTTCACCTGAACTCGAACTGGGCAACGCCAGCATAGTTACTGAAATGGTTATCGAACAACTTTTGGACACGAACAGATTCAGATTTACTACACGGGAAAATTTGCAAAGCGTGATTGATGAAATTGCCTACAGCCACGGCGGAATGGTTGATGCGTCGAGGATTTTGCAGGCAGGTAAACAGCTCGGCGCGCAGTTTCTGATTGCCGGAAGTATCGCGGGTCTCAGCACGAAGCCCAGCGGCGTTACTTACAGCGACAGCAATTTGGGCGGCGCCGGTTTTAACAAAATGGCGGTCGTTGCCAACGTCACGATTAGATTTATCGACGTGGAGACCGGCGAAATTGTTCTGGCGGCGAGCGGTACCGGCGAATCTTCGCGGACAAACGCCGAGTTTACTCTCAAAAGAAAGACCGAGGAATTTTACGAAACGGATACCGTTGACGACGGCGGCTACGAAATGCCCAGCGAGGAAACTGGAACTTCAACTTCCGAAAGAAAGCTGACGATTGGCGGCAAAAGTTACAGCCTGGTTCAGGTTCGCAACGCGCTTTACAAGGCCGTCGGCGATATGATTTACAACAAAAATTTCGGCGTCCTCGCCAAGCTGGACGGGAAGAGCAAGCGCAGGAAGGTCTGAGTTATGGCTGGGAAAATTTTTATCTCTGCCATTATTTTTTTCGGCAGTTTTATTTCCGTGGCTGACGCGGAACAGCCCGCCGCTGAAAATTATCGGCAGATGTTTCGTTCTGGAAATTTTTATCTGGAGTACGACGACAAATGGGGCGTGCGGATTTTAGCTGGTAAAGACGGCCAGCGCATGGAGCGAATGCGCTACGACATTGAGAGCGGGAAGATGAAGTGGCTGAATCCGCTGGCTGAAATTTTTGCCGGTGAAAATAAATCGCCGGAAGTTCTCTACCGCGATGGCAGGTTTTATCACTTCGTCGAGAAGGAAAAGGCCAACGTTTGCGACGAGAAAAATTTGCAGAATGAAAACCTTGACCCGCGTCAGGGCTGGAACAAAATCGCTCACAAGCTGGCACTGCCGGACGAACTCGCAGTTTTTTGCTGGGACGACAAATTCCGCGCGACCACGCCAGCTATCGCCGCGCCGGTTTTCAGGGAAAGTTTCACGAAAAATTTCAAGGGCACCGACTGCGATTGCGACCGCTACACCTGCGAAATTAAAACTCTCACCGGCAGCGGGACGGCGCAGATTATTTATGAAATGCTCTACCGCGACGGGCAGATTTTTCGCGCGGAAAGTTACATTCTGAGGAACGGCCGCACCTACCCGATTAATGCGCTCGACGTGAAAAAAATTCAGCCGGAAATTCCCGACGGCGCTTTCAAAATTTCTAATCGCACGAAGATTTACGCGGCTGGTACGGGCGATAAAGATGACCTTTTGGAAACGCCGAGGCAAATCGGCACGCTGGAGGATTTGCGATGAAAAAATTTCTAATCGTCGGCGCGCTGATTTTTTTTACCCTTGCCCGCGCTGAGGCGGCGAAAATTGACGCGTACCGAGAAATTCTGTTGGGAAATTCCTACACGATTCGCTACGAAAATCTCACTCCGGCGCCGCGCGTTACCAACAAAGACCGCGTGGAACTCTACGGCAAGAGCGGGCTGGCTGTCGAGGAAAATGAATATCTTGTCAACCGCCCGAAGTTTGGCGTAATTACGGCGGACGGCGGCGACCGCTACGAGGAAGTCGGCAGCGACGATTTTTTCATGTGCAGACTTTCGAGGGGCGGCGAAGATTTTTTCTTCACGAAGTACAAAAAGCGCGGCAAATGGGAATACGTCGGCGAGCGCAAAAACCGCGTCGTTGCCAACGATAAAAATTATCTCGCGGAAATTCTGGAGGGCAAAAGTTTCGGCGACGCTGACATGACTCACCTCCTTAACGCGATTCTGCCCAACGAAATGAAGAGCGCCGCGCAGTTCAATTACAAATTTATCGCCGCCGGTAAAATCGCCAGCGGGCTCGACTACGAAGATTTTCGCGCGGATTCCGGCGGCGTCACCGATGTCGTGCGCTACTACTTCGACTCCGGTAAGCTCGTCAAAATCGCCGCCGCGTCCTACCACAAAAAATCTGACGGCAAAATTGAGGGCCGCAAGTGCATTCTCAAAATCAGCGAGTTCAGCGCGACGCCAGAAAAATCCCTGCTGAAACTGCCCGCCGAGCTCAAGGACGTTACAAGGCGCTGAGGAGGCAACGGCTGTGAAAAAATTTTTGGTGACGTTGTTGGCGCTGGCAATTTTAGTTCCGGCGAGTTTGGTTTCGGCGGCGAAAAATCCGAGCTGCGCGCTGCTGAAATTCACGGACGATACGCGCTTCGATTCGATGGATACCGCTGACAATCTTTCGCGGCTTGTCTGGGAGAAACTTTCAAAGAGCGGAAAGTTTAACCTGTACGGTACCGAGCCGCTGGACGTGGACATAGAGGCGCGGCTGTACGACGAAAAAGTTGACGAGCTGACGAAATTCGACGCCGCCATTGCCAGCGGAAATTACAACGCGCTTTTCGAGGGCACGGGCTTCGACGAACGCAAGGCGCAGACCATTGCTACGGCGCAGGTCGGGCAAATCGTCACGCCGGAAATTACCGCTGAGATTGGCGCGATTGACAACGCCGAGTATCTGATTCAGGGCACGATTGTCAACCTTGGCACCGGCGCCTGGATGAACGAGGATTTGGAAGTTATCGCGAACGTCGTCAACAACGTGGCGATTGCGGCGAGTTCGCAGGCTGCGAATCTTATCACCGGCTCCATGGGATTTCTGAGCAGTCTGACCGCCGTCAACATAAAATTTCTGGGAATTGGCGTGCAGTGCGACATTCGGCTGATTAAGGCGGCGACTGGCGAAGTTGTCTGGAGCAGGCGCGTCCTTGGCATTGGCGAGCAGTCGCAGATTACCATTGGCGTGGTGACTTTCGGGCACTCGAATCTGAGCGACAAACTCTACACGAAAGCTATGGATAAGGCGGCGGACAAAATTGTCAGCGCGCTGATTGCTGATTTGGAGTCTAACAAACTTTTCTTAAAATGAGGTGAGTCCATGCTAAAAATTTTGGTCGTGGCGATAATTTTCAGCGTCGAGATTTTCAGTTCGGTCGCCTTCGCTCAGCCGCGCGTGATGGTCGTGGCAGCTGGCGCGTCGGAGTTCAGCGAACTGGCGGCGGAGTTTGTTCAGGAAAAATTATCCGGCAGCGACAAATTTAATTTGATTTTGAATAACGCGGAGTTTGACGAGTTCAGAAAAAATTTTCCGGAATACGCTGAGCTTAAGCCGCTTGTTGCAAATTATATCGTCGTCAGCCAGCTGGAGATTGAGCCCGCCGGTCGCGCGGACAAATTCAAAATCACGCACCGCGTCGACTTCGTTCAGGATAGCGCTGTGATTTGGAGCGGCGAGGCGGATAAAAATTTCAGCGCGAAGAAGGCTACGGAAAAAAACTGGCGCGACGCGGTTTACAGGCTGACGGGCAAGGTCATGAAGAAATTTTTCAGGGCGATTGATTCTGGGAAAATTGTGCTGAAAGAGGATTGAGCATGGCAAAAATATTTTTAGTGGTCGCGCTGATTTTGTCGGTGCTGAGCGGCAGGGCGTTCGCGGAGGAAAAAATTCGCGTGGCGGTCATGGATTTGGGGCAGTACGGCGGAGCGATAACCCGCGGGTTCGCTTCGGAAAATCTGGGCGCAATGGCGGCGGAATATCTGACGCAGGCGCTGCAGGAGAGCGGAAAGTTTTCAGTGCAGGCGCAGGATCACGTTGCGGAGCAGATAGCCGCCGCTAAGATTCAGACTTCGGGAATAATTTCGCCGAGCATGGCGCGGAAAATTGCGGCGGTGCTGAACGTCGACTACGTGGTTTACGGCACGATTAACGGCGTCAACGGCGACACCATGAAGATTGAAATTGTTTCGAGCGGCGCGAATGTTCATACCGTCCGCGCGATTCTGATTGTCGACATGATGTACGCGAAAACCGGCAGGCTGATTGTTGCGCGCGGCGAGGGCACGTCAAAAAGTTCGCGCGTGAAAGTTGGCAAAGACGGCGCGGGCTTCATAACTGTCGGCAATAAAAAAATTCCCCAGGTCAGCGTCCACAACGCGATTCAGAAGGCGGCTTATGCAGTGGTTGACGACATGATTTCGCAGCTCCCGAATCTGGCTGAGGAAGATGACTGAGGTGGTTCGAGTGAAAAAATTTTTAGCGGCGGCGGTAACTTTCGCGCTGATTTTTTCGTCGGCGGAGGCGAAGTTCGAGCCGGAAAAGTTGCCGCTTTTAACCTACGCGGAAACGCCGGTTGCAGTTTACGAGTCGCCGGACGGCGCTAAGAAAGGCAGCATTCCCGCCGGTACGAGTCTGGTGATGGTTAAAAATATTCGTGAGGACGGCTGGGCTTACGGCAGCTACAAGGTTGCAAATAAAAAACGCCGCGTCTACCGCTGGTTCAGAATGAGCGAACTGCAGGGCTACGCGGATTTTGAAAACTATACCGACCGCGCGACGTACGACGTGGAGGCTTACCGCACGCGCACTTCGATGAACTACGTCGGCAAGGTTGCCAGCGGCGAAGATTTGATTGTTGTGGCGGAGCGCGGCAACAGGACGAAGATTATTTTTCTGGCGGACGGCGGATATTTTCGCATGGGCTGGGTTGATAAGAGCGCGCTGGAAAAAAATTCCGGCTCGACTTCCAGCGATTTTCCGCCGACGCTGGACGACTACGTTGACAGTCCCGCCGCTGACGATTTTTCTGACGCCGCCGAGGTTTACGACGACGAAAAGTAAGGAGGTGGTGCCTATGCTTGAGAAAATTTTTGCCGCGTAAATTTTTTTGAAGGAGTGATTGTTTATGAAGAACAAAATTTTAATTGCGCTGGCGTTCGTTCTGACGCTGGTGGTTGCTCTTGGCGGTATGAAGTCTCGCGCGGAAGCGGTGAGTATGCACATGCCGGAGGGCGCCAGCATTTTGAACATGATGGATATTCTCAATCTTAGCAAGAGAGCCGACGGTTTCATTGAGGGCACGAAGTACAACGGCGGCGGCGAATGTCGCGGTTTCGCCAATAAGGTTTACAATCGCCTGTTCGGGCTCCCTGGGCTTTCCAGTTACACCTACAACAACTACGGCGCAGAGTCTTATCCTGGCTCGCATGTCGTCGGACAGCTGTACGATTTTGGCGCGGGCGATAGCAACGCTGTCAGGAATCTGTTCTGGGAAGTCAAGCCTGGCGCAATAATTCAGATGGGGCGCCGTTACAAATTGAACAGCAAGAAAAATGCTCCTAAGCCGCACACGGCGATTTTCTTTTACGCCGCCAGCGACGGCAGCGGTTGTGCTTTCTACGAGGCGAACGCCGACGGCAAAAAGACGATTCAGGTGAATTTCTACAGCTGGGCGGATTTGGCGGACCGAAACAAGGGGTTCACGGTTTACGAGCCGGATAATTATCCCAGCAAGTAATTTTTGAAAGGAGAGATTTTTCATGCTGAAAGGTAAATTTTTCGTCGCGCTGGCGTTTATTTTTACGCTGGTGATTTCGGCGGCGGCTTTCGCGGCGTACGAGCGAACGGCTGATAATACCGTACCGGCGTACACAGATCCGGAACTTCGCAACCGCAACGGTAATGAGCGCGTTGACGCCGGTGACAGGCTGATTGTTTTCGAGGAACGCGGCACGGCGTACTACGTCCGCTACCCCGTTCGCAACGGTACGAAAGACCGCTGGGTTTCAAAGGGCGTCTTCACCGAGACGATTGGCGACGGCTGGTACAGAATCAAGCCAGTGCACGACCCTGGACATTCGGCAGACGCGCTCGGTAATCAATACGGCAGCGGCAACAACATTCATCTTTGGGACAATATCGACTGCGACCAGCAGAAATTTTACCTGCAGAATCGCGGCGGCGGTTACTTCTCTCTTCAGTCCGGCTACGGCAACCGGCTTTTCGTCACGGCGGACGGCAGCGGAGCTGGCGCGAATCTGTACACAAGCAACTGGAATGGCTCCGATTCGCAGCTTTTCCGGCTCGTCAGCGGCGGGAACAATTCCTTCCATATTTTCTCGAAGGCCGGCAACGCTATGAATTTTGACTGCGCGGGCGCCGGCAGCGGCAACGGCACGAACCTCCAGCTTTGGAACAGCGAAAACGTCAACTGGCAGAAATGGACGCTCGAACGCGTAAATGATCCCGCTAACAATGGTAACAGCGGCAGTACTCAAATTAGCCTCAATGTGGGTTTGCTCAAACAAAACGATTCGCGCTGGGGAAATGAACCGATTCGCACGAGAACAATCGCTGCTCGCGGCTGCACAATTACTTCTCTGGCAATGGTTTACAACTATCACCAGCACGCGAATATTACTCCTATACAAATGCGCGACGCTCTTAAATTTGACGGCAACAGCGTTATTTGGAGTAGCGTGAGAAATTTGGGCTTTACGACTGAAATTGTCAACGAGCGCCCAGCGCCGAATAATACCTGGCTGGGAAAAATTTACAATCAGCTCAAGGCTGGCAGACCTGTAATTGTTGGCGCATACAGAGACGGCGATAATCAGCATTGGGTTGTTGTCAAAGGTTACACCGGCAATTCCACCACGAATTTCAACGCCGCCGATTTCCAGATAAATGACCCGATGAATCCTTTCGATAATTTACAGCAGTTTTTCAACAAGTACAATCGCGGGTTGCGCGGTATAGTTTATTGATTTTACTGGACGCAAAATATTGATTTAGGGCGCGCTCTTTCTTTCGCGGGAGTGCGCGCCTTGTTGGAGGCGGATTAAAATGCAATTCAGTAACAAAAAATTTCTGGCGGGCGCAGTACTGTCCAGCGCGATAATTTTCAGCGGCGGCGTACCGGCACTGGCGGCGGCGACCAGCGTCAGCGTGAGCGTCGAAGTTTCGCAGGAAGGCTACGCCGACTGGACAAACGCGATGGAACCTGGCGTCGTTGCGGTGGGCATTGCGCCGAAAGACCCGCGCGGCATGGCGCTTTCACGCGAGGCGGCGATTATGTCTGCGCAGCGCACGTTGCTCGGCACGATTAAGGAAATTCGTATCGACTCGGATACCGTCATGAGAGATTTCATGATTGAGCACGATTTGGTTAACCGCAAAATCAGCGGGGTAATTCGCGGCGCGCAGATTGTGGAGGAACGCCCGCTTGAGGACGGCGGCTACTATGTGAAAATGCGCGTGCTGATTTTCGGCAGGAACTCCAGCATTGCCTCGGCGATAATTCCAGAAATTGCGCCGGAAAATCCAACGCCTTTCGCGCCGGTCACTCAGCCCAGCATTAATCGCGCGGAAGTGCAGGAAGTTCAAAGCGCGGGCTACACCGGCGTTATCGTGGACGCTTCGGGGCTGGGCGTCGAGCCGACCTTTTCGCCGGTGATTTACGACACGAACGGGCGCGCAATTTACGGCATTGAAAATCTGAACACCGAGCTGATTACCGAACGCGGCATGGTCAGCTACAGCAGTTCTACCAGTGACGAAGTTGCTTTGCAGCGCGCCGGTAACACCCCGCTTATCGTTTGCGCGGTAGAAATGCGCGGCGGAAATAATTCCGTCAACAAAGTCAACGCCGTCATTTCCGTCGAGGACGCCGACCGCATTCTCCTTGCTAACGAAAAAACGCACATGCTCGAAAGTTGCGCCGTGGTTTTCGTGAAATAATCGGGAGGCTTGAAAATGTATCTCAGTAAAAAGAAAACGCTCAGGATTTTGGCGTACTGCGCGACTTCAGCGATTTTTTTCAGCGGCACCGTCAGCGCAGCGGAAGAGGATGGAAATTCGTCTTCGGATAATGAAATCACCATTACAAGTGATGCCGAGGTTACCGCCGCTCCGATTAACGCTGGCGATTCAGATACCGGCGATGCTTCAAACAATACTGCGAATGTATCGAATACAACGCAATCAACGCATATTCTGGTTGGCACAACGAGCGTTGGCAACGCTGATTACAATGTCGCGAATATCAGAGATGTGTCGGGCGTCTTATTTATCGACGGCGGATATGCGTATCAGGGATACGGTCACGCAAGGTACAATACAATTAATTTTTACAGCGGTACTGCTAATGAAATCCATGGTGGGCACTCTCATTATGGAAACGCCCTGTACAATACAGTCAATATGTTTGGCGGAACTGTGACAAACGAAATTGGCGGCGGCTATTCAGATTACGGTAACGTAAATTATAATACGCTGAATATTTTCGGCGGAACGATAATCGGAACTGCTTATGGCGGGCGGGCTTCTTATGACGGGAACAGCAGTGGTGATGCTATCGGAAACAATCTGAATATTTCCGGCGGCACTATTAATGGCGATGTTTACGGCGGCTGGGCACCGAACGGTTACGCGCGCGATAACACGCTGAATGTTTTCGACAGCCCCGATTTGAGTAACGCCAGCTTGTACGCCGGCAAGGGAATGAATGACGCGGCAGTTTCCGGCAACAAGCTGAACATTTTCACGAAGGGCATTACTACTAAAAATATTTACGGCTTCGAGAGTTTGAATTTCTATCTGCCTTCAAACACGCAGAACGGCGACACGATTTTGACTTTGACGGACGGCGCCACTGATTTGAGTAAAACTACGGTCAACCTCAACGCGTTCGGCGGAAATATTCATACTGGCGACACGATAAATCTGCTGACGAATCAAAACGGAATAACTGTTTCTGACGTTCAAAACGACGGCACAATCGCGCAGGGCATTTCGCTCGAATACGAACTGGCGAATCTTGGCTTGAACGCTGACGGCACGGCTTACACGGCGACCGTCGGCGAGCGTATTGGCACCGGTTTAAAAGACCAGACCAAAGCGCTGACTTCCGCCGTTGTCGATACCGCCAGCCTCATGGACAGCGGCACCGACCGCCTTATGGAATGGCTCCCAGAATCTTTTGAGATGACAACTGGAACTGGCGGCACGGATTTAAACAGCGTCCCGACGACCGGCTTTGACCCCTTCGCGGGGATTGGCGGCAGCGTCGTGAAAATTAAAACCGGCGACGGCTCCAGCCTCAAAAGTAAAAACGGCGGCTTGAATGTCGGCATGGCGCGCTACCTCAAAAACCGCCACGGCGCCTTCGTCTTCGGCCCCGTCACTGACTACGGACAAGACCACTACGAAAGTACGATGGAAGACGGCACTAAGGGCTCCGGCAACTCCAAATATTTTACCGCCGGAATTATCGCCCGCCAGATGAACTACGGCGGCATGTACTACGAAGCCAGCGCGCGCTACGGCCGCATTCAGACCAATTTCGTCAGCGATAACTTCCTCGTGCACAACGTCCCAACCCACGCGTACTACGATTCCTCCGCGCCCTGTTACGCCGGTCACGTCCGCGTTGGCTGGCGCAACAACGTTTCAAATGAAAGTATCCTCGACGCTTACGGCGTTTACTCGCTCAACCGCGTTTCCGGCATGACGGCTGAGGTCTCTACCGGCGAAACTTACACCTTCAGCGGCGTCAACAGCGGCAGAATGAGACTCGGCGCGCGCCTCACCCGCACTATCAAGGACAACAAACGCTTTTATTCCGGTATCGCCTTCGTGCACGAATTTACCGGCGAAACTCGCGGCACTTATATGGGCATGGACACAAAAAAATCCAGCCTCAGGGGCAGCTACGGCATTATCGAACTCGGCTGGCAGACCAAGCCTTCAAAAAATTCTCCAATTCTGATTGATACTTCGCTCGTCGGCGTCATGGGCGACCACAAGGGTCTGACTGTCAGCGCGAAATTTAAAAAGGACTTTTAAGCAAAATAAATCAGCATTTCTAAAAAAATAAACGCCCGCGAAAAAAATATCTGCGGGCAATTTTTTTTTAACGCGATTTCCTTAAGCGGTTTTAACTTCGTCGTCGAGGAAAATAATTTTCGGCTCGGCGTGCTCGTTAATGCACTCTTCGGTTACGATAACTTTGCGCGGCACTTCGACCTTCGGAATGTCGAACATCACGTCCAGCATGACATCTTCGATAATTCCCTTGAGCGAACGCGCGCCGGTTTTACGCTCGATAGCTTTTTTGGCGACGGCCAGCAGCGCCGCTTCCTCGAACTCCAGCTGAACGTTGTCCATCGCCAAAAGTTTCTGGTACTGCTTGACCGGCGCATTTTTCGGCTCCGTTAAAATTCTCAGCAGCGAATGTTCGTCCAGAACTTCCAGCGTGCAGATAACCGGCAGCCGCCCGATAATTTCTGGAATTATTCCGTACTTCATCAAATCTTCCGGCCGCACCTGGTGAATCAGCTCGTTGAACTTTTCGTCCGAATCTTCCTTTGGCTGAATGTCGACGCCGAAACCGAGACTCGCCTCGCCCTTTCTTACGCGCTTTGCAACGATTTTATCAATCCCTACGAACGCGCCGCCGACGATAAACAAAATATTCCGCGTGTCAACTTTAATCGTTGGCGCTTCGGGGTGCTTACGCTGACCTCGCGCAGTAAATTCAACGACGCTGCCTTCGAGCATTTTAAGCAAGCCCTGCTGAACGCCTTCGTGACCAGGGTCGGCGGTTATGGAATTATTTTCGCCGGACTTGCGCGCGATTTTGTCGAACTCGTCAAGGTAAATAATCCCGTGCTCAGTTTTTTCAATATCCTGACCGGCGGCGTAGTACAGATTTCTTACGGCGACTTCAACGTCCGCGCCGACGAAACCCGCTTCAGTCAGACTCGACGCGTCAGTTACCGCGAAGGGAATGTCCAGCAGTTTCGACAAATGACTGAGCAGCGCAGTTTTTCCGCAGCCGGTCGGCCCCATGATAATCACGTTGGACTTGTCAATTTCCTCGTCAGTGCCGACGTGGTCGAGCCCGTACTTCATGCGCTTATAGTGGTTGTAGACAGCGACGGACAGAATTTTTTTCGCGCGTTCCTGCTTGATAATAAATTCGTCGAGGTACGCCTTGATAACGTGCGGCTTATTTTTTTCGAGCAGTTCACCCAGCGTGTCGGAGAAAGTTTTCTTATTCTCGTGGAACCTGCGGTGCTCGTCCTCGTCGATGTAGCGGTTGAGCTCCTTTATGCAATTTTTGCAGACGGCGAAGCCGGTGTTCGGATCGAAAATCGGCATATCGATTTGGCTCTGAACTTTAATCCGGCGCCCGCACAGACTGCAACGGAAACTTCCTGTATTCATTTATTTTTAGCTCCTCAATTTTTTAACAAAAATCTTGCAAAGAAAAGTTACACGGTGTATAATACACCTTGTGCTATTTGCGCGTCAACTTTTTTGGAAATCAGCAACTGGGAGGTGTTCAGTTTGAAAGATAAAATTCACCCGAAATATTTTGAGGCAACGGTCATTTGCGGCTGTGGCAACACGTTCAAGACCGGCTCTACGAAAAAAGAATTGCGCGTTGACGTCTGCTCCAAGTGCCACCCGTTCTTCACGGGGCGCCAGCGCGATGTCAAGGCGGGCGGCCGTATCGAGAAATTTAACAAGCGCTATCAGAAAGCGTAAACTGTTTCAAATCGCAGTGAAAACGTCGCGGGAGGTTGTATCTTCCGCGATTTTTATTTTGTAATCGAGCCGCTCAAATTCCGCGCGAAGAATTTCAGCCAGCGCGTGAACTATCGGAAATTCCGTCGCGAAATGCCCAGCGTCAACCACGTGGATTTTATTTTCGACCGCGCTTTGAGCTTCGTGGTACTTCACGTCGCCGGTAACGAAGGCCTGCGCGCCGAGGAATTTCGCCCTGCTGATGAACTCTGAGCCAGCGCCGCCGCAAATTCCCACGCGTTCAATTTCAAAATCGCCGGCGTCAACCAGTCGGACGAACTCAGCGTTCAAACTTTTTTTAACGTGAGCCGCAAAATTTCGCGCGGACATTTTTTTGGGCAGCCGACCAATTCTGCACAGCGAATTTTCTTCTTCGCCGAAACTTTTTACGTCGAGCAGACCGAGTTTCTGAGCCAGCACGT
Source organism: uncultured Selenomonadaceae bacterium (assembly GCA_905234175.1). Lineage (GTDB taxonomy): Bacteria > Bacillota > Negativicutes > Selenomonadales > Selenomonadaceae > Quinella. Next base: position 23,002 of record CAJOGX010000011.1, on the reverse strand, counting down.
CGTTCACGCCGCCCTGAGCGCTGTCCAGATTCGTATGCGCCGCGAAAACCGCCACGTCATTTTTTACCAGCGCCGCCAGCCTTTTACCCAGCGGTAAATCCGTACGGAAATTTTTAACCGCGCGGAAAATAACTGGGTGGTGCGCAACGATTAAATCTGCGTCAAAATCTACGGCGGCGGCAGCAACTTCGTCCGTCACGTCAAGGCTGACGAAAATTTTTTCTACCGGCGCCTCGAAACTCCCAACAAGCAGGCCAGGGTTGTCCCAGTCCTCAGCAAGCGCGCGCGGCGCAATTCGATTCATAACCTCGGCTACGTGTTGAACGGTAATTTTTTTCATGAGCGTATCGCCTTTCCCTGCGAATTGTGCTAAAATATTTTTCACGCTGATTATACCAAAATTTTTTCCGCTGGTAAAGGAGTTGTTGATATGAGCAAAATTATCGTTATCCCTGGCGACGGCATTGGCGTGGAGGTTACGGCGGCGGCTGTCGAAGTGCTGAAAAAGGTTGACGCGAAATTCAGCCTCGGTCTGGAATTTGAGTACCGTGACGCTGGCGGCGCGTCCTACGAAAAATTTGGCGAGCCGCTGACTGCGGAAACTCTCGACGCGTGCAAGAAAGCTGACGCGGTTTTATTCGGCGCGGTCGGCGGCAAGCAGTGGGACAGCCTGCCGGTAGACAAACGCCCAGAAAAAGCGCTGTTCGGTCTTCGCAAAGGTCTCGGCTTATTCGGCAACCTGCGCCCCGTAAAAGTCTACGACGCGCTGATTGACGGCTCGCCTCTTAAACCGGAACTGGTACGCGGCTGCGACGTGCTGATAGTTCGCGAACTTGTCGGCGGGATTTATTTCGGCGCTCGCTGCGAATCTGAACTCGTCGACGGCGTTGAGCGCGCCTGGGATACTGAAATGTATTCCGTGCCGGAAATTGAGCGAATCGCCAGGCTCGCCTTCGAGTCCGCCCGCAAGCGCCGCAGGAAAGTTACCTCCGTAGACAAGGCAAACGTTTTAGCGTCAAGCCGTCTCTGGCGCCGCGTAGTCAACGAAGTCGCTAAAAATTATCCCGACGTTGAACTGAACCATTTGTACGTAGACGCTGCGGCGATGGCTCTCGTGATGAAACCCAGTCAGTTCGACGTTATCCTCACGAACAACATTTTCGGCGACATTCTCAGCGACGAAGCGTCCGTTATCGGCGGCTCAATCGGTCTTTTACCGAGTGCCAGCATTGGCGAACTCACGAGTTTCTATGAACCTATCGCGGGCTCAGCGCCTGACATAGCCGGAAAAAATCTTGCTAACCCTATCGGTACGATTCTCAGCGCGGCAATGCTCCTGCGCTACAGCCTGAACGCGCCCGCCGCCGCCGAAGCTATTGAAAAAGCCGTCGACCAGACGCTGGCTGACGGCTACCGTACCGCTGAAATTTATCGCGACGGCTGCAGGAAAGTTGGCACGAAAGAAATGGCCGCCGCTATCTGCGCGCGGCTTTAATGAAAAATAAATTTGGAATTGAAAATCCTGTGGAGCTTGCGCGCGTCGAAGAAAAAATCAGCAAGCAGAAAGCGATTGAACTTTGGAGCGGTGACTTTTTCAAGGTTAATTGCGCTGGAACTTTTTCGACGCTGGCGGGTATTCACAGGATTTTGTTCGAGGAAATTTACGACTTCGCCGGTAAGTTGCAGAACGAAAATATCAGCAAGGGGAACTTTCGCTTTGCGTCGGCGCTGTACCTCGGCGAGGCGGTTGCCAGCGTTGAGAAAATGCCGCATGGAAATTTCAACGAGATAATCGAAAAGTATGTCGAAATGAACGTGGCGCACCCTTTCCGCGAAGGCAATGGCAGGAGCGCGCGGCTCTGGCTCGACCATATTTTGAAAACTGAGCTCAGCAAAGTTATCGACTGGAGCAGGGTCGACAAAAATAAATATCTGCAGGCAATGGAGCGCAGTCCGATTAACGACGCCGAAATAAAAAAAATCCTTGCCGCCGCTCTGATTGACAGGGTTGACGACAGGGAAATTTTTATGAAGGGGCTCGACGCCAGCTATTTCTACGAAAATTATTTTGCCTACCGCAGTGAGGATTTGTCTTAGACCTTGAACTTGTTGACTTCGCGCTGGAGTTCGCCAGCCATACGCGACAGATTTTCAGATTCGCCGGCTATTTCATGCACCGAGGCAGTCTGTTCCTCAGTGGCGGCGCTGACGGTTTCAGCTTCCTCGGCGGCGGTTTTACTCGCCTCGCCAATCGTCTTCACGTTCGCGACAATTTTTTCGCCGTTGCTCGCCATATCCTTCGACGACGCGGAAATTTCGTTCATTTGCATACTGACCTGCTCGACGATATTGATAATTTTCCTGAATGCCTCGCCCATCGAAATAATATTTTCTGCGCCGACCTTGAAGGATTCGCTGCCGGCCTCCATATCCTTAATTGCTTTTTCGGTGTCTTCCTGCGTAACTTTAATCAGGTCGGAAATTTGCTGAGCGGCCTGCTGTGAACTTTCGGCGAGCTTGCGGACTTCCTCAGCGACGACGGCGAACCCGCGCCCCTGCTGTCCTGCGCGAGCTGCTTCGATAGCGGCGTTGAGCGCCAGCAAATTTGTCTGCTCAGCAATGCCGCTGATAGTGCCGACGATTTGCCCGATTTGCCTGGAATTTTCGCCGAGCGTCATGACGGAATTTGCGGTCTGCGCGGAGGAGCGCTCCATGTTTTTAATCTGCTGAATTGCAAGTTCGAGCGTCTTGCCGCCGTCAGTAGCAACGTCCGAGGCTTCACGGCTCTTAGACGCCGCCGCCGCCGAATCTGCCGCCATTGACTGAATCGCCTCGTTGAGCTGTTCAATCGCCAGCGAAGTTTCGTTTACCGCGTCCAGCTGCTGATTTGTGCCCTCCGCAACTCTAACGATTGACTGCGCGACCTGATTTGCCGCCAGCGAAGATTGTTCCGTGGTCGCGTTGAGTTCCTCCGCCGACGCCGACAAACTTTCCGCCGAAGAATTTACGTCCTTCATGACTTCCGCTACGCCTCGCCGCATTTCCGCTACCGCCGTCGCCAGCAAGCCCAGCTCGTCTTTGGAATTGGTTTCTATCGGCCTGTCGCGGAAGTCGCCCTTCGCCAGGAATTTCATTTCTTCCATCATCACGCCCAGCGGCGCCATGACTTTATTCACCGTCACCATAATGCCGCCGGAAATTAAAATCAGCAACACGATTGAAATGCCCGCCATGATTTTCAGCATCGTCGCAACCGGCGCGAAAAGTTCAGCTTCGTACGCAACCGTCGCCATTCCCCAGCCGGTTGACTGCACGGGCGTATAAAACGCTATCATTTTCTGTCCGCCCAGCGTGTAATGGTAAACGCCCGTGTTCCCGCTGAGCATAAGCCTGCCCAGTTCAACCAGCGCGGGGTCGCTCTCCTCAGAAATATTTTTATGCATGATTGCTTCTTCGTCGGGGTGAACGATATATACGCCTTCCTTGGAAACCAGCAGGCTGTAGCCCTTTTCGCCGAGTTTCATCTGCGTAACTTTGTCGATAACAGACTGGACGTAAATCGCCGCCAGAACCATTATCGTCGGCTGACCGGCGTCGTTGCGCGAAACTGCGATTGAGTTGACGATAATTTTGCCAGTCGCCTGAGAAATGACCGGCGAGCTCATAAACGAATCCTGTGCGCCAGTCATCGTCTGTTTGTACCATGCCTTATCGGAATTGTGCATTTCCTTGAAGCCGTTGGAAGTTTGCCCGTACAAAACGCCGCTGCCGTCGAAGGGCCCCCAGCTCACGCTGTCATAGACGCCAGGGTAGCGCTGATTCATCAGATTTAAACGATTGACGCTGTTTTGATTCATTAGCTCAGCGTTCGCAGTTTTGGCGCCATGCATAGCCGCAGTTTCCGCCGTTTCCAACATTCGCTTATCGAGCCATTCACTGACGCCTTCGCCGACTTCGCGAACGTTCAGCGTGCTGCTTTCCAGAATCTGTTCCTCAAACGCTCCGCTCACGTACCTGAAAATTACCGTTGCCATAATAATTAAGCCGATTGCTACCGTCGGTATGACCAGCATTAAAATTTTGCCCTTGACAGTTTGCCCGTTCATTTTCGCCGCCTCCAAAAATTTTTCTATATCTTAACAAATTCGCGCGGCGTTTGCAATTAATAAATTGCTAAAATTTTCGCCGTGTAGTATCATAGCGCAAAAAGCTGGGAGTGATTTTATGATAGTGAACGGCGCGAAGGCGGTTTTGGAGTGCCTGCGCGAACAGGGCGTCGAAGTAATTTTCGGCTACCCGGGCGGAATGATTTTGCCGATGTACGACGCGCTTTTTGAGGAAAAGCAAATCCGCCAGATACTGGTGACGCACGAGCAAAATGCGGCGCACGCGGCTGACGGATACGCGCGGGCGACGGGAAAAGTCGGCGTGTGCATGGCGACTTCGGGACCTGGCGCGACGAATTTAGTCACGGGAATAGCGACGGCGTTCGCAGACTCAATCCCGCTGGTTGCGATAACGGGGCAGGTCGAGCGGGCAATGCTGGGGCGCGATTCGTTTCAGGAAACGGACATACAGGGAATCACAATCCCGATAACGAAGCACAACTTCAAGGTGAAAGACCCGCGCAGGCTGGTAGAAACGGTGCGGCAGGCGTTCGAGATAGCGCGGAGCGGGCGGCGCGGACCGGTTTTAATCGACATACCGCGCGACATATTTTTCGCCGAGGTAGACTACAGACCGCAGGCAGTGGAAGAAAAAGTTCCAGGCACGCCGGACGCTGATTTTAAAATTTGCGCGGCGGAGGCGGCTGAGGAAATTGCTAAGGCGGAGCGGCCAGCGGTTATCGTGGGCGGCGGAGCGATTTCAGCCGGCGCGTCGAAGGAAATTATCGCGTTCATAGAAAAATTCAACCTGCCGGTAGTTCAGACGCTCATGGGAATTGGCGCGGTGCCGCGCTCTCATCCGCAGAATTTAGGTTTCGCAGGAATGCACGGGAACAAGGCGGCGAACAACGCCGTTGCCAACGCTGATTTGGTTATCGCCGTCGGCAGCCGCTTCGGAGACCGCCAGACCGGCAACGTCAGCAAGTACACGCAGTCCAAAAAATTTATCCACATTGACATTGACCCCGCCGAAATTGATAAAAATATCGAGGGCAGTCTCGGACTGGCGGGCGATATGAAAGTTATTCTGAAACTTCTCATGCGGCACGAGGCGTCGGCTCCGCGTGCTGACTGGTGGCGGCAGATTCAAAGCTGGAACGAGGAATTTGACTACGATTATCAGGTTTCGCGGCTGACAGTTCCCTGGGCGATGAATCAGATCGCTAAAAAAACTGCCGGTAAACCCTACGCCTACGCAACGGATGTCGGTCAGCACCAAATGTGGTCAGCCTTGCACTTGCGCGTTGAGGAACCGAGGACGTGGCTCACCAGCGGCGGGCTGGGGACTATGGGCTTCGGACTTCCTGCGGCGATGGGCGCGCAGATTGCTTACGGGAAAAGTCGGCGCGTTATCTGCGTCACCGGCGACGGCGGAATTAAAATGACCGGCAACGAGTACTACACAATTGCGCGGCTCAACCTGCCCGTGATTTCGCTGATTGTCAATAACACCAGCCTCGGCATGATTCGCCAGCTCCAGAAAGTAAACTTCAACGAGCGCTACATTGCCTGCGAGTTCGAGTACCAGATGGACTACGTTGCCTATGCGCAGAGTTTCGGGATTAAGGCGGAGGCGGTTTCTACGCAGGAGGAATTTGCTCACGCGCTGGCTGAGGCGCTGGAAGATACCGATCACCCGCGCGTTATCGTGCTCAACGTCTGGCGCAGTTTCGTCGAGCCGATGATTAAGGGCAACGCCCGAATTAACGAATTTGTCGAGGGTCTCGGCTATAACAAGTGAGGCGAGTTTATGGCAAGAATCAACGAAAATTATCTGAAGCTGCCTGGGAATTATCTTTTCGCGGAAATTGCGCGCCGCGTCAAAAAGTTTCAGGCTGAAAATCCTGCGGCGGAAATTATTCGCCTTGGCATTGGCGACGTGACTCAGCCGCTGCCTAAAGTCTGCACCGACGCGATGACTGCCGCCGTTTTGGAAATGTCTCGCGCGGAAACTTTTCGCGGCTACGGTCCCGAACAGGGTTATTCTTTTCTGCGCGAAAAAATTGCTGAGTGGAATTACGCGCGGCGCGGTTTGAACGTTTCGGCGGACGAAATTTTTATCAGCGACGGCTCCAAGGGCGACTGCGGAAATATCCAGGAAATCTTCAGCGCCGACAGCAAAATTGCAATCGCTGACCCCGTTTATCCGGTTTATCTGGACACGAATGTTATGGCTGGCCGCACTGGAAATTTGGTCGGCGGCAGATTTGAAGGCGTGACTTACCTGCCCTGCACTGCTGAAAATAATTTTTCGCCGGCGCCGCCAAATTCACTCGTTGATTTAGTTTACCTCTGCTCGCCGAACAATCCAACTGGCACGACGCTCGATAAACCGGTGCTTGAGAAATGGGTTGCCTTCGCTAAGGAAAATGACGCCGTGATTTTGTACGACGCCGCCTACGCCGCTTATATCACTGAGGAAAAAATTCCGCGTTCGATTTACGAAGTCGAAGGCGCGCGCGACGTTGCAATAGAATTTCGCTCATTCAGCAAGACCGCCGGTTTCACGGGCACGCGTTGCGGTTACGTTGTCATTCCCGAAAATCTTTGCGGTACGACTTCGCGCGGGGAAAAAGTTCCGCTGAAAAATTTGTGGCTGCGTCGGCAAACTACGAAGTTCAACGGCACGGCGTATATCGTTCAGCGAGGCGCGGCGGCGATTTACTCTGACGAGGGACAGGCGCAAATTCACGCGCTGATTAATTACTACATGACCAACGCAAAAATTATTCGCGACGGTTTGAGCGCGGCTGGCTACGAAGTTTTTGGCGGAATTAACGCGCCGTACATCTGGCTGAAAACGCCGGACGGAATTTCCAGCTGGGAATTTTTCGATAAACTTTTACGCGAATACAAAATCGTTGGGACGCCAGGCGCGGGCTTTGGACCGTGCGGGGAAGGTTACCTGCGGCTGACGGCGTTCGGTTCGCGCGAAAATACTTTAAAGGCAATGGAGAGATTAGCATGAGCAGTTTGGAAGTTGGTATCGTCGGGCTGCCGAATGTTGGCAAGTCGACGCTTTTTAACGCGATAACGAAGGCGGGCGCTGAGGCGGCGAATTACCCCTTCTGCACGATTGAGCCGAATGTTGGGATTGTCGCTGTACCGGACGCGCGGCTGGAAGTTTTAACGAAAATTTACAGCTCGAAAAAAACTACGCCGGCGACGGTTCGTTTTGTGGACATTGCCGGCTTAGTCAAAGGCGCGTCGAAGGGCGAGGGGCTCGGCAACAAATTCCTTGAGCACATTCGCCAGGTTGACGCTATCGCCCACGTTGTCCGCTGTTTTGAGGACGAAAATATTACGCACGTCGCCAGCACGATTGACCCTGTGCGAGATATTGACACGATTCAAACGGAACTTTGTCTGGCTGATTTGGAAATTGTCGACAAGCGTCTGGAGCGGCTGACGCGCGTTCTGAAATCCGGCAGCAAGGAGGCTAAGGCGGAAAGCGAAATTCTGAACAAAATAAAAGCCGCGCTCGACGAGGCGAAACCGGCGCGGAGTTTGAATTTAACGGAGGACGAACTTTTTGCGATACGCGAAACGAATTTGCTGACGCTCAAGCCGACTTTGTACGTTGCCAACGTTGCTGAGGACGAGGCGGCGGATTACGCTGGAAATAAGTACGTGGCGAAAGTTCAGGAAGTGGCTAAGGCGGAAGGCGCGGAAGTCGTAGTTATCTGCGCGAAGGTTGAATCTGAAATTGCTGAGCTCGACGACGACGAGGCGAAAGAATTTCTGGCGGACATCGGTCTGGAAAGTTCCGGCCTCGACAGGCTGATTCACGCGGCTTTTGACTTGCTGGGGCTCATGACTTTCCTCACTTCCGGCCCCGACGAAACGCGCGCCTGGACTATCAGAAAGGGTACGCCAGCTGTTAAGGCGGCAGGGAAAATCCACAGCGACATCGAGCGCGGATTCATTCGCGCGGAAATTGTCAGCTACGACGATTTGGTTAAGCTCGGCTCGATTAACGCGGCGCGTGAAAAAGGGCTCGTCCGCCTCGAAGGCAAGGAATATATCATGCAGGACGGCGACGTTACTTATTTCAGGTTTAATGTGTGATAAGAACCTACTTTCTTTGTGCCGCCAAAGAAAGTAGCAAAGAAAGCTCGTTCGCTGCGGCAACATCACGTTGCCGACGCTCACAGGGCGCGCGTCCATGCGCGCCCACTGGCTAATTGCCTGGGTTATGTTGAGCTCAGTTACTTGTTATAAAAAATTCGCGTATCGTCAAAATTAAAAACTGCCGCCCGCCAGCAGCGAACGACAGCCAATTTATATTAATCGCGAAAATCTATCTTAATTTATCTGAGAATGTACACATTGACGTTGCGGCGCCCGAATTCCATGCACTCATCGTAGCTTTCCATGCAGAGGTCAATTCGGTAGCCGATAATCGCGCCGCCGGTATCAGCCGCAATCGCCTCGCCGTAGCCAGGAATGTAGAGTCTTGTTCCGAGCGGGATAATGTAGGGGTCAACCGCCGCTACACCGTAAGTTGCGGGAATGCCCGTTGCGGTAATGCCGTAGCCGTCGCCGTCGCTGGGAAGGTACGCCGTTGCTTCCATAGTCAGAACGTCAGCGTAATCGCCGTCGTAGTACAAAGGCTGCCACGTGCCTTCGCCGTTTGTGGGCGGCAGGGTTACCGCAGTTTCCGGCGCGGCGGTGTTATTCACGTATTCATTTAAATCTATCGTATTCGTATCGTTAATTGCGGAGAAATCTGCCACGCTGACAGTTGCCTCCTCGACTTGTGCAACTTTCGCCGACTCAATTTCGTTCACCTGATTGGTAAACCCGACGTTCAGTGCGGCGAATCCTGCCAGCAGTAAGCTGAGTCCCCATTTTTTTTCGCTTATCCCCAGCTTTTTGAATATATTGCGCTTCATCATTCCGCTGCCTAACGCGTTCAAAACGCGCCCGAGCTTGCCGACTTGATAAGTCAACTCGTGCTTCGGAGCAGCCTTCCCCCTTTCGTAATAAAAACCATTATTATTTTTACACTGCTATTATGCCATACCGCGCTGAAAAAGTCATGAAACGTTGGTGGAATTGTGCTGAAAAATAAAAAATTCGCCAGATTGTTTCCACGTTCAGCGGTTAAAATGGCAACGAGCGGTATTTTAAAACTTTTGGGAGGTAAAGTCAAGATGGAAATGATTCACACGGAAAAGGCGCCGGCGGCGATTGAACCGTACAGCCAGGCAATCGTAGTCGGCGGGATTTTGTTCACCTCTGGACAAATCGCGATAGATCCGGTGGTTGGAAGAATCGTGGCAGAGGACATTGCGGGGCAGGCGGAGCAGTGCTGCAAAAATCTCGGCGCGATACTTGAGGCGGCGGGCATGACTTTTGGCAACGTGGTAAAGACGACGTGTTTTATCGTGGAAATTGCGGACTTCAAAAAGTTCAACGCGGTCTACGAGAAATTTTTCGTGAGCAAACCGGCTCGCAGTTGCGTGGCTGTTAAGGATTTACCGGCGGGCGCTCTTTGCGAAATTGAACTTATCGCTGCGAAATAAATTTTTTTCCGAAACTTCGACGCCCCTCACCGAAGGGGTGATTTTTTTTTCGGTATCTGTTATAATCACCGGCGGAAAAATTTTTCAAGTACCAAAGGGGAGATTTTGTTGACAGAAAATGTTTTCGACACTTTGAAGGAGCGCGGCTTTATCGCTCAGTGCACTGACGAGGCGGAAGTTCGCGACCTGCTCGGCAGGAAATCCGTGACGTTTTACATTGGCTTCGACCCGACGGCTGACAGTTTGCACGCGGGGCATTTCATTGCGCTCATGGTTATGGCTCACATGCAGCGCGCCGGTCACCGCCCGATAGCGCTGGTTGGCGGCGGCACCGGCACGATTGGCGACCCGTCCGGCAGAACCGATATGCGAAAAGTCATGACGGACGAAATTATTGAGCACAACTGCGAATGCTTCAAAAAGCAAATTTCGCGCTTTATCGATTTCAGCAACGGCAGGGCGCTCATGGTCAACAACGGCGACTGGCTCCGCAAGCTCGGCTATATCGAACTCCTGCGCGAAGTTGGCGCTCACTTCACCGTTAATCGTATGCTCGCCGCCGAATGTTACAAGCAGCGCTGGGAAAAGGGTCTGACGTTCCTTGAGTTCAACTATATGGTTATGCAGGCTTACGATTTTTACAGGCTCAACGCGGAATTTAACTGCGAAATGCAGCTGGGCGGCGACGACCAGTGGTCCAATATTATCGCGGGCGTGGAACTCGTTCGCAGGAAAACCAACAGGAATGTTTTCGGCCTGACGAACAAACTGCTGACGAAAAGCGACGGTTCCAAAATGGGCAAGACTGCTGGCGGCGCGCTCTGGCTTGACGCGGACAAAGTTTCGCCCTACGATTTCTATCAGTACTGGCGCAACGTCGACGACGCCGATGTTAAAACCTGCCTGTCGCTTTTGACTTTCCTGCCGATGAGCGAAGTCAACCGCCTCAGCGCGCTCAAGGATTCCGAGATTAACGAGGCGAAAAAAATTCTCGCTTACGAAGTCACAAAGCTCGTGCACGGTAAGGAACACGCTGACGCCGCCGCGAAGTCCGCCGAAGAAATTTTCACCGGTCAAAGCTCGGAAAATATTCCCACCGTCGAAGTTCCCAACGCCGCCGGTAAAAAACTGCTCGACGTTTTAATTTCCGCCAAAGTCATCGAGTCCAAGGCGGAGGGCAGGCGGCTTGTCGCGCAGAACGGCCTGACGCTCAACGACGAAAAAGTTTCCGACGCCGAGTACGTCTTCGCTGAAAAGGATTTCCCAGCCGTCATTCGCAAGGGCAAGAAAAAATTCTACCGCCTCGCCAATGGAAATTAAATCTGCCGCCGAAATGTATAACCTTGCCGGAAAAATTCTGCGCGAAGATTACGATGCCGCTATGGATTTGTACAGGCAGGCCGCTGACGCCGGTAACGTCGACGCGATGATTGAGCTCATGCGCCACTACGACGCCGACGAATTTTCTGAGGACGCCGCAAAAATGGCTGAGCGCATTGTCGAAGTCGCGGACGCTTACCGCGCCGAAAATAATTTGGATAAAGCCGTTGAACTTTACGAGGAAGTTGCCGCGCTGGATTTTAAAATTGGCATTCAACGGCTCGAAATTTTATTTGCTGAAGGGAGATAAATTATGTCAGGACATTCTAAATGGGCGAACATCAAACGCAAGAAGGGCGCCAACGACGCGATTCGCGGGGCTATGACTACGAAAATCAGCCGCGAAATTACAATCGCCGTGAAAATGGGCGGCGCTGACCCGACGGGCAACATGCGCCTCAAGCTCGCTCTTAGCAAAGCCCGCGCCAATAATATCACCAAGGACAACATCAACCGCGCGATTCAGAAGGGGCTCGGCGCCTCCGACGCCTCCAACTACGAAGAAATCACCTACGAAGGCTACGGCCCTGGCGGCTCCGCTTTAATGCTCGACATTCTCACGGACAACCGCAACCGCACCGCCGCTGCCGTCCGCCACATTTTCAGCAAGCACGGCGGCAACCTCGGCGAAAACGGCTGCGTCAGCTGGATGTTCAAGAAAAAGGCGGTGTTCGTCGTTGCTAAGGAAACTTTCGACGATGAAGATGCGCTCATGGAAATTGTCATGGAGGCCGGCGCCGAAGATTTTGAGGCGGACGACGATGCTTTTGAAATTACTGCCGCGCCCGAAGATTTTGACGCCATTGAAAGCGCGCTTGCTGAAAAGGGAATTGAAACTGCCTCCGCCGAAATTACGCAGGTGCCCGATACCACCGTTAAACTTTCCGACAAGGACAGCGAGAAAATGCAGAAACTCCTTGACGCGCTCGACGAGGACGATGACGTTCAGAATGTTTACGGCAACTACGAGCTTGCCGAAGAGTAAATGCGCGCGCTGGGAATCGACCCTGGCACGGCGATTTGCGGCTACGGCGTCGTTGAACAAATTAACGGGCGGATTGTCGCCAAAACTTTCGGCGCGATAACTACCGACTCGAAGGCGCGTATGCAGGATCGTCTGCTCAAAATTTACATGGAGCTTGACATTATCGTTAAGACGTTTCAGCCGCAGGTTATGGGCGTCGAAAAATTATTCTTCGGGCGAAACGCTACGACGGCAATTCCCGTCAGCCAGGCGCGCGGAATAGTTTTGCTCTGCGCCGCGCAAAATAAACTCGACGTGCTGGAAATGACGCCCAACGAAGTCAAAATGTCTGTCACGGGCTACGGCGGAGCGACTAAGGAACAGGTCATTTACATGGTGACGAAAATTTTGAACTTAGCCGAGCCGCCCAGACCCGACGACGTTGCTGACGCGCTGGCGGTCGCTATCAGTGCGGCTTACGAGGCGAACAGCCTTGCCAGAAGAAATTTTTTGACTTAGCGAAAGGAAATTCACATGGCGGAAAATTCTCTCGGCATTCTGGATTCGATTTACGTGCAGGCGCTCAACGGCTTGCCTGGCTCCGACTCCGTTCAGGATTTGGCGGAAGATTATCTTTCGGGTGCTGGGAGTCTTGAGGCGCGCGTCGATTCTTTCATAAACTGGCAGGTTGCGAAATGTTCCGCCACGGGTTTCCTAACCGGCCTCGGCGGTCTGATAACTTTGCCCGTGACAATTCCCGCGAATGTCGGCGTCAACCTGTACGTTCAGACGCGCATGGCGGCGGCTATCGCTTACATGGGCGGCTACGAAATTCACAATGACAAAGTTAAAACGATGGTTTACCTTTCGCTGGTTGGCAGCGCGACGAGCGAAGTTCTCAAGGATATTGGAATGAAAATGGCGATGGACTTCGCGGAGAAAAAAATTTCCGGCGCGATTCTTAACAAGGTTCAACAGTCCGTTGCTGAAAAAATTCTTGCTAAAGGCGCGTCGCAGTTCGTCAAGGTCATTCCAATTATCGGCGGGCTTGTCGGCGCGGGCTTCGACGGCGTGACTACGAAGGCTATCGGTACGGCGGCGAAAAGTTTTTTCATTGCGCACCGTCCGCCCAAAGAATTGACGCGCGTCGTGACTGAAGACGAAGTGCCGGAGTGGGCGAAAAAGCAGCTGGCAGGGAAAAAGTAATGATTGGATTTTTGAGCGGCACCGTGAAATTTATTTACGGCGGCGAAATTATTTTGGACGTTGGCGGCGTCGGCTACAGGATTTTCACCAGCGGCGACTTTGAAACTGGCGCGGCGGCGGAACTTTTCATTCACACGGCGGTCAGCGAAAACGCTGTCAGCCTGTACGGTTTTAAAAATCGTGACGAGTTCGAGCTGTTTGAAAGTCTGCTGACGGTCAGCGGGCTGGGAACTAAAACGGCGGCGGCTATCGTTGCGAAAATTTCACCAGCAGAATTTGAAGCGGCTGTTGCGAATCAGGATTTGGCAGCTTTAACGAAACTGCCAGGCGTCGGGAAAAAGTCAGCGCAACGCATTTTGCTGGAACTGCAGGGAAAATTTACAGTCGCGCAGGAATTTAAGTCGGTGCAGAAAAAATCCAGCGCGCAGTTCGAGGCGGCGGAAGCGCTGGCGGCTTTGTCGTACACGGACGCGGAAATTTCGCCGGTACTAAGGCGCGCGCCGAAAAATCTTACGACGGAGCAGCTGATAAAATTCGCGCTGAAGCAACTGACGCGGTTTTGAAATTTGGAGGTGGCGAAAATGCTGAGCACACTGGCGGCGGTGCGCCCGAAGAAGCGGCTATTTCTGGGGCTTATGCTGGCGGCGGAATTTTTAGTGGCGCTGGCGCTGTACGGAATCTGGCGAATCAGCTATCTGGGGCTGGAAAATATTTCGGAGTACCTGCCGGCGATAGTTGGCGCGTTTCTGATTTTCATTTCAACGTTTTCATTCGGCGCGGTCTGCAACATGGTGCTGGCGGTCAAGGGCTTGCCGACGCTGAAATTACTCCACCGCTACAGCTTTGCACTCATCAGATTTTTATTTCCAATGGCGGTACGAATCGGAAAAGTTTTCGGAATAAGTCGGCGGCAGCTTGAAGGCTCGTTCGTGGCGGTGAGCAATTTAATTTTTATGAAGAGCCGAATCAAAGTCAAAGCTAACAGGCTTTTAGTTTTAGCGCCGCACTGTCTGCAGCTGGCGACGTGTCCGCACAAAATCACGCGGGATCCGAATAACTGCAAGCGCTGCGGCGGCTGTAACATTGGCGATTTGGTTAAGCTCAGCGAAGAAATGGGCTTTGTGTTTTTCGTAGCGACGGGCGGCACTCTGGCGCGGCAGGTTGTAATAAATAACCGCCCCCAGGCCGTGCTCGCTATTGCCTGCGAACGCGACTTGATGAGCGGTATTCAGGATGTTTATCCGTTACCGGCGGTCGGAGTTTTAAACATTCGCCCGAACGGTCCGTGCTACAATACGCGCGTCGATATGAATGAAGTTAAAAAAGTTTTGAGCCAGATTATTCAAGACTGACTTCGACGATTTCGCCGGCGGGGTTGCGGCAGATAACTTTTTCAATCTGCGCATTTTTAATCATGCGGCGGCACAGGAGACACGGCTCGCCGGACGCGTAGGAACCGTCAGCAGCGTTGATACCGACGATATAAATCGTGGCGCCGTTCATTCGGAGCGGGTCGCCGTTGATAATCGCGTTTTGCTCGGCGTGCACTGCAACGCAGTTACTTACGAAAACGCACGAGTTATCGCCGAGGTCGACGGGAAAATTATGGTATTCCGGCACTGTGACATCGTAAACGTCCATAGTTTCATCGAGCCGCTCAATTTTTATGACGCGGTGATTGAAAACGCGGGCTTGCTTGAGCGCTCTTTCAAAGTCGCCGTCAAACCATTTGAAAATCGTTTTGAGCAATGGAATTGTTTCCATGGTGCCGCATTTACCGCCGACGGGGCGGTATTTTTTTTGCAGCACGGAATAAGTTTCAAGATTTATTTCGGTTTCGTCGCGCGCCTCAGCCATTTTGCCAATGAGCAGCGCAATTCCCTTAACGACTTTGCCCTGGTACTGACGGTAGCGCATTTCGGAGCTGTTCAAAATTTTTACGCTGCGCCTGCCGAGACCTTTTGCGCCGGACTTGACGAAACTTTCTATGCGTTCCGGCGTCATATGAATCAGCGTATGCTCGCCGCGCGTTATCAGCTCAAGATTACTTGGCTCGTTGTCAAGCTTGTTATCGTTCCTGTGGTGAACCAGCAGCCGCCCGTTATCAAAATCAATCTGCCCGTGAAAAAATTCATTGTCGTCGTTTCGTGATAAATTATAATACATCGGCATAACGCTTTCCTGAATTTGCAAATCACCGGCGGGCTTGTAGGTGCAGTCCGTCAGCAAAATTTTATGGTCAGCGGTACAGGTTAAAGTTTTGCCGTTGTCGAAGGTGATTCGCACGAGGTCATTTCTGACGCCGGTTTTGCGCGGATTTTCAGCCTGAGCGGGAACGATACAGCCGGTTTTGGTGTCGACGGCGTAAGTCCAGAAAGGCTTGCCGGTTTCAGCGAGTTCCCTTATCGTGCGGTAAGTGCCGTCAAGAAGTTTGATAACAGAATCGCCAGCTAAGCACAGCTCGTAGCGTTCGCCCTTGGGAACTTTCAAACGCTCGCGCTCACAAATTCCAGTATCGATACAATTTTCCTCGCCGCGCGGCGCGCCGTTGTAGCCGGTGCTGACGATAATTTTATCCTTGACGATAATCGCGCCGTAACGCCGCCTGAGGCAGGTTGAGCGCTTGCCGACTTCCTCGGCGATATTCAGAAAGTATTCGTCCCAGTCGGGGCGTTTATTTTTTTCAGCCATAATTTTACCTCAAATATTTCTGTTCGAGCTTGCCGAGCGTGCCGTCGTCGCGAATTTCCGCAAGCACGAAGTTTATGTAGTTCAGAAATTCCTGGTCGCCCTTCTGCAGCAAAATCCCGCACGAATGCTTTGTGAACGGCTTGTCAATCAGCGGCGCCGCCAGATTTTTATCCAGCTTGATATAATTCAGCGCCTCGACGGTCTCCGTTATCATGATGTCAGCGTTGCCCTGCGCGATTTGGCTGGGAATTTCGGCGTTCTCATTGAAAACAATCAGCTGCGCATTTTTGAGATTCGTCCTGGCAAAAATTTCGTTGGTGCCGCCAGGGTTAATCATGACGCGGACGCTGGGCTTGTCAATGTCGGCGAGCGTCTTGAACTTTTTGGCGTCTTTCTTGCGGCAGAGGATAGTTTTGCCGAAGTAGCCAACGCCGTAGCCGTCGGACATCGCCAGAGTTTTTGCGCGGGCGTAGTTTCTGGAAATTCCGCAGAGCGCAATATCAAATTTTCCAGCCAGCGTATCCGCCGTCAAAGTTTTCCACGTGGTCGGTACGTACTCAATCTTCACGCCGAGCGAATCAGCGATGATTTTAGAAAGTTCCGCGTCAATGCCCTCGTATTCGCCGGTCTCCGTGTTGAAATAGGACATCGGGCGGTAGTCGCCGGTCGTGCCAATTTTAATCGTGCCGCGCGCGGAAATTTCCTCAAGGTGCCCAGCCTCCGCCGCGTTGAAAATCAAAAGTATCGCGCAGATTAAAAAAACTTTCAGTCGCAGCATTTAAATCACCTCACAAGCCAAACAGCGCGTCAGCAAATTCTTTGGCGTTGAACGGGCGCAAATCGTCGAGCCCTTCGCCGACGCCAATCCATTTCACGGGAATGTTGAGTTCCTCCTTGATACCGATAATCATGCCGCCCTTCGCCGTGCCGTCGAGTTTCGTCAAAACGATGCCGGTAATTTCAGCGGATTTGGAAAAAAGTTCAGCCTGCCGCAAAGCGTTTTGCCCAGTGGTTGCGTCAAGGACGAGTAAAACTTCATGCGGCGCGCCGGAAATTCCCTTGCCGAGAATGCGGTTGATTTTCTTGAGCTCCTCCATAAGGTTGAATTTATTTTGAAGTCTGCCGGCGGTGTCGACAATCAGCACGTCGATTTTTTTAGCGGCGGCACTTCTGGCGGCATCCAGCGCGACGGACGAAGGATTTGAACCGGCACTGTGCTTAACAATTTCGGCGCCGGTACGCTTCGCCCAAATTTCCAGCTGGTCAATCGCTCCCGCGCGAAAAGTATCAGCGGCGGCGACCATAACTTTTTTGCCGCGTTCACTGTAGTAGGCGCTGAGTTTGCCAATCGTGGTAGTTTTGCCCGCGCCGTTGACGCCAATCATCAGAATCACGTGCGGCGGCTCGACGGCAGTCATATCGCCCTGTTCCTCCATGAGAATTTCGCGAATCTGGTTGGAGAGAAAAATTTTCACGTCCTGCGGCGAATTTATTTCAGCTTTGCGGACGCCCCTGCGCAGATTTTCCATGAGCTTTTCGGTGGTCTTCGTGCCAACGTCAGACATGATTAAAGTTTCTTCGAGTTCGTCCAAAAGTTCGTTGTCGATTTTAACGGAGCCGTTCAAAAGCTCGTCGATTTTATCAGCGAGTTTTTCGCGGGTTTTAGTGAGACCGGCTTTGAGTCTGTCGAAAAATCCCATAAGCACCCTCCTATTTCTTGATGTAGTTGCTGGCGAGTTTGGAAACGGGCTTGTCGAAAAAGCTCATGTTGTAGGCGAGGTAGAAAGCGATTTCGCCCGCCGCCATGTCGGTATCCCAGTCGTTTTTGTAGCCTTCGGGCGTGCCGACAACTTTCGGGTCGATAAAAATCCAGTAGGCGGCGCCGCTGTCATCAGTGCGCTTGACGTACATTCGGCGTTCGTTGTAGTTGTAGCGAAACTGCCGCGTCCGAGTTTTCGCCAGCGTTATCGCGTTCGTGCCGCTCAGGCCGTTGCTCGACTGAATGACAAGGTTTATAGAAATAATGTATTCCGGCGGCTCGTACTTGAGCACGTTCAGAGAAGTTTTATCAACGCTGTAAGAAATATTTTCCGCGCCGCAGTTTATGTAGTTGGCGCGGTTCTGGTTCAGATTTGCAATCAGCGCAGGGTCGCTCTCGCCGCTGAATTCAGCGAAACAGTTTCCCGAAACTAACAAGCTCGACGCAAAAATCAGCGTCGCCAAAAATTTTCTGTTCATAATTGCAACACCTCAATTTGATTCGTAGGGGCGGACGCGCAAAGTCAGACCGCGCTCCTCGCAGATTTTCCGGCAGGCGTCAATTTCCTCCGGCGGCGTAACTTTATCGACGACCGTCAGCACAACGCGCGGCACGAATTTTTTCATGTGCTCAGCGAAAGTCAGCATCGCCTCGTAAGATTTAATCCCGAACTTCGCGCGGGTGAGCTGGAAATATTTTTCAGCCGTTGCCGCGTTCAGGCTTATCGACGCCACGTCAAGAATATTTTCAAAGTCCGCCGCAATTTCCCTGCCGTGTTCAAGTTCGCCGAGCCCGTTGGTATTGAGCCGCGTCGGAATTTCCGGCTGAATTTTTTTCACGTAGCGCAGGAGTTCCAGAAGTTCCGGCAGCCGAATCGTCGGTTCGCCGAAGCCGCAGAATACAACTTCGCTGACAACTTCCCACGGCGCCGCGTCCAACTCAGCTTGAACTTCCTCAACGCTAGGTTCGCGCTCCAGCCACAGGGAACTTTCCTCCGCCATAATTTTTTTGTCGCGCAGGCAGAAAACGCAGGCGCAGTTACAGCGATTGGTAAGATTCACGTAAAGCCCGCGCCGTTTCTCAGCGTTCGGCGGAAAATATTTCCCGCTTTCAGTCATGTAAACAATCATGTTAAAACCTCCGCCGATATTTTACCCCCAACTGTCGACAAATTCAATCTAAAGTGCTAGACTGGGAAAAAAATTATTGGAGGCGTTAAAATGAGAAAGAATTACAAAATCGACGTGGACTGCGCGAACTGCGCGAGCAAAATGGAAGCCGCTGCGAACGATACCGCCGGCGTCAAAAATGCCGTGGTGAATTTCATGACGCTGAAAATGCAGGTCGAGTTCGAGGACGGCGCTGACGCTAAGGAAGTCATGAGCCGCGTCCGCGAAAACTGCAAGCGCGTTGAAAGCGACTGCGAAATTTTTATCTGAGGTAGCGTGAATGGATTTAAAATATAAATTTCTGCGCGGCTGGAAGGAACTGCACTGGACGAACTTCACGGGAATAGCGGCGGCGGGCATAATCAACGCGTTCGGCGTGACGCTGTTCCTGTACCCCGTGAAACTTTACGACAGCGGAATTTCGGGCGTGTCGATGCTGCTTGACCAGGTAACTTCGCCGCGCCTGACGCTCTCGCTGTTTTTAATCGCGTTCAACGTGCCGATATTTTTATTCGGGCTGAAAAAGCAGGGCTTCGCGTTCACGGTCTATTCAATTTTCGCCGTCGCGGTTTACTCGGTGATGTCGTTCCTGATAATGAATGTGCTGCCGATTAACGTGGAATTTGTCTCGCCGCTGGCTGGCTCGGATTTACTTTTGTGCGCAATTTTCGGCGGAATAATTTCTGGCGTCGGGAGCGGCCTGACGATTCGTTTCGGCGGCGCGATTGACGGGATCGACGTGCTGTCGGTAATTTTCGCGAAAAATCTTGGCTTATCGCTCGGCTCGTTCGTGCTTATTTTCGACGTGATTTTGTACATAATTTGCGGCATTGTGATTGAAAGCTGGATTCTGCCGCTCTATTCGATTGTCACGTACTATATCGGTTCGCAGATGGTTGATTTTATCGTCGAGGGCTTCGACCGCTCGAAGTGCGCGATGATTGTTACTACGAAGGCGCTGGAAATTTCCGACGCGCTCAGCGAACATTTTCAGTCGAGCGGCACGATTGTCAACGCTATCGGCGGCTACTCCAGGGAAGAAAAGCAGATTCTGTATTTTATCGTCAACCACTTTGAAATCAACCGGCTGAAAAAAATCGTCTACGAAATTGACAAGAGCGCGTTCATTTCCCTGCAGGACGTTTCGGACATTATCAAAAAGAAGGACTTGGCAAAATGAATCGTAAACAGCGGAAAAATTTACTGCGAATAATTTTAGCGGCGGCGCTGCTGATTGGCCTGCACTTCGTCGAAGTCACGGGCGCCGAACGGTTTATCCTGTACATGGCGCCTTACCTAATCGTCGGCTACGACATTCTGATAAAGGCGGGCAGGGGGATAAAAAATCTGCAGGCGCTGGACGAAAATTTTTTAATGGCGGTTGCGACGGCGGGAGCGATTGCGCTGGCGATTTACAGCGGCAGTGGCGACTACACCGAGGCGGTTGCCATCATGCTTTTCTATCAGATTGGCGAATGGTTTCAGAGCTACGCGATTGGCAGGAGTCGGGAAAATATTTCAGCGCTGATGGACATTCGCCCCGACTACGCCAACGTTGAAAATCTTGGACGCCTTGAGCAGGTTGACCCCAGCGAAATTGAAACCGGCACGGTGATTGTCATTCAGCCTGGCGAAAAAGTTCCGATTGACGGCGTTGTTATTGACGGCGCTTCGACTTTGAACACCAGCGCGCTGACTGGCGAAAGTTTACCGCGAAACGTGCAGGCTGGCGATGAAATTCTCAGCGGCTGCATAAATCTCAACGGCGTTTTGCGCGTGCGGACGACGAAACTTTTTGACGAGTCAACGGCGTCGAAGATTCTGGACCTGGTGGAAAATGCCAGCTCGCGGAAGTCTCACTCGGAAAATTTTATCACGAAGTTCGCGCGGATTTACACGCCGGTCGTGGTGGGGAGCGCCGTCGCGCTGGCGGTAATTCCTTCGCTGCTTTTCGGCAACTTTGAAACGTGGCTGTACCGCGCGCTGATATTTCTTGTGATAAGCTGCCCGTGCGCGCTGGTTATCAGCATACCGCTGACATTTTTCGCCGGCCTTGGCGGAGCGAGCCGCGCCGGAATTTTAATCAAGGGCTCGAACTTTTTAGAAACGCTCTCGAAAGTCAAAACCGTCGTCATGGACAAGACCGGCACTTTGACGCGCGGAATTTTTGAAGTCGACGCGGTTCACCCGATAAGCACGAACTGCATTTCGGAAAATCCCACGGAGGCGCGCCAGCTTCTGCACTACTCGGCGCACGTCGAAAAATATTCCACGCACCCGATTGCGACTTCGCTCAGGAACGCCTACCACGCTGAAAACGACGGCTGCACGGTTGAGAACGTCGAGGAGCTGGCTGGCCTCGGCATTCGCGCGGAAGTCAACGGAAACGTGATTCACGTCGGCAACGATAAGCTCATGGAAAAAATTGGCGCGGCGTGGAAACCCTGCGACCGCGTCGGCACGATAATTCACGTGGCGATTAACGGCGAATACGCTGGGCACGTCGTCATTGCGGACAAGCTCAAGCCCCGCGCGAAAAAATCTGTCGAGGAACTTTACCGGCTCGGCGTCAACAGAATCGTCATGCTGACTGGAGACATAAAAAAAGTCGCGGCGAAAGTTGCGGGCGACCTGGGAATTGGCGAATATTACGCTGAACTTTTACCGGCGCAGAAAGTCGAACAGCTCGAAAAAATTCTGTCGGAAAAAAGTTTCGCGGTTGCGTTCGTGGGCGACGGGATAAACGACGCGCCGGTTTTAGCGCGGGCGGATATTGGAATAGCGATGGGCGCGCTGGGCGCTGACGCGGCGATTGAGGCGGCGGACGTGGTTTTAATGGACGACGACCCGCTGAAAATTTCCCGTGCGATTGACGCTGGCGATTGTCAGGGAAAATATTTATTTCGCGATAGGCGTGAAAGTTTTGTGTCTGGCGCTGGGCGCAGTCGGAATTGCAAACATGTGGTTCGCAATTTTCGCAGACGTGGGAGTTATGATTCTGGCGGTACTGAACGCTCTTCGTGCGCTGTCGGCGTGAGAAATTTTTCGACTAGCAGGAGTTTCAAAATCACGCAGCAAATCAGAAATTCCGGCAGAATGTACGTTGCGTTGGCCGTCAGCGAATAAATTACCGGCGACGTTCCTTCCGGCGCGTACTCCGCGAAAAATACTACGCCAGAAATGAAATGGCACGTGAGCCGTCCAGCGAACGCCACTGCCGTCCCCAAAATTAACCGCTGCGGGAAAAATCCTGCAAGGCTCATCGTCATGAACGACAGCGGGTAATCGAACCAGATTTGGAACGGGTGCAGAATGAACGGGTCCCGAAATATCTCGATTAAGCCAAATAAAAATCCTGCCAGCGCGCCGAACGCGAAACGAAACCAGCAGAAGCGGCACCATTGAGCCGAGCGTGACGGAGCCGCCATGCGGGAAGTGGTACAGTTGCAACTGGCTCAGCAGAAACGCCAGTGCGACCATCAGCGAAATTTTTATCAGTTTTGAGGTTGACATTCAAAGTAACCTATTTGCAAATGCTGTCAATCCAGCGGAAAAGTTCGGGCAAATCGTAATCGCCGGCGTGACCAATTCCCCACGGGCTGAAGAAATCCACGTCGACGCCGGAATTTTGAAGTTTCAGCGCGAGAATCGCGGGAACTGCCAGCGAAGTATCCCTGTCCGCCGCGCCGTGACGAATGCGGAAATGTTTCGCAACGGTGACGTCGTCCCTGCCGATAAAATTCAGCGGGTTCATGATTCTAATCTGTTCCGCGTCAGCCAGCGCGCCTTTCGTAGTCTGCTGGACGACTTTGTTGAAGTGGCGCGGAGAATTTTCAGCGGTAGCGAACTCGTCATTCTCGGCGGAACTCAAATCCATTTTGTCGAAGGCTGGCGCGGCTTTCATGCGAGTAGCGGCGGCGGGATATTTCGCCAAATCCACGTCTACAACTCTGCCGTTCTCGAAAATCAGCCAGTCGACGCCGGACAAATCTACGCCGCGTTCAAGGGCGGCCTGCGCAGATTCGACGTACTTGCGCCTGATGTAACTTTTGAAAGTGCCGTTGCCGTTTTTGTCGAGCGTGAGGAGTTTGCCGTACTCGTCGCGCAGTTTGAGGCTGTTGACGTACGCCGGAAAAGCG
>CAJOGX010000010.1 GCA_905234175.1 uncultured Selenomonadaceae bacterium | reverse complement strand
GGACAAGCCCCACAACGTGCTGATTATGCCGGAAACCGCTAACGATTCCTATTTCGCTTACCGGCGCATTCGGAAAATTATGTGGTGGCTGAGCGTCGATAATTACATCAGCAATATCGCCAACCTTATCATGGCACGCGCTGAAAATGCTCTCGCCGCGCCCATGCCCAAACTTTTCTACTTCGACGAAGATAGCACCGAGCACTGGTTTCAGTCCGAATACGCCCGCCAGTTCGCCACGCTTAACGGTATCGATAAAAAGCGCATACGTTTCGTCGGCGATTACCTCAGTCAGGCGTTCCTCGTTCGCGCAGATAAAATTAATCTTGACAAAAAAGAAAATTTCGTCGCTTACAACCCAAAAAAAGGTGCGAACATTACCGGCATTTTAAAACTGCTCGGCGAAGATATTGACTGGCGCCCGATTGAAAATATGACGCCCGCGCAGGTTCAGGAACTTTTAGCCGCCGCCAAAGTTTATATCGACTTCGGTCACCACCCAGGCAGGGACAGAATCCCGCGCGAGGCCGCCCTTTCCGGCTGCGTCGTCATAACCGGCAAACGCGGTTCCGCCGGCAACGACGTTGATGTAAAAAACATTCCCGCCGAGTTCAAGTTCGACGATAACAATTTTGAAGTTACGGCGGTGCTTGACAAAATCCGCGACGTGTTCGAGAACTTCGACGAAAATTACGCTAAGCAGACCGCCTACCGCGCGCGTTGCGAAGACAGAAGCCGTTTCGTGAGGGACGTTGCCGCCACCTTCAGCCTCAGGCCGCAGAAAAAAGATTTCATCGCCATCGCGCAGGGGCTTTCCGAGAAAGGCAAAAGGCTCGCTGAAATTTTCCACGAACGCGACACAGCTTTTGATTTCATTCTGGACGACAGATTTTTTGAAGGCGATTTCGTCGGCGACAAATTTATAAAATCTGAGCAGAATACAAATTATTACAGCCCGACAAATTGGGGGGGGATTGGGAGCTATGATAATTCCGGCGGCACATGCAAGGTTTTTGTACCTCGAAGGGCGGCTTAACAAATTCGCGCTGCTTGACCCAACTGACGAGGAAATTGCAACGATAACAAAAATGTTCAATCCCGCTCATGAAGATTTTCTGTTGATTAATTCAAAGGAGGAATTAACTTGAAAAAAATTTTTATCGTCGCTGCGATTTTTCTGTTGGGAATTTGCGCGACGGCTCAGGCTCAGAATTATCAGCTGGAAAGCGTGCTCGTATTCAGCCGCCACAACCTTCGCTCTCCGACACGTCACGGCTACGATTTGACCTACGTAATGACGCCGCACAAATGGTTCAAATGGACTTCGGCGAAGGGCGAACTTTCGCTGAGGGGCGGCGAGCTCGAAACTATCATGGGGCAATATTTCCGCCAGTGGCTTGTCAGCGAAAATCTTATCACCGAAAATTATCTGCCTGCGGAAGGCGAAATGCGTTTCTACGCCAATTCCTACCAGCGCACAATCGCGACCGCGCAGTTTTTTTCCAGCGGTATGCTCCCCGTGGCGAACGTCAAAGTTGAACACCACCTCGAAATTGGCAAAATGGAGCCTCTTTTCGACGGCTCGAATTTCTCTAATGCCTACATGAAAGATCTGGCGATTTCTCAGCTGAACGCGCGGACGGCTAAAGTCAACATTGCGGAAAATTACAGGCTCCTCGAAAAAGTTCTCGACTTCAAAAATTCCGCAATCGCTAAGGAAAACGGCTTGACGAATCTGCCGCTGAAAGATTTCGGCGCGTACCTCGACGCTGACGGACAATATAAAGTTCACGGGATTTTTACTGGAATAAACGCCGCGTCCGACGCCCTGTCGCTCCAATATTACGAAATGGACAACCTTAAAGAGGCCGCCTTCGGGCACAGGCTGAAACTTTCCGAATGGGAAAAAATCGTGGCGATAAAAGAAATTGCAATGGAAACATTTCAGGGCACTCCGGCAATTTCAGTCAGCACCTCTCATCAGCTCCTGGACGTCATGCGTGACGAACTCGCGCTGAAAAACCGCAAGTTTACTTTTATCTGCGGTCACGATTCAAACATCGCTTCTTTCCTGCCTGCGCTCGGCGTCGAAGAATATTCTCTGCCGCAAACTATCGAGCATAAAACGCCGATTGGCGTGAAGTTCGTCATTGAAAAGCGGCTGGGCGACGACGGAATTGAATATGCCGCGCTCAAAATGATTTACGCAAGTTCCGAGCAGATTAGAAATAAAACGACGCTGACGCTCGAAAATCCGCCAATGATTTTCCCGCTCCGCCTTAAAGGACTCCAGACGAACGCTGACGGTTTTTACTATTTTGAAGACGTGCTCCAGCGCTTCGACGACGCGTTCAACGCCTACTACGGACAGGAAAGCGCGGCGGCTTAAGATTTTTAAAATTCAAAGGGGAAGTGTTTATGCCGAAAAAACAGCATCTCAACAAAGTGATGGTTATAGGTTCGGGCCCGATAGTGATTGGGCAGGCGGCGGAATTTGACTACGCCGGTTCGCAGGCGTGCCGCGCGCTCAAGGAGGAAGGGCTGGAAGTCGTGCTGGTGAACTCCAACCCCGCGACGATTATGACGGACGTGAACATTGCCGACCGCGTGTACATCGAGCCGCTGACGGTAGATTTTCTGACGGCGATAATCGAAAAGGAACGCCCCGACGGCTTACTGGCGACGCTCGGCGGGCAGGCGGGCTTAAATCTGGCAGTCAAACTTGCTGAAGCGTGCGTGCTGGAAAAATACAGTGTCGAACTTTTGGGCACGCCGCTGGACGCTATCAAAAAGGCGGAAGACCGCGAGCTTTTCAAGGAAACCATGCAGGCGATTGGCGAGCCGATTCCCGAATCCACGATTGTTGAAGATGTTCACGGCGCAGTTGCCTTCGCTAACGAGATTGGCTACCCGCTGATTGTGCGTCCGGCGTACACGCTGGGCGGCACCGGCGGCGGTATCGCTGAAAACGAGGAAGAGCTTGTTGAAATTGTCATTCGCGGCTTGAAATATTCGATGATTGGTCAGGTGCTGATTGAGCGCAGTGTTGCCGGCTGGAAGGAAATTGAATTTGAAGTCATGCGCGACGGCAACGATAACTGCGTGGCGGTCTGCGATATGGAAAACGTTGACGCGGTTGGCGTGCACACCGGCGATTCGATTGTTGTGGCGCCCTGCCAGAGCCTCAGCAAATCCGATTACGAACTTTTGAAGACCGCCAGCATTAAAATGATTCGCGCGCTGGGCATTGAAGGCGGCTGCAACGTTCAATTCGCGCTGGACGTGAACAGCCAGGATTACTACGTGATTGAAGTCAATCCCCGCGTGAGTCGTTCCTCTGCGCTGGCAAGTAAGGCGACCGGCTACCCGATTGCGCGGATAACTTCCAAAATTGCGATTGGCTTTACGCTGGACGAGCTGGCGCACGATATTTTTGAACCGGCGGTAAATTACGTCGTGGTTAAGTTCCCGCGCTGGCCTTTCGACAAATTCCTCTACGCCGACAAGACCATTGGCACGCAGATGAAGGCGACCGGCGAAGTCATGAGCATTGACCTCAGCTTTGAAGGCGCGATTCTGAAAGCCGTCCGCAGCCTGGAAATTGGCGTCAACCGGCTGTATATGGAGCAGTTCAAAGACTGGGACGACGCCAAAGTTTTGCGCCGTTTAAGGAGCGTCAACGACGAGCGGCTTTTCGTTATCGCTGAAGCCCTGCGCCGTGGTATCGCGACCGTCGACGAAATTTTTGACATTACGAAAATCAATCAGTGGTTTATCGCCAAAATTAAAAATATCGCCGACATGGAAAATAAACTCCAGCGCGAAACTCTCACCGCTGAACTCCTGCGCGAAGCCAAGCTGATTGGGCTGGCTGATAAATCTATCGCCGAGCTTACCGGCAAGACCATGAAGGAAATTCGCGCGCTGCGGCTGGAAAATAATATCCTGCCGAAATTCAAAATGGTTGATACCTGCGCCGCGCAGTTCGACGCCACGCCGTACTACTACTCCACCTACCGCGCCGACCACGACGAAGTTCAAATCAGCGACAAGCGCAAAGTTATCGTGCTGGGTTCCGGCCCTATCAGAATCGGGCAGGGCGTCGAGTTCGATTACTGCTCCGTTCATTCCGTCTGGGCGCTTAGAGAAATGGGCGTCGAGGCGATTATTATCAATAACAACCCCGAAACCGTTTCGACGGACTTCGACGTTTCCGACAGGCTGTACTTCGAGCCGCTGACGACTGAGGACGTGCTCAACATTATCGATAAGGAACAGCCCGAAGGCGTTATCGTGCAGTTTGGCGGGCAGACGGCGATTAACCTTGCGGCGAGTCTGGCGGAAGCCGGCGTGAAAATTTTTGGCACGAGCGTTGACGATATTGACCGCGCTGAGGATAGGGAGCGCTTTGATGAAGTTCTGGCGGAAGTCAACATTCCGCGTCCGCGCGGGATTAGCGTGACGAATCTTGAAGACGCGATTACTGGGGCGGCGGAAATTGGCTATCCCGTCATGGTTCGTCCGAGCTACGTGCTGGGCGGTCGCGCCATGGAAATTGTCTACACCGAAGAGGAACTGCGCGATTACATGAGCCGCGCCGTCAAGATTACGCCCGACCACCCCGTTCTGGTTGACAGGTACATGCAGGGCACGGAGGTTGAAGTTGACGCGATTTGCGACGCGGTTGACGTGGTGATTCCTGGGATTATGGAGCACGTCGAGCGGGCGGGCGTTCACAGCGGCGACAGCATTGCCGTTTACCCGCCGCAGACTTTGCATTCGCGCGTTATCTACACAATTACCGACTACACGAAACGCCTCGCGCTGGCGCTGCACATCAAAGGGCTGCTGAACATTCAGTACGTCGTTGCGGACGGCAAAGTTTACGTTATCGAAGTCAACCCGCGTTCGAGCCGCACGGTGCCTTTCCTCAGCAAGGTCACGAATATCAAAATGGTAAACGTTGCGACGCGCGTCGCGCTGGGGCACACGCTCAAAGAAATGGGCTTCCATTCGGGGCTTATTGAGCCGAAACCGTACACGGCAGTTAAAGCGCCGGTGTTCTCTTTCGCGAAAATGCAGGACGTTGACATTTCGCTGGGACCGGAAATGAAGTCGACCGGCGAAGTCATGGGCATTGACTACCACTACGCCCGCGCGCTGTACAAGGCGATTACCGGCGCCGGTATGAACATTCCCAAAAACGGCTGCATTCTGTTTACGATTGCCGACAAGGACAAGGACGAAATGAAGGAGCTCGCCAAGGCTTTTTCAGAGCTGGGCTTCAAGCTCGTGGCGACGGAGGGCACGGCTCGCGCGCTGCAGGCGATTGGTATTGACACGGAAGTCGTCGGCAAAGTTCACCAGCGCAGTGTTGACATTATCGAGCGGATTAAGGCGGGCAAAATTCACATGGTTATCAATACGCAGGCGCCTGGCAAGCACGTCATGCGCGACGGCTTCAAGATTCGCCGCGCGACCGTTGAGCACGGCATTCCCTGCCTCACGAGTCTGGATACCGCGTGGGAAGTTCTGCGTATGCTGACTACGATGCGCGACCGGCGGCATGTTTATTCGCTGGCGATTCAGGATTACGTCGGCGGCGGCGACGAACTCGCATAATTATCGACAAGCTTAACTGAAAATGTTACAATCCTCCTGCAGGCTCGTGGGGGGATTTTTTTTATGACTGATGTAAAAGTTAGATTCGGCGACAGAAATTTTGAATGGGACAGCGAAAAAGACAGGCTTAACAAAATTAAACACGGTATCAGTTTTGAAGTTGCGACGCAGATTTTTGACGATGACAATCGCGTTGAATTTTTTGATGAGCTTCATTCTACTGTCGAAGACCGCTGGCAGGTTATCGGTAAAGTCGAAGAAATTTTATTCGTCGTCTACACTGAAAGGACGGAAACTATTCGGCTGATTTCTGCCAGAGAGGCAACCGCTGCTGAAAGGAGAGTTTACTATGATTGTGCGGAAAACTATTAAAATTGGCAGACCTTTGACGGAAGAGGAACGCGAGGAAATTCGCGCGCTCAAGGGGCGCCCAATCGTTTTCGACGAAGATTGCCCAGAGCTCACCGAGGAACAGCTAAAAAAGTTCCGGCGCGTCAATCCAATACGCAGGCAGGCGAATGACAATGGCTAAAATTTTTGACGCAGAAATTAAATCCAACACCGCCGTGGCTGAAAATATTTTCCGGCTTGAACTTTTCGCGCAGGAGCTGGCTGAAACTGCCCGCGCCGGTCAGTTCGTTCAGGTAAAGCTCGCTGACGAATTTACATTGCGCCGCCCGCTCGGTATCGCCTCAGCTGAAAACGGCGTCGTGAAAATTTTTTACCGCGTCGTAGGTCACGGCACCGAAGTCCTTTCCGCTAAAAAAGCCGGCGACACGCTGAACCTCCTCGGCGCTCTCGGCAACGGCTTCGACACCGGCGTTACCGGCAGAATTTTGCTCGTCGGCGGCGGTATGGGGCTGGCGCCTTTGTTAAGCGTGGCGGAAAAAGTCGGTGAGGTTGACGTGCTCATTGGCGGGAAAAATCGCGGCGAAGTCGAATTTTGGATTAAGGAATTTAAACCCGAAGTCGGCAAAGTTTTTATCACGACGGACGACGGCAGTTTCGGCAGCCTCGGCTTCGTCACGAATCTTTTGCCCGAAGTTCTCGACTACGAAGACTACGCGGCAATTTATACCTGCGGCCCAGAAATTATGATGCGCGGCGTCGCTCAAATCGCCAGCGAAAATAATATTCCCTGCAAAGTTTCGCTCGAACGGCGCATGGCTTGCGGGCTGGGCGTGTGTCTCAGTTGCTCAATCGACACGCTTAGCGGCCGGAAAAAAATTTGTAAGGACGGCCCCGTTTTCGACGCGCGCGAAGTTTTTATGAAAGCCGGTGAAAATCATGGCTAACTTTTCATTCCTGCGCGACAAGCCGGAATTTGCGCTGTTCGCCGCCGACTGCATTTACGCCGAAGAAGCGCTGTACCAATCGCCGGACTCCTGCATAAAGCTCACGCGCACCGCGCTAGACGCCGCCGTTAAGTGGCTGTACCTGCACGACAGAAATATTTTCAAAACGCGCTCCGAAAGCTTATTTGAACTGCTGGGCGATATTTCCTTCGCGACCGTCATTGGCAGGAGGCTGCTGCGGAAAATTCACCACTGCCGCAAGCTCGGCAACCAGGCGATTCATAACGAAAAAAGTTTCACGCAGGAAGACGCCGTGAAGTGCCTCAGCGAACTTTTTGAATTTGTGCAGTGGCTCGACCAGCGCTACGGGAAAAACTACACGCCGCGCACTTTCGACGCAGAGGAAATTTTCGCCGCCCCCAGTCTCAAAACCGAAATTTGCGGGATTAAAATGAACTCGCCCGTTCTGGCGGCGTCGGGAACTTTCGGCTTCGGCGAAGAGTTTGCTGATTTCGTCGACCTTGAAAAACTCGGCGGCGTCATGGTCAAATGTATCACGCTTGCGCCGCGCGACGGAAATTCCGGCGTCAGAATTGCCGAAACGCCCAGCGGTATGCTAAACTGCATTGGTCTTGAAAATCCTGGCGTCGAAAAATTTCTCGCTGAAATTCTCCCGCGCATTCAAAATAAATTCAACGTCATCGTCAACATTTCCGGCGCCAGCGTCGAAGATTACGGCGAACTGGCGAAACTCCTTGACGTTTCCGGCGTGGCGGCGCTTGAGCTGAACATTTCCTGCCCGAACGTAAAAGACGGCGGGATTATTTTCGGCACCAATCCCAAAATGGCGGCGGCGGTTACCTCGGCGGCGAAGAAAAATACCGGCAAGCCCGTTATCGTCAAGCTCAGCCCGAACGTCACCGACATTACCGAAATTGCGCGCGCGGTTGAAAGTGCCGGCGCTGACTGCGTTTCGCTGATTAACACGCTCATGGGCATGGAAATTAACGTCAACACGTGGAAGCCGACGCTGGGGAATATCACCGGCGGACTGAGCGGCGGCGCGATTAAGCCCGTTGCCGTGCGTATGGTCTGGCAGGTCGCGCAGGCTGTCAAAATTCCAATTATCGGCATGGGCGGCATTCGCACTGCGGAAGACGCCGTGGAATTTTTCCTTGCCGGAGCCAGCGCGGTTGCTGTCGGCACGGCGAATTTCGCTAATCCCAACGTCACGATGAAAATTATCGACGATCTGGAAAATTATCTGGCGCGCCAGAATTTGCGCAGCGTCAGTGAAATTATTGGCAAGGTGGTGTTTTAAATGGCGGACGAAAGATTAATCGTCGCGCTGGACTTTCACAAATTCGGCGACATGAAAAATCTGGTCAGCGAACTCGGCGACAGTGTGAATTTTTACAAGGTAGGCATGGAACTTTTTTACAGCGTGGGAACCGTCGCCGTCGACTGGCTCAAGTCTCAGAATAAAAAAATTTTCCTCGACCTCAAGCTCCACGACATTCCCAACACGGTGGCGGGCGGTTTGTGCTCGCTTATGAATCTCGGCGCGGATATTCTGAACGTGCACGCGGCGGGCGGCTTTACAATGATGAAAACTGCCGCCGACAGACTTCGCGAAGAATCTGCCCGCGCCGGTATCGTCAAGCCCAAACTTATCGCGATTACCGTGCTGACCAGCATTAAGCAGGAAGAATGGTACGGCGCGCTGAAAATTTCTGAGCAGGTCGTCCACTTCGCTAAGCTGGCGAAAGACGCGGGGCTCGACGGCGTTGTCGCCTCGCCGCAGGAAGCTAAACTCATTCGCGAAACTTGCGGCGAAGATTTTCTGATTGTCACCCCTGGCATTCGCCCCGCCGGAAGTGACATTAACGACCAGAGCCGCATTTCTACGCCAGCCGCCGCAATTCGTAACGGCGCTAATTATCTCGTCGTCGGCAGACCGATTCGCGCCGCCGAAAATCCGCGCGAAGCCGCTGAAAAAATTCTCGCTGAAATTAAGGAGATTTGAACCATGACTGAAAAGGAAGTTTACGATTTACTTGTTGAGACCGGCGCCATTATGACTGGGCATTTCAAATTATCCAGCGGGCTCCACTCTCCGCACTACGTGGAAAAATTTAACGTGCTCCAGCGCCCTGAGTACACTGAAAAACTCTGCCGCGCGCTGGCTGAACACTTCAAAGACGCGCAGATTGAAACGGTTGTCGGACCGATGACCGGCGGAATACTCCTTGCGCACGAAACCGGCAAAGCTCTCGGCACCCGCGCGATTTTCACTGAACGCGTCGATGGCGAAATGACTTTCCGTCGCGGCTTCACCCTGCACGAAGGCGAACGCGTTTTAATCGTCGAGGACGTTGTTACGACCGGCGGCTCCGTGCGCGAAGTTATCGACGTTGTTAAAAGTTTCGGCGGCGTACCCGTTGCAGTCGGCCTGCTCGTCGACCGTTCCGGCGGCAAATCCGATTTCGGCGGCGTGCCAAATTTCGCGCTGCTGCACATGGACGTTGAAACTTACGAACCCGAAAACTGCCCGCTCTGCAGGGAAGGCGTTCCTCTGACTAAGCGCGGCTCCACCGGCAAAAAATAATTCTGTACCTTCAGCCCTCGGCGTGATAAAATTTCTGCGCTGGGGGCTTTTTTTAGTGGAATGTGATATAATTGCAAAAAAATTTCTGGGGGAATTAATGTGGCTATTTTTGACAGCGACGATAAAAATCTTGTCGAGAAAAAAATTTCCAGCACGAACGTTTTCAACGGCGTTCTCCTGCACGTTTTCAAGGACGAAGTTGAACTGCCCAACGGCGACAAAGCAACGCGCGAATGGATTAAGCACCCTGGCGCGTCAAGCGTTATTCCGCTGCTGCCCGATAACCAAATCATTCTCGTTAAACAGTACCGCTACCCCGTCGCGCAGGTGACGCTGGAAGTGCCCGCCGGTAAACTCGATAAGCCTGGCGAAGATCCAATCGTCTGCGCCCAGCGCGAACTTTCCGAGGAGACCGGCTACACCGCCGGCAAAATCTGGAAACTCACCACAATCGCGACAACCGTCGGCTTCAGCAACGAAGTCATTCACCTTTACGCCGCCAGCGATTTGACTGCCGGTACGCAGCACCCCGACGAAGACGAATTTATTAACACCGTGAAAATGCCGCTCGTCGACGCGCTCCAGCTCGTTTACGCCGGTAAAATCGTCGACTCAAAATCCATAATTTCAATCCTGCTGCTCGCTAAAGAAATTTTCGACGTGGAGTAAATCATGGCTGAAAAAATTTTTATTGCGGCGCTGATTTTTTTCGCGGTAACTTCCACAGCGCTCGCCGCCAGCCGCGACGTGAAACTCGTCAACGAAACCGGCAAAACTATCGCGTGCCTTTACCTTAGCACGATTGCTCTCGAAGACTGGCAGGAAATTTCTGAGCTTGCCGGTGAAGTCCTGCGCGACGAAGAATCCGTTGACATTTACGTTGACCCCGCCAGCTTCAAGCCGAATCCAATCGTCCGCTACTTCGACCTTCGCGCGGAATACGACGACGGCTCCGCTGAAATCTGGGGCGGGCTGGATTTGTTCAACATTGCGGAGGTTGTGCTTAAACGCGGCGAACGTTCCGTGACGTACGAAAATTAACTGGAGGTGCATTGATGTTTGATAACTTTTTGATAAACGCGATAACGAGTCTGCCAGGAATAATAATCGCGATGGTGATTCACGAATGGGCGCACGCGCGGGTTGCGTACGCGCTGGGCGACTACACGCCGAAACTCATGGGGCGGCTCACGCTCAATCCGGCGGCGCACGTAGACCCAATCGGCTTGCTAATGCTTTTCTTCGTGCATTTCGGCTGGGCGAAACCGGTGCAGATAAATCTGAACAACTTTGAAAATCCGCGCCGCGCCGACATTTTAGTTTCGCTGGCGGGGCCTTTCGCCAACTTCATAACGGCGTTCGTGACGCTGCTGGTCATGGTCGCGCTGATAAAATTCGGCTTCCCGATGTCCGACGGAATGCAGGCGGTACTTTCGACAATCATGATAATAAATATCAACTTCGGGATTTTCAACCTGATACCAATCCCGCCGCTGGACGGCTTTCACGTGCTGCGGAACCTGCTGCCGTACGAGCTGGCGGACAAACTTGAGGCGCTGGAACGCTACAGCTTTCTGATTTTAATCGTGATTTTGATGACGCCGGCAATCAGCATAATTTTCGTGCCAATGCAGAGGCTTGTGCTGGGAATTTTCCAGGGCGTCGTAAACATTCTGCTTTAAGGTGCGCTATGAAAATTTTTGTGGGGCTGGGAAATCCTGGCGGCGAATACGCGCAGACGAAACACAACGTCGGCTTCATGCTGGCGGATAAACTCGCGCGGGAACTTGACGCTGGCGACTGGCGGAGCAATTTCGACGCGCTGACGGCTGAAAGTTTTCTTGACGGCGAAAAAATTTTGCTGGTTAAGCCACAGACTTTTATGAACCTTAGCGGCGTGGCGGTTGGCGCGGTCGTGAACTTTTACAAAGTCGAGCTGAGCGATTTGATTGTGGCGCATGACGATATGGATTTACCGCTGGGAACGATTAGGCTGCGGGCGAAAGGCTCAAGCGGCGGGCACAGGGGCGTTGAATCGATTATCGAGCACCTTGGCGGCAGGCAGGATTTTACGCGTGTCAGAATTGGAATTGGGCGACCGCCGGAAAACTGGGCAGTCAATCCGCACGTGCTCAGCCCGTTTTTCGAGGAAGACGCTAAAAAAATTTCCGCCGCGCTTGAGGAACTCGTACCGGCGACGCTTTGCATTTTCCGTGAAGGAATTTCCCGCGCGATGAATAAATTCAATCCCAAGCGCCAAAAGAACGAATAGAAACGCGCCAGAGGATTTTTAAAGCCCGTCACAAATTTTTGGCAAGAAACGCTTTCTGAGAGAGGCACGTGGCTCTGCGGGAGTAACGCTGGCTGAGTGGTATGCTGAACGCGAAAAATCTGACGGGCTGAAGACTTTCTTTGCCAGGCGTTTCTTTCTGGAAAGAAATGCCGTAATGCCGTAAATCGTAAATTAAATATGAGGAGGGTTAAAAATGATTCGGGTACTATTGGCGGAGGACGACAAAAAACTGGGGCGGCTGATAATGTACATGCTCCAGCAAAACCGGATACAGATGGAGTGGGTGCAGAACGGCGCCGACATTTTCGAGTACGCGATGTATTCGGAGTATGACATTTTGATATTGGACTGGATGATGCCGAACGTGTCGGGAATAGACGCGTGCCGGTCACTGCGCGAGGCGGGCTACGAGCGGGCGATTTTAATGCTGACGGCGAAGGACACGATTGAAGACCGCGTGACGGGACTTGACGCGGGAGCGGACGATTATCTTGTAAAGCCGTTCGAGTTCGAAGAACTTTTAGCGAGACTGCGGGCGCTTAGTCGGCGTTCCAGCCAGAAAATCCAGCAGGAAATTGTAGAGGTTGGCGACTTCACGCTGAACCGCACAACGAAGGTGCTCAAGAAAAAAAATCAGGTGATACAGCTTTCGCCGCGCGAATTTCAGCTGTTCGACCTGCTGGCGCAAAATCTTGGCGTCGTAGTGCCGCGCGAAATTATTTTGGACAGGATCTGGGGGCTTGAACACGATATAACGTCGAACAATATCGATTCGTACATGAAAATCCTGCGCAAAAAGCTGAACGAAGTCGACGGCAGCATTGCAATAAAAACAGTTCGCGGAATAGGCTACCGGCTGGAGGCTTAACGTATGTTCCGAAGCAGCCGCCTGCGACTGACTTTCACATATTCGCTGATAACGTTCGTTGTCATAGTCGTGCTGATTGTGAGCGTGCGAGTTACGCTGGAGAGATCCCTGTATTCCGAGCAGAAGAATGAACTTTTGCGCGCGGCGGACAACGTGGCTGAGGCGCAGGCGTATCAGAATCAGCACCCAAACGCTGCGATTGACGAAAACCGCTATTACATGAATACCAACGACCGGCTTTTTTTCTACGTTTTCGATTCAAAAAAAAATCTTTTGTATTTTATGCGGGCGTCGTCCAGAATTGAGGCAACCGTTTTAGACAAAATAAATTCTGGAGAGCTCCTTAACGGCGAGCCGGAAATTTTGAGACGCTACAACGACAACGGCAGCGTCACGCAGGTCATGGTTTTGCACCGGCGGATTTTAATCAGCGACGAAGAACTTTTGGTCTACACCGGCAAAGAAGTAACGGCGATGTATTCCGGCCTGCGGAAGGCGACGTACGCGCTGATATTTATCGGCCTGATGGCGCTGGCGGTAACGACGGGAATCGGCTACGTCATGGCGGGGCGCGCGATTGTTCCGCTGAAGGAAGCGTACGACCGGCAGAAACAGTTCGCCGCCGACGCCTCGCACGAACTCAGGACGCCGCTCGCCGTTGTCATGTCCTCCGCAGATTTACTTTTATCTGACCCGACAATTCAGGACCCGTTCCTGCGCGAAATTCTCGGCGACCTCAAGGACGAAGTAAAAAAAATGTCCAAACTCGTCGGCGACCTGCTCATGGTTGCGCGCAGCGATAACAACGCGCTCAAGGTTAAAATTCAGAAACTCGACCTGGGCGAACTCCTTGAACAGACCGTCCGCATGATGACGCCGCTCGCTGAAAAAAAGGGCGTCATTCTCAGCGGCAAGGATTTGCGCAAAGTCACAATTTCCGGCGACGAACAGAAAATTAAGCAGCTGATTCTGATTCTCGTTGACAACGCCGTTAAGTACACAGAAAGCGGCGGGCACGTGCTTGTTAAGCTGGAAGACGCCGACGAAGACAGCGCGGTTTTTTCCGTGCAGGATAACGGCATTGGAATTGCGCCGGAGGATCAGGAAAAAATTTTCGAGCGCTTTTACCGCGTCGACAAAGCGCGTTCGCGCGAAATGGGCGGCAACGGTCTGGGGCTTTCAATCGCCACGGAAATTCTGCGCCTGCACAACGGGAAAATTTCTGTTGAGTCTCAGCCGAACGTCGGCACGAAATTCACTGTTGAGCTGAAAACTCAACTAAGAGCGAGGAACTCCACATGAAAATTTTTTCAAAGCTGGCGGCGGCACTTCTTACAGCCGCAATTTTTTTCACGCCAATTCGCGCGGAGGCAATAGACGCCTGGGGCGCGGCGATAGGGGCACTGGGCGCCTGGGGCTCCTACGAATCGACGCTGGTTTCAATCCTGCGCCTCGGCAACGACGTAAACGCGCAGATGGCGGCGCGCAGGCAGGATATTAAAACGAACGGTACTGATAAAAATCCGCGCGACGTGCAGCTCGTCAACGCCGTTATGACGCAGCTGGTAAACCACGGCACTTACGAACTGCGCGCCAATTCCCTGCCGTTTATCTGGCACGTCAACGACGACGAAAAACTCAACGCCGCCTGCTACCCCATGAACTACATCACCGTCAATCGCGGGCTCCTGCAGGTCATGAACTACGACGAAAACAAAATCGCCGCCGTCCTTGCGCACGAAATGACGCACGGCATTTCCCAGCACTCCGCCAAAAACTACGCGAAGGCCGCCGCTCAGTCCGTTGGCGCTGTCATGATTGGCGCGGCGGCTGACAGCCGGAATATCGACTGGAGCAAATTCGCCGGCATGGTCAACTATTCTATCGCCAAAAATATCGTGACGCCCACCGAATACGAGGCGGACGAGGGCGGTTTCTACCTAATGACGAGCGCCGGTTTCAACCCTGGCGGCGGCGCGGCGGCTATGGCGCGAATGGATTACTACCTACGCTTCGAGACCCGCGATTTCCTTGAATACGACGCCCACGATAAGCCCAGCGAACAGACTTTCAGCGACCACCCCGATACCGAAGTTCGCGAGGAAAAACTTTCCCAGCTGCTCACCGATTACAGCTGCGGGCACGTCAAGGTTAAGAAGGCCGACCGCCAGTACAAAGTTTTTATCGACGGCAAACTGATTTACACCGCGTCCAACACCGGCGGCCAGAACAATTCCGCTGACAAGGCGTACTACTTCGCCGGCGGTCTGGCGCGCGCCTTTCACGACTACGACTCAATCAGCGCGTGGAATTTTCGCAGCGGCGCAGGCAACAGCGTCGATTTCCTCGATGACAGCTACGTTTTCCGCCAGCTCCGCGAAATTGCCTTCGTCGAAAACATTGGCGCCAAAATCCGCGACGCCGTAACTGCCGCTTATCAGAAAGATAAAAATCGCCAAAAGTACGTCGACGCCGATAAAAAACGCCTCGCCGCCTGGCAAAGAGTCAAATTTGAAGCGCTCGCTACTTCCGCAGGTTACGCCAGACAGCTCCGCATTAACGCCGACGCCTACAACGACTACGAGGAAGGCAAACTTGCGCTTAAGGAAATTGCCCGCGCCATGCAGGCGCAAAATCAGGATAACCCCGCCGAGTGTCTCGCTATTCGCGGGCGCGCCAAGGCTATCTGCAAAGATTTCACCGGCGCGCTTGAAGATACCAACACCGCCGTTGCGCAGGACTCAACCAACCTGTACAATTTTCTGAACCGCTCCGACGTCCGCCGTATGCGCGGCGAAACCGATTTGGCTCTGGCTGACATTGACGCCGCCATTAAAATCGACGCCACCAATCCCATTCCCTACCAGTTGCGCGGAAATATTTTCGACAAGCTCGGCGACAGCGCAACCGCTGAGGAAAATTTCCGAAAGTGCTACGAACTGAGCAAAAAAAATCCGTACCTCATCCCTCTCAAGTATCTGGAGAAAATCGACGCGGAAGCCGCTGAAAAAATTCGCAAGGTCAATCCCGACGCCGATAAACAGGATAGCAAAACTTCAGCTCAGTAAAATTCGCCTGCGTGAAACGTCCGCGAATCTCCGGCGCGAAATTCATAATAAAAAAAATTCGCCAGCGTAAATTGCCAGCGAATCTTTCTGCAAATTTTCCGCGCAAGTCAGTAGTGCGGATGAGCCTTGACATAATCGACGGGGCGGCTCCAATCCACGTGCACGCCCGTATTTTCCCACAAGCGCGTTAAAGCGAGTTTCAAACTTTCGGCGTCGGCTTGGGGGTTTATTTTTTCTATGGTGAAGTCCAGAAGCGTTTCGTGCGGAATACCAATTTCGTGAACCTGCGCGAGAAATTCCTCAGCCTTGCGCTTACCGACCTCGTCGCCGAGCACAACGATAACTTTCCGCGCCGCCTCGTCGTACTCAACGTAACCGAGATTTTCGCCGTAGCTTATGGCGACACTAAAATTTTCCGTCAAGATTTCACCTCCCCGAAAATTCCTTCGACGAAATTCAGAAACTGCGCGCCCAGCGGCGACGGCTCTTTGAACCGGCTCCACGCAAGCACGACTGAAAATTTGACCGGCGGCTCCAGCGGCACTGCCCTGAACGCCGCCGCCGCCGAAATTGCGAACCTCGGCATTAGCGCAACCGCCGCGCTGCCAGCCACCAGTTCCTTTATCGTTTTCAGCTGCGACGTGCTCAGCAGAACTTCCGGCGCAAAGCCAGCCTCCGCCGCCCGCTCAAGCGTTACGAAATTTTGTACCGTCCCTGGCGGCTGCAGGATAAATTTTTCTCCGCGCAGTTCCTCGAACGAAACTTTTCCGCGCCGCGCCAGCCTGTGTTCCGGCGGAAGGCATAAGTAAAATTCGTCGTCCAGCAGTTTCAGCGAATGTTCCACGCGCTCTTCAACCCGCAGGAAAATTATTCCGAAGTCCAGCGCGCCGTCGTCCAGTTTTTCCGCCACCGACGCCGAATCGCTGAACTCCTGCAAGTCCAAAACTATGTCCGGATTCGCCGCCTGGAACTTCATGAAAAAATCTGGGAACAGGTACGCTTCGACCATCGGCGGCACGCCAAACCTTATCACGCCGCCGTTTCGCGTCTGAAACCGCTCCATTGACAGCTGCGCCGTCTGCACGTCCTGCAGGATTTTTTTCGCGTGCAACAGAAATACCCGCCCCGCTTCCGTCAGGCAAATGTGTTTCTGGCTGCGGTCGAAAAGCGTCAGCCTCAGCTCCGCCTCCAGCGCCTGCACCGCCTTTGTTACCGCCGGCTGCGATACGTGCAGAAAATGCGCCGCCCGCGTGAAATTTTCCAGCGAGCTCACTGCGCAAAAATATTCCAGCTGCCGCAGTTCCATTGCGCTACCTCAACCAATCACTGCCGCGCCGCGCGTGTCCAAATCCAGAATCAGCGCGCCCGCCTGCACTTCGTTCCGCTTGAAAGCCTGCACCATTTCCACCGCCACGCCGTTTTCCACGTGCCGCTCCGCCGCCGTGAAAGCTATCACGCACGGCCCCGCGCCGCTTAAGCAAACTCCCAGCGCTCCGGCTTTTTTTCCCGCGCTGAAAACTTCCTGCATTCCTGGCACCAATTTCGTGCGGTACGGCTGATGTAAAGCGTCGTCGAACGCTCCGGCTAAAAATTTTTCCTTGCCGTTTATCAGCGCCGCGATTAGCATTGACGCCCGCCCGACGTTGAAAACCGCGTCTTTCAACGGCACAGATTTTGGCAGAACCTGCCGCGCTATCCGTGTTGACAGCGGGAAATCAGGCACTGCGACGACTAATTTTAATTTTATTTTCGGCAAAAAGGAAAAAGTTTGAACCTGCCCGCGATTGTCAACCGTGCTCACCGTGAAGCCGCCAAAAATCGCCGGCGCAACATTATCGGGGTGCCCTTCAATTTCCGTGGCGAATTTCAAAATATCGTTGCGGCTGAAAGGCTTGTCGAGAATTTCGTTCGCCGCGAAGAGACCGGCAACAATCGCCGCCGCGCTCGAACCTAAACCGCGAGACATCGGCACGCGATTTTCCATACGCAGCACGCCGCCTTTGAACTTTTCGCCGTTGCCGGAGCGCTCGATAACCATTCGCGCGGCGCGCCAGATAATATTTTTATCGTCGGTGGGAATAGTTTCCGCGCCGTCGCCGCTCGCCTCGACAGTCAGCGTTTCGTCTTCAAGAAGCGTCAAATCCAAATCGTTGTAAATCGTGGCGGCAAGTCCAAGGCAGTCGAAGCCAGGGCCGCAGTTCGCCGAAGTCCCAGGCACCCGCACTACAACTCTGTTAGATTCCATAATCTCAACTCTCAACGCGCATGACGCTGGAAATTTCGTCGACGACGGGAAGTTTCTTCAGCGCCTCCTGCGCAGCCAGAATATTTTTGTGTTTGACTTTGTGCGTGACGACGACCAGTTCCGCGTGCCCTTCCTTCGTGCTGGAAGTCTGCGCGACGGAATGCAAGCTGACCTCGGCGCTCCCCAAAGTCGTAGCGACGGCGCCCAGCACGCCAGGTTTATCCTCGACGAGCAGGCGGATATAGTAAGACGAAACTGTTTCTTCGAGCGGGCAAATCGGCTTTTTGTTGTAGCAGGTGCAGCCGAAGCGGCCGACGCTGTTCGTCTGAATGCCGCGCGCAATTTCGATAATGTCAGCGATAACGGCGGAGGCAGTGGGGAAACCGGCGCCAGGTCCGAAGAACATCGCCTCCTCAATCGGGTAGCCGCGCACGAAAATCGCGTTGAACACGCCGTTGACCGACGCCAGCGGGTGAGCCTTGGGCAAAAGCACGGGGTGAACTCGAACGTCAATTCCTTCGTCAGATTCTTTACCGACCGCCAGAAGTTTCACGACGTAGCCGAGATTCGTGGCGTGCTGAATATCTTTCGGCGTGATTTTGGTAATGCCTTCGATTGACACGTCGTCAAGTTTCACGCGGGAGTTGAAAGCAATCGACGCCAGAATAGCAATTTTGCGCGCGGCGTCCTTGCCCTCCACGTCAGCGGCAGGATTTGCCTCGGCGTAACCTTTTGCCTGCGCCTCCTTCAAAACCGTGTCGTAGTCTGCGCCGTCCTCCGTCATTTTCGTCAGCATGTAGTTCGTGGTTCCGTTGACTATGCCCAAAATTTCCGTCACGCGGTTTGCCGTAAGACTGCGCTTGAGTGGCATTATGATAGGAATGGCGCCGCCGACGGACGCTTCAAAAAGATAGTCGACGTGATTTTTTTCCGCCGCCTCAAATAAATCGTGACCGTACTGCGCAACCACGTCTTTATTCGCGCTGACGACAGATTTCCCGTGTTCTAGCGCCTGCAGTGCAAATTCGCGAGCTGGCTTCAAACCACCCATAAGCTCCACAACTATGGCTATCTCGGGGTCGTTTAAAATTTCGTCGTAGTTATTCGTCGCCGGAAGTCCCTGCTCGTGGAGCTTAGGAATTTCGTGCGGCAGGACGAGTATATTTTTAATTTCAATATCTGTTTCAGCGCGTTGCGAGATAACGTCTTTATTTTCGCGCAGAACTTTGATGACGCTGCCGCCAATCGTTCCCGCGCCTAAAATTGCAATCTTCGTAATGGGTCTACTCATAAAAAAATTCCTCCTTATGCGAATTTGTAATTCGGCGGCGCGCGTAACAATTCCTGCCACAGAAAAATCTTTCCTATTCGCGCCAAACGTGGTACAATCAGCAAAAATTTTGGGAGGAATATTTTTGAACTACACAAGCACGCGCTCAAAAGATATAAAAATTTCGTCGGCGGAGGCAATCCTGCAGGGAATCGCGCCAGACGGCGGCCTGTTCGTGCCGGAGTCGATACCGAAAATTAAACTTGACGAAATTCAGCAACTTTGCTCAATGACGTACGTTCAGCGCGCGGTAACTGTGCTGAAAAAATTTCTCACGGACTACAGCGACGACGAACTGGCGGAAAGCGCAGAAATTGCGTACGACTGGTTTGACGTGACGGCGAAAGTTCCGCTGATAGTTTTACTGCGAAACAAGGACGACACAAAGGCGCCAATCGGCGTCATGGAACTGTTTCACGGCCCCACGAGCGCTTTCAAGGATTTGGCGCTACAGATTCTGCCGCAGCTGATGAGCAAGGCGCTGAAAAAAACCGGCGAGTCGAAGGAAATTTTAATCTTAGTGGCAACCTCCGGCGACACCGGTAAAGCGGCGCTGGCGGGCTTCGCGGACGTTCCTCAAACTAAAATCATGGTCTTCTACCCCGACGGCGGCGTCAGCAAAATTCAAAAGCTCCAGATGATTACGCAGGCCGGTAAAAATGTCAACGTGACCGCCGTGCGCGGGAACTTCGACGACTGCCAGAACGGCGTCAAAAATATTTTCAGCGACGAGGAAATCCGCGCGAAACTCGCTGAATCTAACGTCAAACTCAGCTCCGCCAACTCGATTAACTGGGGGCGC
Organism: uncultured Selenomonadaceae bacterium; assembly: GCA_905234175.1. Lineage (GTDB taxonomy): Bacteria > Bacillota > Negativicutes > Selenomonadales > Selenomonadaceae > Quinella. The sequence goes on along the minus strand of CAJOGX010000010.1, from coordinate 39,427 downwards.
CTCGCGCCGCAAATCGTCTATTACTTTTCCAGCTACGCCGAATTTATCAACGCCGGTAACCTCAGTCTCGGCGACCAGGTAAATATTGTCGTTCCCACGGGAAATTTCGGCAACATTCTCGCCGCCTATTACGCCCGCAAAATGGGTCTGCCCGTCAAAAAATTAATCTGCGCGTCGAATATCAACCACGTGCTGACTGACTTTTTCCAAACCGGCGTCTACGACCGCAACCGCGAATTTCATAAAACTATCACGCCGTCCATGGACATTTTAATTTCCAGCAACCTCGAACGCCTGCTCTACCACGAAACGAACGGCGATGTTGAACAGGTTCGCAGCTACATGAAGGAGCTCAGCGAAACCGGCAGGTACAAAATTTCCGCGACGCTCAAGAAACGCCTCGATAAAATTTTCCACGCCGACTACGCAACCGAAGCCGAGACCGCCAACCTTATCCAGAACGTCTTCAGCAATTTCGGCTACCTCGTCGATACGCACACCGCCGTTGCAATGTCTGTAATGGCGAAGTACCGCCGCGAAACTAAGGATATGCTCCCCGTTATCGTCGCCTCGACCGCCAGCCCGTTCAAGTTCACGACCGCCGTTTTGAACGCCCTCGGCGAAAATGTTGTCGGCGTCGACGATTTAGTTCAGCTCGGCAGGCTCAGCCGACTCACCAATAAAAAAATTCCGAAAAACCTTGAGTCTCTCGGAACCGCGAAAATTCTTCACGAAGACGTTTGCGATAAGGACGAAATGGCGGCGCGCGTTTTGAATTTCGCCGCTCAATAAATTTCTGAAGGAGATGCTAACCATGCAGACAGCAGCTGAAAAAATCCCGTCCGCCGAACTGGAAATTGAAAATCCCGTCATGTTCACTAAGGAAGAGTTCGCCCACTTCATCGAAGAAATCAACCGGCAGTTCGCCAGCGGCAACGGCATAGATTTGGGTAAAGCCGCCAGAAATGCGCGCTACCTCGCCAAACTCGACAGGGGATTCGCCGACATCAAGTACGGCAACGGCACGGCTATGACTTTTGACGAATTGGAGAGATTTATCGATGAAGAACGTAGTTTTTAGAGGCGATTCGCTGTCGGATTTGATTTACTGGACGCACAACAACAGCAAGCTCGTCGATAGAATTTTCGCGTTGCTTAAAGATATTGACCGAAATGGCGCCGCCCAGGGTATTGGAAAACCTGAACACTTGAAATACGGCGATGGCTGGTCGCGCAGAATTAACGACGAACACCGGCTTGTTTACACTGTCGACGCGGAAAATATCAACGTCCTTTCGTGCAAAGGGCACTACGAATAAATTTCAGTCCTCCAGCATGAGCGCGGCGAAAGTTTCAGCACTGCTGGTTTTCGCAAATTCCAAAATGGCGTCCATACCGCCGCGGCTGTGATCGAGCGTGTCGTTCACGGAATAAATCAGCGTTGTCACGTCGCTGACTTTAACCCTGAGCCCCGCGCTGACTTTCGCGATAACCGTGAGCGTAATCGCCAGCTCCAGCACCCTGAAACTCGTCACGAAAATCTTGCAGTTATGAAAATCGTCCTCGCTGAACGCACTCGGATAGCAGCGCATAAAAAATTCGTTCACCAGATAATTCTCCAGCACGTAGCAAAATTCGCCGCGCACCCGCCTCAAAATATCGTCGCGGTAACTCGAATAATTTTTCTGCAGATTGGCTTTGTCTTTGTCGCTAAGACCGGCGCCGTACGTCCCGTCGAAAATTTCTACAAGCATTTCCGAATGCCCGTCCAGGTCAAAATCCACATCCGGCAGCGGCGTTTCTGAAAATTTCGCGCAGAGATTTTTCAGCCGCTGGTTCAGCGACAGCCGCCGATTCTGCAGAATTTTTATTGCGTCGAGCTGCGTTGCGATAAATTCTTCCGGCGAGCGCGCCAGTCTGTGCTTGAACCCCACGACTGCCCGCGCGGAAACTTCCGGCACCTCCACGAACTGAATTGGCTGCGTCGAAAGTAAAATCAGCTCGGCGGCGAGCGGACAGGTCAGCGTCATCGACTGCTCAAACGTTTCGTCGTCGAGTTTGTACGTTACGCGCGGGAAACTCTGACAAATCGCCGTCAGATAATCCTCGCCGTATTTTTTTTGCAGTCCGCACAGCGAATCTTTCCGCAGAAACGAGCACACGCCGTCTTCGCGCAGCTTCAAAACCATCACGTCGACATCTTCAAATTCGTCTTCAATCCAGTCAAGCCTGCTCAGAATTTTTTCCCGCTCCGAATCGCCCAGCAGACAATATTTTTCGTACGTCTCGTCGTCCACGACAATCCGCCAATCCCGACAGCAGCGCGCCCTGCAAAGTTTCCCGTCGCACTTGAACCTTTGAACGTAATCCGGCTGAATGCACTTCATAAAACTTCACCCTGAAAAATTTTCTGCATTATAATCTTTCGGCGCGCTAAGTGCAAGACCGGAATTTCGTCACTCTGAAAAGTAAAAAATTTTGCCAGCCGCCTTGAAAGGCAGGTGCCGACCGCGCGGAAGTAAAAATGCGTGCTCGCGCTTAACATTCAGATCGTTTTCAATCCAGCCGTCGGTGATAATCAAAATCGGCGCGTCTTTGGGAAAATCTTTCGCGCCAGTCAGCAAATCCACGCCAGGCTGAAGGACGGTGCCGCCGCGCCCTTTGACTTCGACGCGACCGGCAATATCCTCCGGCGAAATGTAACCGGCGTCGTAGGCGCTGGCGTCGCAGAAAACAACCCGCGCGAACGGAATTTCTTTGGCGGCGGAATAACTGGCGATAGCGCCCAGCGCGTAGCCGAGCAGCTTGGCGCTCATCGAGCCGGAAGTGTCAACCACGACGCCGAAAGTGCGGCTGTCCGAAATTTCATCGGGAATGTAACTTGGGCGCGGAATATCGGGCGTACTGCCCTGCCTGCGCGAAGGACGCGCGTAAGTTCGCTTAGATTCGAGCGGCGAAAAATGCACGTCGAACCATTTGCCGAGCTCCACGTCCCACGGTATCGGCGGCATTGCCAGCGCGCGAATTTCCTCAATCAGTCCGGCGGGTACGAAACCTCTGCCCGTCATCATGGAATATTCCAGCCCGTTTTGAAGTGCGCTGCGGTAAAATTCGTCGAGCGAAGTCGTATCGCCTGTCCTGAAACTTTTCGGCGCGGAGCTGATAATATCGCCCTTGCCGTAGCCGCGCAGTGTTTCACACCTGGAAAATTTGCGCAGGTCGTTCACAATTTTATCGTAAATTTCCTCGGCGGACATATTTTTCAGCGTTTCGTCGTAGAGCACGCCAGGCGGCATTATCCCTATGTGCATTTCACGAAGCCAGCCGTTTATGACAAAATCGCAGGCGACGTTCCAAAGTTCGGGGTCGCGCCCCTGACAGCGTTCGTGGTGCTGAAGTCCCGCGTGTAAAAATTCATGCGCCAGCACAAATCTTAATTGAAACGGCGTCAGACCGGCGGCGGGGTTGACGTAAATTTCCGCGCGCGTCACGTCCACCGCCGCAATCTGAATTTCCTCGCGCTGGCAGTATTTTAAATCCTCGATGATTTTGAACGCGCTCGCCAGCCCGCCCAGTAACGGATAATGATTTAAAAACCAGTGAGCCGCCTTTTGCGCCGCCGTCAAATCCTGCATTTCCTGAAAATCGTAGCCGCCCGCGTCGCTCACACGACCCGTGAAACACTTTGCGCCAGCGCCTCAGCAAACCGCACGGCAAAATAATTCTGCTCCCCCATCGGATAGCTCAGCGGCCTGTCCAGATTTTTCATGTCGGGAATGTGCGGCGCCGCCGTCCCAAAATAAAACTTATCGCAAAGCTCACGGTGCTCCTGTAAATATTCGTAAATGCTCAGCTCGTCCTTCGTCGGCCCCGTGTAAAGTTCCAGCGAACAGCGCGGCGTTCCAAATTTTGCCTCCACCAGAAATTTCGTAACGTAAATGTCGCACGCAATGTTCCACAGCCGCAAATCGCAATTCGCCGGAATTTTTTCAGCGTCGAAGTGCCCGAACGCCAGATGAAGTTCACAATGCGCTATCGTGAAAACCCATTCCTCCGGCGTCAGCAGAAAATTTCTGTTCAGAAAAACGCGGGCTTCTTCGCCGTGCCAGCGCGTAGAATAACGCGAATCAACGTACGCCGCGCAGTTTTTGTCCATTTTGGAATTGTCCTGCAGTTCCAGCGAAACATACATCGCCCGCAAAAGCGAAATGTTGTTGTGCAGCGCTATTCCCTGCTGAATATTTTTTTCGCTCAGCGGAATTTTTTTCTCGGCGGTTTTTTTCTTAGCCATCACGCGCCCTTTCTTGCCTCGGAATTTATCAGCCGCGGCATATCGCGCACGATTTCCATCATGAACCATTCCGGCAAAACGTGCCCGTCGTCCGCCGAAACGACCATTTGCGCCATTTCGTAATTTATCTGCGACAGTTCCTTGAGCAAAACTTTCGCGCGGTGCGAAAAATACTGAAGCTCGTGGCTCATTTTATTTTTCCTGTCCGGCAAATCGTGCAGCAGTCTCGCGCGGAACGACTGCGCCAGAAAGTACAGCGAATCCCTGTCCTCCGGCCGCGACGGGAATTTTTCTTCGCCCTTGATTATCGCGTTGAGCAGATATTTATTTTTGACGTTTTTGCTGAAGGCGAGGAACATTCCGGCGTGTTTCGCTGAAATGCAGCCGTAAGCCAGCACGCGCAGAATTTCCTGCGAAATTTCCTTATCGCCGACGCCGTATTCCTTGAGCGCGTCGCTGAGCATGTGCCACGAACGCGGCGTTGAGTACGGCTCCTCAGTTTTCGGCGGCTCCGTGAAAAGATGATCCGGCCGCTGCTCAATGTAATCAATTATCCACGGGTGAATTTCGTTTTCGTACGCCCAATCCAGCCACTGCCGCGCGTTCGCCACCAGCTGCACGTGAAACATTCGGTTGACCAGCGCGCTCGACATTGTTTTGACTATCGCGCCGTCCTGCGTGCGGTTGCCCGCGCCTATCACCACACTCCCCGCCGGCAAATGGTATTCGCCTATCCGCCGCTCGTGTATCAGGCTGTAAAACGCTTTCTGCACTTCCTGCGTGCACGCGTTCAGCTCGTCCAAAAATAAAACGTACGGCTCCTTTCGCGCTATCATCTTCGGCGGTAGAAATTCTGAAGTTTCGCCGCGAATCTGCGGTATCCCGATTATGTCTTCCGGCGCCAGCTGGCTGCCGAGGAGCGACACGCACGGCAATCCGACTTCCTGCGCGAATTTTTCAACCAGCGCGGATTTTCCAATTCCTGGCGCGCCCCAGATAAATACCGGCCGAATCGGCGCCAGATTTACCAGCAAATCCAACAATTCCCTTTGTGTCACGCTGTACGGTAAATTCATTCCTTTTCCTCCAAATTCTGCAAGCACTTCCGCGCAACTTCAGCCAAAATTTTTTCGTCAGGGTCTTTGCACTCGTCGAGAACCCTGCGATAACTTTCAGCCGCCGCCGCGAAATTTTTTTCCTCCTCGTAAATTCCTCCAACGGCAAGATAATCGTCCGCCAGCTTAAAATATTCCAGCGCCTTATCAAGGTCGCGCGGGAGCTTCGGCCCTTCAAAATCTTCGTCGAACGGCGCGCGCTCATAATCCTCGCCAGCACGATACATCTGCGCGATTTTCGAAACTTCGTGGCTGTCCCTGTCCCGCCGGTACGTCTCAAAATATTTCGCGTACCACTTTCCAGCCGCGTCGAAGTCGCCAGCCTTGCGATAAATTTCGCCGACATAAAACCACTCGCCGCTCTTTGAAAAATAGTAAATCGCGCGCTCCGAATCCTGCGGCACGTCCTCGCCCTCAAGGTAACTTTTCGCCAGAACGTACCAGCTGCCGGCTTTGTCGAAGTACTCCAGCGCCCGCGCCAGATTTTTCTTAACGCCGTGCCCGCGCAGATAAAACGCGCCAATGTCCACGTACGTTTCACGCCGATCGTAGCGCGCCGCGTCCCAGAAATATTCCAGCGCGATTTTGAAATAGTGCCGCGCAAAATCCGCGTCGCAGCTCTGAAAAATTCGCCCGTCCCTGTAGCGAAGCTGAATCGCCGCGTTAAGCGCGTAGTGGTAACCGGTCTCGTAAATTTCGTCCGCAACTTCAGGCAGCCGCTCTTTAATTTTCTCGTACCAATGCGCCGCCAGCCTGCGATTTTTCTGCACGCCCTCACCATCGCGGTACCGCACGTAAAGTTCAATCATGCCGGTTTCGTTACCGAGTTCCGCCGCGCGTCGGTACAGCTCGAACGCCTTAGTTTCGTCCTGTGAAACGCCGTCGCCCCGCCGGTACAGACGCGCAAGATTTACCATCGCCGCCGGATTTTTCAGCTCAACCGCCGCCTGAAAATATTCCGCCGCCTTTTCCGAACTTTGCTCAATAACCCCGCCTTCGTAGCTGAGCCGCCCGATAACGTGAAACACAGCCGAAGCGCCGGTGCTGGCGGCGTAACTGAGCCACGCCGGAATATTCGCCTCGATGTACGCGCAGTGCCTGCCGTGAAAAATTTCCGCCCAAATCTGCGCGGCGGCGTAAATGCATTCTGCGGTATCGCTGTGAAAATCTTTCGCCCGCAATTCAAGTTCCCGTTCCGCCTCGAAGTTATCAGCCAGGTCTTTTAAAATAATTTTCCGCAAGCCCGCCAGCGAGTCCGTGAAATTTTTCCTGCCGCTGCTGAGCTGAGCGCTGCGCTTAAAAATTTTATTTCTGCCCTGCATGAGCCCTCCTTTAACAATTTCCCTCTCTGCAGTCAGAATATCACGCGCGGTGCGGAAATTTTTACGCAATAAAAAAACGCCGCCGTCGAAACGGGGCGCCGTGATAAAATTTCAGCGAATGAAATGCGTGGCGATTCGCGTTTCCTTTTCGGGCAGACCGAATTTTTCTTTGCCGAGCGCGATACTCTTCATGAGGAACGTCATGTTGCGAGCGAGCGTACGCATCGTCTGCAAGCCCTCGCCGTCCTTTTCGGCGTCGCCAGGAACAAGCCCGTAAACCATATTCCAGTACTGGCTGCCGGCAATCGCCATGCTGCAATTCGTGAAATATTTATTGAGCTCGTCGAAAGTCGCGCTGGAGCCGCCGCGCCGCGCCACTGCAACGCTCGCGCCAACCTTCATCGTCTTATCGAAGTTCGTGCTGAAAAAAAGCCTGTCGAGGAAACTGACCAGCGTGCCGTTCGCCGAAGAAAAATAAACCGGCGTGCCGATAACAAAACCGTCCGCCTCCTCGAAAAGCGGCGCCGTCTCGTTCACAACGTCGTTGAAAACGCAGCGCCCAAGCTCTTTGCACTTCCCGCAGGCGACGCAGCCGCGCACAGCCTTGTTGCCGGCCTGCACGATTTTAACTTCAACGCCTTCCGCCTCGAAAACTTTCGCCATTTCGTTCAGCGCCGTCGCTGTGTTGCCGCTGGCATGCGGCGAACCGTTGATAATCAAAACTTTCACGTTAAACTCTCCTTATATCTAAAAAATTTTCGCTGAGCGCAGTTCTCCCGCGCGAATTTTTCCAACGCCTAAAAATTTTCCCGCCGCAAAAACTAAGACCGTCGAATCATTTTCGTGAACGTTCGTCGGCAAACCGTTGCAAAATGCTTTTACGCGATGTTCCGCCAAATCGAAATGCGCGAAATCGCTCAAACAATCGTCAACCTTAAGCAGATATTTTTCGCCGCCAGCTTTCAAATCGTCGAACTCAACCGCACTGCACAAATCGAACTTGCCGACGCGAATCCTCTGCAGAAATTTCAGCGCGGCGGGAATCTTCAGCGCATTGCCAATGTCCACGGCGAGACTGCGAATGTAAGTGCCCTTGCCGCAATTTATCTCAAGCGCCACGGAATTTTCTCCGACGCCAAGAATTTTTATTTCGTAAATCGTAACCCTGCGGCGCGGCATTTCAAATTCAATATTTTTGCGCGCAAGGTCGTAAGCTTTCCGCCCGTGAATTTTTATCGCGGAATGCTTAGGCGGAGTCTGCTCAATTTCGCCGGTGAATTTCTCAACCGCCGCTTGAATTTCCTCGACGCTCGGCATGGAAAAATTTTCAACGCGCTGAATAATTTCGCCGTCAAGGTCGCCAGTATCCGTCGCCGTCCCGAAAATAATTTCCGCGCGGTAAGTCTTGTCGCAGTCCGCAAGGTACTCGATGAATTTCGTGGCGCGTCCGACAGCAATCGGCAGCACGCCAACCGCCGCAGGGTCAAGCGTACCGGCGTGCCCGACTTTTTTAGTGCCGAAAATTTTTCGCACGATATTAACCGCGTCGTGGCTCGTCATACCGGCGGGCTTGTCAAGGTTTATAAAGCCGTCAGCCATTGGCGTCAAAATCCGCCAGCGCAATTTCCTCGCGGTTATCGTACTCTGCTGGGCGCAAATATCCCTGCTCAATCATAAACTCGCCAATCGTGCGAATCAGAATGCGCTTGGCTTCGTCGAAACTTTTGTTGAGCGTGCAACCAGCCGCGCGAACGTGCCCGCCGCCGCCTAAACGCCGCGCGATGTCCGAAACTTCGACACCCTTGGAGCGCATACTGACGCGGTAAACATTTTTCTCCTTGAACGTCAGCAGGAACGCCACGTCAACGCCGTCAATCACGCGAATCAAATCAACAAGCCCTTCGGTTGTGTCGACTATGCGCGCAAGTTCCTCGTCAATGAACATTCCGGCAACCCTGCCGCCGTAGAAAAATTTCGTCGTGTCCAGCGCCGCGCTCATAACTTTCAAATCGTTGTAACTGCGCCTTTCCATTTGCTCGGAAATCAGATTCGGCTCGACGCCCAGTTCAACGAGTTCCGCCGCCGCGTGAAGAGTCCTCGCCCGCGTATTGGAATAGTTGAAAAAACCCGTGTCGGTCGCAATGCCGGTGTACAGGCAAACGGCGATATTCGTGGTAATTTTCGCGCCGAGCTCACGCGCCAGTTGCAAAATAATTTCGCAGGTCGCCGCCGCGTCCGCGTCCACGTACAAATCGAAATCGCCGCCCCTGTTGGTAACGTGGTGGTCGATATTCAGAATCGGCGCGTCGGTGAGCTTTGCAACTTCGCTAATGCGGTCGGTCGACGTGTCGAGAACTACCAATAAATCTGCGTCGAATTTTTCATCTTCGCGCGGCCGCCGAATTTCCTCCTCGAACGGCATCACGGAAAAGTTGCGCGGAATTTTATCGTCAATGTAAACCTGAACGTTCTTGCCCATTTCGCGCAGGATTTGCAGCATTGCCAGCGTCGAACCAATCGCGTCGCCGTCGGGATTCACGTGCGCCGTGACCAAAATTTTTTCAGCCGCCCTGAGTTTCGCCGCCGCCTCCTGTAAAGTTATCAGCAACGGTATCACGCTCCTTTTCGATTTTCAGCAGGATTTTCTGAATGTGCTCGCCGTAGTCCAGCGAATTGTCGAGCGCGAAGGAAATTTCCGGCGTGAACCTGAGACGAATGCGCCGCCCAATTTCCCGCCGAATAAATCCCAGCGCGCTGTGAAGTCCCTCAAGCGACGATTGAATTTGCTCCTCGCCGCCCATTATGCTGACGTAAATTTTCGCCTCGCGCAGGTCGCCCGTAACTTCCACGTCCGTCACCGTCACGAAGCCAATTCGCGGGTCTTTGATTTCCCGCAGCAGCATTTTGCTCATTTCCTGCTTTATCAGTTCCTGCAATTTTTCAACTCGTAGTTGTGTACTCATTAGTTTACTCCAAATTCAAATCCATAACAGTTTCGCCGCTGTCAAGGTCAAAAATTTCAATTTTGGTATCGCTTATGACGGCGGCGGTAGTGCGATTGCTGAGATAAGGAACGGGCGTGCCTGGGTTGAGGAAAATAATTCCGCCGCGCCGCTCCAGAATATTTTTGTGCGTGTGCCCCGTGATAAAAATATCCGCCTTCAGCTGAGCCGCCAGCTTATCCGCGTCAATGTTGTGCCCGTGCGTCATGACAATTTTTTTACCGCCCGCGAAAACGTAAGCGTACGGCGCCTGAATCGGCGTTTCGATAACAAGCTGATCCACTTCGGAATCGCAGTTGCCGCGACAGATTATCACGGGAATTTCCGACTCGTTGATAAGTTTCGCCAGCGCCAGAGGATTGTAGTCTTCGCCACGGAAATTTGGATTTTTCGCGCCGTGGTTGAGAACGTCGCCAGCGTGTAAAATTATATCCGCGCCGGTAAAAAATTTCTCAAGCGCCAGTTGAAAGCGTCCGGCGTAACCGTGCGTGTCGCTGATAACTCCAATTTTCATTTCAATTCCCTCAGCAGATTAGCCATCTCGATAGCGGAAGCTGCGGCGTCGGAACCTTTGTTGCCAGCCTTGGTACCGGCGCGCTCAATCGCCTGTTGAATATTTTCCGTAGTCACCACGCCGAAAATCGTCGGCACGCCGGTCTGAAGCCCAACCTGCGCGACGCCCTTGGAAACTTCGTTGCAGACGTAATCGTAGTGCGTAGTTGCGCCGCGAATGACTGCGCCGAGGCAAATCACCGCGTCGAACTTTCCGCTTGACGCCAGCTTTTTCGCAACCAGCGGAATTTCAAAACTGCCAGGCACCCACGCCACGGAAATATCTTCGTCAGCGACTTCGTGCCGCGTGAGAACGTCCAGCGCGCCGCTCAAAAGTTTGCTCGTGATAAATTCGTTGAACCGCGCGACGACAATAGCGAACTTCAGGCCGCGCCCAGTAAGTTTTCCTTCGTAAATGTTCATATTCTCGCTCCTCACGGCAGCTTGTTCCCCGCCGCCAGATAAATTTCGTACCATTCCTTTTTCGTGAGCGCAACGTCCGCAGCAGCAGCAGATTCTTTGACTCGCGCAGGTTTCGTCGTGCCAATGACCGCCTGCATTTTCGCCGGATACCGCAAAATCCACGCCAGCGCTATCGCTCCCGCCGTCACGCCTTTTTCCTCCGCTAAGCGATTTAAAACCGCGTTCAGCTTAGGATATTTTTCCGAGCCGAGGAACGTGCCTTCAAAGTACCCGTACTGCAGTGACGACCAGCTCTGAATGAGGATATTGTTCATGCGGCAGTATTCCAAAATCCCGCCGTCGCGCATAACTCCGCCTTCCCAGTGCATATTTACCTGAAAGCCCGCGTCGAACATTGGCGTATGCGCAACCGACAACTGCACCTGATTCGCCACCAGCGGAAATTCTACCGCCTCGCCGAGCATTGACATCATTATCGGGTTGAAGTTGCTGACGCCGAAATTTTTGACCTTGCCCGCCTTGTAAAGTTTCTCGAACGCCTCAGCAATTTCGTCCGGCTCCATCAAGGCGTCGGGGCGGTGCAAAAGCAACGAATCGAGATAATCCGTCTTCAGCCGCGCCAGAATCCCGTCGACCGCCTTTAAAATGTAGTCGCGTGAGAAATCGAACCACGTAAAATCTTTGTCAATGCGAATGCCGCACTTCGACTGCAGGATAACTTTTTCGCGCAGGCCAGGATTTTCAGCGAAGACGCTGCCGAGAATTTCCTCGGACTTCCCGCCCGCGTAAATATCCGCCGTGTCCAGAAAATTAATCCCAGCTTCGAGCCCAGCCTCAACCAGCGCGGTAGCCTCCTTCGTGGTCATGTCGGCAATGCGCATGAGCCCAATGACAATCGTGGACGCCCGTTGCTTATCGGCGCCAAATTCAACGTACTTCATTTTCCGATTTTCCGTCCTCCTCGAACACGTGTCCCATTTTGACTTTCTTGACGGTGAGATATTTTGAATCGAATTTCGTTGGCGGCACGACGATTGGCACGCGCTCGGTTATCGTTAAGCCGTAGCCTTCGAGTCCCGCGCGTTTAGCTGGATTGTTCGTCATCAGCCGAATCGAACTCAAGCCCAAATCTTTGAGAATCTGCGCGCCAATTCCGTAGTCCCGCAAATCCGGCTTGAACCCCAAAAGCACGTTCGCTTCAACGGTATCTTTGCCCTCGTCCTGCAGCACATACGCGCGAATTTTATTGGCGAGCCCAATCCCGCGCCCTTCCTGCCGCATGTATAATACCACGCCGCGCCCTTCCTTTTCAATACGTTTGAGCGCAGTCTGGAGCTGGTCGCCGCAGTCACAGCGCAGGGAGCCGAGCGCGTCGCCCGTGAGACATTCCGAGTGCACGCGCACCAGAACATTTTCCTCGCCCGCAACTTCGCCCTTGACGATAGCCAGATGACATTTGCCGTCAAGCGAATCTTCGTAGGCTTTAAGGCGGAAGCGCCCGTACCTGCTGGGGAAATCCGCGTCGGCAATCTGCTTAACGAGTTTTTCCATGCGACTGCGGTACTCAATCAGCGCGCGAACCGTGGTAATGTTCAGCCCGTGCCTGGCGGCGAACTGCTTGAGTTTTTCAGTGCGCATCATGTGCCCGTCGTCGTCCATAATTTCGCAACAGAGACCGGCAGGATAAAAGCCAGCCAGCCGCGCCAAATCAGTCGTGGTTTCAGTGTGCCCCGCGCGACGCAGAACGCCGCCTTCAACCGAGCGCAAAGGAAATACGTGCCCAGGGCGCCGGAAACTCGCCGGCTTAGCATTTTTATCAAGCAGCAGTTTAATCGTCCGGCAGCGCTCGTACGCAGAAATTCCCGTGGCGGTGTCGAACGCGTCAACCGAAATCGTAAACGCCGTTTCGTGGCTGTCGGTGTTGTGCGCAACCATCTGCCCAATTTCCAGCTCGTCAAGGCGCGCGCCAGCTATCGGCGTACAAATCAAGCCTTTCGCGTACGTCGCCATAAAATTAATCTGCTCCGGCGTGACGGTTTCCGCCGCGCAAATCAAATCGCCTTCGTTCTCGCGGTCCTCGTCGTCAATAACCACAATCATCTTGCCGTTGCGAATATCCTCAATCGCCTGCTCAATCGTCGCAAATTCGCTCATAAAAAATTTTCCCCCTTAAAACCCGTTCGCCGCTAAAAATTCCCGCGTAAGTTCCGGCGCCGCCGCACTTTTGAAACTCAGCAGCCGCTCCACGTACTTCGCCAGCACGTCCGTTTCAATGTTGACGAGACTGCCGACGCGTTTAGTTTTGAAATTCGTGACGGCGCGCGTATGCGGAATCATCGAAACGCTGAACTCATTCGCCGTGGCGTCAACGACCGTCAAACTAATCCCGTCCAGCGCGACGGAACCTTTGGCGGCGATTTGCCTGAGCAGAAAACTTTCCGTCGCAACGTTTACGAAAATCGCGTTGCCTTCCGCGCGGACGCCGGTAATCCTGCCAACGCCGTCGATGTGCCCGCTGACAATGTGTCCGCCTAGCCTGTCGCCAGCTTTCAGCGCGCGCTCAAGATTGACGATACCGCCCGCGTGAAGTTCCGCCAGCGAAGTTCTGCGAACAGTTTCCGGCATAACGTCCGCCGCAAAATATTTTTCCGTAAAGCCCGTAACCGTCAGACAAATCCCGTTCGTGCTGATACTGTCGCCGATTTTCATATCGCTGAGAATTTTCGCGCAGGAAATTTCAATGCGCCCGCCGTCGAAACTTTTCAGCGCGCCGGTCTCCTCGATTATCCCCGTGAACACGCTACCACCCTCAGTAAACAATCTGCTCGACGCTGAACCACTGCGCCGCCTCATCCCACTTCAGCCGAAATTCTCCCTCGGTTTCCGAATCGCCTTCCCAGTGCCAGCGGTGGTACGGAATTACAATCGTGCCGCCGAAAGTTTTTGGGCGCTCGTAGACGACGCTGCCGTCCATTTTGTAGCCGTCGTTCCCGCCAAAATATTCCGCGCTGAGATTTTTGCTGTCGACGAAGTTAAACCAGCGCCCGTCCATTTCGCCAATCAAATTCAAGTGCGACGTGCAATATTCGTGGTACAGAACGTAGAGCGTCAAATTTTCGTCGCTGAGAATCCGCTGAATTTCCTTGAACGACATTTCCAGCGCCACGACGTAATTATTTTCGCCGCCGAACTTCAGCGAGTGCAGAAAATCCTCGGCATCAAAATCGTAATCGCAGTAAAGCCCGCCGAACTGCGCAACGCCACGGACGTAGGTTTTGGTGTTGTCTTCTTCAAGAAAAGCGCCGCCGCTGTTGGAAGTCGCCCGCTCGACAATAAAGCCGTTGTACGGAGCCTGCACGGGGAAGCCAATCCTGCCAATTTCTACCGGCTGAGAAAAATTCATCGCGAACGCCGTGTTCGTCAGTAAAACCGCGCCCAAAACTGCGCCGAGAAATTTTTTCATCGCACTGCCTCCATAAAAATAAAAGCCGCCAAAATCACGGGCGGCAAGAAATAGACGGTCTGCAGAATTTTTTTATTGAGCGTAGAACTTGACGACATCGCCGGCGCGCAGTCTGGGCGGCACGGAGCCTTTAACTGAAATTTGCCCAGGCAGTGAAGCCGGTTTTCCGATGACTACAGTACAGTGCCCGCCTGCGCGCAGATTCTTCATAACATCATTTCCGACTTGCTCAACAGTAAAGTCCGTGTTGCCAACCTGCAGTTTGTCGCCCACAACAATATCGCCCTGCACTTCGCTGACGGTGTGCTGAACAACCATATCTGCCAGCGAATCTTTGAACCCTGCGTCCATCAGAATAAAGCTGCTGTTGGTATCGAGGAACGTGCGCGCGTCATGACCGACAGCCGTAATTTTCGTCTCGTACTTAACTTGCATTAAAATCAACCTCCCTGCACGTATAATACCACAACCGCCGCGAATATTACAAGAAAAATTTTTCAGTCCATTATATCCGACCGATACGTTTCGCTAAGGAGCCGCTCCTGTTCCGCCTGATTTTTCCGCTCGAACGCCCGCGCGGCGAAGAGATTCGGTATAGTGGCACCGATCGCAATGCCAAGTATGATTAACGCCGCGTCAACGCCGGACTGTATCGCCGCCAGCAGCTGAGCCAGCGATAGTTCCCGAATGTGAATAATCGAAAATAAAAAACGATAAAGTAACACGCCTGGAATCATGGGAATGACCGCCGGAACGATTAAAACCTGCATTGGTGTATGAAACCAGTGTGTCGCTTTTATCGCAATTACGCTGACGAGCGTCGCCCCTGCGAACGTTCCAAATTCTGAGCTTAAGCCTAAGCTGAAGACTAAAAAATTTCGCGTGCAGACGCTTATTGCTCCGCCAATTCCTACCGCAAATAAAAGCCTCGGCGGCAGGTTGAACAAAATCGAAAAGCCAATCGCTCCGGCAGCGGCCGCCAGCGCGAAAATCAAATAATCGCTGTCCGGCAGCATTCGCAGGTTTGTAAAATCCACCACCGGAAAAATTTCCAGCGCGAAAACTATCCCGAAAGTCATTGCGCCGACGATCAGCGTTGTCCGCAGAAACTGCGCCGCGCCGTTGAATAAAAATGTGTTGAGCAAATCCGTCAGCCCGTTGATTATCGGTATGCCAGGCACGAGGAACAGCGCGCACGCAATGATTGGGTGCCACGGCGTTTCTGTCGGCAGGAAACTCGCGAAGTACGCCGCAACCGTCGCCGTGAACGCCGCGAACGCTATCCCGACGTACCCGTTAATTCCCGCGTGTATGCACCGAACCTGCACGAACTTTCCCAGCGCCGCACAAAAAGCAGTATAGAGCGCCGCCGGTAAATCGCAGCCGAAAAGTACGCAGAACGCCCCGCACGCTACGCCCGTCGCCAGTAAATTTTGCCACAGCACGTAATAGCGCGGCCGCTCCGCCGTTTCCTTCAGCGCCCCGCGAAATTCTTCCAGCGTGTAATGCTCCCTCAGCGCCCGCCACGTCAGCTTACTTATCGCCGAAATTATCCGCATATCCACGCCGTGTTTCATACACTTTCGGAACGACGTGTGCGAATTTTTTTCGTCGCTGATATTCAGCATGAGCGTCGTGAACATTATGTGCAGGTGAAATTTTTCCGCCGGTATCCCCATGAACGCCGCAACCCGCCGCGTATCCCTTACCACGCGATCCGCCGTCGCCCCGTTTTCAACCAGCAATTGTCCTACCGTCAGTATCAGTTCAACTTTCTGTCCGATTTCCGCAAAAGTTTCGCGCAAAAGTTCCTGCTGCCTGCCATAGGAATTTTCGTAGCTGGCGTCCATAGTTATAAAATAAACTGCGACAGATCGCGATTCTTGGCGATTTCCTTCAGCTTTTCGTCCACGTACGCCGCGTCGATTCTGACTTCCGTTTTGCCTTCCTTAACCATATCCGGCGCCGAGAATGAAACTTCCTCCAGCAATTTCTCAAGCAGCGTGTGAAGTCTGCGCGCGCCGATGTCCTCCGACTGCTCGTTCACGTCGTACGCCATTTCCGCTATCCGTCCAATCGCGCTCGGTTCAAATTCCAGCGCCAGCCCTTCGGTTTTCAAAAGCTCCCTGTACTGCTTTATCAGCGCGTTTTGCGGCTCCGTCAAAATTTTCTCGAAGTCTTCCTTGCGCAGGGATTTGAGTTCCACGCGAATCGGGAAGCGCCCCTGCAGTTCCGGAATTAAATCTGACGGCTTGGCTGTGTGAAACGCACCGGCGGCGATAAACAGAATGAAATCCGTCTTAACGGGGCCGTATTTCGTCATGACTGTTGAGCCCTCGACGATTGGCAGAATGTCGCGCTGAACTCCTTCGCGGCTGACGTCGGGGCCAGCGCTTGAGCCCTTCACGGCAACTTTGTCAATTTCGTCGAAGAAAACAATCCCGCTGCGTTCGGCGAGTTGCACGGCGGTTTCGGCGACTTCCTCCATGTCGATAAGCTTTTCCGCCTCTTCCTGTTCAAGAATTTTGCGCGCGGCGGCGACGGTAACCTTGCGCTTTCTTGTGCGCTTGGGAACGAGCGAGCCAATCATATCCTGCAGATTTTCGCCCATGTTTTCAAGGCTGGAGCCGCTGAACATTCCAACCATCGGCTTGGCGTGGTCGGAAACTTCCATTTCAATAATCTGGTCTTCCATCTTGCCGGCTTCAAGGCGCTTTTTGACGAACTCACGACCGGCGTTGTTATTTTCCGCAGCGGGCTCCTCAGCAGGCACGGCATTCTGGTCTACTGCGCCGAAAAGTTTGCTCAGCGAATTTTGCGCGCGCTTCGGCTCAGGTACAAGAATATCCAGAAGGCGCTCGTTAGCGTTTTCAGTCGCCTTTTCCTTGACTTCCTCGGTGCGCTGCTTGCGTACCATGCGAACGGAAATTTGCATAAGGTCGCGGATAATCGATTCAACGTCGCGCCCAACGTAGCCAACTTCCGTGAACTTCGTCGCCTCAACCTTGACAAACGGCGCCTTGACGAGCCTGGCTAAACGGCGGGCAATTTCGGTTTTGCCAACGCCCGTCGAACCAATCATCAAAATATTTTTCGGAATAACGTCGTCGCGAATGTCGTCAGCGAGCTTGCGACTGCGCCAGCGATTCCTCAGCGCGATTGCCACCGAACGCTTGGCGTCGTCCTGCCCGACAATGTATTTATCAAGTTCCTCAACAATTTCGCGCGGCGTCTGCTCGTTCACACCAAATTCGTCCACGCTGTGCTTTTTGAGCTCCAATTTATCAGCCATAAAATTTTCCTCCAATTAATTCAGTTCCTCGACGAGAATATTCTGGTTCGTGAAAACGCAAATGTCAGCGGCAATGCTCAGCGCTTCCTTCGCAATTTCGGCGGCGGTCATGTCGGTATGAGCGATAAGCGCGCGCCCAGCCGCCAGCGCGTAAAATCCGCCGGAGCCAATCGCCGCAACGTCGCCGTCGGGTTCGATAACCTCGCCGCTGCCCGAAAGCATTAAAATTGTGTCCTTGTCCGCAACGAGCAGCAGCGCTTCGAGCCGCCGTAAAATTTTATCCGTGCGCCAGTCCTTCGCCATCGCTACCGCCGCCCGCTGTAAGTGCCCGTGCGATTCTTCCAGCTTGCCCTCGAATTTTTCAAAGAGCGTGAAGGCGTCCGCTACCGAGCCCGCAAAGCCCGCTATAACTTTGTCGTGGTACAGCCGCCGGACTTTTTTCGCGGTCGACTTCATAATAGTGTGTTCGCCGAAAGTAACCTGCCCGTCGCCGGCGATTGCGGTTTTGCCGTCGCGTTTCACGGCGACAATCGTAGTTGCGTGGAACATTTATTTCAACTCCATTTCGTTTGCGAATTTTTCAAGGGAACTCAGCGCGCGCTCCGCCAGTTTCAATTTCCTGTCAGCTTTTTTTGTGCGAAATTCCAGCGGCGGTAAGAGCCCGAAAGTCACGTTCATTGGCTGGAAATTTTCGTTCGGCGTCGTTATGTAATGCGCCAGCGCGCCCAGACACGTTTCCGGCGGGAAAATCAGCGCGTCCAAACCTTTTGCAAGCCGCGCCGCGTTTATCCCCGCGACTAAGCCCGCCGCCGCCGATTCGACGTAGCCTTCGACGCCAGTCATCTGCCCCGCGAAAAATATTTTCGGGCGCGATTTCAGCTGGAACGTCGGCGCTAAAATTTTTGGCGAATTCAGGTACGAATTTCTGTGCATGACACCCAGCCGCGCGAACTCCGCCGCCTCCAGCCCTGGTATCATTCTGAAAACCCGCCGCTGTTCCGGCCACGTCAGGCGCGTTTGAAACCCCACTAAATTATACAACGTCGCCGCCGAATTTTCTACCCTCAGCTGAACGACGGCGTAAGGCAGTTTCCCCGTGCGCGGGTCGACTAAGCCCACCGGCTTTAAAGGTCCGAAACGCAATGTATCTTCGCCGCGCGCCGCCAGAATTTCTACCGGCAGGCAGCCTTCAAAAAAAATTTCGCGTTCAAATTCGTGCGGCTTAACTTTTTCCGCCGCCACCAGTTCCGCGCGAAAACTCAGATATTCCTCGCGCGTCATCGGGCAGTTGACGTAAGACGCCTCGCCCCTGTCGTAGCGCGAAGCCCTGAACGCCCTGTCGAAATTTATCGAATCAGCCGTGACAATAGGAGCCGCCGCGTCGTAAAAATAAAAATCGCTGCCGCCCGTCAGCTTTTTAATTTCGTCCGCCAGCGCGCCTTCAGTCAGCGGACCGCTCGCGATAACCAAAATCTCGCCGGCAAAATTTTCCAGGCTGGTGATTTCCTCGTTAGCGAAAGTCACGGCGGCTTTGACTTTTTCGGTAACCGCCGCGCTGAATTTTTCCCTGTCGACAGCCAGCGCGCCGCCCGCCGGAATTTGAGTTTCGTCCGCCGCCGCCATGATAACCGAGCCCAGCCGCCGCATTTCCTCTTTGAGCACGCCGACCGCGTTCGATAAGACCGCCGCCCGAAGTGAGTTGCTGCAGACCAGTTCCGCGAAATTTGCCGTCCTGTGCGCTGGCGTAGATTTGAGCGGCCGCATTTCGTGCAGGACAACTTCGATGCCGCGCCGAGCGATTTGCCACGCCGCCTCTGCGCCCGCCAGTCCCGCGCCTGTCACGTGTACTTTCAATTTTCCCGCCCCGAATCCTTGAGATTTTTTTTCGCCTCGTACCGGCGCTGAGCGTCCGCCAGAATTTTATTTATTGGGTGATTTTCACGCGACTTGCAGTTTTCGTTGCCGCAGTAAACCATTGGCGCGCGCCCACGGAATTTGTGCGCAAACATCGTGCTGCCGCATTCCTTGCACGGATTTTCCAGCGGGTCGTCCCACGTCCGGAAGTCGCACGAATCGCAGCCGTATAAATTTCTGCCGCCGCGAAAAGTCTGTCGCGTAATTCGCCCGCCGCACTTCGGGCACTTCTGCGCGAGATAATCCACGTGCGGTCTGATATTTTTGCATTCGGGATAGCCGGAGCACGCAAGGAAAGTCCCGTAGCGTCCGTGCTTGACAATCATCGGCCGCCCGCACTTGTCGCAAACTTCGTCGCTCAGCTCGTCCTTAGGATTTGCATTTTCGCCGAGAGACTCCATGGCCGCGCTGAATTTTTTACTGAACGCGCCGCAATATTTCGCCACGACAGAATTTTTTTCAGCCTTACCGCCAGCCACGGCGCAAATCTGCGCGGAAATTTCTTTGTAAGTTTTGACGCTGAAAATTTCATCGAAGTAACCTTCCAGCGCGCTCAAAACCCTTTTGCCGAGGTCGGTGACAGCGTAGCCGGTCGCGCCCGCCGCAATGTACTTGCGCTTTAAAAGGCTGTTGACGCCAATCGAATAAAATTCCGCCCAGTCAACGCCGAGTTCGTCGAGCGCCGCCGTAACGGTCAGGTCAGAAATTTTCCCGTCCGAGGAAACTTTTTCGGAAACTCCGCCAGCCGCCACGTAAATCAGCTCGTAAAGTTTGAACTGGTTTTCCGTCAGAAAATCTTTGACGCCAGCCGGTTCGCGAACGTTTTCCGTCAGCCGAATCGCGCCGCCGTGCGGGTACTTTATCAGCCCGCCGCATTCGTCGAAGCCTTCGTAAAGCTGGTCAGTTAAAAGCCGCGTCTTCGGCATGGAAAAATTCAGCTTTGCCAGCGCCAGTTCCTGCAGCCTGCCGAAAGTCAGCGCGCCGCTCAGCTCAAAAGTTTCAACCGGCTTGAGCGTGCTGATCAGTTTCAGGAGCATCGCGCGGAACCTGCCGACTTTGACGCCGCGAAAAATTTTGCACTCAAGGTATTCGCCGACGCGGTGGCTCATGAATTTATCGATAAGCTGGCGCGTCTGAAATGCGTCGACAAGTTTCATATCGATTGGACGCGCCTTTTCCAGCGCCGCTTTGAGCGGGGGTTTCGTGAACTCGTCAAAAATCACGCGGCAGTTAGATTTTTCGTTGACGCCGAAAAGTTCACAGCACTGCAGCGCGAGAAATTCACCGGCAGCGTCAGGGTTCGTCGCCAGAAAAATTCTCCCCGCGTTGGCAGTTTTTTTCCGCAGCTCGTTAAGCAGCGGCCCTTTCCCGCGAACAGTGATGTAATCCGGCGCGTAGCCTTTTTCCGCGTCGATTCCAATTCGACTTCGCGGCAAATCTTTCAAAAATCCCTCCGTCGAAACGACGCCGTACGAACTGCCCGCGAATTTTTTAATTGCCCGCGCCGCGCCAGCGCTCTCCGTCAGTATCAGCGATTTTACTTTTTCCGCCACGAATTTTCCCTCCGTCGATTCAAGTTTTGGTGTAGCCGCCCGCGCCTTCCGCAATCAGATTTTTCAGCTCAAGATTTACAATCAGCTGTTGAATTTCGTCCGGCGCAATTTCGTCGGTCTCCTCCAAAATTTCGTCAAGTGTAATACAATCGCCCGCCGGTATCAAGTCAAAAATTTTTTTCTCCGCCTCGGTGAGCTCCACGGCTGTAATTTCCGCCGACTTTTTATTTTCAGTCAGATTGTAAAATTCCAGCACGTCCTGCGCACTGCGAACGAGAATGGCGCCGTCGCGAATCAGCGCGTTGCAGCCGTCGCTTTTTTCGGAAAAGACGCCGCCAGGCACGGCGAAAACATCGCGCCCGTACTCTCCGGCGTAAGTCGAAGTTATCAGCGCGCCGCTCTTCGTGCCCGCTTCGACGACGATAACGCCGTAGCTGAGCCCCGCGATAATCCTGTTGCGCGTCGGAAAAGTCCCGCTGTTGGCGCCCGTGTTAGGTGAAAACTCCGTCATGACGAGCCCGCCGCGCTCAGCAATTTCGTCCAGTAATTTTCTTTTTTCGCCAGGAATGCGGCTGATACCGTGCCCCAGAACCGCGACCGTCCGCCCAAATTCCAAAGCGCTGCGGTGAGCGTACGTGTCAATCCCGAAAGCCGCGCCGCTGACAATCGTGAAGCCCGCCTCCGCAAGTTCAGCGCTGATTTTTTTCGTGACGCGTTCGCCGTAGTTTGTGCTGTGGCGCGTGCCGACGATTGCGATTCTTTCGGCGACGGTCTGCAAAGTCCCTTTGTAATAGAAAACCGGCGGCGGCGTGTCAATTTCCCTGAGCAGCGGCGGATAATCCTCGTCGAAAATACTGCACAGCCCAACTTTTTTGTTCGCGCAGAACTCCGCTAAAATTTTCGGCGCGTCTGGATTTTTCTGCCGGAAGTCCAAAAAAGATTCCACGGCGTCCGGCGGCAGTCCAGATTTTTCGAGCAGAGCCGGTTCCGCGCGCCAGGCTTTTTCCGCGCCTTTGAAAAATTCAATCAGCCGCCGCGTCCGCTGCACGCCCAGCAAATTCACCGCGTTTATCGCCGCGACGTAGTATTTTTCCACGAAAACCGCTCCTCCAACTTACAAAAAAATCGCCGGACAAATTTTATCCGGCAAAAAATTTCAGCCAGCCGCCAGCGCCAAAATCAAGTCCGCAATTTCGTCCGCCGCCTGCGGTCTGCCCAGCGTCAAACTTGCCTCGGACATTTTCTGCAGCTCGTCGGGCTTTGCCAAAAGTTCATCCAGCGTCGCGCGCAAAATTTCCGCGTTCAAATCTTTGTTGAGAATCATTCGCGCGGCTCCGACTTTTACCAGCGCCTGTGCGTTGAACTCCTGATGATTTTCCGCCGCGAACGGGTACGGTATCAAAATCGCTGGCACGCCGCGCGCCGTCAGTTCCGCCAAGCCCGTTGCTCCCGCGCGAAACACCGCCAGATTCGCCATCGCCATCGCCTGTGGCATGTTATACAGGTACGGCACGACTTTTATTTTCGGGTTGTCGAAATTGAAACCGGCGTCCTTCAGCTGCTGCGTGACTGAATCAAATTCGCCCTTGCCGGTGACGTGCAGAAACTGCGCGACGGGATTTTTTTCAGCCGCCAGCAAAACCTCAATCATCGCGTTATTAATCGCGCGGGCGCCGCGACTGCCGCCGGAAATTAAAACTACCGGCAGATTTTCCGTGAAGCCAAATTCAGCCAGCCCGTCTTCGCGTTTCGCCTTGAGAACTTCCGCGCGAATCGGGTTGCCGGTGTAAACGGTCTTGGCGGCTGGAAAATTTTTCAGCGCGAGTTCCGAGCCCACGGCGATTTTCGTCACGAACTTCGACAGAATTTTATTGGTGATACCGGCAACGGCGTTCTGTTCCTGAATCAGCGTGGGAATTTTTTTCAAGCTGGCGGCGAGGAGAATCGGTCCGCAGACGTAGCCGCCCGTGCCAACCACAACGTCCGGCTGAAATTTTTCGAGAATTTTACCGGCGCGCTTGACGCTCAGAATAGCATTGGCGGCGCGCCTGAAATTTTCCAGCGTGAAATGCCGCTCGAAGCCGCCTTCAAGATTCAGCGCGGTAAAATTTATTCCGGCCTTCGGAACAATATCCGCCTCAAGCCCGAGTTCAGTGCCGACGTACAGAAATTCCGCGCCGGCAGATTTACTTTTCAGCGCGTCAATCAGCGTCAGCGCGGGGTAAATGTGCCCGCCGGTGCCGCCGCCGCTTACAATAATTTTCATCAGCTAAAATCCTCAGTCCGCGTGCGCAGAAATTTCAAACCGCCCAACGCCGTTGCTACTCAACGTGCTGGCGTCGACCGCAAGATACCTGCCGATACTGGGGAAGTACATGTCAGCCGTGCCGCTGCGGTTGAGTTCGTCGAGGAGCGCGTCGCAGTCGTCTTTTTCCAGCCCAATCGTGAAAAGCGCAATCGCAATCGCCGTGGCCATTTCGTCCTCAGTTTTCGGATTTTCGTTGTGCAGATTGACTTCCCAAATGTAGCCCTGCTGGTCAATCACGAGCCCGATAACCGTGCCGCTGCCGTCGCCGAAATTTTTGAGCGGCATAATCACGAAGTCGCCGTTCTGATTCGAGCGCTCCAGAATCTTCCCCTCGTCAATCGCCGCGCGCTGGGTCATCCCCATAAAATTTATCAGGTGATTGTAGTTGCGGCAGAAAGTTTTGGCGTCGAAATCGCAGACGTCTGTTGGAGTTGCCGCGAAGCAGGTCGCGCTCAGGGCAAAGAGAACCGCAAGAGTAGCCAGAATTTTTCTCATTGGGACAGCCTCCGTTCAAATTTTATTAACAATCTCCTTGAAATTTTTGCCGCGCTCCTCGAAGTTGTCGTACATATCGAAACTGGCGCAGGCGGGGCTGAGCAGAACAATTTCCGGCGGCTGAGCAACGCTTTTCGCAAGCTCAACGGCCTTTTCCATTGAGTAACCGGCGTCCAGAATTTTATCAGCGGGGAAATTATTTTTGACAGCGTCAGCCTTAAACCTTGCCGCCGCGTCGCCAACCAAAATCAGCCAGTCCACGCGCTCTTTGACAAGCTGAAGAAAATCCGTAAGGTCGGTGAGCTTGTCGTCGCCGCCCGCAATCAAAATTATGTGCCCGTCGAAAGTTTCCAGCGCCTTAATCGCCGAATCGGTGTTGGTCGCCTTGGAGTCGTTGAAATATTTCACGCCGTCAATTTCGCGCACAAATTCAATTCGGTGTTCGACGCCGGTAAAAGTTTTGAGCACGCCGGAAATTTTTTGAGCGTCCGCGCCAGCCAGAAACGCCATCATCGACGCCGCCAGCGCATTTTCGACGTTGTGCCCGCCCTTAATCCCCAGCTCGTCAACCGTGCAGAGTTCGTGAACTTTTCCGCCGCAGCTGATTTTCAAAACTTTGCCGTCGAGGTACGCGCCTTCGCTGAGAATTTTTTTGCGGCTGAAATAGAAAACTTTGCACTTAGCGCGCAGCTTAATTTCGCGGGTGCGTTCGTCGTCGTAGTTCAGAACTAAAAAGTCGTCAGCGGTTTCCTGCGCGAAAATTTTTTCCTTCGCCGCCTGATAAGCGTCCATAGTTCCATGACGTTTCAAGTGGTCGGGCGTGACGTTCAGAATCGCCGAAACGTGCGGCTTGAAATTGTGCGTCGCCTCCATCTGGTAGCTGGAAATTTCCGCCGCGATACAGCCGCCCGCACCAACTTCCAGGGCGACTTCGCTCAGCGCCACGCCGATATTTCCGCCAACGCCAACTTTTTCGTAAGCCGTTTCCAGAAGTAAACCGAGTAGCGTAACCGTCGTAGTTTTTCCGTTGGTGCCGGTGACCGCGCAGATTGGCGAGCGCGCCAAATCGTAGGCAAGCTCAACTTCGCTGATAACGGGAATATTTTTTTTGAGCGCCGCCTGAAGGAGCGGAATGCGAATTGGAACGGCGGGCGCAACGATAACCATATTCACGCCGTCCAGCAAATTTTCCGTCTGCGCGCCGAAAGTCAGATTAATTCCAATTTCGCGCAGGGGCTGGAAGTCGAACTTCAAATCTTTTTCGAGCTTAGCGTCGCTCAAAGTCACGTCCGCGCCGAAATTTTTAGCGATTTTAGCGGCGGCGAACCCGCTGATACCGGCGCCGACCACGAGAATTTTTTTGCCTGCGAAGTCCATTTAAATCTCCTTGAGGAAGGCGACGTAGCCCTTTTTGGTCTCGTAAACGTCGACTTTGCTGACGGCTTCCCACGGCGCGTGCATACTCAAAACGGGGACGCCGCTGTCAATGACTTCCATTCCGTAAACCGCCATAATGTGGGCGATAGTGCCGCCGCCGCCCAAGTCGACCTTGCCGAGCTCGCTGAACTGGTAGTGAACACTATGCTTGTCGAGTATAGCGCGGAGCCTGCCGACAAATTCAGCGTTCGCCTCGCTGGCGCCGGATTTCCCGCGCGAACCCGTGAATTTATTGAACACCATGCCCCTGCCGAGGTAGGCGACGTTTTTCTTATCGTAACTGCTGGCGTAGAGCGCGTCGTAGGCGCTGGAAACGTCGGAGCTGAGCATGAAAGAATTTTGAAGAGCGCGGCGCAGTCCGAGTTCGGTGTACTGCCCGCAAACGCTCATAAGTTCAGCCAGCGCGTTCTCAAAAAATTTGGAGCGCATACCCGTAGCGCCGAAACTGCCAATTTCTTCCTTGTCAACCAGAAGGCAGCAGGCAGTTTTATCGAGCGTCTCATTCGCAATTTCCAGCATGGCGATAAGCG
Source organism: uncultured Selenomonadaceae bacterium (assembly GCA_905234175.1). Lineage (GTDB taxonomy): Bacteria > Bacillota > Negativicutes > Selenomonadales > Selenomonadaceae > Quinella. Next base: position 13,730 of record CAJOGX010000010.1, on the reverse strand, counting down.
ACGTGTAAGAGCAAACTCTGTCGTCGTGACCATAAGCGAGAATCATACTGCGATCGAAACCGAGTTCGCGGGCTTTACCGGCGGGCACCAGCGCGAGTTCAGCCGACATAAAATCTTCCGGCTCGATATTGTAGCTGTCCCTGAGAATTTTCAGCACGCCGGCTTTAACGGACTCCTTTTCCTTTTCGTCTTTGAGCGGATAATTTCCAACGAGAATGTCAAGATTTTCGCCCTCGACGACTTTGGTGGCGTCCTTTTTCATCTGTTCCTGAGCGAGGTGAATCAGCAAATCCGTCACGCAGAAAACAGGGTCGCCAGGATTTTCACCGATGTTTATATTTAAAACCATGCCGTCTTTCTTGACAACGACGCCGTGCATGGCCAGCGGCAGGGTAACCCACTGATATTTTTTAATCCCGCCGTAGTAGTGCGTGTCGAGGTACGCCAGCCCGCCGTCTTCGTAAAGCGGATTCTGTTTCACGTCAAGGCGGCAGGTATCGATATGCGCGCCGAGAATTTTCAGTCCGCGTTCAATCGGCTCCGTACCAATTTGAAACAGCACGACGGATTTTTTCATGAAGGTATAGTAAACTTTGTCGCCTGCCTTAAGGCGCTGGCGGTTGCTGATAACTTCGCGCAGGTCTTTATAGCCGCATTTTTCGGCGCAGGAAACTGCGAAGTCAACGCTCTCGCGTTCGGTCTTGCAGCGGCTCAGAAAATCGATGTAGCCCGCGTTGAGTTCCTCCAGATTTTTTTTATCGGCGTCGGTGTAACCGCCCCAAACCGACGGCTTTTTATCTTTGTCAGACATTATAAAACTTCCTTTCGTGTTTTGCGCGTGATATAATACGCCAAAATTATTATGACTGTCAAATTTGTGGGAGAAGTTTTGACTGACGGCGTAGAAAGGTTTTGAGGCTGAGATGTTTTTTGCTGTAAATGCGGCGGGGCTTGCGGTATTTTTAGCGCTGGCTTTTTTGCTGTCCAGTAACCGGCATAAAATTAACTGGCGAATGGTCGGCGCGCTTTTCGTGCTGAATATTTTTATCGGCTGGTTTCTGATTTCGTTCCCAGTCGGCAGAGAAATAATCATAGCTGTGGCGGCGGCGTTCGCGGCTGTTATCAGCGTGGCGTATGAAGGCGTGGCGTTCGCGCTGGCGGACTGGGTAAACGTGCCGCAGATGAATTTCGTCACCTCCGCGCTGCTGCCGCTGCTTATGGTCGTGCCGCTGGTCGACATTTTGAACTATTTCGGGATAATGCCGCTGATAATAAAATGGGCGGGGCATGCGCTGAGTTTCATAACGCGTTCGCCGAAATTTGAATCGTTTTTCGCGGTAGAAATGGTCGTGCTGGGAAATCCCGACGTGCAGGCGGTTTCTGCTCCGCAAATCAAAAAGCTGTCGAAAGAGCGCTGCGTCACAATCGCGATGATGTCAACCAGCTGCGTGTCGGCGGCGATAATCAGCAGTTATATGCAGATGATGCCGGCGGAGTTCGTGCTTACGGCGATACCGCTGAACGTCGTCAACGCGCTTATGGTTTCGCACATTTTGTACCCCGTGGAAGTTACGCCGGAGGAAGATAACGCGGTACTGGAAAATTCGGGCGCAGAAAAAAAGCCGCCGTTTTTCAGTTTCCTTGGCGGCTCAATTCTGGGCGCGGGCAGGCTGGTATTTATCGTTACCTGCATGGTCATAGCGTTCGTGTCGCTGGCGCGGCTGATAGACACTGGGCTCGCCGCAATAAATCCCGCACTCAGCCTTGAAGCGGGACTGGGGCTGATAATGTTCCCGTTCGCGTGGCTGCTGGGCGTGGAGTCCGGCGAAGTGTTTCAGCTGGCGCAGTTCATGGGGACGAAATTAATCACGAATGAATTTGTAGTCATGCTGCAGGCTCAGCCGCTAATGGCGGGGTTCAGCCGGCACATGCAATGCGTGCTCACGGTTTTCGTCACGAGTTTTGCGAATCTCGGCACGGTAGGAATTATAATCGGCACGTTTAACGGAATTGTCGACGCGGAAAAAAATGAACTGATTTCGCTGAATGTCAGGTACATGATCGCTTCGGGGATATTAGTTTCACTGCTCAGCGCCGGTATCGCCGGACTTTTCGTCTGGTAATTAAATTTCAGTGTCAGCAATTCTTTCGCGCAGGAGTTCGCGCAGATTCACCAGCGCCGCCATGTAGCTGTCAAAAATCGCATTGGCAAGCTCAAGCGCGGCGGCTTCGTCGTAGACGTGAGAAATTGTATTCCGGCTCTTGAGCATATCCAGCCAAACTTTTTCATCGCCGAGGAAATTGAACTGGTACGCAGTCTTGAGAACTTCGCGCGGCGAACCGGTCTTGAAATTGCTGACGCCGTGGAGTTCCAGAACTTCCCTGACGGCCTTCCACGCCAGCTCAAACGTCAAATTGAATTGTCCAATCACGCCCGCGCGATAAAATTCATCAGATTTGGAGTTTTCCTTTTCCGCCCTTAACAAAACTGTCAGGCATTTATCGAACGCGTCAAATTTTTTCATAGAGCACAACTCCAGCCTTTTCAATTTCCGCGCGAAATTCCGGCGAAAGATTTTTATCGAGATTAACCACGTCGAATTTTAAAAGCGTCGGAATTTCCTCGTCAACGTCGTAAGCGAAGTCCAGAAAATTCCCGCCGGAAATCGCCAAATCAATATCGCTGCGCTCGGAACTGGTGCCCTTTGCACGGGAGCCGTACAGGACAACTTTTTTAACGCCATGCTTTTTCGCGAGGGAAATAATTTCGTCGGCGACAGATTTTTCAAGATTCACTGCGAACCCGCCTCCTGCCGCGCCAGCGCCTGCAACTCGTAGAGTTTGTTCAGCGCTTCGATTGGCGTGAGCGTCGTTACGTCGAGTCTCAGCAAATCTCCTAAGCCCTGCGAAACGAACAGGCTTTGCTGAGGCGGCGGCGTTTTTTTAGTTGGAACTTCGCGTACCGGCGCGGCGCTTTCAAGGTCTGCCAGAATTTCCGTGGCGCGTTTCATGACGGAGCTCGGTAAGCCCGCAAGCTTTGCAACCTGTATGCCGTAAGATTTATCAGCTCCGCCGCGCTGAATCCTGCGCAGAAAAATAATTTCACTGCCGCGCTCCTTAACCGCCACGCTGAAATTTTCAATGCGCTCGGAAGTTTCATCGAGGTTAGTCAGCTCGTGGTAGTGCGTCGCGAAAAGAGTTTTGGCGCGGATTTTTTTATCAATGTACTCCAGCACGGCGCGCGCAATGCTCATTCCGTCGAAAGTGGAAGTGCCGCGCCCAATTTCGTCAAGGATAATCAGACTGCGCTTCGTTGCGTATTTCAAAATCTGCGCGACTTCGTTCATCTCGACCATGAAAGTTGACTGCCCGCTGATAATGTCGTCGCCTGCGCCAATGCGCGTGAAAATCCTGTCGACTGGCGAAATGTTTCCGCTGGACGCCGGAATAAAACTGCCGGCCTGCGCCATGAGAACAATCAGCGCGACCTGCCGCATGTAAGTCGATTTGCCCGCCATATTCGGACCGGTGATAATCATCGTTTCGCAGCTGGCGTGATTTAAATTGGTGTCGTTGGGCACGAAAAGGCTGTTTGTCAAAATTCTTTCAACGAGCGGATGACGACCGTCGCGAATTTCTATTTTGCCTTCAAGGTTCAGACCTGGGCGGACGTAATTATTTTGCGAGGCGGCTTCAGCCAGGCTTGCCACGGTATCCAGCAGCGCGATTCTTTTGGCGGTATCCTGAATCTGCGGAAGTTGCGCTTTAACGGCGTCGCGAATCTGGCAGAAAAGATTATATTCGAGCACGACAATTTTTTCCTGCGAGCCGAGAATTTTCGTTTCGTATTCCTTGAGTTCGGGCGTAACGTAGCGTTCGGCGTTTGCCAAAGTTTGCTTGCGCGTGTACTTATCGGGAATTTTATCGGTGCCGCTGTGCCGGACTTCGACGTAGTAGCCGAAAATTCTGTTGTAGCCGACCTTGAGCGAGCGAATGCCGGTCTCCGCCTTTTCGCGCTCCTCAAATTCCTGCAGAAAACCACGGCTGTCCTGCGCGTAGCGGCGGTACTCGTCCAGCTCGGCGCTGTAGCCGCTGTTGATAATCCCGCCGTCGCGAACGGAAGTTGACGCGTCTTCAACGATTGCCTTATCGATTTGCTCAACCAGCGCGGAATAATCTTTGAGCCCGTCGCGGCAGGCAAGCAGAATATCAGTTGAAACTTTTTCGAGCGTCGCGCGGATTTTCGGAAGGACGCGCAGGGAAAATTTGAGCGCGGTTAAATCTCTGGCGTTGGCGCTGCCGACTTCGATTTTGGTCATGAGGCGTTCAAGGTCGTAAATTTCCCTGAGCGTTTCGCGCAGAATTTTTCGGGTGGTGTAGTTTTTAAAAAGTTCGTTCACGGCGTCGAGGCGGCGGTTGATAGCGGCGGGGTCTACCAGCGGATTTTCGAGCCAGCGTTTGAGAAGGCGGTTGCCGAGCGGCGTTTTGGTATAGTCGAGCACGGCGAACAGCGTATCTTTTTTGGAGCCTTCGCGCAGGTTGCGGACGACTTCAAGATTTTTCAGCGCGTTGGCGTCAAGGATTAAATGGCTGCTCAAATCCAGGCGCGTGAGTTTTGAAATGTGGCTAAGGTCAGCGCGAATGGTTTTGTGGAGGTACGCCAGCAGAAATTCCACGGCGTCAGCGGCGGCGGTAGAGACGGGCAAGGTTTCTTCGTCGAAGTGCTGCGCGAGGAACTCAGATTTTTCGTCGGCGTCGAACTTAGTAAAAGTGACGGCGCCAATTTTCAGCTTAACGAAATTTTTAAGACTGTCGGCGAAGGACAGATTTTCAGCGGTAAGAATTTCGCGCGGAGCGAGGCGGTAGAGTTCGTCGAAAAGATTTTGCGTGCGATCCTTGCCGTCGTAGAGGCAGTAAAAAATTTCGCCGGTCGAAACGTCGGCGGTGGCGAGCGCAATTTCAGTGTCGGCTTCGAGAATCAGCGCGATATAATTGTTGCTGGCGTCGCTGAGCGCGTCGTCGGTTAGAATCGTGCCAGGCGTGACGATTTTGGTAATTTCGCGCTCAGTGAGACCTTTCGCCTTCGGGTCGCTAACCTGGTCTACGACAACGACGCGGTAGCCCTTGTTCACGAGTTTCTGGAGGTAAGTTTCGATAGCCTTAGCGGGGACGCCGCACATTGGAACCTCCTGCCGGTGCGTCATGGTCAAACCGAGTTCTCTGGCGGCGGTTTCGGCGTCGTCGTTGAACATTTCGTAGAAGTCGCCCAGCCGGAAAAATAACAGCGCGTCGGGGTTTTGTATTTTTGCCGCGTGGTACTGCTCCATCATCGGCGTCAAATTTTTTTCGCTCAAGTAATCAGCTCACTTTCAAATCACAAAAATTTTTAAATTCGCCTGCGGTCAGGTAAGAATCCTGCGTGCCCTTGCGTGTGACGCTCAGCGCGGCGTACTTCGAGGCGAGCCGCATTGCTTCGGGAATTTTTTTACCCTGCGCGAAACTTTGAATAAAACAGCCGGTAAACGCGTCGCCCGCGCCGGTGCTGTCAACCGCGTCAACTTCCAGCGTCGGCACAAATTCTTCGACGCCCTCGGCAAACCAGATTGAGCCGCGACTTCCCAGCGTCAGGATAATATTTTTCAGCCCGCGTGTCAAAAGTTTTCCCGCCGCCGCGCGAATATTTTCCAGCGAACCGACAGGAAGTCCCGTTAAAGTCTTCAGCTCAATTTCGTTCAGTACAAAAAATTCGCAGGGGCAAACTTTTTCGAGTTCAAGATTTTCATTCATCGGCGAAGGATTCAGCAGGACGGGAATGTTATTTTTTCTGGCGAAGTCGGCCGCCACGTAAACCGTTTCGAGCGGAAGTTCCAGCTGCATTACTAAAAGCCCGCAGCTTTTTAAATCGTCCGCCGCCTGCAGAATTTTTTCCGGCGATAAAAAATCGTTCGCGCCGTGATAAAAGATACTGCGGTACTGCCCCGAAGGCTCCACGATAATCATCACGACGCCGGTAGAAACGTGCGGGATTTTGAAAATCCGGCGCGTATCAATCCCGTTTCGCTGAAAATTTTCCAGCGCAGCAACTCCAAAAAAATCTTCGCCCGCCGCAGAAACCAGCATAACATCTGCGCCCAGCCTTTTCGCCGCCACAGCCTGATTGGCGCCCTTGCCGCCGCAGGCAATGTGAAAATCCTTCGCCGTCGTCGCCTCATCATAATTCGGCGCCCTGTCAACGTAGGAAACAAGGTCGACAATCGTCGCGCTGATAAACCCTATCTTCAAAAAAACCACCCCGCTTTTAATTTTTCTGCGCTGACAGATTTTTCCGCAGGCGCTTAATTTCCCTGCTGAATCGCTCCTCCTCGCTGAAGACGCAGCCGCAATAATTCTGCCGGTACAAGCCCAGCTCCAGGCTCAAATCAATTCCCTCCTGCCAGCCCGCGCGAAAATCTTCGTAGTAAAATTCGACGCCGGAATTTTTGGCGACGCCCTCAGCAATTTTTTTCATCAGCTCATGATTCTGGTGGACGCTGTAAAAAAGCGTTGACGTGAAAACTTTGTAGCCGTGCTCAGCGGCAAACTTCGCAGTTTCATTCAGCCGCCACGCGTAGCAAATTTTACAGCGCTGGTGAAAGCCGTCGCCGAACTTAAAGGTATCTTCCGCGTCAACGCCTCCGACTGCGCTTGAAGTTTTTGTAAGAAATTCGCGCAGGCCGTAGCGGTTGTCTTCAAAAAATTTCAAGCTGACTTTTTCAGCGAACTCGCGCGCAGTTTTCCGGCGCTGGTGCCACTCTTTGTAAGGATGAATGTTCGGGTTAAAAAAGTAGCCGACCGGCTCGAAGCCTTCCGCGCGAAGTTTCTGCGTCGGGTAGCACGAGCACGGCCCGCAGCACATGTGCATTAAAATTTCCATGGCGCCGCCTCCAAAAATTTCTGCGCCAATTATAACATTTCCGCTGTTGACATGAAAGTTTAAATGTGTTACCTTGAAATCACCAACAGATTTGAAAGTGGTGATATTTTTGGCAAAAACTTTATTCACATCTGAATCAGTGACGGAAGGGCACCCCGATAAGGTTGCCGACAGAATTTCCGACAGCATTCTGGACGCGATTTTGGAAAGAGACCCGCTGGGACGCGTTGCCTGCGAAACCGTCGTGACGACCGGCCAGGTTCACGTCGTCGGCGAAATTTCCACGACCTGCTACGTCGACATTGCTAGAATTATTCGTGAGGCGGTGCGCGAAATTGGCTACACAAATTCGGCTTACGGCTTCGACGCGGATACCGTCGGCGTTCTCGTTTCGCTCGACGAACAGTCGCCGGACATTGCGCAGGGCGTCAACAGCGCGTTCGACGATAAGGACGAACTCGGCGCTGGCGATCAGGGAATGATGTTCGGGTACGCAACCAACGAAACGCCGGAATATATGCCCACGCCAATTTCCCTTGCGCACAAGCTCGCTTACCGGCTGGCGGAAATTCGCAAAGTTACCGGCGAAGTAAATTATTTGCGCCCTGATGGAAAAACGCAGGTGACGATTGTTTACGAGGACGGCAAGCCCGTCGCTGTCGACACGATTGTTATTTCTACGCAGCACAACCCCGAAGTTTCGCTGGAACAGATTCGCGCGGATATGATTAAGTACGTGATTGAGACGACGATTCCGGAAAGTCTTTCGACGGACGGCATGAAAATTTTCGTCAACCCGACCGGCAAGTTTGTTATCGGCGGACCGCAGGGCGATTCTGGTCTGACCGGCAGGAAAATTGTGGTGGACACGTATGGCGGCGCCGCACGGCATGGTGGCGGGGCTTTCAGCGGCAAAGATCCCACGAAGGTTGACCGCAGCGCTTCCTACGCCGCCCGCTACGTCGCTAAAAATATCGTCGCCGCCGGTCTGGCTGACAGGTGCGAAATTCAGCTGGCGTATGCGATTGGCGTCGCGAAGCCCGTTTCGATTCAGCTTGACACTTTCGGCACAAACAAAATTGACGAGTCTAAAATCGCTGAACTCGTCAGTAAGAATTTTAATCTGACGCCCGCCGGAATTATTCGCGAGCTTGATTTGCGCCGCCCAATTTACCGGCAGACTTCGGCATACGGACACTTCGGTCGCACAGACGTGGATTTACCGTGGGAGCGTTTGGATAAGGTTGAAACTCTGCGCGAACAGGCAGGCTTAAAATGATTTTCCGCGCGCTGATTGTACTCTGTTTGATATGGGGTTGTAACTTCGTTGTCATGAAAGTAGCTAACGCGTATTTCACGCCGGAACTTTTCGTGACGTACAGATTTCTTTCCGGAGCAGCCGTGCTTTTAGCGGTTGCTTTTTTTACTAAGCTGCCGCCGCCACCGCGAAAATTCTGGGGCTGGATAGTGCTGTCGGGCTTCTTCCAGATTGCGGCGGGCTCGGTGATTCTGCAGAACTGTTTCAAATATCTCGACGCGGGTTTGACTTCGGTGGTTAACTACACAATGCCGCTGTGGGTAACGCTGCTGGCGGCGATTTTCCTGCACGAGCCGCTGACGAGGAAAAAAATAGTCGGCGTCGCGCTGAGCATAGTTGGCGTCGGCGTTTTGATGAACGTGGACGTAAGCGGCGAATTACCTGCGATACTCATGGCGCTAACTGCGGCGATTTGCTGGGCGGTCGGCAACGTGATAATGAAGGCGAAACTTTCGGAGTGCAACACGATTTCGCTGACGACGTGGCAGATGGCGGTTGGCGCGGTCATGCTGGCAATTTACACGGCGGCTTTCATCGAAACCTCGGTAACGTGGACGCCGCTGGGAATTGTTTGTTTGCTGTACAACGGAATTTTGGCGTCGGCGATTGCGTTTATCCTGTGGGTTTTCGTACTTCAGCACATGGAGGCGAGCAAGGCGTCAATTTCAATTCTGGGCGTGCCGGTTGTCAGCGTCGTTGCGGGAGTGCTTTTGCTGGGCGAGCCGCTGACGCTCTCAATCGTGCTGGGAATGCTCATGGTGCTGGCGGGAATTTTTATCGTGCAACATTCGTGAAGGGAGATTTAAATGCAGGCAAATCAAATAAAAATGGTGGAAGTTTTTCCAGCGAACGCCACGCTCCAGATTCCGGTTTACCAGCGGAATTATGACTGGCGGCAGACGCAATGCGAACAACTTTTCAGCGATATAGAAATTATCGTCCGCAACGGCGGCACGCATTTTCTTGGCGCGATAGTCTACAAAGATAAAAAAATCGGCGGCATGTTCAACGAGCTGATAATCGTCGACGGGCAGCAACGCATTACCAGCCTGATTCTGCTGGCGCGGGCGCTTTACGATTCTACCGACGACAAAAATATCCAGTTTGCGATTACTGCGAACTTTTTCCGGCACGCCGTTCCAAATCCGAAGTACCCGTTCAAACTTCAGCCGACGGAATACGACGTGGATATTTTTAAAAAAATCCTCAGCGGCGAGGAACTCAATCCGCGCGAAAAATATTCCAGGCTGTACGAAAACTACGCGTTTTTCAGGGAAAAAATTTCCGCGTCAGAATTTACCGTGGAACAGCTTCACGACGCGTTGTATTCGCTGGAATTTGTCAAAATGGTTCTCGATAACGAAAATCCGCAGCAAATTTTTGAGTCGCTGAACTCTACCGGCAAAGACCTAACCGAGACCGAATTGATTCGTAACTTCCTGCTGATGGATTTGGACTACGAAACGCAGGAGCGGCTTTATAAAGAATACTGGCTGCCCATGGAGCGGCTGTTTCAAAATTCGGAGACTGTCGATAATTCGGAGACTGTCGATAAATTCGTACTCCAATACCTTACCTCCAAGCGAAAATCCAGCAAGGATACGCAGCGCGGAAAAAATATTCAACTTTCCACCAACGCAATGTACGAGGCTTTCAAAAAATATTTTCATAAAATCTACGACGGCGATAAAGCGCAGCAGGTAGAAAAATTCCTGCAGAATCTGCTGTTCAACGCCAAATTTTACCGGCGGCTGCTCTTCACGGACAATACAAAGTTCAACGAGCTTTCGGCGCTGGATAAAAAATTCTATGAGCTTGTGTACCTGCTGGACGCCGCCAGCGCGCCGATAATTCTGCTGGAACTGAACGAACGCTACACTCGCGGCGACTTCGACGAAAAAATTTTTATCCAAATCGTGGACGCGCTGATTTCGCTTATATGCAGGGCAAAAGTTTGCAGAATGACCGGTATCGACTCGGCGCAAAACGCCGGCAATATCCTTAACCGCCTCGACAAAATTCAAAGCGTCAGCGCCGATTCACTCTGGCAGGTTTCGACTCAGGGCAAGGGCAAGTACACCGTTCCGAGCGACGAAGATTTCAAAGAGGCGCTTATGAATCCGGAGCTGAATGTTTCGCTGAAAAATTTCTGCAAATACCTGCTGTATTCTTTCGAGCGTCACATTAATAATTCGTACAATTTTGCGGGCTACGGCGATTTGTCCGTTGAGCTCGTCATTCCGAAAAAGCTCAGCGCCGCCTGGGAAAAATATCTGCGCGAGAAAAATGACGCGACTGCAGGCATGTTTGCAAACGCGCTGGGAAATCTGGTGCTCATTTCCAATCCGAATAAGCCGGCCGCTCTCTTCATCGAAAAGCGCGCCGCCTACGCAATTTCCGAATATACCTACACCAAAGATTTGAGCAAAGTTTCCGACTGGACTTCACGTCATATTCGGCGCCGCACTGAAATGTTTGCTAACCTCGCGCTGCAAATCTGGACTCTGCCGGAAAAATATCAGCCCACCGCTCTCGCTAACAAAAAGATTTACGACCTCGATTCCGACTTCAACGAGCTGACGAACACTTATCCCGAAAGCGTTTCCATTGCAGATAAAAAAATTCCGCTGGATTACTGGATAGACCTGCTGCGTATCGTCGCCAGGAACCTTTACGCGCTCGACAAGGATAATTTCCGGCAGGCCGTTCAAGATTCTGGCCGCAGTAGATTTTTCTCTGCCAGCCCCGAAAATTTGCCGACGCCTGTTACCGAAATTGGCGAGAATTATTATTTCGGCGCAAAGTTGAGCGTCAAAGAATGCCTTAAATCTACCAAAGACCTCGTGGAGAATTTCGACCGGCTTACTGGCACCAACTTCAAGGACGAAATTGAGTTCGCTAAAAGATGATTGACGCGGAAAATTTTCAAAAGACGCTGCTGGAATACGACGAAATTGAATTTTCCTACGCCGGAGTTCAGTACGATTTTCAAAAAGAAAACGCCGCTGCCGACTTGAAACTTTCAGTCTGGCGCTTCGGCGACGAAACACCATGCTACTGCGTCGAAATTCCAGATGATTTATCCACGCTCAAAAAAGCCGTGCGAAATTTAATTGACGCTAAAATTCTGTTCGACGGCAAATCTATCGCCGAGGCGGAAAAAGATATTGACGTAGAATTTTTTACCTGATTTAACGACAAAATTTTCTATACCGTTGCTGGAAGTTTACAGCTGGAACTCGGCGGCGGTATTTTTCATATTCTGGGACAAATCCGTCAGGCTGCCGCTGTTATCGGAAATTTCCATGATACTGGTAGCCTGCTCGGCGGTGGCGACGGAAATTTCTTCCATCTTCTGCGCGATTTCGGCGGACATGGTTGAAATTTTCTCGGTGCGGCTGACGATATCGGCTATCGGCTCGCTGAGGTGGCTGATAGCGTCCATGACCTGCTGGGAATTTTCCTCGGCGGTACGAATCATCCTGACGATTTCGTTAAAGGAACTGCCGGTCGCCTCGACGTTGCTCCTGCCCTCGTGAACGCGCTTGTAGCCCGTTTGCATAGTTTCAACCGCCTTGCTTGTGGTTTCCTGTATCGTGCCAATGATGTCGCCAATCTGCTGAACGGACTGCTGAGAGTTTTCCGCCAGCTTGCGAACTTCCTCCGCCACTACTGCGAAGCCGCGTCCGTGTTCGCCAGCGCGCGCCGCCTCTATCGCCGCGTTCAGCGCCAGCAAATTCGTCTGCGCCGCTATCGCTGAAATGACTTCGACTATTGAGCCAATTTCTTTTGACTTTTCGCCCAGCTCCTGAACGATTCGCGCAGATTCGTCAACCGCCGTCGCAATGTCGTGCATTTGCTGAACGGTTGCCGCCGCCAGCTCATTTCCTCGCGACGCCTGTTCCGCCGTGTGCTTAACGCTGTCCAGTCCAATTCGCATTGCCGTCACGGATTTCGATACGCTCTGTTCAATTTCTCTGACGCGAATTTCCGTATCGTTCAAAGCCTCGCGCTGTTCGGCGGCGTTGTCCGTGGCGCTGGTAACAGAAAGCGCAATGTTTTGAATCAGCTCGCCGCTGTGGCTGACGCTGCCTTTCATGACTTCCGCGCTGTCAGCAACCTGCTGCGCCGCCCCCTGCACTTTCCCCAGCGCCTTTCGCATGTGCTGAATCACCGCGTTGAACTGCGCCGCTATCGTTCCAAATTCGTCTGCCGCGTCGGTTTGCACGTCGTGCGACAAATCGCCACGCGCCGCCTTTTCCGTCACGCGAACTATCTGCTCCACCGAGTGCCGGATATTTTTTACCAGCAGGTACAAAATCGCGACCACGACCAGCAAAATCAGCGAGATTATTATTCCCATGACGTGCACCAGCTGCGTAAACTCGTCGAACGTTTTATCCGAGGCGTCTACCGCGTCCGCCAGACCCGTCGCGCAGTCCTTAACGTCTTCGTCCATCGCGGCGGCAATTTTTTCAAACGCCGTTTCAATTTCCCCGTTCAAAAGTGCCGCGCCTGCTTCACGGTTCCCAGCGGCTATCAGCGGCTCAATGCGTGCCAGTTGTTCCTTGTATGCCGTCCACAGCGCCACTTCATTTTCAATCATCGCAATATCCCGCTGCCGCTCCGCCTCGGTATCGTAGTCGCCGTCGTCGATAACTTTCCTGTACCGCTCGAAATTTTCATCGACGGCTGAAATATTTTTTTCCTGCTCAGACTTCCAGCGGAAATCGTTCACCACGCCCAGCGTCGTCACCCGCGCATAAACCGCGTGCTGCGTATCCGTTATCCCTCGGTCAATCGTCGAAACAGTTATGTCCGAATCCAGCCAGTCCCGCACGTTCGAGCGCTCACTGCTCAAGCCGCTGAACGAAAAATTTATGAACAGACCGAAACTCGCCACTAAAATGAAAACCGCCCCGAATGCCCCTATCAACTTTTTAGTTATCGACAACTTGTTCATACCAGCAGCCCCTTCCAGCGAATCAAGATTTTTCTATAACGGAATTATTCGGTAAACTAATTTCCGTTCCTGCATTTCGGGCTGAAAAATTTCTCAGCGTATGTCGACGAATCTGAATATGAAAATTGCGCACGCCGTCGCGCCGAGGATTATTACCGCCAGCCCCGTGATAAAATCTGAGCTCGGCAGTGTTCCCAGCGCCATACCAATGCTGCCGAATAAGTTCGGCACGAAATTTATCATCGAGGACGCCGTGCCAACGTTTTCCTTCGCGCGGTTCAGCAGAATTTCCATGGCAAACGGGCGCACGACGGTTCCAATCACCGTGAACGGCAGGAATGAGAATAAAAACGCCCATGCGCTCCAGTGCCCTGGAAACAAAACCGCCACGCCGCTCACCGCCGAAATCAGGAAACAAAATTCCGTCAGCCGCTCGTTTGACATCAGCGTTTTCAGCTTCAGATAAATGACCGGCCCCAGCGCCGACGCCGCCGCGTTCGCCGCGAAGAAGTAGCTGTATTCCTGCGCCGTCAGCT
>CAJOGX010000009.1 GCA_905234175.1 uncultured Selenomonadaceae bacterium | reverse complement strand
GCCCAACGAGCCAGTCAACCTGATTCGTGAACTCAATGAAATTTTCTTTGGTATCCGGCCGATTGTTCAGCCACGCCTGATAGACTTCCTCCGGCGTTTGCGCGGTGCGTGCTCTGTGCTTTTGCAGGGCGGGTGAAACTTTTTCGGGCTCGGCGCGGTAGATTTCAAAGAAGTCGTCAAGATACAGCAGCCAGTAGCACCACTCGTCAGCGGTAGTGCCGGTCAAAAGTTTAATTCCGCGCGCGCCGCCTTCTTTAAGCGACTTGAAAGGATCTTTCGGCAAAAATTTTCCGTCGCAAATCGGCAGATAATCGCCAAGCGTATTAGCAGGGCGAACAGCGTTGACTTTTTCATAGACGTTGATAATCTCAGCGGAAGATTTTTTCAGCATGTCTCTCATGGTCTTAGCGCCGCCCAGTTCAAGGTACGCCGCCGCAACTTCGGCGCCGTGTTCCTTTGTGTTGAAAATGTACGAATTTGCTGACTGCGGAATAGCTTTCTGGAAAGTTCCTTTCGCGGCTGGAATAACCGAAAGCATCATGCAGGAAATTGCGCCAGCGCTCTCGCCGAAAATCGTAATGTTATCGGGATTGCCGCCAAACTCGGAAATATTTTCCTTAATCCACTTCAGCGCCGCAACCTGGTCTTTTATTCCGAGGTAGCCGCTGTCGTCGGGTCGACGCTTGAAAAATCCACGAAGCCGAAAACGCTCAGCCGGTAGTTAATCGAGGCGATAACGACATCTTGCGCCGCCGCAATGTTCGCGCAGTTGTAAAGCGAGTCGCTGCTGCCGCCGTTTTGGAAGCCGCCGCCGTGAATGAAAACCATGACGGGCTTGTTTTTGCCTTTGCCGCGCGTCCAGATATTCATCGTCAGACAATCTTCGCTCTGCGCGTTCTGAGAGGCCATCTCAACTTCCTCAACAGTTTGCATGGGCGAGAAGCCAAATTTTTTCGCGTCGAAAGTTTTATCTGACGGCGCCAGAGACTGAGGAGCGCGCCAGCGAAGTTTCCCAACTGGCGGCTGAGCATAGGGAATACCCAGCCAGGTTTTCACGCCGTTGCCGTCCACGAAGCCGCTGAACTTACCGTAGCGGGTTTTGACGGTACATTTATCCGCCGCGAATACGTTAATCGGAATCGTCACCGCCAATGTGGCCATCGAAACTGTTTTTATGAAATCTCGGCGATTTAAGTTTGGCATGATAGCACTTCCTTAATTTTCGCAGAGATAGCGCATTTCGTTAAGGCTTTGCGTGTTCAAATCTTTGTGGAGGACACAGCCGGCGGAATTGAGTTCCATGGTCTGACGGTTGTCGACGGTATATTTTTCCCAGTGCGGCATAAATTCATTGTCAGGAGTGCCATTCGCCGCGAAGGCCGTCCACGCCGCCTGAATTTGTTTGACGATCGTCGGATTCGGCTTAACAAGTTCATCATTCACGCCGAAGACAAACGCCAGATCCAGAGAATGGAACGAGCCCAATTCTTTCCGCTCAGTTATTTCGCTGAACAGGTAGTAGTAAACGTCCTCGTACTTCGACTGATTTTCGGCGTCCAGTTCCTGCGGAACGCGCCAATCCATCTGATTGATAAACGCCCTGTAATTCGCTGGGGTATCGGGGCGGCCTCTCAGCCAATCCTTGTAAAGTTCCCTGT
The DNA here is from genome assembly GCA_905234175.1 of uncultured Selenomonadaceae bacterium. GTDB lineage: Bacteria > Bacillota > Negativicutes > Selenomonadales > Selenomonadaceae > Quinella. The sequence goes on along the minus strand of CAJOGX010000009.1, from coordinate 58,354 downwards.
CGGAGCAGGCGGCGCGCTTTTTGTACCTTGACAGAACGGGCGAAATTTTTTCGTGAGTTTCGTGGAAGTCTTTGAAATAATTTTCGTCGTACAGCACCCAGTAACCCCACTCGTCGGCGGTCGTGCCAGTCAGGAATTTAATTCCGCGAGCGGCGCCGTCTTTGAGCGCTTTGAAAGGATCTGCCGGCCAGAATTTCCCGTCGCAAGCCGGAATATAATCTGAATGAGCCGTGCCGCGACGCATTTCAAAGAGTTTCAAATAAATTTCTCTGAGCTCGCCGAAAGATTTCTGCGTAAGGTCGCTCATTTTGCGCGTGCCGCTCAATTTCAGAAAATCTTCTAAGAGGTCGGCGCCGTGCTGCGCGTCGTGAGCCATTCGCGTAGGACCCAATTCCGGAATTGCTTTCTGGAACAAACCACGGGCGGCTGGCGTGACCGTCAGCAGGAAACACGAAATTGAACCGGCGCTTTCGCCAAAAATTGTCACGTTGTCAGGGTTGCCGCCGAACTCGGCGATATTTTCCTTGACTCACTTCAACGCCGCGATTTGGTCGCTCATACCGAGATGACCGCTGTCCTCGAACGCAGAATCAATCAAGCCGAAGTTCAGGAAGCCGAAAATGTTCAGCCGGTAGTTGAACGTGACAACAATGACATCGTGCGATTTGGCAATGTGCGTGCCGCTGTAGGTCGGGTCGCTGGAGCCGCCGTGCATGAAACAGCCGCCGTGAATGAAAACCATGACGGGCAGATTTTTCTTATCGCCGCGCCGCCAGATATTCAGCGTAAGGCAGTCTTCGCTCTGCGTATTCTGCGAGGCTTTTTCAAGCTTGTCGTCCTCCTGAATAGCGGAGTTGCCGAATTTTGTGGCGTCGAAAGTTTTGTCGGAGGGCGCCAGAGCCTGCGGCATTTGCCAGCGAAGTTTACCGACCGGCGGCTGATCGTAGGGAATACCGAGCCAGGTACTCACGCCGTTGCCGTCCACGAAGCCGTTGAACGTGCCGTAGCGCGTCTTAACGGCGCAGTCTTTTGCCATACTATCAATCCTCTCAAATTTTTAAATACAATAATATTTTGTCAGGAAATAGGTGCGCTCCCAGTCGAGAATTTTTCGCGCAGATTCTTTTTCAGCGTGAATGTCAAATTCGTCGAAGACCATGACGTTTTTATTTTCGTTGTCGTAAAGCGGCCAGGTTTTAGCTTTGCTATCTGGGGAAATTTCAGCGCTGAGCGACGGGTTGCCGGTTTTTGCAAACTGAACCCACATCTTGCGAAGAGTTTTGGAAAAAGTTTCGTCGAACTTTCTGCCCGTGAAAATTGTGTTCTGCGGATTGTTGAGAACCGTCGAAAGTTCAACCGCGTGCCCGCTACGCATAATCGGCAGGGAAGATTCGGGCGTGAAATAGTAAGTGTAGGATTTGCCGCCGGCGCTCGTCTGATTTTCCGACAGCCTGAACAGCGGCGCAATGAAAACAATCTGGTCGAAAAGGCGGCTGGTGTGTTCGTAGCTCTCGCCTTTAATATCCTTGCAGAAACTTTCAACGAGCGCTTTTTCTTCGTCGGTGAGCTGCGCGAGTTTCATTTCCCTGCGGCCAGCGCCCCACGTATTGTAAGGCTCGACGCCGAAACCGTACACGAAATAATTTACTTCGTCCTTGTTGCAGCCCTGAATAATGTCGATGTCCTTAGCCGCGCCGTTCGCATAAGCCGCGTACGGGTCAAGCGGCAGGAAATTTCCGTCGCGTTCCGGCCAGACGCGCAGGGAAAGCACGGCGGATTTTTCTACCAGTTTGTCAGCGTCAACTTTCTGAAGGTCAGCGACAGTTTTACAGCCGAGAATTTCCATAAGCTCATTCGTGCAGGCGATTGCCTGTTCAGTGGAGCGCGTGAAAACCGGCGAGCCGCTCTGCGCGATGACGCGCTGAAAATATTCGTGCGAGCCCTTAACCAGCGGCAGCAAAGTTACACTGCCCGCGCCGGCACTTTCGCCGAAGATTGTCACGTTGTCTGAGTCGCCGCCGAAGTTTGAAATGTTTTCGTGAATCCATTTGAGCGACGCCATCTGATCCATAAGCCCCAGATTCTGCGCGTCGGGATAATCTGCGCCGTCGGGAAGGTGGGACAGGTGGAAAAAGCCGAAAACGTTTAGCCTGTACTCAATGCTGACGGCGATAACGTCGGGATTTTCCTTAACGAAATTGCTGCACTCATAAAGCGGGTCAGCCGTGCCGCCCATTTCAAACGCGCCGCCGTGAATCCAGACCATGACAGGTTTTTTCGCCGCGCCGCCAGCCGCCTTCCAAATGTCAAGGTAGAGGCAGTCTTCGCTCTGAAAGTAAAGCGAGCCCTCTTCGCTGGCGCTCTCATTCTGGCGGGGGCTTTTCGCGTTGTAATAAGCTTCGTAAACGCCGTCGTCGGGAACAACGTCAACCGGCGCCTTCCAGCGAAATTCTCCGACGGGCGGCCTGCCGGTAAAGGGCATGCCCTTGTACGCAATGACGCCGTTAATTTCCCTGCCGACGAAAGTTCCGTTGACGCACTTGACCGCCAAAGATTTGTCGTAGTCGCCGTCCAAAATTTTTTTGTTCTCGCCGTACTGAGCACGGACTCTCTTTTTAGCTTCGTCAATGTTGCTCATTAAGCCGGAGCCTCCTTAGTTATTCAGATAAGCCGCGACGCGCTTCGCTACGTTGGCTTTGATATTGTTGTAATATAAAGCGTAATCGGTTTCGTGCCTGCCGTCGGGACCGAAGGCCGCATTGAAAATTTCAAGGAGTTCTTCGGGTATCGGCTCCATTTCGGCTTTCGTCACGATACTGCCGCGTTCGGGAACAATCTGAGCGTCCGCGCCAACGTCAACAATTTCGTACCTGCCAGCTTCAATATTCGGCATGAGCGAGCCGAGGTTTTCGCTTGCCGGAGCGTAGGTTGCGTCGAGCTTCCAGTTCAGCGGGTTGATACTGATTGCGTTCGGCAGCAGGACGGCGGTTCTGACGTTTTGCTCAACGTTCTTTCTGCCCTCGGTGTTCCAGCTGATAATAACGCCGGTATCGCTTTCGCCGGTCGCAAATTTCAAATGCGGATTGGCGGCAAGGTCGTCGCGCGTGATGGCGTAGCCAATGACGTAAGCGGCAACCATGCGCCTGTAATAATCGGAGTGCTCCTTAAAATATTTTTTCAGCACGAGCTTGGCGATAGCCGAGCCCTGGCTGTGGCTGGCAAGAATGAACGGGCGACCGCCGTTGCAGTTTTCAAAATAATAATCGAGCGCGCCGGTAATGTCTTCGTAGGGAACGCCGGAAATTGCCGGTTCGATACTCCCCGTCTTATCGAAAACTTTCTTCACGTAGCAGATACCCGCCTGGTGGTAGTACGGCATGAAAAGATTGGTGGACTCTTCAAAAAGATTCGCCTGCGTCATGTAAATGCTAACGACGCCCTGCACCATTTCTTCATTGTCGAGCGGCGCGTAATCGGGGTCGCCTTCGTTGAGCCCAAGATATTCCGTCGGGTAAATGAAAAACGTGTCGACGGGCTTTGTGACTTCAGAAATTTTGTACCAGTTTTCCGCCTTAGAATAATCTACCTTCGCTATTAAAATTTCCGCCTCCTGCGATTAAAGGCAATAGTACTTCGTCAGCAAATAGCTGCGCTCCCAGTCAACGATTTTGAGCGAGGCTTCCTTTTCGGGGTGAATGTCAAATTCGTCGAGCGCCATTACCCATTTGTTTTTGGTTTCGTAAAGCGGCCACTCTTTAGCCTTGCCGTCCGGAGAAATGTCAGCGCTGAGCGAGGGGTTGCCGGTCTTTGCAAACTGCACCCACATCTTGCGCATCGTCTTCGTGAAAGTCGCGTCGAAAACTCTGCCCGAAAGAGTTGTATCCTCCGTGTTGTTGAATACCGCCGTGACCTCAATCGCGTGCCCGCTTTTAATCATCGGTACAGAAGATTCAACCCTGAAATAGTAAGTGTAAGATTTGCCGCCAGCCTTAGACTGCTCTTCCGAAAGACGGATTTGCGGCGCAATAAACCAGCTCTGGCTGAAAAGGCGAGCCGTGCGTTCCCAGTCTTCGCCCCCTAAATCGTTGCAGTAACTTTCAACCAGAGCCTGTTCCTTTTCCGGCAGCGTGGCGAATTTCTTCGTCTTGCGGTCTTTTGCCCACGCATCCCAGTATTCCGCGCCGAAGATACCAGCGAAGGTATTCATCTCGTCCTTGTTGCAGCCGTGCAGAAAAGCGATGTCTTTAGCCGCGCCGCTCGCGTAAGCCGCCCAGGGATCCAGCGGCAGAATTTTTCCGTCACGCTCAGGAATGGTACGCACCTGGAAAGTTTTGAACAGGCCGAATAAATCCGCCACTGCGTTAGTGAACTTTTCAGCGTCAATTTTCAGCAGGTCGGCAACGGTCTTGCAGCCAAGCGACGCCATAATTTCGTTGGTGAACGCGATAGCCTCTTCCGTCGATTGAGTCTGAGCAGGAGCGCCGCTCTGCGCGATTACGCGTTTGAAATATTTGTGCGAGCCCTTGATAAGCGGGAGCATGGTGCAGCTTGCCGCGCCGGCACTTTCGCCGAAGATTGTTACGTTGTCAGGGTCGCCGCCGAACGCCGCAATATTTTCGTGCACCCACTTAAGCGCCGCCAGCTGGTCGAGGAGTCCCAGATTCTGCGAGTCAGGATAATCCGCGCCGTCCGAAAGATGCGAAAGGTGAAGGAAACCCAATGCGGCAACTCTGTAAGCGATAACGACGACAATAACTTCAGGATTTTCCTTAACCAGATTGTGGCCGTTGTATTCGAGTGAGCCGCCAGTCTCGAAGGCGCCGCCGTGAATCCAGACCATTACCGGCTTTTTCTCAGCAGTGCCTTCCGCCTTCCAGATATTCAGATAAAGACAATCCTCGCCGCGAACGTAATTAGCCGAAACGTCGCCATCCGCCTGGCAGGCAGTTTTCCCGTTGAAATAAGCTTCGTAAACGCCGTCGTCGGGAACAAAGTCCACCGGCGCCTTCCAGCGAAGGTCACCGACCGGCTGTCTGCCGACGAAAGGAATACCCTTGAACATGAGAACGCCGTCTTTTTTCTTACCAACGAACGTGCCGTTAATGCATTTCACCGCCAGCGCCTTGTCGTAGCTGCCGGTAATTTTTTTGTTCTCGCCATACTGCTCAATCATTTCTGCCATTGTTTCATTTACCTCCGTTTTAACTTACAGATTGAGGCTCTTCACGGGGAAGAGTACCTGCGCATTTTATTATTTCTGACTTTTTCCAGCAACTGGGGTTCCGAAATGCCATAAATTTTTTGAGCGTCAGGCAGGATTTTTGCTTTTTTTGTGCATTGCTGGTAAAATATAGAAAAAAAAACGGAAATGAGCAGGATAGGAAATGGGTATGCTGTTTGCAGAAAACTTGAGGAAACTTCGCACCAACAACGGACTTTCGCAGCGGGAACTGGCGGAGCTGATACACGTTACCCGTTCTGCAGTTGCGCGCTGGGAAAACGGCAGCAGATTGCCGGACGCCGCAATGATTTTCCAGCTTTCGCAATGCCTGGGCACGGACGTGAACACACTGCTTGCGGCGTCAGCGGTAGACAGTGGCAACGTGCCGAATGTTATCATAGTGGACGACAGTAAATTATTTCTCGCAGGCGCTTTGCCCGTTTTGAAAGAGGTTATGCCAAACGCAGTTGTCACGGGCTTTACTAAACCCTCGGCGGCGATTGAATACTCGAAGGCGAACCGCGTCGCGCTGGCGTTTCTGGATATTTAAATGGGAAGAACGAACGGGCTCAACCTTTGCCGCACGCTGCTTGAGCTCAATCCCCACACCAACGTTGTTTATCTGACGGCGTACATTGAATATTCCTTCGACGCGTGGAGCACCGGCGCCAGCGGCTTTACCCTCAAGCCGATTACTCAGGAAGGCGTTCGCGAACAGCTGAGAAATTTGCGCTCCCCGTTTCCTTTTGAAGGAACGAACGCTGATGAATGACTGGCTGGATTTTTTTTGTTTATCGATTGGCAGCGCGATGCTGACTTTGACTGCAACGGGTCTGGTAGTCGCCTCAGTCATGCCAGGCACGGAGCGCTGGAGCAGACGATTTTTCATAAGCTTTTTCGCAACGGTTCTGCTATTCACGGCAACGGAGCTAATCGATTTGCTGGTATGGAAAAATCCGGCTATGGCGACGGCGGAAAGAATCGCCGCTTTTTTTGAATATCTGCTACTTTCCATGCTGGTGCCGATGTTTACCGTGTACCTGCTGCGCACCTGCGGGGAAGACTGGCTGAGGAGTCGGCTTTTCCGCGCCGTCGTGGTCTTTTGGGGAATGTTTTTAATTCTGCTGGCGGTCGCGCAGTGCACGACGTTCCTGTACTACGTCACGCCCGACAATCATTTTTTTCGCGGAGAGTGGCACCCGCTGCTAATGGCGCCAATGGTTTTGACTCTGTTTCTGAATTTAACCGGCGTGATTCGGCGGCGCGGCAGGTTGCCGAAGAAATACTACGTCGCCTTTATGATTCACGTGATCCCGCTGACGGCGACGTTTCTCGCGCATACGTTTTTCTTCGTGCCGGTGGCAACATTTATGGGCGTGGTTTTTTTCAACGCTGTCGATGTTCGGAATTATTCTGTACGACCAGATTGAACAGTTTTTGCGCCAGCAGCGGGAAATTGAGCACCAGCGCGCCAGCATTATGGTACTGCAAATGCGGCCGCACTTTATCTATAACACAATGATGAGCATTTACTATCTTTGCACGCAGGATTCTAAAAAAGCGCAGCAGGTCACGCTGGATTTTACCGCGTACCTTCGCAAAAACTTTACCACCATTGCCAGCGAAGACACCGTTCCTTTTTCCGACGAGCTGGAACATACCCGCGCCTATCTTGCCGTGGAGCAGGTTCAGTTTGTGGACAGCCTTTTAGTTGAGTACGACACGCCGCATGGAATTTCGCCTGCCGACGACCGCGAGCCGCATATCGCGCTTGCTAACATTCAGCAGCGGCTTGAAATTATGTGCGGCGGGAGACTGACGATAGATTCACGCGCTGGCGGCGGGACGGCGGTAACCGTAACAATTCCATGACGCGCCTTAAGCTGTGCGGAATTTGTTGACGCTTTCCTTGAAGGAAGTGGAATAGTTTGAGAGTTCGGAGCTGGCGGCGGCGCATTCTTCGGAGACGGCGGAATTATCAGTGACGACGCCCAAAATTGTCTGCGAAAGGCTGTCGACGCGTTTCATCTGTTCCTGTTGAGCTTTACTTTGGGCGCTGAGCTTTTTGATAATCTGCGTGACGACTTCGGTAGTTTTGGAAATTTCTTCGAGTGAGCCGGAGGCGCGGCTGACGACGCCGGTGCCGCTTTCAATTTCGGCGATAGCTTTGTTAATGAGTTCCTGAATGTTCTGAGAGGACTGAGCGGACTGTTCAGCGAGCTTGCGGACTTCTCCTGCGACAACAGCAAAGCCGCGACCGGATTCGCCAGCGCGGGCGGCTTCTATGGACGCGTTCAGACTGAGTAGCGCAGTCTGTTCAGTGATAGCGTCGAGGGCGCCGAGGATTGAGCGAATTTCTTCGGAGGCGTCGTTGATTCTCTGCATGGCGGCGACGACTTTATCCATGCGGTGAATTCCCATGGCGATACTCTTGTGAGTGTCCTCGTCGCACTGGAGCGCTTCCTGCACGAAAGTTTCAACCTGTTCGTTCTGTTTCATCGTATCGTTAATCTGCGACTGGAGCTGCTGAATACTTTCTGTCTGGCTCATTGCGCCTTCGGCGAGGCTGTGAGAAACCTGCGAAACTTCACCGGCGCTGTCGGAAACTTTATCAGCGATTGAGCTCATTGCCTGCATTTCCCTGCAGAGCGCCGCGCGAATATTTTCGATATTGGTTTGAATCGGCTCGTAGTCGCCGACGTATTTCATATCTGTTGCGGTAACCAGGTCGCCGGACGCCATGCAGCGCAGATTCTGTTCGATGTCCTTCACGTAGCCGGAAAGCCCGACGCGCATTTTGTTCAGCAGGTCGTAGAGCTTGCCAATTTCGTCTTTACTTTCGTAGGAGAGCTGCTGCGTGAGGTTTCCCTGCGCGAATTTTTCAATGCCGGTTTCGAGCTGTTCGAGCGGCGCCACTACTCTTTCCTGGAAAATTGCGCGGACTTTTTTAAGGAAAATCCAGACGGCGACGGCGAAGCCCGCCAGCAGAATGTAGAGAATCCACGCCATGAGGTCAACCATGGACTGCGCGGCGTCAACCATTGCGTTCGTCAGCCCGAAATAATTTTCGCTGACTTCGAGAAGTTTGGTGGGGTCTTTCGTAGTTTGATACTCGGTCATTGCGGGCTTAACGGTGCCGTTCCAGTAGGCGGCGACTTCGTTGCGTCTGGTTGAAAAGCTGCCGAGCAAAATTGCGCCGTCGAGTTTGTTCAAAAGATTTTCGACGTTGCCCATCGCCTTTGAAGAATCTGCGCCGGCGAGAACCTGTTTAACTATACGCTGAGAGCCGCCGCGCACGATACCGGCTTCGTTGACGACGGCGGTGTAGCTCGTGAAAAGGTACAGGCTGACCATGACGACCGCGACCATGCCGCCGACGAGCTTGAAGACGTTCATTAGCAGCCCGCGAATCAGAAAAGAAATTGTGCCCTGTTCGTTCATTGTAAATCCCTCCGAAATTTTTTTACAAATTATAATACGGGCGGCGGAAAATTCTCAAGGCGGCTTGACCGTTTGAAGATAAATTGTTAGACTTAAAAAAAACGGAAGGGCGGATTGAGAATGCACAATTTTGAGTACTACACGCCGACGCGGATAATTTTTGGGCGGAACGCGGAAAATGCGGCGGGGGATTTGATAAAGCGGTACGGCGGGACGCGGGTTCTGGTACACTACGGGCAGGGCAGCGCGGTGAAGTCCGGCTTAATGGCGCGCGTGAAAAAAATTCTGGACGACGCGGGATTATTTTACGTGGGACTGGGCGGCGTGGTACCGAATCCGCACCTTGACAAAGTTCGTGCAGGTTTCGCGCTGGGCAGTCTGAATCAGGTAGACTTTGTTTTGGCGGTAGGCGGCGGCTCGGTAATCGACTCGGCTAAGGCGATAGCATTTGCGCTGGCGGAGCCGGACGAAAATGTCTGGGATTTGTTCGAGCGCAAGCGTAAGCCGAAAGCGTCACTGCCGGTCGGGTCGATTTTGACAATAGCGGCGGCGGGCTCGGAAATGAGCCGCAACGTCGTCATAACGAACGAGGAGACCAAGAAAAAGCGCAGTTTCGGCGACGCGCTGGCACGCCCGAAATTCGCGATAATGGATCCCGAACTGACGATGACACTGCCGGATTATCAGACGGCGGCGGGCTGCGTGGATATAATGATGCACACAATGGAGCGGTACTTCACGAGCGGCGGGAACATGCAAATCACGGACGAGATTGCGGAAGGGCTGCTGCGGACGGTTATGCAGAACGCGAATATTCTGCGGCTGAATCCTAAGAATTACAATGCTCGCGCGGAAATTATGTGGGCGTCGAGTCTGGCGCATAATGGTTTGACTGGCTGCGGGAACGACGGCGGCGATTTCGTGACGCACAATCTGGAATACGAGCTCAGCGGTATGTTCAACGTGACGCACGGCGCTGGCCTTTCGGCGCTCTGGGGGAGCTGGGCGCGCTACGTCTACAAAGTTTGTCTGCCGCGCTTCGTCAGGTTCGCGGTGAACGTCATGGGCGTCGACGCAACCGGCCTCAGCGAGGAGGAAGTTGCCTTGCGCGGGATTGAGGACATGGAAGATTTCTGCCGCAAAATCGGTATGCCGACGCGGATTAAGGAACTTGGGATTGAGCTCACCGACGCGCAGATTAAGGAAATGGCGGAGTCCTGCGAAAAGGCGACCGGCGGCAGTATCGGCTCCGCTAAGCGCATTTACTTTGACGATATGGTTAATATTTACAGCGCCGCGCGGTAAAGTTTTCAAGGTTTAGTTCGCTTTGTGCCTAACTTTCTTTCTGCCCAGAAAGAAAGTTACAAAGAAAGACGGGGCCGAGTGACGCCATCCAGGCGTCAGTGCGGCCCGCGCCCCGTCCTTGGGGCGCTTCTTTTAATTTTATAGGATTTAAAATGAAACTTCAGCGGGAATTTTATAATCGGTCGGCGTTAATCGTCGCGCAGGAACTCATTGGCAAAAAGCTGGTGCACGGCGATACCGCTGGGATAATTATCGAAACTGAGGCGTACCTCGGCGAACTGGACGCGGCGGCTCATTCGTACAAAGGCAGGACGGCGCGCACGGAAATTCAGTTTGGCGCGGGCGGTTTCGCTTACGTTTACCAGATTTACGGGAAAAATTTTTGCTTCAACGTCGTGGCGAATCTTGAAAATATTCCTGAGGCTGTGCTGATTCGCGCGCTTGAACCGACGGACGGCGTGGAGCTCATGAAAATTCGGCGCAACAAAAATAACCTGCGTGACCTTTGCAGCGGGCCAGGTAAACTTGCGCAGGCTCTTTCTATTACAAAAAATCTCAACGGCGCTGACCTGTGCGGCGGCGAAATTTTTATCGAGGAGGCTGGAATTAATCCGCGCGTCAAAACCACAAAGCGCATTGGGATTGACTACGCGGGCGACGCGGCGAATTATCTCTGGCGATTTATTTTTGACAGCGGGAGCGAAAGGATTTCTAAAAGCGGCGTCGAAGAAAAAGTTATCTGAAAAGTTTTTTTCCAGTTTGATTGGAGGTTTGAATATGGCGTTTCCGAAAAACTTTTTGTGGGGCGGCGCGACGGCTGCTAACCAGTGCGAAGGCGCGTACCTTGAAGGCGGCAAGGGACTTTCTGTGCCGGACATGCTTCTCGGCGGCGACGTGAATACTCCGCGCACTTTCTGCCCGAAAATCGAGGAAGGCAGATTTTATCCCTCGCACCAGGCGATTGACATGTACCACCACTTCAGGGAAGACATTGCGCTTTTCGCGGAAATGGGCTTCAAGTGCTACCGGCTGTCGATTAACTGGGCGCGCATTTTCCCGAACGGAGACGACGCTGAGCCGAACGAGGAAGGCTTGAAATTCTACGATGCAGTTTTCGACGAGTGCAAAAAGTACGGGATTGAGCCGCTGGTTACGCTCTGCCACTACGAAATTCCGTGGGCGATTGTCACGAAGTACCACGGCTTCTACAACCGCAAGACGATTGACCTTTTCCTCCGTTACGTCACGACCTGCTTTGAGCGCTACAAGGACAAAGTCAAGTACTGGCTGACGTTCAACGAAATTAACATGCCGGTTATGGAGCCGAAGATGGGCAACCTGTACGGCGTCGGTGTCATGCAGGACGTGGATTTGAACCGCACCGAGCCCTGCCAGTTTCCTGAAATTACCGACATTCCGCAGGAAAGATTTCAGGCGCTGCACAACGAATTTGTTGCCTCCGCCAAGGCAGTCATCGCCGGTCACAAAATCAATCCGAACTTCGTCATCGGCAACATGATTTGCCATATCACGTGGTACCCGCTGACGCCCAATCCGAAAGATTTGCTCGAAGACCAGCGGCGCGATTCAATTTGCAACGACCTCTGCGGCGACGTGCAGGTTCGCGGCGAATATCCCTACTTCGCGCGCAAATTCTATCAGGATCTTGGGCTTGACACTTCCTTCATGGACAACGAGGAAGATAAGAAAATTCTCAAGGAAGGCGTCGTCGATTTCTACACGTTCAGCTACTATATGTCGAACTGCGTGACGGTGCAGGAAGGCGTTGACCAGGTTAAGGGCAATATGATGGGCGGCGCGAAAAATCCGTACCTTAAGGCTTCCGACTGGGGCTGGCAGATTGACCCCGACGGGCTGCGCTGGACGCTCAACAAACTCGCTTCCCGCTACCCCAACACGCCGCTCATGGTTGTTGAAAACGGCTTCGGCGCGTTCGATAAGGTTGAGGAGGACGGCTCCATTCACGACGATTACCGCATTTCCTATTTCCGCGAACACATTAAGGCGCTCGGCGAGGCTGTCAAAGACGGCGTGCCGGTTATCGGCTACACGACCTGGGGGCCAATCGATTTGGTTTCCGCCGGAACTGGCCAGTACGCGAAACGCTACGGCTTTATCTACGTCGACCGCCACGACGACGGCACCGGCGATTTCTCCCGCAGCCGCAAGGACTCGTTCTACTGGTATAAGAAAGTTATCGCCTCCAACGGCGAAGATCTCGCTTAATCATCAGCATTTCTTTCTGGTGCAGAAAGAAACGCTGGCAAAGAAAGACAGCCGCAAGAGGTCACATCCGGTGACCTATTGCGGCGGCCGCCCGTCCTTGGGCGGCCTCTTTTTTTTCTTATTAAAATTATGCCCAGAATTGCTGATACAGGACGGCGACGAACAGCGCTATTGCGGAGATCATTGCAAGGAAGCTGGCGCGTTCAACCCACAAATCCTGCGTAGGCGTCAGGTTGAAGTGGCGGCGCGCGTAGGTTGTTCCCAGCGAAATTATCAGCGCGAAGTACAGCGCACGGTTGTAAGCTGTGAAGTTCGACCAGCCGAGCACGAGGAAAATTACCGTCAGCGAAAAAATTATAATCAGCAGGTAATCTTTGCCGACTTTTTCCGGCGGCTTTTCTGGCGTCTTAGGTTTCGGCTGAACTTTTTTGAGGATTTTTTTTAACTGCCGCGCCATGACTTCACTCCTCGATTTTGCACTGGCACAACTTCATAACGGTGAGCGCCGCGCGATGATTTTCCGGCGTAGTACCGGCGCAGCAGCTGGCGTCGACGGCAACGACCTGCTCAGGGTAAAACGCTTTGACGAGCAGCGCGTTGGAAACCACACAAATATCGGTGCAGACGCCGACAAATTCAACGAGTTCGTAGGGCTTGATAAGACTGGGCAGGCGCGTGGAGCCGAACGCTTTTTTCTCGATAACCGCCTTGGCGCGCGGGAGAAATTTCTTAAGTTCAGGAACGATGTCCCAGCCGGCGGTATTTTTTATGCAGTGCTCGACGGGCAGATTTTTTCCTTCCTGCGTTTCGAGATAATTTTCCTTGTGGGTGTCCTGCGTAAAAATTATATCGACGAACTCGTCAGCGGCGGCGGCTTCGAGTTTTTCCACGAGGCGCGGCAGCATTTCCTGCGCTTCCTTCGTACCGAGCGCGCCGGTCACGAAATCGTTTTGCATGTCGATAACAATCAGAGCTTTTGCCATTTTAATTTTCCTCCAAATATTTTTTAAGCCAGGTTTCAACCGCCTGCCCGATAATTTTTTTACCTTCGGCGTCTGGGTGAAGGCCGTCAATCGAAAGTTCCGGCTTCAAATTCCCGCTGGCGTCGGAAAGCGCGTTGGTCAGGTCAATGCAAAATTCCTGTTTGCGCATCCATTCGCAGATATATTTTCGGTGCTCCTGCCAGTCATAGGGCGGCAGATTGATAAACCGGACTTTGCGAATCAGCTCAGGGTTGAGCGGCGTGGGCGTAATGAAAACCGGCTTTATACCGTAATCCTGGCACTTTTCTTTGAGCGCGGCGAGGTTCATGACTGAATCCCAGCCGAGAATGTCGCTGCGGTAGTCGTTGACGCCCGCCATGATGAACAGAATTTCGGGATTGAAGGGCAGCACGTCTTCTTCAAAGCGGTATAGAATTTTTTCGGTGGTGTCGCCGGATTTGCCGAGATTTTTCACGGGAACGGCGCAGTAATTTTCCCAGTTGTAAACGACGGTCGAGGGCGGGACGGAAATTGAGCCGCCGCCGTGGGTAATGCTGTCGCCAATCGCGCAGAAAGTTTCGGGCGACTTGACAACGAAAGTGTTATTGGGCGCCTGCTCAGACCAGTCAGTTAAAATTTCGTCGTCAGCGGAAAGCCCGCGAACGCGCCAGTAGTATTCGCCGACTTCGAGCACGGGAATTTTGTCGTAGAAATCGAAGTTGTCATCTTTCGGGTGGTAATCGGTCAGGTAGTCACGCAGAATTTCGCCTTCGCGAATCAGCTGAATTTCGTAGTGGTCGGCGGAATTTGTTGGAATCCAGGAGTAGACGAGGTAAACCGGCGGCGAGCTCATTTTGTCGAACTCTGTGGTAGTGAGCGGCGCGGCGGGATTGGTTTCGGCGGAACGAATTTCAACTTCGTTATCGAGGACGTTGTTGCTGAAGCCGAGCGCGGTCACGTGAATTTCGCTGTTGACGCTTTGTACGGGAATTTCGACGCCGTGGGTATAGGAAACGGCGGTTTTGTCTTCGTAGGCGATTTTGTACTTGACGGCGTCGGGCACGATGTCCCATGTCAGCCGAAGAATTTTTTCGCCTTCAGGTTCAAATTCGGCGTGCGCGGCAGAAATTTTTTCGTCGGTATGATTTATCGTGAGATTTTTTGACGAAGCCTCGCTGACGGAAAGGACTTTGGCTGTGACTTTGGAGCGGTGCTCAGAATCCTGCGTTAAATGGTTGCGCGGATTTTTATTTTCTATTGATTCGGGCGGCGGATTTTTTTCGTCGTCGAAGAGCTGAAAATTCGCCAGCGATAAGCAGATTGCGACTACGACCGGCAGAATTTTTATTACCAAAAAGATTCCCCCCAGCGTGAAAAATTTCAGCTTATTCTACCTTGAAACGGCGGCAATTGCAAGAAATTTTCGCGCGGTTGCAAATGGCGGCGGGAATTTGTATAATGCGGGGGTTGAAAAAATTTGAGGTGATGAAATTGCGAGCAAGTGAACTTTACGCGCCGACGTTGCGCGAATCGCCTGCCGAGGCGGAACTTCTCAGCCATAAGCTGATGTTTCGCGCGGGCTTAATCCGGAAGGCGGCGGGCGGAATGTATACGTACCTGCCGCTGGCGTGGCGGACGATGAAAAAAATCATGCAGATAATCCGCGAGGAAATGGACGCGAAGGGCGGGCAGGAAATCATGATGCCGGTGACGCAGCCGGCGGAAATCTGGCAGGAATCTGGGCGCTGGGCGGTTTACGGCGATGAAATGATGAGGCTCAAAGACAGGCACGGGCGCGAATTTTGTCTGGGGCCGACACATGAGGAAATGGTAACGACTTTGATTCGCGGGGAAGTTCGCTCGTACAAACAACTGCCGCTAATGCTCTACCAGATTCAGAACAAGTACCGCGACGAAATTCGTCCGCGCTTCGGACTTATGCGGAGCCGCGAATTTGTCATGAAAGACCTGTACTCCTTCGACAGGGACACCGACGGCATGAACGTTTCCTACGAAAAAATGTACGACGCCTATTCAAAAATTTTTACGCGCTGCGGCTTAAAGTTCCGCGCGGTCGAGGCTGATAACGGAGCGATTGGCGGCGGGCACTCGCACGAGTTCACTGTTCTGGCGCCGAGCGGCGAAAGTTCTATTGCTTACTGCGAAAACTGCGACTACGCCGCCAGCGACGAGAAAGCTGAGCTGAAAGTTATCCACGCCGCCGCTGAAGATTTGAAGCCGCTGGAAAAAGTTTCGACGCCCAACGCTCACACGATTGAGCTGGTTAAAAATTTCCTCGGCGTGCCGATTGAAAAAACTATCAAGGCGGTTGCGTTCCAGGATGACGACGGCAAATTGATTCTGGCTTTCGTGCGCGGCGATCACGAAGTCAACGAAATTAAAGTTCTCAACGCTACTGGCGCGCTTCATTTGCACATGGCGGAGGAAAGCGCGATAACTGCGGCGGGGAGCTGCGCCGGTTTTATGAGCCCGATTGGAATTTCTGACAGCGCGAAAATTGTTGTCGACGCCACTGTTATGGAAATGTTCAACGCGGTTGCCGGCGCCAACGAGGCTGACGTGCATTTTATCAACGTCACGCCGCGCAGGGATTTCGACGCTGAAAAAATTATCGTGGCGGATATTCGCATGGTGCAGGCTGGCGACCCTTGTCCGCACTGCGGCGCCGCTCTCAAAATGACGCGCGGAATTGAAGTCGGGCAGGTTTTCACGCTCGGCAGTAAGTACAGCAAATCGCTCGGCGCAACCTTCCTCGACGAAAACGGCAGGGAAACTTTTTTTGAAATGGGCTGCTACGGCATTGGCGTCGGGCGCACGATGGCGGCGGCGATTGAGCAGAATAATGACGCCGACGGGATTATCTGGACGCGCGCGATTGCGCCGTTTGAAGTCGTCGTCGTTCCCGTCAACGCTAAGGACGCCGCCCAGCTTGACTACGCTGAAAAAATTTACGCTGAGCTGAAAAATTCCGGCGTAGACGTTCTGCTTGACGACAGAAAGGAGCGCGCCGGCGTCAAGTTCAAGGACTGCGATTTGATTGGCTATCCCGTTCGCGTGACGGTCAGCCCCAAAACTCTCGACAGCGGCAACGTCGAAGTCAAAATCCGTCGCACCGGCGAAGTTTTTAATTTTAATCGCGCGGAGTGCGTTGCTGGTGTTATTGAAGTTTTAAAAAATCTTTGAGCTTTAGTTAGACGGCATTTCTTTCCAGAAAGAAACGCCGGCAAAGAAAGCTGGGCCGAATGACGCCATCCAGGCGTCAGTGCGGCCCGCGCCCCGTCCATGGGGCGCTTTTTTTTACATGTTATGCTTTTCAATAATCCAAAATCAGTGTAAAATAGGGAAAAATTTCTGCGGAGGTTTTCGACGTGATTAAAATTATTTTTTCGGACATGGACGGCACGCTCCTCACCAGCGCCAACAAACTTCCCGACGGCTTCGATGAAATGATGGCTGAACTCAAAAGGCGCGGCGTGATTTTCGCTCCTGCCAGCGGCAGACAATATTTTTCCCTGCTCAAAAGTTTTGAGAAGTACGTTGACGAATTTTTATTTCTGGCGGAAAACGGCACGCTCGTCATGCACAGGGAGATTGAAATTTTCAGCAGCCCGATTGACCGCGCCGCCGTCGACGAAGTTTTGAAAGTCACCGAGCCGCTCAAAAATATTCTGCGCGTCTGGTGCGGCAAGAAGGACGCCTACATTCGCCGCGAACAGGATACCGCCGAAAATCAGACTGAGCTCGCCAAGTACTACACGCACAACGCCGTTGTTGACGATTTTTCAGCGATTGACGACACGCCGATTAAAGTTGCGCTGTTCGACGCCACGGGGCGCGCTGACGAAAATATTTACCGCCACCTTGCGCAGTTTTATGACAGCCTGCAGGTCGTGCTAAGTTCAAATCAGTGGGTTGACGTTATGTCGCCAGGGATTAACAAGGGCGAGGCGGTTCGCGCAGTTCAGCGGATTTTGGAAGTTGCGCCGGAGGAATGCGCAGCGTTCGGCGATTACATGAACGATTACGAGATGATTCAGGCGGTCGGGCACAGCTTTGCGATGGCGAACGCTCACCCCGAACTGAAAAAAATTGCGCGCTACGAGACCGCCAGCAACGACGAATTTGGCGTGCTCGTCGGAATTAAAAAGCTCATGGCTGAGGGTTTGATTTAAAATGGTGGCGGCGATATTTCCGGCGGCGGGCGCGAGTCGGCGAATGGGAACGGGCTCGAACAAAATTTTCCTCGAACTGGCTGGCGAATCGATTTTGCTCCGCACGCTCAAAACTTTTTCAAAATCTGCGCGAATAAATTTTTTAATCGTAGTCGTCGGCGCGGGCGAAGTCGAAACGGTCACGCAGCTTTTACGCTCGGCGGAACTGAAACCGTGGGCGGTAACGGTCGGCGGCTCGGAGCGGCAGTACTCGATAGCGAACGGGCTGAAACTTTTGCCAGCGGACGCGGAAACAGTTCTGGTGCACGACGCGGCGCGCCCGCTGGTCGATTTGGAAACGATAGAAAAAGTCATCGACGCGGCGGAAAAATTCGGCGGAGCGATAGCGGCAGTGCCGGAAAAAAACACGATAAAATTTGTCGACGCGGAAGGATTTGTGAAGTCGACGCCGCCGCGCGCGGAACTGGTCGCGGTGCAGACGCCGCAGGGATTTCAGCGCGAAATTTTACTGCGGGCGTACGCGCAGGCCGAGGCTGATAATTTTCTTGGCACGGACGACGCCAGTTTAGTTGAACGAATCGGCGCGCGGGTTAAGGTTGTCGCCAGCTCTTACAAAAATATAAAAGTTACGACGCCGGAAGATATTGCGGTTGCTGAGAATTTTTTGAGGGGCGAAAATTTATGACGCGGTTTGGGATTGGCTACGACGTGCACCGGCTGGTTAGCGGTCGGAAATTAATTCTGGGCGGCGTGGAAATTCCGCACGAGCTGGGTTTGGACGGGCATTCGGACGCGGACGTTTTGATTCACGCGATAATCGACGCAATGTTGGGCGCGGCGGCACTGGGAGACATCGGGCAGCACTTTCCAGACAGCAACGCCGCTTACAAAAATATTGACAGCACGAAGCTCCTCGCTGAAACGCTGAAAATTCTTCGCGCGGAAAATTTTGGCATTGTAAATATTGATTCGATAATCGTCGCGCAGAAGCCGAAACTGGCGCCGTACATTACGAAAATGCGGGCGCGGCTGGCAGAAATTTTGCAGGTAGAAACCGGCGCGGTGAGCGTGAAGGCAACGACGGAGGAGCGGCTGGGCTTTACCGGCGCGGAGCTGGGAATTGCGGCGTACGCGGTCTGCGCCATTGAGAGGTAATTTTTGATGAATTTTTTTTCGCGCATAAAGAAAGACATTCGCGTAATTTTTGAACGGGATCCGGCGGCTAAGAGCACGCTCGAAGTAATTTTGTGTTACTCCGGCCTTCACGCGATTTGGCTGCACAGGATTTCGCACGCGCTATTCACACGCGGCTGGATAGTTTCTGCGCGACTGGTTTCAAATTTCTGCCGCTTTCTGACGGGCATTGAGATTCACCCTGGCGCGACGATTGGCGACGGGCTTTTCATAGACCACGGCACGGGGATTGTCATTGGCGAGACGGCGGAGATTGGCAAAAACGTCACGCTGTATCAGGGCGTCACGCTGGGCGGCACGGGCAAGGAAAAGGGCAAGCGCCACCCAACGATTGGCAACAACGTCGTAATAGCGACCGGCGCGAAAGTTCTGGGCTCGTTCAAAGTTGGCGACCACGCGAAAATTGGCGCGGGCTCCGTCGTACTCAAGGAAGTTCCGCCCTATGCAACCGTCGTCGGCATTCCTGGGCGCGTCGTGGTTCTGCACGGCAGGCGCATTCACAACGAGGAAGAATTTAAGCAGGCGTGGCTGGAAATTTGTAAAAAGCGCGGAATGAATATCGACGACCCGAACGTCCACGCGGAAATTTGCGACGAGATTGACGTTGACCTGAGCCACGACAATTTACCCGACCCCGAACGCGAAATGATTGAAGTTGCGCTGCGGCAGATTCAGCGGCTCGAAGAACGTATTCACGATTTGGAAAAGGAACTGGCTGTCGCCCGCGCAGAAATTTCCGCTGAGGCAATGCGAACTTCCGCGCTCGAAGTTGCCGCCGCCGAGGATAAGCCGAAAGTTAATATAAAAAAATCTGCCAGGAAAAAATAGGAGGCTCAAAATATGATTCAGGTTTTCAATACGATGAGCAGGAGTAAGGAAATTTTCAAGCCGCTCAAGGCTGGCGAGGTCAGCATTTACTGCTGCGGCGTGACGCCCTATAACAAGCCGCACATTGGCAACGCGCGCCCGTTCGTGACGTGGGACGTGATTCGCCGGTACTTCGCGCGGCAGGGCTACAAAGTTCGCTACGTGCAGAATTTCACGGACGTTGACGATAAAATTATTGCGGCAGCAAATCGCGAGGGCGTCAGCTGGACGGAAATTACCGACCGCTACATTCGCAATTATTTTCAGGTCATGGACGCGCTGAACGTGCAGCCCGCCGACGTTTACCCGAAAGTTTCCGAGACGATTCCCGATATTATCGCGCTTATTGAAACGCTCGTCGAGAAAGGTTTCGCGTACAAACTGGACAACGGCGACGTTTTTTACAGCGTCGAGGCGGATAAAAGTTACGGCAAGCTGAGTCGGCGCAAGTTTGAAGATATGCAGGCGGGCGCTCGCGTCGAAGTTGACGACAGGAAACGCCACCCGATGGATTTTGCGCTGTGGAAGGCGGCTAAGCCTGGCGAACCGGCGTGGGACAGCCCGTGGGGCAAGGGGCGGCCTGGCTGGCATATTGAATGCTCGGCGATGTCGCTGAAATATCTCGGCGAGAAATTTGACTTCCACGGCGGCGGCGCTGACTTGATTTTCCCGCACCACGAAAACGAAATTGCGCAGTCCCAATGCGCGCTAGGCGACGAACATTCTTTCGCGCAGTACTGGGTTCACAACGGCTTTATCACCGTCAACGCGGAGAAAATGAGCAAGTCCGCCGGAAATTTTTTCCTCGTCGAAGATATTCTCAAGAAATTTCCTGGCGAAGTCGTCCGCTTTTTCCTCGTGCAGACGCATTACCGCAGCCCGCTTGAACTCAATGAAAACGTCGTCCGCGAGGCGCAGGTTGCCTATAACCGCCTTAAAACCGCGTACGACAACCTTCACGAACTCGTTAAGCAAATCGAGGAAGATAAATTTCTCAAGGGCAAGAAAGACCCAATGCTCACGATGTCGCAGGCTGGCGGCCTGGTCGAGCTGGCGGAAAGACTGCTGGCGGCTTTCGATGACGCGATGAACGACGATTTCAACACGGCGCTGGCGATTAGCTACATGTTCGAGCTGGCGCGCGACGTGAACGCTTACCACAGCGATTACCTCGCCGGAAAAATTCTGCCGCGCGGCACCGACGCTTATATGATTATGCGCGTTTCGGAAATTTTCACGGACATGGCGTCGACGATTGGAATTTTCGAGAACGTTGAGGATACTGCCGCCGATTCCGAGCTTGTCGATAAGCTCATGAAAATTATCGTGGACATTCGGCAGGACGCGCGCAAAAATAAAAACTGGGCGGTTGCTGACAAAATCCGCGACGATTTGAAAGCCGCCGGAATTGCGCTGGAAGATACTCCGCAGTGCGTGAAATGGAAAATTTCGTAGACACGCGGGAACTTTCGCCGCTGGTGCTGGCGTACGTCGGCGACGCGTATTTTCACCTGTTCGTTAGGACGCGGCTTTTATCGCTCACGCACCGAATCGAAAAACTTCACGAGCTGAGCGCGCAAATAGTTTCGGCGTCAGTGCAGGCGGAAGTTTATAAAAAAATCGAGCCGCGCTTAACCGAAGACGAACGGGCGATTTTCCGGCGCGGCAGGAACGCTAAAAGTCACGCGCCGCGCGTTGCAACTGTCGCGGAGTACCACGCAAGCACGGGTTTTGAAGCGCTGCTGGGCGAACTTTTTCTCACGAATAAAATTGCGCGCCTCGACGAAATTTGCGAAATGGCGCTGACTGAGGGAGGATTTTTGGGTGGAAATTTTTAAACGGGCGGCGGCGGTTTTGCTGGCAGGATTTTTAATTTTCAGCACCGCCGAGGCAAATTCTGACACGAAAAAAAACTGGGAAATTCAGCTGGATTATCTTCAGGGCAGGCTTCACGGCGACAGGCAGGTTGACAACTACAATGTGCACGTTCTGCAGAAAATGCACGAGCACCGCGCGCTGACATTTTATCGCGGGCTGACTTTTTCCCGCGCGACCGGCTACACGAACCGCAAATACGAAGGAATTTTCCGCGACAGCAACGCCGTTGGACTGGGCGTGGCGGGATTTCTGCGCTGGGACAAAAATATTTCCGGCAAGCTATACGCTAACTGGGACATTGGCGGCAGTTTTCTGATTTACAACAGGGCTCATCCTGCGCAGGGGCGCGCGTACGGCTTCATGTGGCGCATTGGTCCGAGTTTGACGTGGAAATACAGCGGCGACGATTCCTTCACGGTCGGCTACTACGTCAGCCACGTTTCCAACGGCATGAAAAAGCACAACCCTGGCTATGACACGATGGGATTTTCCGTCGGCGTCAGCCACAAATTCTGAGGCGCGGACATGGCGAGCGAAGATTTAATCATTGGCAGGAACGCCGTCACGGAAACTTTGAAGGCCGGCCGGAGCGTCAACAAACTTTTTGTAGCGGGCGGCAGTAACGACGGCTCGATTGGAAAAATTCTGGCGCTGGCGAAGGAAGCGGGCGTCGTCGTAGAATTTGTCGAGCGCGCTAAGCTGGATAAACTTTCCGGCGGCGGGCGGCACCAGGGCGTTATCGCGCAGGTTGCGGCGAGGGACTACGCGACGGTTGAGGAAATTC
The DNA here is from genome assembly GCA_905234175.1 of uncultured Selenomonadaceae bacterium. Taxonomy (GTDB): domain Bacteria; phylum Bacillota; class Negativicutes; order Selenomonadales; family Selenomonadaceae; genus Quinella. The sequence goes on along the minus strand of CAJOGX010000009.1, from coordinate 36,241 downwards.
TGGAAACTGCCGCGTCGAGGAATGAGCCGCCTTTCATAATTTTACTTGACGAGCTTGAAGACCCGCATAACTTCGGCGCGATTTTGCGGACGGCTGACGCGGTTGGCGTGCACGGCGTAGTTATTCCGAAGCGGCGCAGTGTCAGTTTGAATGCAACCGTTGCGAAAACTTCCGCCGGAGCCGTCGAGTACGTCAGGGTCGCGCAGGTTACGAACGTCGCGCAGACTTTGAAAAAGTTTCACGAACTGGATTTGAAAATCGTCGGCGGCGATATGAGCGCTGAAAAAAATTTTAACGAAGCGGATTTGCGCGGCGGAATTGTTCTGGTTATCGGCAGCGAAGGCAGGGGAATGCGCAGGCTGACGCGCGAAAGTTGCGATTTGCTGGTGAAAATTCCAATGGTCGGCAAAATAAATTCGCTGAACGCCTCGGTCGCCGGCGCGGTACTGCTCTACGAAATTTTTCAGCAGCGTAACAAAAATTAATCTGGCTTTAATGACAGGCACGCGGAAAAATTGTAAAATCAGTGAAAGGCTACGAAAGGGCGTGTCAGACATGAAGAGATTAGCGAGAGGACTGGCGGCACTGCTGATTTTTGGAGCGCTGAGTTTCGGGACGGCAGAAGCGGCAGAAATTCCCGAAGCGTTTGAAAATCCAGTTGAGCAGCAGGAACTTAAAGCGCCGCCGCCGTGGTGGCTCGAGCCGCCGCGTCACCGCTGGTAAAAAATTTTTTGGAGTTAATTGTAAAAATAAACTTTAAAGGACTGACTGCAATGAAAAGACTGGCACGAATTTTAATCCCCGCCGTGCTCATTGCGAGCGCGATACTGGTTGCCGGTCATTCTTCGGCGTCGAGCAATAATTCCAGCGATTACCTTCTTGAGCCGGTTTATTTATCCGAAAGCAAGGGCGACGCCGATAAGCGAAAGGAATTTTGGGACAAGTTCCGCGAATCTGTGACGCCAAGGGAAAACAGACCCAGAGAGTCAAAGTCTCCGCGCGAAGTCAAGCCGCGCGAAGTTCACCCAAAGGAAGTTGACTGACAAAAAAAACTCCACTCTCTCAAAGCGAAAGGGTGGAGCATTTTTATTTCCGTGTTTTTTAATCGAACTTGAAATTCGCCAGCTCTGGATACAGGTCGCCGATTGACTGCGAAAATTCCTGCGGCTTGAGCAAATCTATCACCGGCTGCATGGTTTTGAAAAAAGCCTCGTCGTCCTGCATGAGCGCCAGAATCGCCGCCGCGTTAGCCGCGTCCGCAAGCGCCGTATGCTGCGTGCCCTCGAAGTTTCTATCCATCGCGCCGACGGCGTATTTAAGCCCAAGGTTGCTGTGCAGGCCAAGCCGGTCGTCGAACTCCTTCTGCACGTCAATCCACTGCCGCTCCATTCGCCGCACGTCGAACTTCGGAATTTTGTACGCGCATTCGTTTTTCAGCTGCTTGATGTCCGATGGGCTCCACGAATAAATTTTCATATCCCAGCCGCCAATCCAGTTGAAAAAATTCCTGAACGCCGCGACGAAACCGTCTTTGTCCGCCACCTGCTCATTCGTAATTCCCGTGAGTTTGGTGATGTGCCTGTTGATATTTTCGCTGAAAACCGGCCGAACGTAGCACTGAAACTCGTCGATTTGCCGGTAATTTTCGTCAAGCTTTACCGCGCCAAATTCTATCACTTCGTCCAGCAGAAACCGCCGCACTTCGCGGAACTCTTTCTGCACTGGGTTCATTTCAAGGTCAATCACTATGTGTACCATTAAATCGCCTCACTTTGAAATTTCAGGCTAAAAGTTTAGCACAAAAATTTTCATTCGTAAAGGCGGCGCCTCAGACAGCGGTACACAAAAAATACATGGCGGCAAGCGCGAAGTACGGGCCGTAAGCGAAATAATCTGTGCGGTTTTTTTTACCGGCGAGAATCAGCGCAACCGCCACAATTCCGCCGCCAATACAGGCCGCTATCACGACGTTCAGCAAAGTTTCCGCGCCGAGCCAGAGCCCCAGCGTCGCCATTAATTTTATATCGCCGCCGCCAATTCCTCCGCGCGAAACCAACGCTATCAGCAGGAAAATTCCGCCGCCGAGTGCCGCCGCTAAAAATCTTTCGCCCAGCGGTAAGCCCAAATACGCCGCCGCCAAAATTCCGGCAAGCGCGAACGGCAGGAGCATTCGGTCGAAAATCACGTACTGCTCGAAGTCCGTCGCCGTTATCAGCGCCAGAAAAAATACCGCCGCGCCCAGATAAATTTCCTGCACGCTGAAAAATCCCGCGAACATTAAAACTGCCAGCAACGGCTTTCGGAATCTCGCGCGGCTTGAAATTTCGTCTGGGAAGGTCAGCGGCGCCGTCGGCATTCGGTACAGAAAATCTATCCAGCGCGAACCGAGTTCCGTCAGCACTGCGCTCAAAATCAGCGCCGTCAGCATAAAATTTCCCTGTAAATCTGCGCGTCCAAATCCTTGAAAACGTTGAACACGACGGTAATTTCAGCGGGAAAATTTCTGACGGTCTCGACGGCAATTTCAGCGGCGCGGCGGTTCGGAAAGTGAAATTCGCCGGTCGAAATGCAGCAGAAAGCGATTGAGCGCAGATTTTTTTCGGCGGCAAGTTCGAGGCAGGAACGGTAACAGCTCGCCAGCAGATTTTCTTCAGCGCGACTGGGCGGCGGATTGTAAATTATCGGACCGACGGTGTGAATGACGAATTTGGCGGGCAGGTTGAAAGCTGGCGTGATTTTGGCGCAGCCGGTTGGCTCATTGCCGCTGGAAATTTTGTTGCAGGCGTCGCGCAATTGCAGACCGGCGGCGGAATGAATGGCGTTATCGATACAGCCGTGGAGCGGCACGAAACAGCCCAGTAGCGCGGAATTTGCGGCGTTGACAATGGCGTCGACTTCCAGCCGCGTTATGTCGCCCTGCCAGAGCCTGATATTTTTTTCGACGCTTGGGATTTCGGAAAGCTTGACGACGCCGCGTTCCAAAACTTCGGCGGATAAAATCTCGTCCTGCAGTTTCAAAAAATTTTCGTCGAGCGGCATTGGCGGGCGGACGTTCATCAGCGCGCGCAAAAGTTTTCGTTGCGACGGCAAATCGTCCGGCACGGCGCCAACTTCGAGCTCCGGCATTTCGGCTGAAAGTTGCGCGTTCAAAATTTTTATGGCGGAAAGTTTGTCCATTGGCGGCACCTCAAATCTGCGCGAGGAAATTTTTAATGTCGGCGTCGACTGCGACAGACTGGCGCGCGATATTTTTGGGCGCGAACGCCTCACCGAAGTTGACGCAGATATATTTGGCGCGTGGATTTTCGGCGGTGAAGTTCCAGAAAGGATACTTGATAATTGCGGGCGTGTTGGCACCGACGCCGAGCTCAAGGTAAACGATGTCGCCGAGAATATTTTCGCGCAGGAAATTTTCGTAGCGCTGAGCCGCCGCGTGCCAGCCTTCGTCCTCAACAAAAGTGTCGTCGATACGCAGATTCGTCGTGAGCATTTCGCCGCAAACTGGGCAGTGCGGAAAAAGTTCCGACGGCACGCGCATATTTTTCTGAGCAGCAAGCATTTCGCGGACAACTTTTTCGTTATCGTAAGTTTTCTTGTGGCACGGCGTCGGGCACTGGAAAAGCCCGTAATCGCCCTGCGTGTAGAAAAGCCGCGCCTTGTCGAAGCCGTTGAGCTGAAACAAATGGTCAACGTTCGTCGTCAGCACGAAATAATTTTTCTCACGCACCAGTTGCAAAAGCTGCCGGTGAACTTCGCTGGGCGGCTGGTCGTAGCGGTTATAAAAAATATTCCTGCTCCAGAACGCCCAAAATTCCTCCGGCGTCTCGTACGGATAAAAACCGCCGCTGTACATGTCGCTGAACCCGTACTTTTGCTCGAAGTCCGCGAAATATTTTTCAAAGCGCGCGCCGGAATAGGTGTAGCCCGCCGCAGTAGAAAGGCCGGCACCGGCGCCAATAAGAATCGTTTGAGCGTCGCGCAAAATCTTAATGGCGTTGGAAATTTTATCAGTCATGGCGTTACCTCAACTAAAAAAGGCAGTGCCGGAATTGACACCGCCTCGAACGGGACTAACGATAAATTATTTAATTTCGACTTTCGCGCCGACTTCTTCGAGTTTGGCTTTGAGAGCTTCAGCGTCAGCCTTGGAAATTTTTTCCTTAACGGGAGCGGGCGCGCCATCGACGAGCGCTTTGGCTTCCTTAAGGCCGAGACCGGTAGCTTCGCGGACGGCTTTGATAACTTTGATTTTTTCAGCGCCGACTTCAGCGAGAACAACGTCAAATTCGGTTTTTTCTTCTTCTTCAGCGGCTGCGGCAACTGGAGCGGCGGCGGCAACTGCTACGGGGGCGGCTGCGGAAACGCCGAATTTTTCTTCCATAGCCTTCACGAGTTCGGAAAGTTCGAGGACTGTCATAGAGCCAATGGCTTCAATAATTTCTTCTTTAGTCACGGTATTTACCTCCAAAATTTTCAAATCAGTAAAAGTTTACGCTGCCTCTTTTTCGCGCTTTTCGCGCAGAGCGTCGATAACGCCGATAGCGTTGCGAATAATCGTAGAGAGCAGACCGACGGTATTGGCAAGCGGCGCGTTCATGCTGCCGAGGAGTTTCGCGATAAGTTCTTCGCGGCTGGGCAGAGCGGCGAGCGCTTTAACTTCGGCGTCGCTGAGAACCTTTTTATCGAGGATACCGGCTTTAATCGTGAGAATGCCAGCGTCTTCGAGCTTGTTTTTCTTCATGAAGTCGACGAGAATTTTCGCAGGAGCGACGGCATCGGTCGTAGAGAAAACGATAGCCGTGGTGCCTTCAAGGTGCGAATCGAGCCCTTCGATACCCAAATCCTTCGCGGCGATTCTGAGCATAGTGTTCTTGACGACTTTATATTGGACGCCAGCTTCGCGGAGTTCGCGGCGCATCTGCGTATCGGTTGCGACGTTCAAGCCCTTGTAGCTGGAAACAACGACGGATTTGGCTTCAGTCAGCCAGCCCTTAATTTCGGCGACGACGGCCTCTTTCTTAGGAGTTACACCCACTTAAAATTCACCTCCCATTTTTTTCAATCCCTATTTCAATCCCTATTTCAATCCCTGCATTATGGCATAATGCTATAAAAATCGGGAAATTAAAAATTCCCCGACTACCATAGACAATCGGAGAAACTTTTGTAATAGTAAAGCTCCGACCTCGGCAGGATTTACGCAGAATGCACCTGCTGTCTATGGTCATTTTTTTCAATCCCTGCGCTCTCTTTTTTTTCAATCCCTGCGATCCCTTTTTTTTCAATCCCTGCGCTACTTGCGGAGTGCGACAAAAATTTTGTCAAAATTTGGTGAGAGTAAGTGCTTACGGCAGGACAACCGCCACGCCAGGACCCATTGTTGCGCTGAGCGTGATTGAGCGAAGGTACTGACCTTTAGCCGCCGCCGGTTTTACGCGAATGAGCGTATCGAGCAGCGTCTGATAATTTTCGCGAAGTTTCGCTTCCTCGAAAGACGCCTTGCCAATCGGGCAGTGAATGTTGCCAGCCTTGTCGGTGCGGTACTCAACTTTACCGGCTTTCTGTTCGGAAACGGCCTGCGCGACGTTAGGGGTAACGGTGCCGAGTTTCGGGTTAGGCATGAGCCCGCGCGGACCGAGCAGTTTACCGAGACGCCCGACGAGACCCATCATATCCGGCGTGGCAACTGCAACGTCAAAATCGAACCAGCCGCCCTTAATTTTTTCAACGAGCTCTTCAGCGCCAACGTAGTCAGCGCCCGCGTCTTCAGCTTCCTTGACCTTTTCGCCCTTGGTAAAAACCAGAACGCGCTTGGATTTGCCAGTACCGTTGGGCAGAACGACGGCGCCGCGAACCTGCTGGTCGTTGTACTTCGGGTCGACGCCCAGACGTACGTGCATTTCAATGGTTTCGTCGAATTTCGCAGTGGAAGTTTTCTTAACGAGCTCCACGGCCTCATCGACTTCGTACAGCTTGCCTTCCTCGATAAGTTCAGCGGCTGCGCGATATTTTTTGCCTTTTTTTGCCATTACAAAAATTCCTCCAGTGGTACGAACGATTTCTCTCCCACGTCCAAAAATTTACGCGACGATTTCAATTCCCATGCTGCGCGCGGTGCCTTCAATCATGCGCGTTGCCGCCTCGATTGACGCTGCGTTCAAGTCTTTCATTTTCATCTCAGCGATTTCGACAGCCTTGGCGCGCGGAATTTTCGCAACCTTCGTCTTGTTGGGCTCGCCAGAACCTTTTTCGATACCGGCGGCTTTTTTCAGCAGTACAGGAGCCGGCGGCGTCTTCGTGATAAAAGTGAAAGACCTGTCTTCGTAGACGGAAATTTCAACAGGAATAATCAATCCAGCCTGCTGCGCAGTGCGGTCGTTGAACTCCTTGACGAACGCCATGATATTGACGCCAGCCTGACCAAGCGCAGGACCTACCGGCGGCGCGGGCGTAGCCTTACCTGCCGGAACCTGCAACTTAACAACTTTCGTGACTTTCTTTGCCACAATTACACCGTTACTGAGAACTTACAAGAAAAAATCTATGTCCCATTCCTGCTTCATCACGTCCGCTTTTGCCGAAACTACTTGCGTTTGGTATAACGCTCCACAGGCTTAAATTCCCCGCTAACGAACGGGTACATATGCAGATTTCCTTGAAAGTGGAACTTCATGCATACCTTTTGTACGCTCAGGATTTTACAGCAACAACGTTACAAATTGCCAACCGCGTACCCCGACTTTTCAAAGGCAGTGCGATTATACGAATTGGGGCAGGATATGTCAACACAAAAAGCTTTCAGTAACGGTTTTCACCTCCTTATAAAAAAATTTATAGCGGTTTATCCTCTCAGTGCGGTTTAGATTTTTTCAAGCTCGCTGACGTCCAAATCAACTGGCGCATTTTCAACCAGCACTTTAACGCGGCGCCGCACAGGGTCAATCGCCTTGACAATAGCGACGCGGTTTTCAAACAGGCCGGAAATAATTCTCACGCGGTCGTTTATCTCAAAGCCGATTGGAACATCTTCGGGACGCGCTTCGGCAAGTTCCGTCAAAATGCGTTCAGCTTCCTCAATAGTCAGCGGAATTGGCTCTTTTTCCGTGCCAACAAAACCCGTGACGCCGTTGGTATTTCGCACGACGAACCAGGAATAATTGTTGACAATCATATCAACCATTACGTAACCTGGAATGAGCTTTTTCTTGACGACGCGGCGTTTACCGTCCTTGAACTCGGATTCCTCGCGCATTGGAACAACCACGTCAAAAATCACGTCGCCCAAATCCTGCGCGATAATTTTCTTGTCGAGATTAGCCTTGACTTTGTTTTCGTAGCCGGAAAAAGTGTGAATGACGTACCAGGCGCGTTTGGACAAATCTTTCTGATCCGTCGGTTGGGGCTTGTGTTCCATAGAAAAAGCTCCTTTCAGCCGAGGATTATGCGAAACAGGCGCGCGAACGCCGTGTCACAAATCCAAATCAGCGCGCACACTATCACGACCGTGATTCCGACTACGCCCGTGTAAGACGCCAGCTCTTTTTTCGTCGGCCACGAAACTTTGTTCAGCTCGGCGCGTACTTCGCGCAGAAACCGCAGCGCGCCTTTTTTTTCGACCGCCTCATTTTTTTCCGCCAAATCTTACACCCCCGCCAATCCGACCGCCGATTTATTTAGTCTCTCTGTGCGCCGTGTGCTTTTTGCAGAACTTGCAGTACTTCTTGAGTTCAATTCTGTCGGGCGTATTCTTCTTATTTTTGTTCGTGCGGTAGTTGCGGTTTTTGCACTCGGTACAGGAAAGCGTGATATTGGTGCGCATTTTTGTTCCTCCTTAAAAATAAAGCCCCTTCCGAAGGGGGAAAAGTTCGCGAATGGTGGCGGCACCTGGATTTGAACCAGGGACACTCCGGGTATGAACCGAATGCTCTAGCCAACTGAGCTATGCCGCCATTCTGGAGCTGATGACCAGGATTGAACTGGTGACCTTATCCTTACCAAGGATACGCTCTGCCGACTGAGCTACATCAGCTTTGGTTGCGGGAACCGGAATCGAACCGATACTCTTTGGGTTATGAGCCCAATGTGTTGCCAATTACACCACCCCGCGGCGCTGCTATCAGCTTTCACTAAACCAATAAATTCAGCTTGCAAAGTCTAACACGTAAGGTTGAGTTTGTCAAGTTCAATCAAAAAAATTTTTTTCGCTGCCTGACGGCTTCGGAAATTACAATCGCTGCCGCCGCCGAAACGTTCAGACTTTCCGCCCTGCCGCTCATCGGTATGTAAATTTTCCGCGCCGCGCCTAAGATTTCCGGCGAAACTCCCGCCGCCTCGCTACCGAAAACTACCGCGACTTTTTTCGTGAAGTCCTGCTCAAAATAAATTTCCGCCGCCGAATCCAGCGCCGCCGCTAAAATTTCTGCGCCAGAACTTCTCGCCAGCGCTAAAAATTCTGCCCGCGGCATTTTAGTAAGCGCCAAATTGAACAGCGCCCCCATCGACGCCCGCACGACTTTCGAGTTGAACGCGTCTGCCGAATCGTCCAGCAAAACCACGCCGCACGAAAACGCCTCCGCCGTCCGCAAAATCGTTCCCAGATTCCCCGCGTCGTGCACCGCGTCCAGCGCCACGATTAATTTTTTCGTGAAAACTTCTTCCGGCGCCGAAAGTTTCTGCCGCATGACCAGCAAAATCCCCTGCGGCGTCTTCGTCTCGCTGATTTTTTCAAACGCCGCTTCCGAAATTTCCTGCATCGTTACAATTTTTTTCAGCCGCCCGACTAATTGTATCGCCCGCTCGCTCGCTAAAAAATCCGGCGTGTAAAATCCGAACTTAATTTCCGCGTCCGGCGCCATTTCGCACAGCCGCAAGCCTTCCGCCAAAAATAATCCAAATTCCGCGCGAAACTTTTTCAGCCGCAATTTCTGCGCGAGTTTTATCTGCGCCGACAACTCAGCCACCGAAACTCCGCACGAAATTTTCCAGCTCCGCCGTCATGTCGTCGAAGGTTGCGCCGTAGCCGGTCTCCTGCGCGATAGAATTAATTTTCCGCTCAAGCTCGTCGCGCGGGACGTTCGCTAAAATTTTTGCGTCAAGATTTTCGGCGCAGGCGGCGAGGCGGTTGTACTCGACGTTGTAGCGATTTTCGTAGAGCAGGTGCAGAAAATATTTCGCCAGCCCGATTTGTTCCGGCGCGAAGTCCGTGAAGTCAAGCGCGGCAGAATTTTCTACGTCGTTCAAGTTATAATTCGTCCAGCTGAGAACCGCCGGATTAATTTGCTGAGCCGCGCTGATTTCCTGAACGACAAGCGCGCGCATGATTTCGCGGTAGGGCAGGTTGAAATACGAACTGGCAGCGGCGTCGCAGATTTTTTGAGCGTTGCCGAGCGGGTCGCCGCAGGGATTGTAATTTTTGCGCTGAATTTTTTCCACGGTAAAACCTCCAGTCATTCGTTGTTGAATCAAATTTTAAATGACTTGAACTGAAAAGGCAAGCGAAAAATTCTTGACAAGGCGGCGCGAATTTATTAAGATAAGCAAACATGGCGCTTGAATGTTTCCAAAGCCCCGGGCGTTTGAGTTTGCCAGAATGAGATTCGCAAATCTGGAGGAAAAATTCTAATGAAAGATACTTACATGGCAAAGGCGGGGAGCGTCGAGCAGAAATGGTACGTAGTCGACGCCGAAGGTCAGATTGTCGGGCGCCTCGCTGCTGAAATTGCTAAAGTCCTTCGCGGCAAAAATAAACCGGAATACACTCCGCACGTCGATACCGGCGATTTTGTTATCGTTATCAACGCCGAGAAAGCCGTCTTTACCGGCAAAAAACTTCGCAAGAAAACTTATTATCACCATACCGGTTACCCTGGCGGCGCGAAATTCGCTACGGCTGCCGAGTGGATGCAGAAATATCCCGAACGCGTCATTGAGCACGCAGTCAAGGGAATGCTGCCGAAAAATAAACTCGGCGCAGACCTTTTCCGCAAGCTCCACGTGTACGTCGGCGATAAGCACCCGCACGCCGCGCAGCAACCCGAAGAATTGAAAATCGAAAGGTGATATAAATGGCAGAAGTTAGTTACTACGGCACCGGCCGCCGCAAAAGTTCAGTCGCGCGCGTCCGCCTTATTCCTGGCACCGGCAAAGTCACAATAAACGACCGCGAAATGGAAGAATATTTCGGGCTCAAAACTCTTGAACTTATCGTTCGTCAGCCGCTCGTTCTGACGGAAATGGAAGACAAATACGACGTCGTTGCAAGCGTCAAGGGCGGCGGCACTTCCGGTCAGGCCGGCGCAATTCGTCACGGCATTACCCGCGCTTTGATGGAACTCAACGGCGAGCTCCGCCCCGCGCTCAAAAGAGCCGGCTTCGTTACCCGCGACCCGCGCGAAAAGGAACGCCGCAAGTACGGCCTCAAGAAAGCCCGCAAGGCGTCCCAGTTCTCCAAACGTTAATACTGAAACATTTAAAATACGGAAACCAAATTACAGCCTCGGCAAGCGTCGGGGTAATTTTTTTATGGAGGATTTTCCAAGTGCAAAAAGTTATCGGTGTCAGATTCAAAAAAGCCGGCAAAATTCACCTGTTCGACCCTGGCGACGAAAATTTTGAGCGCGGCGATTACGTCCTTGTTGATACGACGCGCGGGCTGGAATACGGCGAAGTTGTCATTGGCGTGCACGAAATTCCTGTGGCGGAAAAGCCCGAAACTCCCGCGCCGCGAAAAATTAAACGCAAGGCTACGCCGAATGACGTTGCGCGAATCGAGGAAAACCACGTCAGGGAACAGCACGCCGGCGAAGTTTGCAGGAAAAAAATTCTGGAGCACAAGCTGCCGATGAATTTAATCGACGTGAATTACGCCTTCGATTTGAGCAAAATTATTTTCTACTTCACCGCAGAAGGGCGCGTAGATTTCCGCGAACTGGTCAAGGATCTGGCGTACGTTTTCCGCACGCGAATCGATTTGCGTCAGGTTGGCGTACGTGACGAGGCTAAAAAAATTGGCGGCGTTGGCTGCTGCGGGCGGCCGCTGTGCTGCGCGAATTTCCTCGGCGAATTTGCACAGGTTTCAATCCGCATGGCTAAGGAGCAGAATCTTTCGCTCAATCCCGCTAAAATTTCCGGCCTTTGCGGGCGGCTGCTTTGCTGTCTGAAGTTCGAGAGCGAGTACTACCACGAGCATTACGTTGAGCAGGCGCAGCAGAATAATTATCAGCCCATGCCTGGCGACCGCGTCGTAGTGGAAGACGGCGTGCGCGGCAAAGTCGTCGCTGTCAACGCTTCGCGCCGCAACGCCACGATTTTTATTGACGAGGAAAAAACCGTCCTCGCCAGCTGGGAAGATTTGGTGCCGGTTGACGCTGAAGAGCCCGCTAATAAAAAGCCCGCGCGAACTTTTGAAGAGCCGCCCAAAACTGAGACGCCGCCGCCCGCTGAACGTGAGCGCCCGCGTAAAAATCCGCCGAAAAATCCGCCGCGTCAGGAAACTCAGCGCACGACCAATCTTTTCGATAACCGCGCGCCGAAAACCGACAAGCCTGACAAAAGTTCCAGTCACCTGCCGCGCAGGCATTCTAAAAAATCTAAGCGGGATTCCAAAAGATGAGCGCCGAACTACGCGACGGCGAGCGCCTCGATGACCTCATGAAGTCCGGCAGAAAAATTATCCAGAACGAGCGCGAATTTTGTTTTTCAATGGACTCGGTTTTAATTGCGCACTTCCCGAACTTCAAGCGCAGGTTCAAAGTTTTGGATTTGGGAACGGGCACCGGCGTCATTCCGCTTTTAATCGCTGACGAAGTTGCTGAAATTTGCGCAGTCGAACTTAATTCTCTGATGGCTGAGACCGCCCGCCGCAACGTTGCTCTGAATAATCTTACCGAAAAAATTTCCGTCGTCGAAGGCGATTACCGCTTACACCGAGAAATTTTTCGCGCGGAAAGTTTCGATTTGGTTATCGCCAATCCGCCGTACGTGCCGGTTAAGGACGGCGACAGCAACAAGCTCCACGGCGTCGCGCGCGCCCGCCACGAATTTACCGCAACGCTCGAAGACGTTGTTACCGCCGCCAGATTCGCGCTGAAATTTCGCGGCAGTTTCTGTATGATTCACCTCGCCTCGCGTCTTACTGAAATTGTCGCCGCGCTCGGCCGCCACCAGTTTGAAATGAAACGCCTGCAAATCGTTCAGCCGAAAGCCGGACGCAACGCAAATTTAATCATGCTCGAAGCGGTCGTTGGCGCCAACGCGGGCAGTTTGAAAATTCTTCCGCCGCTCGTCGTTCACGAAAATGACGGCTCCTATACCGCTGACATAAAAAAAATTTACGGTCTGGAGGTTTGAAAAATGCTCACTATTGAACCTCGAATTTGAGAATGAGCCTGTTACCCTGCTCAAACTCATTTCGTTGAAACACCGACTCAAAGATATTTTTTTGGGGGGGAGATTGATATTTATGCGGCTTAGATCTCAAGGGGATCATACTTTCTTTGTGCCGCCAAAGAAAGTATGCAAAGAAAGCTCGTTCGCTGCGGTCGCGTCCAGCGACCGACGCTCACAGGGCGCGCGTCCATGCGCGCCTCTCTAATCGCCTGCGTTAATTTAATTTTAAGGGATTTTGTTATGACTGGAACTTTGTACCTTGTCGCCACACCGATTGGCAACCTCGACGATATGACTTTCCGCGCGGTAAAAATTCTGCGCGAGGCTGACGTTATCGCTGCCGAGGACACTCGCCGCACGCGAAAACTTCTGGCGCACTTTGAAATTCACACGCCGCTGATTCGCTACGACGAATTTGTTGACGCCGACAAAATTCTTCAGCTCCTGCGCGAAGGCAAAAATATCGCCTGCGTTTCCGACGCCGGTCTCCCAGCAATTTCCGACCCTGGCGCAAATTTAGTCAAAGCCGCCGTCGCTGAAAATATTTCCGTCTGCCCGATTCCTGGCGCCAACGCCGCACTTAGCGCGCTTATTTGCAGCGGTTTAGACACGGCGCGCTTTACCTTTGCAGGATTTTTACCCAAGTCCGCGAAAAATCGTAGAGAAATTCTTAGCGAACTTGCGCGCCACAATGAGACGCTGATTTTCTACGAGGCGCCGCACCGCATTAAAAATATTCTCGCGGAACTGGCTGAAACTTTCGGGAGCCGCCGCGCCGTTTTAGCCCGCGAACTCACTAAGATTCACGAAGAATTTATTCGCGCAGATTTAACCGAGCTGGCTGATAAACTTGACGAGCCGCGCGGCGAATTTGTTATCGTCGTCGAAGGCGCAACCGCTCAGCCCGAAATTCCCGCTGAAAATTTTCTCGACGCCTACAAAAATCTAGTCGCGGCCGGTACAGATAAAAAATCTGCGATTCGCGCGGTCGCTCAGAAATTCAACCTCAGTCGACGCGAAGTCTACAGCGCCGTCGTAAATCTGGAGGAATAAAGGAGTTTTAACATGGAACGGTTTATCAAGGGAATCATTGGAGGCGATGAATTTTACACGGAGGTTTTGATTCGCGGGCTGACGTTCAACGGCCCCGTCGACGATTATTACGTTGGAAATTTTACCGAGCAGTTCGGCGCGCAGCTCGAAAATAAGTACGGCGTGCATTTCGTCAAGAAGTTTGAAGATTTTATTCCGCAGGCGGCACTTTTATTTTTAATGTTCGAGCCGGTCGACACTGAAAAAATACTCAAGCGGATCGCCGCGAAAGTTGCGCCGACGACGCTACTCGTTTCCGTCGTGCCGGATTTGGACATGGCGACGCTGGAAAAAACTTTCCCAGAAAATGAAATCATTCGCCTTTTTATCACGCCGTCGATAATTTCCGGCCACGGCCTAGGCGCGTACGTCACCAGTAAAAATGCGTCGCTCAGCGCTGAAAGTGTCGCCCAGCTGATTCTGAATAACTGCGGCGACGTGATAAATGTTGACGACGAAAAGGAACTCGAGCAGCTGGCGGGGTTCCTCACGGCGAACGCTTACATTGCTTACGTGGCGATTCAAAACATGGTGCGATTCGCGCGCAAAATCGGGCTGTCAATTCAGGACGCAAATTATATCGCTGAAAAACTTTTCAAGGGCGCAGTTTATACGCTGACCGAAGACGATAAGGACGTTTCATCGTTCATTCGGCGCGGGCTGCTAGACCAGAAATTCCGCACGCGCGTCACGAAACTCATCGAAGCTCACGGAATTAAAACCGAGCTCCAAAAATTTATCGACAAGCCCGTTTACGCCGAACTGATTGAAGCGGAAGAAGCTGAAAAAATGGCGGCGGGTTCCAGTTCCACGCAAGCCGCGCCTCCACCGAAAATTCGCCCGTCGTTCAGCGGCGTATCCTCTGCGAAACCTAAGCCGAAGGACAAAGATAAAGACGCGCTGCCGATTAATTTCCGCTGGCTGCACAAAGATTGAAAGGAGATTTTCATGAACAAAAAACCGTTTTACATAACCACGCCAATTTACTACCCCAGCGCGAAACTGCACATTGGGCACGCGTACTGCACGACGATTGCCGACGCCGTTGCCCGCTACAAAAGGCTGACGGGGCACGAAGTTTTCTTCCTTACCGGCTCCGACGAGCACGGGCAGAAAATTCAGCGCACAGCCGAAGCCCAGGGCGTCACGCCGATTGAGTACGTCGACAAAATCGTTGCGAGTTTCAAGGAACTCTGGCGCCGACTGGAAATTTCCAACGACGACTTCATTCGCACTTCCGAGCCGCGCCACCACAAAGTTGTTCAGGAAGTTTTCCGCCGCATTCAGCAAAACGGCGACATTTACAAGGGCGAATACACCGGCCTTTACTGCACGCCCTGCGAATCTTACTGGACGGAAATTCAGCTCGACGAAAACGGCTGCTGCCCCGACTGTCACCGCCCAGTTGAAAAAGTTTCCGAGGAAGCTTACTTTTTCAAAATGTCGAAGTACGCCGACGCCGTTTTGAATCATATCGAGGAAAATCCGGAATTTCTGGAGCCGAAGTCGCGCAGGAACGAAATGATAAATTTCATTAAGCAAGGGCTGGAAGATTTGTGCGTGTCGCGAACCTCGTTCGACTGGGGAATCCCCGTGCCTGGCGACGAAAAGCACGTAATCTACGTCTGGTTCGACGCGCTGACGAATTACCTCACGCCGATTGGATTTTTGGACGACGCGGAAAAATTTTCCAAATTCTGGCCGGCGGATTTGCACCTTGTCGGCAAGGAAATTGTGCGGTTCCATACAATTATCTGGGGCTGCATTTTAATGGCGCTGGGAATTGAACTGCCGAAAAAAGTTTACGGCCACGGCTGGCTGGTTATTGACGGCGGCAAAATGTCCAAATCAAAAGGCAATGTCGTCGACCCGCTGCTTTTAATTGACGAGTTCAGTTCCGACGCTATCAGATATTTTCTCCTGCGCGAAATCGTTCTTGGGCAGGACGGCAACTTCAGCCGCGACGCTCTCATTCAGCGAATCAACGCAGATTTAGCGAACGATTTGGGAAATCTTTTGCACCGCACGCTGAACATGATTAACAAATTCCAGGGCGGCGCGCTTACCGCTCCAGCAAATCTTACCGACCTTGACGCAAGCATTCAGGATGAGGCAGTTGAAACTGCGAAGGAATACCGCGCACTCATGGACGACATGAAAATTTCCGACGCCGTTAAGCTCGTCTGGAAATTCGTCAGCCGCTGCAACAAGTACATCGACGAAACCGCGCCGTGGAAACTCGCTAAAGACCCGACGCAGGTTCAGGCGCTCGCAAACGTTTTGTACAACCTCGCCGAATCGCTCAGGATTATCGCAATTCTGATTGAGCCGTTCACGCCGTCGACCGCAAGAAAAATTCTGGAACAGTTGCAAGTCGATAACAATTTTGATATAATTCAGCTCGCTGACGCAGAGACTTTCGGAAAGCTCGAAGCGAATCACCGCGTCGGGAAGCCGCAGCAGCTTTTCCCACGAGTTGAGGTAATTCAGTGAGAATTTTACTCGTAACGCTAAGCGATTTGTTGCACGATTCATTGAAATATGTTTTAAGTTCAGCGAATGAATACTGCGCGATTGTGGTTGAGGATTTGGACAAAGCTAAAAATTTTCCTGGAAATTTGGAGTGCCCGCTTTATCCTTTTTATGAGCTAGGGGAATGCGTCGATAAATTTTTTTACGATTACATCATTTGTATTTCCGAGGAGCCCATGCGCGTCAACATGGTAGATGAAATTTGCAAGTACGAAACCAATCTGGATAAGCTCATAATTTTCAACAACGTAACGAGTTTCTATAATTTTCTTCCGGAATTTAAGCTGCGGTATTACAAAGCCCGCGCGTCGAAAATTGAAATTTTTGTAACGGGGCTCAGCTATGCGCGGGAGGCGCTTGAAAGCCCGCTGTTTGAGCACAATCTGATAAATCTTGGAGATGGGAGCCAGGATTTGTACTATGATTATAGAATCGCTGAAACCATCCTGAAAATGGGGGGGGACACAGCTTCGTTATGCGCTGATTGGGCTGGCGCCGTACAGTTTCCATTACGATATTTCTCGCTCGTCGAAGATGAATTTCCGAATGTTGAAGTACCTTATCGCTCTGAATGATTTGCATAATTTCAAGATGCCGATAGAAAAATATAGAAGTCTGCTGCGCGAAGAGTATCTTTCGTTCAGAATTTCCGACGAAACGCTGAATGTACAAAATTTCAACTCCCTTGTTTTGACTCCGATGACTGAAGGCTACGTCAAGTATTTTAACAGGAAAATGCTTGATGAATTTTACTTCCTGGCAAGAGAATTGATGAAAAAACATTCCATGACAATCTTTATTGACGGCTGGAAATTTAAGGGATTTGTAAATTCAGATTTTCGCGACACGGCTCATCTCAACCGAAATGGCGCCTTGAAGTTTAGTGCCCTATTGAACGACGTGATTCTACAAATTGATAGAATTCCACTCCAACAAAAAATAAGCCTCATCTACTAAACTAAAGAAAGGTTGATTTTTATGGATTTCTCAACTTACCTCAAAAATTATCCCACGAAGGACGGCTACTTTGGCAAGTATGGCGGCGCGTATCTTCCGCCGCAGCTCGTTCCGGCAATGAAGGACATCACCGACGCTTATTTGACGATTTGCCACTCGTCGCAGTTTATCAACGAACTTCGCAGAATCCGCCGTGAATTTCAGGGGCGCCCGACGCCAATTTATCACTGCGAAAATCTCAGCCGCAAGCTCGGCGGCAAGACGCAGATTTATCTTAAGCGCGAAGATTTGAACCACACCGGCGCGCACAAACTCAACCACTGCATGGGCGAAGGTCTGCTGGCGAAATTCATGGGCAAAAAAAGAATTATTGCTGAGACTGGCGCCGGTCAACACGGCGTGGCAGTTGCAACCGCCGCCGCATTTTTCGGGCTAGACTGCACGATTTACATGGGCGCGGTTGACGTTGCCAAGCAGGCGCCGAACGTTGCGCGCATGAAAGTTCTCGGCACGAAAGTCGTTTCCGTCACCGACGGCCAGCAGACGCTCAAAGAGGCCGTTGACGCCGCCTTCGCTGACTATCTGGAAAATTATCAGGATACAATCTACGCGATTGGCTCAGTTGTCGGTCCGCACCCGTTCCCGATGATGGTGCGCGATTTCCAGTACGTCGTCGGCGAAGAGGCGCGCGCGCAGTTCAAGGAAATGACCGGCTTCCTGCCCGACGTTATCACTGCCTGCGTCGGCGGCGGCTCAAATTCCATTGGGCTTTTCCTGCCGTTCATAAACGATCCCGTTGAAATTGTCGGCGTCGAACCGTTGGGGCGCGGCACGAAACTCGGCGAACACGCGGCGTCCATGACTTACGGCACCGAAGGCGTCATGCACGGCTTTAACAGCCTCATGCTCAAGGACGAAAAGGGCGAGCCCGCGCCGGTTTACTCTATCGCCAGCGGATTGGATTATCCTGGCTCCGGCCCCGAACACTGCTTCCTGAAGGAACTTGGGCGCGTCAAGTACGAAACCGCCAGCGACCGCGAGGCCGTCAACGCTTTCTTCAAGCTCAGCCGCTACGAAGGAATTATTCCCGCGCTGGAAAGTTCCCACGCTGTTGCTTACGCCATGCGCCGCGCGAAAGAAATGGACGGCGGCTCCATTCTCGTCAACCTCAGCGGGCGCGGCGACAAAGATTTGGATTACGTGATTGAGAAATACGGTTTCGGCGACGACTTTATTGACTTCGATTGATTTATCTTCGCGGAAAAATTTCAGCACTAAAAAAATCCCTTCGGCGGAAAAAGTCGTTGGGATTTTTAGTTTGCAAAAAAACAAAGCTGGATGTCAGACTCGAACTGACGACCTGCGCATTACGAATGCGCTGCTCTACCAACTGAGCCAATCCAGCGTAAGAATTTAACCGTGGCGTAGTGTATCACCGAAATAAATTTTTGTCAAGTATTAGCAGAGCCGGAAAAGATTTCGATTTAAAAATGGAGGTGAAAATTTTTGTGGACGAAGGACAGAGTAATTTTCATGGCGCTGGGCGGGGCGCAGGAAGTTGGAGCGAGCTGTTATTTTTTGCGGCTGGGAGAGAGAAATTTTCTGCTGGACTGCGGGCAGGGGCGCGGCTGGAATAATTTTACGCCGAAGTTTGAAGCGCTGCTGGCGACGCCGTACGTTCAGGATTTCCGGCAGATTTCGCACGTGATAATTTCGCACGCGCATTTGGATCACGTCGGGGCGCTGCCGGAATTTCTGGCGCTGAACGAGCGCTCGACGGTCTACATGACGGATTTGACGTGGCGGATAACGAAAATGCAGCTGGCGGAGCGGCTGTCGGTGCTGGCGCAGGAAAAAATTTCGCGCATAACTTTTCTGCAGGAAATTCCGCTGAGAAATTTGACTGTCTCGTTTCATCAGGCGGGGCACATACCTGGGGCTATGATGACGCTTTTCAAATTCGGCGGCAGAAATATTTTGTACACGGGCGATTATTCGACATTCCCGACGCCGCTGGTAGGCGCCGCAGTTTTGCCGAACGAGAAAATTGACGTGCTGATACTTTGCGGACTGCACGCGCGGCACTGCGGCTACAGGACGAACGACGCCGCCCTTGAAAGGATTTTCCGGCAGATTAATTTCGCGCTGGCGAGGAATATGACGGCTTACTGTCAGATAAATCAGGTCAGCCGAGGCGTTGAGCTGCTGAGCGCTATTAATAAATTTTTGCCGAACGTCGAAGTATTCATCGACGATAAAGTTATGGACGTGGTGCACAGTTTTGAAGCGGCGCAAATCAGAGTTATGAACGCGCAGGATCATCCGCTGAGTAATTTTTCGTACACGCCGAGTGTTATTATTTCAACGGAGCCTCCGCCGCACCGAAGTTTCTGGATTGTCAACAGCAATTTTTCACTTCACGACGATTTTGAAGCGGTGGTAAATTTTGTGCGCCGCATAAATCCCAAAACCTGCGTCGTGGTTCACAGCCCGCCGGACAGAAATTTTTTCAGCAGCGAAACTGTTGAACAGGTTTTGATAAGCGACCCGACTTCGCGCACGGATTTTATTTTTCCTGAGACCGGCGAAGTTTTTGAAATTTAAATTTTAGGAGGAAACGGAATGGCTGATAAGAGCGAAGTTAAATTCGAGAAGCTGGACGTGAACGACCCGACGGTTAAGCGGTTCGCGGAAATCTGGCACAACAGCATTACCCGCACGATGAAAAAATCTATAAAAAATGAGGACAGGCAGTATCTTTTTTTCAGCCGGATTCTGCAAATGCTTTGCGAAAACAAGCGGCTCCGCGCTGAAGAGTGCGCCGAGCTTTACAATCAGCGCTACCACGATAACGTTGCGCGGGAGAACGTGAACTACGCGTTTCGCCGCTGCGGAATTAATTCGCCGGATTCGCGCACGGAAATTTTTCGCTGGGCGGAAATGGCGATTCCTGCTTTTGTAAAGGCGATGCAGTCCAGGAAAAGCGAAGACTTTGACAGCTACATGAATTTACAGCGGCGCAATGGGCAGTTCGATTTCAAGAGTAAAATTTTCTGCCTCATGCTCTATACAAGGTATCCGGAAATTGACATGACGGGGGATTTTCGCAGTTTTGAAAGTTTCGGGCCCGCTTACGCAAAATCTGTGCGCCGAGACATTGAAGATTTTGTGCGCAATATCTGCCGCGTTCAGCCGCGCGAGAGCAAGCGCCTTAGCGAATCTGACCGCAAAATTGAGGAGCTGGAAAATGCGCTGAGGCAGAACGAAATTTTAATGAAAGATTTGCAGGAAGAATTTAACAACCGGCTTGAGGAAAATCATCAGGAGGAAATGCTGGAATTTTTTTCGCGGCTCAATTCCGATAAGTACGGCTGCATTCTCGACGAAATGATGAGCGCTTACAGCGGGATAAAGAAACTGCGCAGGGACAAAGTTCAGCTGCCGCTCGAAATTACGGGGCTTTTCCGTTTCATTGAAAATTTCGCGCGGTTCGTACGCGACAACGAAATTAATCCGATTATGAAACTAGGCTCGATTCAGGAATGGCGGGAGCGCGACTTCAACGCCAGCGGCAGCGAATACGTCAGCGGCTCGCCCTACACCAGCGCCGACGAAGTTAAACGCGTCAAGGTTATTTCTCCTGGCTGGTTTTACAAGGACAGGGACATTCAGATTGCCCGCCCGCGCCTTAAGGAATGCGGTGAGGACGATATTTGAACAGGTTGGGAAAATTTTTTCGGGAGGTGGTGCAACGGAGAAATTGCGCGCTTCGTTCACGTAACGAAATTTTCAGCGCGCGAAATCCTTAGGAATATTCGCATTGCCGGCGGCGTAGCTGTCGACGGCGGTGTTTGAATAGATTGTCAAAAAATTTACAGGAGGTGTTTCGCCATGATTATCAATGGCGAAGAGCACAGTGAGCTGTGCACAGGTATTGATTTGGGGACGACAAATTCCGTTCTGGCGACGGTGAATTTGATGGCGAGCGAAAAAATCGTCAGCAGAGTTGTTGGGATTGACCGCGCGGTAGATATGTACAACGCGGGCGGCATAAAGTTTACAATGAAAAATGGGCAGACCCTGCCGAGTTGTGTTTACTATAACGAGGAAAAGAATTTTGCGCCGGTTGTTGGAGACTTTGCGAAGAGTCGCTATTCAATTCGTCCGCATTTGGTTGCGAAGTCTATCAAAAGTCAGATGGGAAATGCTGTTGCTGAAGGGCTGGCGCCGAATGTTCCTGATAAAACTCCGGCACAGATTTCCGCCAGAATTTTGGAGCACATGCTGAGGAATGCCGCAAAAATTTACCGGCAGGAAAAAATTGAGGACGCCGTTATAACGGTGCCCGCGAGTTTCGACAGCGTCATGTGTCAGGCAACGCTTGAGGCGGCGCGGCTCGCAGGGATTAAAATTTATAACGCCGACGGCTCGATTCGCCAGATTCTTTTGCCCGAACCGCAGGCTGTTATTTACGATTTTATAAATCAGGTGCACAACGGCGAAATTTCCAGCCAGATTCTGGATTTGAGCAGCCAGAAAATTGTCATGGTGTTTGACTTTGGCGGCGGCACGCTGGATATAACGATTCACAAAATTTCCCGCCGTGACGACGCGCCGGACGTGCTGAACGTGGAAGACCTGGCGATTAACCGCTACACTTTGCTGGGCGGCGACGATTTTGATAAGACGCTTTCCAACGCAATGTTCGAGCGCTACCTTGCGCAGTACCGCAACTATCCCGACATTGTTCAGCGGATTAAGCGCGAAGAAGCCAGCGTCAAGCCGCAGCTTTTGAGCTACGCCGAGGATTTGAAAATCAAAGTCAGCATGGAAAAGGCGGGCGGTTTTGGCGTTGCCGTTTCGGACGCCTGGGGCGACGACGAGGCTGACACGTACCCTGTCGGCGGGAATATCGGCGCCACGGGGCACGCCTACGACGATTCTTTCACCACGGAGGAACTTGAAAATATCTGGCGCAAATTCATGGGCGCTGAGTACCGGTTCGACGATTTCAAAAATCTTGACGACGCCGTTAAAAAGCACGGGACGGTTAATATTATTTTCCCGATTCTGGAAGTTTTGAAGAAGTGCGCAGACAAGCTCGGCAGGGACGATTTCAAAATCGACGCGGTGATAATGAACGGCGGAATGTCGCGGTTTTACATGGTTAAGGACAGGCTGAAGGAATTTTTTGGCTTTGAGCCGATTGTCGCGCTGGATCCGGATTTATCAGTTGGGCGCGGCGCGGCGGTTTACCATTACTTCCTGCACAAGTATCAGGAAAAAATTTCGTCGTTCCAAAATTCCGCGCTTGTTCCCGCCAAAAAAACTGAACAGCCCAAACCTGAGCCGAAGCCGGCGCCGTACATTCGCATTACGAAAACTATTTTGCCGGACAGCCTTTTCCTCATGACGCAGGGAAATAAATTCGAGGAAATTCTGGCGACCGGCGTTGAACTTCCGCACCAGTCGAAACTTTTTACCGGCTTCAGGCTCCCGAAAAACGCGGCAAAAATCAGCATTCCAATCGCGCGCCGCAACCTTGACGGAGAATTTGTAGTTATCGCCAAGGGAAATATCACGTTTCGCGCCCGCGCAGAGGAAGATACTTTCGTGGCGTTCAGCGTGACGATGAACGAACAGCGGATTATTCACATGGACGCTTACACCTGCAGCGACGTAAACGGCGAAAACAGGCTGGACAGGGGCGCCACGGAAATTACTATCGCCACGGATTTGGATAAGGCGGAAACCCGCGCGCCGGTTCGCGTTGACTCTGCCGCAGCGCCTGCGCCTGTTCCAGTCAAAATTGCGCCGCCGCTTGAGGTTAAACCTGCCGTCAGCAGATTTTTCGATTACTGCCAGCGCGCCAGTCAGGCGTACCGTTTTTCCGATTCTGCGGCAATTAGCAGGTATTCAAAGCTGATTCGCGAGGAAAAGGAAAAGATTTGCGCTGCCGGTAACCCCGAAGATTTTGCTGAGCCGCTCCTCAAACTTTTCAGCGAGAACTCCGAGAACGAAATTCTGAAACGGGACTGCGAAATTATCGGGCGGAAAATTGGCGCGGCGTGGACTCCTCTGCAAAGGCGCAGGCTGGCGAATTTGTGCATGGAACAGCTTCAGCGGGATATTACGTTTCCTTCCAGTTTCGTCAGCGGCGGCAGCAACGTCACCACGAAAATCCAGGCGATTTTTACGCTGTCAATGTGCGGCAGCGCTGACGATTTGGATCAGCTGGGTAAGATTAACAATCCCAAATTCAAGGAGGCGCGCCTTTACACTCACGCCGTGACGAAAACCAACGTCAACTGGATTTACGAGGAGTTCGCGCAGGATTGCCGCAAGGTTAAGCGCGGCACTAAGGGCAGCCAGATACAAAATTCCGCGCACGCGATTGGTTTTGCTTACCGGCTGGACGACCCGCGCCCGACTTTGTGTTCCGTGAAGAAAGGGCAGATTGTCAGCGAGATTTGCGATATTCTTTTCGCGCCCGCGCTGAACGACAACGAATTTATCAACTGCATTAAGGCGCTTGGCCTGCTTTGCGACCGGCGTTTCTATAACGATATTGATAAAAGCGCCTTCGACAAGGCTCGCAAAATTTTGACGGAAATGCGCTACGGAGTCGGCAGGTTCGGAAAATCCAAATTTATCGCGCTGAAAATGATGGACGGCGCGGCGCTCACGGCCGACGAAGAAGAGTTCCTGCTCATAAAAATTGGCGACTGAAGAATTTTTTTTTGCGGCGTTGACGTTGCTTTAATTTCGTGATACAATACGCAGGCAATGAGCTTTAGTTTTGGGCGAGGGGAGGGAAGAAAAGCCGTGGCTAATGAAGTAAAAGTTGGGAAAAATGAATCCATAGACAGCGCTCTCCGTCGCTTCAAGCGTACCTGTCAAAGAGCTGGGACGCTCGCTGAAGTTCGTAAACGTGAACATTACGAGAAACCCAGTGTCCGCCGTAAGAAAAAATCTGAGGCGGCTCGCAAGCGCAAGTTTCGTTAATCTCGAACTCAAAAACTGAACATAGCCGCTGTCTTTCTATGAGATTGACGGCGGTTTTTTAAATTTCCCGAAAGGAGCGTCCGTCAAGGATTTGAAAAAAATATCGATATACTAATTGACGGCGGCACAATCGCCAGAATTAATTTCCGAAAGGAGCATCGCATCGAAATATGCCTGAAAATCAATCCTCCTCAGCGGCAAATCGCACGGGAGTCATCTCAGTCATAAAAGTCCTGCAGCACTTCGGCGTTAAGGATTTGGAAAAAATTTACAACGAAAATCCCGATACCGACGACAAGCTCGACTGGGAACGCCTTCAAAAAATCGCCAAGAAGTACAACATTCGCAGCACGATGATTCGCCCGACTGCCGACGAACTGCGCGAAATCGAATATCCTGCCGTCGCTAAAATGAATGACGGCGCCTACATTGCAATCGGCAGCGCGAATGACGAAGTTCTATTGGTTATCGACCCGCGCCAGAATAAGCCGGTCGCCATGCCAATGA
Organism: uncultured Selenomonadaceae bacterium; assembly: GCA_905234175.1. Lineage (GTDB taxonomy): Bacteria > Bacillota > Negativicutes > Selenomonadales > Selenomonadaceae > Quinella. Next base: position 11,761 of record CAJOGX010000009.1, on the reverse strand, counting down.
AAGAATTTCTGGAAAGCTGGTCGAACGAGCTTTTAATTTTTTCCGCCGCGTTCAGCTGGACTTACTTCAAAAAGCGCTTCAACGTCGAATGGTTTCTGAAAGTCATGAAACGCTACAAAAAACCGCTCGGCGAAGTTTTAGTGGCGTCGTTCTTCCTCCAGCTCATGGGAATTGGCTTCCCGCTTATCACGCAGGTTATCATTGACAAAGTTATCGGCAACGCGGGCTACTCGACGCTGACGGTTATCGGCTCGGCAATGGTGCTGTTTTTCTTCATGCAGTCGCTTTTGACGCTGATAAAACAGTACGTGCTCAACCACACGACGAACAAGCTCGACGCAATTTTAGGCACGCGGCTTTTCCGCCACCTTATCGCTCTGCCGCTGCCGTACTACGAAAGGCGCCGCGTCGGCGATACGCTTATGCGCGTTGGTGCACTGACGCAGATTCGCGAATTTCTCACCGGCTCCGGCTTAATGACGGTGCTGGACGTATTTTTCTCCGTCGTCTTCATAGCGATAATGTTCTGGTACTCGGTGCCGCTGACGCTAATCGCGCTGCTGACAATCCCGCTGTACCTCGTGCAGAATATCTGGGCGGTTCCGATTATCAAGAAAAAGATTGAGGCGGTCTGGCGCACGGGCGCGATGAACAACGCCTTCATGGTCGAATCAATCACGAATATCGAAACGATTAAGGCGCTGGCGATTGAGCCGCAGTTCGTCAACAAGTGGGAAAATCTGCTGGCGCGCTACGTCCGCACGACTTTTGAAAACGTCAAGTTCAACCTGACAATCCACGCGTTCAGCGGAATGGTGCAGGTCATAATTTCAATGGCGATTCTGTGGTACGGCGGTCATATGGTTATGGACGGCTTTTTCACGCTCGGTCAGTTAATCGCGTTCCAAATGCTGTCAAGGCAGGCGCTCGGACCAATGACGAAACTTCTGACGATGTGGCCGCAGGTTCAGCAGGTTGGTCTGGCGCTTGAGCGTATTGGCGACATTTTGAATACGCCAATGGAGCCAATCGTTCACGACATGGGCACGCGCGGCGCTGAAAGAATCGACGGCGCGATTGAGTTTCAGGACGTTTCGTTCCGCTACCGCGTAGATTTGCCGCTGGTTCTGGAAAATATAAACTTAAAAATTGAGCCTGGCGAAAAATTAGGTATCGTCGGGCGTTCCGGCTCGGGTAAGTCGACGCTGACGAATCTCGTGCAGAATCTGTACATTCCCGAAGCCGGTACGATAACTGTCGGCGGCGTCAATACGCGCGAGGCGAATCTCGGCTGGCTGCGCGAACAGATTGGCGTTGTCATGCAGGAAAATTACCTGTTCAATTCCAGCGTCCGCGATAACATTGCCGTCAGCCGCCCCACCGCGACGATGGACGAAATTATTCGCGCGGCGCGCCTTGCCGGTGCTCACGATTTCATTTTGGAACTCAAGGAAGGCTACGACACGAAAGTTGGCGAACGCGGCGACAGCCTAAGCGGCGGTCAGCGTCAGCGCGTGGCTATTGCAAGGGCACTGCTTGCCAATCCGCCAATTCTGATTTTCGACGAGGCAACTTCTGCGCTGGACTACGAATCTGAGCGAATTATTTTCAACAACATGGGCGCTATCGGCGCTCAACGCACGATGCTGATTATCGCGCACAGGCTCAGCGCGGTTCGCCGCTGCGATAAAATTATCGTCATTGACAAGGGCAAAATCGTTGAGCAGGGCACGCACGACCAGCTTATGGCGCTCGGCGGGCTGTATAAATATCTCCACGATCAACAGGAAGGTAGAGGCTAATGAAATTTTGGAACTGGCTGGTTCACGGGGAAGAACGTGAAAAGGAAACGGAATTTTTGCCGGCGATTTTGGAAGTAACCGAAACGCCGCCGTCGCCGACTGGGAGAATCGTCATGTGGTCAATCCTCGCGCTTTTAGTCGTAGGACTGGCGTGGGCGTTTATTGGGCACATAAACGAAGTCGCCGTTGCGCCTGGCAAGGTTATTCCGTCTGGGCAGGCTAAGACGGTGCAGGTTAAGAACAAGGGGATTATTCAGGAAATCCGCGTCGAGGAAGGCGACCAGGTAAACGAAGGCGACGTTTTAGTTATTCTCGACCCTACAACGACCAGCGCGGATTATGACAGTTTGAAAAAGCGCGCAGCTTATTACAAGCTGGACATTCAGCGTCTGACGGCGGAACTTACCGGATCGCCTTTCACGCCGGAGGAAGACCCCGATTTGGAAGCGCACGATTTGGCGGCGGAGTTGGCGCTTTATCAGAGCCGCACAAGCGACCACGCTACGCAGCGGCAGTCCCGTCAGGACGTTATCGACCAGAAACAGGCACGGCTCCGCGCGACGCAGGCAACTTACGAGCGCTACGCTGAAGGTTTGAGAATCGCGCAGGAAAAGGAACGCCGCCTTACTGAGTTGATTCAGCAGAACGCAATTTCTGAGTTCCAGCTCCTTGAGCAGCAGAATCAGACGATTGACTATGCGAAAAGCGCGCAGGCTCAGCTTGACGAAATTGCCAGCATTCAGGCGGAAATTGCCGAGGCTGAACAGAATCTCGCGAACGTCGACGCCTCTTACCGCAAGGATATTATGACTTCGCTCGTCGAGGCGAAAAAGGAATATTACAGCGTCACCGAGGCGATTAAGAAAGCGGACGAAGATGCGCGAATGGCGACGATTGTTGCGCCGACTTCCGGCCGCGTCTACAATCTGGCGGTGCACACCGTTGGCGGTATCGTTACCGACGCCCAGCCTTTAATGCAAATCGTGCCGGAAGACGTTTCGCTGGAATTTGAAGTCTACGCCGACAACAAGGATATTGGTTTCATTCACCCTGGCCAGGTCGCCGAAGTCAAGGTTGAAACGTTCAACTTCCAGAAATTCGGCATGGTCGACGCAACCGTTATGGAAGTCAGCGCCGACGCCGTGAATGACCCCAGCGACATTGAACGCCACAAGAGATTCAAGCTCATTCTTGACCCGATTGGCGAGCCGGTTATGGACGTTTTCGGCGAAAATGTTCCGCTTTCAGTTGGTATGAATGTCAGCGCGGAAATTAAAATCAAGGAAAAGCGCATTATCGACTTCTTCCTTGACCCGTTCCGCCGCTACACTTCCGAAGCTTTGAGGGAGCGTTGATAAATGGCTGATGATAACAATAAAAATTTAGTTCCCAGCGACAGTCAACCGCCGCAGAAACCCGACGATAAGGGTGACGGCAAGCAGGCGCTGGCGAAAATCGACATTGCCAAGGTTCCTGCGAGCCAGGCGAAAGGCGGCGTCAGCACCGACGTTAAGTCTGAAGACGGCGGCCGCGTCAACGGCATTGATACCGGTCTTGCCTGCCTTATCGCTATCGCCAAATTTTACAACATTCCCGCCGATTACCGTCAGCTGGAGCGCGCGTACGTTTTGACGGAGGGCAGCGTTGACTTCACGACGATTGTCCGCGCCGCGCGGGATTTGAAACTGAAGGCGCGCAGTTACAGCGGCTTGACTGAGGCGGATTTGGAGCGCCTCGTTTACCCCGCGCTGATTCAAATGAAGTCCGGAAGAAAAATTGTCATAACGACGATTCGCGACGGCGATATTTACATAATGGACCCCGTTTTCTCGCAGCAACCGGTTAAGGCGGAGCGGTACAAACTTTTAATGGACTGGACGGGCGACGCAATACTTTTCACGCGCCGCTACGAACTGGCGAAGAAACATACAAAATTCGGGTTCAAGTGGTTCCTGCCGGTCGTGTCGAAGTACGCGCCGTTCCTGCGCTCAGTGCTGTGGATGTCGCTGATTCTGCAGCTGATTGGTCTGGCGTCGCCGTTCTTCGTACAAAATATTATCGACAAAGTTCTGGTACACCGAGCGTCGGATGCGCTGGACATTTTAGTTTTGGGTATGATTATCTGCACTATTTTCCAAAACTGGATACTGGCGTTGCGCGGGTACCTTTTTACAAATATCTGTTCAAAAATGGACGTGGCGCTTTCGTCCCGCCTGTTTAAAAATATCACGGCGCTCCCGCTCAGCTATTTCCAAAAGTGGCAGGTCGGCGACGTAGTTTCGCGTTTGGGCGAGTTGCAGACGCTGCGAAGTTTTATCACGGGTTCGAGCCTGACAATCGTGCTGGACATGGTTTTCGCGGTGGTATATTTCTGCGTGCTGTTCCTGTACAGTTCGATTCTGAGCGTCATCGTGCTGGTCATGATCCCGCTGTTCGTAATTCTGAATTTAATCGTTGCGCCGATTTTCAAGCGTATGATTAACGAGAGATTTTTAATCGCCAGTGAAAACCGTTCGTTCCTGATTGAGACGATTACCGGCATTCACACGGTCAAGGCGACGAGCGTCGAGAATAATTTTATCCGCCGCTATGAAGAAATGCTGGCGCGCCTCGTCAAATCTTCGTTCAACGTCATAAACCTCGCGAACATCGCCAATTCGATTGGTACGTTCTTTTTCAGCATGTTCAACCTCGTCATTCTGTGGATTGGCGCGTATAACGTCATGGAAGGCGCGATTTCCGTCGGCGAGCTGATTGCGTTCCAGATGATTGCCGGTCAGCTGATTGCGCCGATTATGCGTTTGATAAATCAGTGGCAATACTTCCAGCAAATCCGCGTTTCAATGGAGCGACTTGGCGACATTATGGACGAAGAAACCGAGCCGGCGTTCAATCCTTCGCGTACGACGCTGCCGAGTCTGCGCGGCGAAATTGCGCTGGAAAAGCTGGCGTTCAGCTACACGCCCGAAGGCGGCAAGGTTATCGATAACATCAACGTCCGCATTCCCGCCGGTATGAAAGTCGGTATCGTCGGGCGCTCCGGCTCCGGCAAGTCCACGCTGACGAAACTCATTCAGCGCCTTTTCTTACCCGACAGCGGCAGAATTATGATTGACGGCGTTGACATCGCGCAGGTTGAACCGGCGTGGCTGCGGCGGCAGATTGGCGTTGTCCTGCAGGACAGCAAACTTTTCAGCGGCACAGTCGAGGAAAATATCCGCATTGCCTTCCCGAACGCAACACACGCGGACGTTGTCAAGGCGGCGAAAATGGCGGGCGCGGACGAATTTATCAGCAGTTTCCAAAACGGCTACGAAACGTTCGTCGGTGAGCGCGGCAGTCTCCTTAGCGGCGGTCAGCGCCAGAGAATTGCTATTGCCCGCGCACTGATTTCCGACCCGCGCATTTTGATTTTCGACGAGGCAACCTCCGCGCTCGACTACGAATCTGAAAATATTATCATGCAGAATATCGAGCCGATTGCCGAAGGGCGAACCATGGTCATGATTGCGCACCGCCTTTCCACCGTCAGAAACTGCGACGCGATTATTGTTATCGAGAAGGGCAAGATTGTTGAGGCCGGCTCGCACGACGAACTTTTGAAGCGCAACGGCGTCTACGCGAAACTTTACCAGTCACAAATGGGCTAAAATTTTAGGAGGGATTTTTTCCAGTGTTAAATATAATGATACTTCACCCGTCGTTTCCTGCGCAGTACCTGCATTTGGCGCCGTACCTGGCGCGCAACCCCGAAAACAACGTTTACTTTCTGTCAAAGGAAAATTCAATCAACAGCCAGTTGAAAAATGTGACGCTGGCTTTGTACGGAAAACCAACGGAAAAGGAAGAGGAATTTGTAAAAACGTGCGGACCGCTGCGCCCCGCCGCTGAAGCCGTTATCGAAGGGCAGGCGGTTGAACGCGCAATGGAGTGGCTCGCCCGCGAAAGAAATATCAAGCCGGACGTGATTATTGCGCATACCGGCTGGGGCTCAACGCTCTACTGCAAAGACCTTTATCCAAACGTCCCGATTATGGGCTACTTCGAGTGGTACTACCGCGCCGACGACAGCGACTGCTACTGGTGGCCGGACGAAGTTCCGCAGATTCCCAACCGCATTTCCATTCGCACGCGCAACGCTCATCACCTTATGAACCTTGAGCTCTGCGACGCCGGCGTTGCTCCTACGAAGTGGCAGTATGACCAGTTCCCAGATATTTACAAGCCGAAAATCCACATAATTCACGAGGGAATTGATACGCAGTTCTGTTCGCCCGACCCCAGCGGTAAGCCGCCTGGCCTCGTTCTCGAAGACGTGAATTTGAACCTGCCGCCGGAAACTGAAATTATCACGTACGTTTCGCGCGGCTTTGAAATTTATCGCGGCTTCCCGTACTTCATGGACGCGATTCGCCTCGTTCTGGCGCGCCGCCCCAAAGCTCACGTCGTAGTTGTCGGCAAGGACAGAATTTGCTACGGCGCCCAGCTCAAGGATACCACGTACCTCAAGGAAGAGGAGAAAAAAGGCGGCTACGATACCGAACGCGTGCACTTCGTCGGTCTGCGCAACCGTGGCGACTTCCAGAAAATTCTTCGCGCGTCCAACTGCCACATTTATTTGACTCGCCCGTTCGTTTTGAGCTGGTCTTTCCTCGAAGCAATGAGTTTCGGCTGCCCGATTGTCGGTTCAAAGACGCCGCCCGTTCAGGAAGTCATGGAAGACGGCGTTAATGGTCTGCTGGCGGAATTTCGTTCGCCGTACCACATCGCGCGCAAGGTTGAGGAACTGCTCGACGATAAGGAATACGCCCGTAAGCTCGGTCAGCGCGCCCGCGAAACAATTCAGGAACGCTTTGAGCTCGGCAAGTGCCTCCGCGCGCAGGAAGATTTAATGTACAGCTTGATTCGGTGAGGTGCCAGCAATGACTTTTGAAGGTTTCATTCCGCCGCGCTCCAAAACTGTCCTCGAAGTTACCGGCAACGCCCCCGAAGATTTTGAGACCAGCCAGACTAAATTCCTTGAGATTCAGCCCGACTGCACCTACGCCGTCGAAAAATATCTCTCCGACGCCAGGGGCAAGTTCGACACGATTCTGATTCACAGCGCAGTTATCGGCAACCTCGAAAATGAAAATTTAATCGCGCTGATTAAAAACGCCGCCGCTAAGCTCAACAAACGCGGCACGCTGGTTTTCGCGCTGGACAACATCGGCTTTATCGATAACGTCATGGCGATTCTCGAAGGCAGGCCACTCAAGTTCAAAATCACGCTGACGAAAGTCGAACTCGAAGACGCAATCGACGCCGCCGGTCTGAATAAAATCCGCTCGCTCAACGCCGCCCGCCGCATGGAAATCGCGCAGGGAATTGCTGACAACGCCCAAATCGACGTGGCAACTTTTACGTACATAATTTCCGCCACGCCCGACGAACTTCCGCCCAAAACTATGATTCAGTCGCTTATCGGCGAGAAACTTGTCTGCGCGCCCGTTCGCATTCACATTCCCAACACGTTCCTGCTAACGGAACCCAATCTGTCAACGGTTACCGTCAACCCCGAACGCTCCTACAGATTTTTCACAGCTGAGCAGTTCGCGAACAGGATTTTCATAAACCAGCGGCGGACTTTCGGCAGTTTCAAGCGCGGCGCAGATTTTTTCGGGCGCATGCAGCGTATCGGCTATCTGTACGTCACGGAAATGGACGACCATCCGGTTTTGTGGAAGAAAAGCTACGAGGATACCGGCTGGATTAATTTTATCGGCTCGCACGCGATTCAGACTTCGACGGAATATCTTGCCGACTTCCTGCGCCAGTACAATCCCAACGTGAAAGTTTTCGCCAACCAGCTCCGCAGAATTTTGCCCCTGCGCGACTTCAAAGAGACCGACAGACCCGTTACGATTTTCTTCGGCGCCCTCAACCGCGATAAGGATTTTGAAGAAATTCTGCCGGTTATCAACCAGTTCGCTGAGGAATACGGCGACAGGCTGGCGTTCAAAATTATCGCGCGCACAAAACTTTTCGACTCGATTCAAAGCAAAAACAAGGAACTCGTCGGCAACCCGCACTACTACGACGGCCAATTCGTTCCCGCCGCCAAGTACGAAGAAACTCTGCGCGAATGCGATATCGCTCTCCTGCCGCTGATTGATAACCAGTTCAACCGCGCGAAATCTGATTTGAAGTTCATCGAGTGCGCGGGCAACGGCGCGGCTGTGCTTGCGTCGCCCGTCGTCTACGAAAAGACTGTCCGCGACGGTGAGACCGGTTTCATTTTCCACGACGCCAAAGAATTTGCTGACAAGCTCAGAATTTTAATCGACAACGCAGATAAGCGCCGCGAAATTGCAACCGCCGCTTATGAGTACGTTAAGCACAACCGCCTTTTGAGCCAGCACTACGAAGAGCGGCTTGACTGGTATCTGGAGCTGATAGCGCGGCTGCCGGAACTCAATGAGGAAACGCAGGCGCGAATTGATAAAGCGGCGCCGGAATTTAAAGACGAACCACCCAGGGAAATTGAAAACGCGTCGCAGTCAGTTGAAGGAATTTCCAATCAAAATGCAGAAATAATCATTCCAAGTTCATGGTAATAAGGAGGTGAGAGCCGTTACTGAGAAATTTTTATGTTGACTTTGCTGTAAAAAACCGTATAATCCTACCAGTCTTTAAAAAGTTGGGATAAACGGTTGATAACTCGTGGACGTTGTTGTCGTAAAATCCCGAGCGCAGTTAAGACTTAACACAGGATTTTCCACTTTCAAGGAAGCCTGATGTATGTACCCGTTCGTTAGCGGGGAATTTAAGCCTGTGGAGCGTCATACCAAACGTGAGTAGTTCCGACAAAAGCGGATGCGTTGAAGCAGGAATGAAACATAAAAGTTTTGGCTTTTTATAAGTTTTCAGTAACGGTGACAGAAATGTTAGGACTGCAGCTTTTTTCCGCGTCGCTGATATTCTACGCAGTTTTCGCGTGCGCAATTCTCGGAATTTCGATAATCGTGTACGTGAGCAGCAGGAGTCCGGCGAAAAATACTACCGTGCTGGACGATTTGATTTTGGGCGAGCGCCAGCAGAATCGCAACGGCTACACCAGCGTTATCGACAAGCGGAAATATCTCAACGCGATTGCCGTTTGTGCGACCGACCTTCGCCCAGCCGGTACCGTTATCGTTGAGAATGAGCCGCTGGACGTGGTTACCGAAGGCAGCTTCGTCAAGAAAGGCAACATCGTCAAGATTATCAACGTTGACGGCTCGCGCGTGCTGGTGCGGCAAATTTAATCAGGGGGAGGTTTTACCCGTGGATCTCTTAATAAGCACAGGGCTGTTTTTAATCCTTGGAATAGCGGTTTTGGCGGCGTTCCTGCATTTCGTACCAATCGGGCTGTGGATTTCGGCGCTGGCGGCGGACGTGCACGTCGGAATTTTTACGCTCATCGGAATGCGAATGCGCCGCGTACCGCCCGCAAAAATCGTCATGCCGCTGATAAAAGCCAACAAAGCCGGTCTGGACGTAAACGTAAACCAGCTTGAGGCGCACTACCTCGCCGGCGGCAACGTCGATAAAGTTGTTGACGCGTTAATAGCAAGTCAGCGCGCGCAAATCGTTCTGCCCTTTGAACGCTCCGCCGCTATCGACCTGGCTGGCCGCGACGTTCTTGAAGCAGTTCAAATGAGCGTCAACCCGAAAGTTATCGAAACGCCGGTAGTTTCCGCCGTCGCTAAAAACGGTATCGAACTCAAAATCAAAGCCCGCGTGACCGTCCGCGCGAATATCGACAGGCTCGTTGGCGGCGCCGGTGAACCCACGATTATCGCCCGCGTCGGCGAAGGTATCGTTACAACCGTCGGCAGTTCCGAAAATCACACGGACGTTCTGGAAAGCCCCGACGAAATTTCCAAGACCGTCCTCGGCAAAGGCTTAGACGCAGGCACCGCGTTTGAAATTCTGTCAATCGATATTGCTGACGTGGACGTTGGCAGAAATATCGGCGCGCAGCTCCAGACTGACCAGGCGGAAGCTGATAAGCGTATCGCGCAGGCTAAGGCGGAGGAACGCCGCGCTATGGCAGTCGCCCGCGAACAGGAAATGAAAGCTTACACGCAGGAAATGGAAGCCAAAGTCGTCGAGGCGCAGGCAGAAGTTCCTCACGCTATGGCGGAGGCGTTCAAAGCTGGCAACCTCGGCGTCATGGATTATTACAACATGATGAACGTGCAGGCGGATACCGAAATGCGCAAGGCTATCAGCTCGACCGGCGCCAAAAACAAACCCGCCGCCGTCACGAAGTGAGTGATTCGCCGTGGAAATGTCGCTCATAATTCTGGCGTGGATAATCTTTTCGGCAGTTCAAATCATCGCCGAAAGACAGCGCCGCCCAACTTCCAACCCGCCGCCAGGTATAGACTTCGACATTCCGACGCTGGCGAACGACCCAAATCAGCCCGCCGAAGTCCACGAAGTCAATCTGGCGGAACTCTACCGGCGGCGCAAGGCTGACAAAGTTTCTGCGCCACCGCTAAAAGTTCAAGTCCAGACAGTCGAGGAAGCTCAGGCGGAACCGCCGGTACTCGATATGCACGCGATAATTCTGGCGGAAATCTTAGACAAACCGAAGGCGCTCCGGCGCAGATAAATTTTTTGGGACGAACCCTCAGCGGCGCGTCCCAATTTTTTTTGGAGGACATCATGATTAAAATTTCCGGTCTGAAAAAATCTTTCGGCGACCTGCACGTTCTTAAAGGCATTGACCTTGACATTTCCGAGCGCGAAGTCGTCGTCATTATTGGCCCCAGCGGCTCCGGCAAATCCACGCTCCTGCGCTGTATCAATTTCCTTGAAGTCCCCACCAGCGGCACCGTTACCGTCGACGGCATTCCTTTGGACAGCGCCGAAAATATCAACCGCGTCCGCGAAGAAGTCGGCATGGTTTTTCAGCGATTCAATCTTTTCCCGCACATGAGCGTTCTCGATAACATCACGCTCGCGCCAATGAAAGTCCGCAAAATCGAAAAGGCTCGCGCTGAAATTATCGCGCAGGAACTTTTAGACCGCGTCGGGCTCGGCGACAAAGCCGGCGCTTATCCTAACCAGCTCAGCGGCGGCCAGCAACAGCGTGTTGCTATCGCCCGCGCCCTTGCCATGCAGCCAAAAGTTATGCTCTTCGACGAACCCACCAGCGCCCTCGATCCCGAAATGGTCGGCGAAGTCCTTGACGTTATGCAGAAGCTCGCCGAATCCGGCATGACCATGGTTATCGTCACTCACGAAATGGGTTTCGCCCGCGAAGTCGGCACGCGTTTGCTTTTCGTCGACGGCGGCTATATCGTTGAGCAGGGCAACCCGCGCGAAGTTTTCGAAAACCCCAAGGAAGAGCGTACCAAACTTTTCCTGTCAAAGATTTTATGAAATGCCGCGAATATTTTTTTAGCATATACGCTGCGCAGGAGAAACTTACGCAATTAGAGGCGCGCCATGGACGGCGCGCGGGCCGCACTGACGCCTGGATGGCGTCACTCGGCCCATTTTTTCTTTGCCAGCGTTTCTTTTTGGCAAAAAGAAATGCTGATCTTTACTTTGTAAACGGCTAAAACTTCAGACGTTGACGCTGGCGCTAAAAAAAAATATAATCCTCTCGAAAATTTTAATCGAAAGGATTTTTTTATGCAGACAGTTTCAGTAAGAGAATTAACCAAAATGTCATTATGCGTCGCGCTCTGCTGCATTTCCGCCAATATCGTTTTCCCGCTGCCGTTCACGCCGACGATGGTAACCGCGCTGACAATCGTGCTCAGCCTCGCCGCCTACATTTTGACGCCGCGCCAGACGCTCACCGTTATCGTCGTGTACCTGCTGCTTGGCGCCGCCGGTCTTCCAATTTTCGCGGGCACTGGCGGTATTGGCAGGCTCGTTGGTCCCACCGGCGGTTTCTATTTCGCCTGGCTTATCGCCTA
>CAJOGX010000008.1 GCA_905234175.1 uncultured Selenomonadaceae bacterium | reverse complement strand
GGTGCAATTATAAATTTTCGTCAGCTCGTTCTCCGATGGTACCGTTGAATTAAAAGCGTATTCCTGCGTCTCGATTTTGTTCTTCAAATCTGCGTAAATCTTGTCAAATTTTGTTTCCGGCACTGCACGCACCCTCCTCACTTCAGTTTTTTTTATTATAGCGCGATTTGGCGCCAACGTGAATAACTTTTTCACCGAGTTTAAAAAAATTTTTTTCTATATTGACTTAAGCGCGGCTGATTTGTGTAATCAAAAAAAATTTGTACACACAAAAAATTAAATGAAGGGGATGAAATTGGGAACCTACACAAAAGATTCAGAGGAACTGCTAAAACTTGTGGGCGGCAAGGAAAATATCGCGGCAGTTTCGCACTGCATGACGCGAATGCGTTTCGTGCTGGTCGACCCGAAAAAGGCTGACGTGCCGGCGATTGAGCGTATGAAAGTCGTCAAGGGCAGCTTTACGCAGGCGGGGCAGTTCCAGGTTATCATCGGCAACACGGTCAGCGAATTTTACAAGGACTTCACGGCGTATGCGGGGATTGAAGGAGTCTCGAAAGACGCGGTGAAGGCGGCGGCTGGCGCTAATCAAAATATTTTACAGCGCGCGGCGGCTATTGCGGCGGAAATTTTTGCACCGCTGATTCCGGCGATTATCACCGGCGGCTTGATTTTAGGTTTCAGGAACTGTATCGATTCGCTGTACATTTTTGAAGAGGGTACCAAAACTCTCGTTCAGCTTAGTCCGTTCTGGGCTGGCATGGACAGTTTTCTCTGGCTGATTGGCGAGGCGGTATTCCATGTTGGTATTCCCGTTGGGATTTGCTGGTCGGTCGTCAGGAAAATGGGCGGCACGCCGATTTTAGGAATTGTTTTAGGTTTAACGCTTATATCTGGGCAGCTCCTCAACGCATACGCCGTAGCGACGACGCCGCCGGATCAAATTCCTGTCTGGGATTTCGGCTCGTTCAAGCTGGCGCGGCAGGGCTATCAGTCGCAAGTACTACCCGCAATTTTAGCGGCGCTGACGCTCGTCTACCTTGAGAAATTCTTCCGCAGTATCGTCCCGCCGGTTATATCGATGATAGTCGTGCCGTTCTGCAGTCTGGTGCTGGCAGTCATAGCGGCGCACGCGATTCTGGGACCGATTGGCTGGGCTATTGGCACGAAAATTTCGAGCATCGTGTATTCGGGAATAACGGGCGATTTCCGCGTAATATTCGGCGCGATTTTCGGCTTCGTGTACGCGCCGCTGGTTATCACGGGCTTGCACCATATGTCGAACGCGATAGATTTGCAGCTGATTGCGGACTACGGCGGGACAATGCTCTGGCCCATGATCGCCCTGTCTAATATCGCGCAGGGTTCTGCAGTACTGGGAATGATATTCCTGCAGCGCAAGAGTCAGGCAGCGCAGGAAATCAACGTACCGGCGTGGGTATCGTGCTGGCTCGGCGTTACTGAACCGGCGATATTCGGCGTCAACCTCCCGCGTCTGTTCCCGCTGATTTGCGGAATGACGGGCTCGGCTTGCGCGGCGGTTATCTGCGTGTCGACTTCGACAACGGCTAACGCGATTGGCGTCGGCGGTATCCCTGGAATTTTGTCAATGCAGCCGCAGTCAATGCCTACGTTCGCGCTGGCGATGCTGGCGGCGATTATCGTACCGTTCCTGCTGACGGCGGCGGTTGGCAAGAAAAAGGGTATCGACAAAGAGGCGGCGGCGGCGCAGGCTAAGGCTGAGGCGGAAGCGGCGGCTGAGGCAGCGCAGGCGGAAGCTGAAGCCAACCTTGAAAGTGAGCGCGAGTTACCTCGACGGCGAAGTTATCAGCCTCAAGGAAGTCGGCGACGGCGTTTTCTCTGAAAAAATGGTCGGCGACGGCTTAGCGATTAAGCCCGCTAATGAAACTGTCTGCGCGCCAGTTTCCGGCAAAGTTACTGTGCTCATGGAAGATTCGCGGCACGCTGTCGGTTTAACTCTTAGCAACGGAGTCGAAGTGCTGATTCACGTCGGGATTGACACGGTTGGAATGGGCGGCGACGGCTTTGAATATTTCGTCAAGGTCGGCGACGTTGTCAAGGCGGGCACTCCTCTGTTAAAATTCAGCAGGGCGAAGATTAAAGCCGCTGGGCACCCCGATACCGCGATTTTCGTCGTGACCAATACGAACGGTCTGGACACGTTCAAGTTTAACAGCGGTCAGCAGGCGAAGACCGGCGAAACTGTTATCGCCAGCTACTGAAAATGATTTAGATTTTAAAGCGAGCGGTTGAATTTTTCCCTGAGGTTTAACCGCCCGCTATTTTTAAATTTGGGAGAGATTTTCATGAAGTTCAGCGCGAGCACGGTTTATCAAGTTTACCCAAAAAGTTTTGCGGACTCGAACGGCGACGGCGTTGGCGACATTCGCGGGATTATCAGCAAGCTGGATTATATCGCCAGCCTGGGCGTCGATTTTATCTGGAGCACGCCGTTTTACGTCAGCCCGATGCGCGACAACGGCTACGACATTGCTGATTACAAGGCGGTTGACCCAAGTTTCGGCACGATGGCGGACGTGGAAGAACTTATCGCTGAGGCGGACAATTATGCTTGACCTCGTGCTCTGTCACAGTTCAGTTGAGCACGAATGGTTTCAGAAAGCGATAGCCGGTGACGAACGCTATCAGCGCTACTACATTTTCCGCGACGGGAAGGCGCCTGGCGAGCCGCCTACGAATTGGCAATGCGCGTTTGGCGGCAGCGCGTGGGAGTGGCAGCCGCAGGTTGGCAAGTGGTATCTGCACCTGCACGACGTGAGCCAGCCGGATTTTGACTGGACGAATCCTGAAGTTCGCAGGGAGCTTGCTGACGTTGTGAAGTTCTGGCGCGAAAAGGGCGTTAAGGGGTTCCGCTTCGACGTTATCAATCTGATTTCCAAGCCGGAAGTTTTTGAAGACGACACGACGGGGCTCGGCAGAAAACTTTTTGCGGACGGCCCGCACGTTCATGAATACCTTCGCGAACTAGTTGAGGCCGTCGGCATTGACGGAATGATTACCGTCGGCGAAATGGCGTCGACTAACCTTGAAAATTGCATTCGCTACACAAACCCCGACAGTCACGAGCTGAGCATGAGTTTCGCCTTCCACCACCTGAAAGTTGACTACAAAGGCGGCAACAAGTGGGCGCTCATGGACGCGGATATTCCGGCGCTGAAAAAAATTTTCGAGGAATGGCAGGTAGGTATGGCTAAGGCTGGCGGCTGGAACGCAGTTTTCTGGTGCAACCACGATCAGCCGCGCGCAGTCTCCCGCTTCGGCGACGACGAAAAATTTCCCGTCGAGTCCGCGAAAATGCTGGCGGCGACTGTCCACCTTATGCGCGGCACGCCCTACATTTATCAGGGCGAAGAGCTCGGCATGACCAACGCCAAATTCACGTCGATTGACCAGTACCGCGACGTTGAAAGTCTGAACTACTACAAAATCCTGCGCGAGAGCGGTAAGAGCGAGGCGGAGACGCTGAAAATTATCGGCGAGCGTTCGCGCGACAATGGGCGCACTCCTATGCAGTGGAACGCTGAAAAATTTGCCGGCTTCTCTACCGCCGAGCCGTGGATTTCTTCGCCAGCCAACTACAAAACTATTAACGTCGACGCGGAACAGGACGACGCCAATTCCGTGCTGAATTTCTACAGAATGCTCGTCAAATTCCGCAGGGAAAACAAAATCGTGCAGGAAGGCGGCGTTGAATTTATCGAGCGCGAAAATCCCGACGTTATCGCCTACCGCCGCAGCCTGGGAGACGAAGAGCTGATTGTTATCTGTAACTTCCGCGGCGCCGAAATTTCCACGCGCGATAAAACTCTCGCCGAGTACGCCGCTGGGCGCAAAAAAATTATCGGCAACTACGAAGGTAGCTCCGACAATCTGCGTCCGTTTGAAGTTGTGGTTTTCGCTAAGTAAAATTCCCCAGCGAGCTTTTGAGTCACTGCCAGCGCGGCGGTGGCTTTTTTATTTTCCGGCGTTCACCTGAATAATACCGACGGCGTACGGCGCAACTTCGTACTGCTGGAAAATGAAAATTACGTTCAAATCGTCGTCAAAATAAAAATTCTCCGGCAGTTCCGTGAGCTCGGTGAAATCGTTGAACAGGAACAGATTATTTTTTCTGACGTGCTCTTTAAGTTTGCGCGTGAGATTTTTCGGCGTATATCGCGGCTCGCCGTTGTCCGGAGTGCCAATTTCGCTCAGGCTGTTTCTGGTAATTTGTACGCCGGAATCTGAATTGAAATTGAGCGCGCGGACAATCGTCGAAGGGTGCGCCGCCCGCTCAAGGTAAACGTATTCAGTCAGCAAGACGCTCAAAACGCCGCCGGTGTGGTTGCAGGGGATTGAAAAATCGACGCTCATGCTCGCGATATTGAAATCGCCTTCCTTCGCCCAGCGTTCGGTTTCGAGGATAAAGCGTTCGACCTCCGCGCGAATGACGTTGTTAATTCTGGCGTCGGCGATTGGGCTGTCGGTGACGACCACGGGATAATTGAAATCTTCATTGCCGAGGTAGTACGCCGAATCGATTTGCGCGGCGCTGGCGACGTTCGTCAGCAGAAAAATTGCGGCGGCGATGATAAATTTTTTCATGGTAATTCCTCCTACTTGCTGAAAGATTTTAGAATCGCGCAGATTTTCCGCACGTCGTCCGGCGCCAGTTTCCCGTAATTCGGAAGGCTTAAAACCTGCCGCGCAATTTCGTTGGCAACGGGCAAATTTTCTGCGCGCGAAGAGTTCAGCTGGCGGTAGCACGTGTACTCACTGCACAGCGGGTGGAAATATTTCCGCGCGAAAACGTTGTAGTCCCTGAAGGCGTCGTAAACTTCGTCGCGGGAGCGCCCGAAAATTTTTTCGTCAATGCGAATCACGTAGTACTGATAATTCAGCTTGACGCTGGCGGAAACTTCTGGCATGAGCGCAATTCCTTCGACGCCGCCGAGTTCCTCCGCGTAAATTTCGTGAATCGCCCTGCGCTTTAGCCGTTCGCCCTCGACGTAGCCGAGCATAATCCTGCCGACCGCCGCGCGAATTTCGTCGAGCTTGCCGTTAATCCCAGGCATGACAACTTCTTCTTCGTTTTTGATACCGAAATTTTTGAGCAGGTCAATGCGCGCCTTGAGATTTTTGTCGCCGTGAACGAGCGCGCCGCCTTCGAGCGTGTGATAAAGTTTCGTGGCGTGGAAACTGAACATGGAAATATCGCCGAAATTCCCAATCCCGCGCCCGCCGAGTTCAACGCCGAAAGCATGAGCCGCGTCGTAAACAATTTTCAAGCCGTAGCGGTCAGCAACTTCCTGAAGTTTTTCCACGTCGCAGGGCGTCCCGAAAACGTGTACCGCCAGAATCCCCGTCGTGTGCGGCGTTATCATCGACTCAACTTTTTCCGCGTCAATATTCATGGTGGCCGCGTCAACGTCGCAGAAAATCGGCGTGATATTATTCCAGCTCAAAACGTGCGGCGTGGCGGCGAAGGTAAACGGCGTCGTGATAACTTCCCCGCTCAGCCTTAAACTTTGACAGGCAACCATCAGCGCGATTGTGCCGTTGTTGAACAGCGACAGGTACGGCACTTTTAAAAATTCCGCCAGCTCCCGTTCAAGCATAGAATGCTGCGGGCCGTTGTTCGTCAGCCACTTCGAGTCCCAAATGTCGCGCAACTTTGCCGTGACTTCTTCGAGCGTCGGCAAAACCGGCCGCGTCACGTAAATTCTCTCGCGGAACGGCTCAAGCACAGTTTAAACCTCCCTTGCTGACGATTCGGGATTTCATTTCGGCGAAACCGATAACCTTAGCCGCCTGCGCGCTGTGAATTTTTTTCGCGGTGACGATGTGTACTGGATTGAGCGCCTTCGCCATGTCCTTGAAGCCAATATTTTCCAGGCGGTTAATCTGAACCTGAATCGCGTCGTAGCGGTAATTACTGTGCGCTTTGAGCCAGCCGAGGCAGTTGGCAAGCGATTGCACTGTGATAAAATTTAAAACGATACGCCCGCCAATTTTTAATTTCTCGTCGACGGCGTTCAGTACGTCCATGAGCCAGCCGCCGCTGCCGCCGATAATTGCCACGTCCAGCGGCGGGATATTTTCAAAGCCGTCCGGCGCAGTCGCCTCGATAACCGTGAGATTTTTGACGTTGAATTTTTCGGCGTTCTGCCTGATCAGCTTAACGGCGTCGGGTTCCTTTTCGACGGCGTAAACGTGCCCGCCCAGCGCAATTTTCGCCGCCTCAATCGAAATGGAGCCGGTGCCCGCGCCCACGTCCACGATTAAATCTTCCGCGCCAATCTGCGCATTAACCAGCGTCAAAATCCGAACTTCGCGCTTCGTCATTGGAACTCTCCCGCGCAGAAATTTTTCGTCGTCAATGCCAATCATCAAAATCACCCACAATCAGAATGCAGTGCTTAACCGGCTCGGAAGTTGCCGCCGCCGCCAAAGTCGTGCGAATAATTTTCTCGTCGTCGTAGGAGAGCCGCGCGCAAATCGCCACGCTCGAACTCTCCGCCCAGCCGTTTTCCAGCAGAATCTGCGCGACAGTTTTAGAATTGAACTCGGCGTCGGTGAGCAGGCCCAGCAATTTCCCCTGCGCGAATTTCAAATCTGCGTCAGCCGGTCGCCGCCCGTGAAAACTTAAAAGCGTCGCCGAATGCCACGGCAGCGAAAGTTTGGCGAACGCCAGCTGTATCGCGCTGATTGACGGGATAACTTCGATTTGCGCCAGCGGGAAATTTTTTCGCAGCAGGTCGAGCATTGAAAAATAGCCTGGGTCGCCGCTGACCATGACGACGACTTCTGCGCAGGAAATTTTTTCGCGTATGAAGTTTATCGCCGCGCCCAGCTCTTTCGTTATCGCGCAGGTTTCCTGAGCCGACGTTGCGAACTGAGCCAGCGCGCGCCGTCCGCCGACTAAAAATTTTGCCGCGCGGATTTTTTCAAGCGCCGCCTGTGTCACGTAACTTTCGGCGCCTGGTCCTATTCCCGCCACGATGATTTTATTTTCCAACCCAATCAGTCCCCAAAATATTTCCCGCGTAATCCGCAAGAATCGTAGAAACTTTCAGCGCGCCGTAAACGTAGCGTTCCGCGCGAAAACTCGCCCGCGCCGCAATTTTTTCGTAAACGCGCTCCAGACCGTTCGCCGCAATAATTTTCGTGGCGTCCTCAGCGTTATTGGCGCTCAAAATTTTTTGAACTTCCGCCGCGCTCAAACCTTCCGCCGCCGCGTACGCCGCCAGAGTTTCCAGCCGCGCGTCAGCAATGCGGTTGTGCGTGTTGAAAATCCCCGCCGCAACTTTGATGAGCTTGCCGATATGCCCGCACAGAATCACGCCGGAAATTTTCCGTTCAGCCGCCGCCTCAAGCATGAAGCCGATGAAATTGCTGGTCTGAACAATCGCGCCGCGCGGCAGGTTCAAATTTTCAGCGATTGTCTCGCCGATTTTGCCAGGCACGAAAACCAAAGTTTCAAAGCCCGCCGCCTTAGCAACGTCGATTTGCGGCACGAGCGAATTTTTGAACGCGTCTTCGGACATTGGGCGCAGGACGCCGGTCGTGCCGATAACCGAAATGCCGCCCTCGACGCCGAGAATTGGGTTGAGCGTTTTCTTAGCGAGTTCGACGCCCGCCGGAATGGAAATTTCAACGTCAAGCCCAGCGACGCCAAATTCCGCCGCAACGTTACGAATGAGCTGACGCGGCGCGGGATTAATCGCCGGTTCGCCGACAGGAAGCTGGAGACCGGCTTTGGTAATTTTGCCGACGCCGAGCCCTGCGCGAAAAATAAACCCGCCGCCGGAAATTCTGGTCGTGGTGAAAATCGAGGCACCGTTGGTAATATCTGGGTCGTCGCCGGAATCTTTAACGACTTCGACGCGAACGCCGCCGGTAACTTTTTCGACGCGGGCGACTGGAATTTTCAAAATCGTGCCGTCAAGCGCGGTAAGTTCAACGCCCCTGGGAGTTTCGCCGGTGGTGAGGTAAATCAGCGCCGCCTTGACGCCAGCCGCCGCCGCCGCGCCAGTCGTGAAGCCGCCGCGCAGATTTTTAGCGGTTGCCATACATTTTTTCGTAGTAGTTCTGGTATTCGCCGCTGATAATTTTTTCCCACCACGCGCGATTTTCGAGATACCACGCGACAGTTTTTTTAATGCCGTCGTCGAATTTAGTTTTGGGCGTCCAGCCAAGTTCAGTTTCAATTTTCGTCGGGTCGATAGCGTAGCGCTGGTCGTGTCCTTTTCTGTCGGTGACGAACTGAATCAGCTCTTCGCTCCTGCCGAGGATTTTCAAAATGGTTTTGACGACCTCGAGATTAGTTTTTTCGTTGTGGCCGCCGACGTTGTAGACTTCGCCGACTTTGCCGCTGCGGAGAATCAAATCAATCGCGGAGCAGTGGTCTTCGACGTAAAGCCAGTCGCGTACGTTGGCGCCGGTGCCGTAGACGGGGAGTTTCTTGCCGCTGAGCGCGTTGATAATCATCAGCGGAATTAATTTTTCGGGGAAGTGGTAGGGACCGTAGTTGTTGGAGCAGCGCGAAATTGTCGCGGGAATCTGGTAGGTGCGCTGGTAAGCCTGAACGAGCAGGTCGGCGGAAGCTTTGCTGGCGGAGTACGGGCTTGAAGTGTGCAGGTTCGTGTTCTCGGTGAAAAATAAATCTGGGCGGTCGAGCGGCAGGTCGCCATAAACTTCGTCGGTCGAAACCTGGTGATAGCGCTTAACGCCGTACTTTTTGCAGGCGTCGAGCAAAATGCTGGTGCCGATAATATTTGTGCGCAGGAAAAGTTCCGGATCTTCAATCGAGCGGTCGACGTGACTTTCCGCCGCGAAATTAACTACGGCGTCGGGCGCAACAATTTCAAACAGCTGGTAAACTTCCGCGCGGCTGGCAATGTCGCCGTAAACGAACTGGAAATGCGGATTGGTCTCGGCGTCTTTGAGCGTTTCGAGGTTGCCGGCGTAGGTCAGCTTGTCGTAGCAGATTATGTCGTCGTCGGGGTGATTCGCCAGCTCGTAGTAAACGAAATTGGCGCCGATAAAGCCAGCGCCGCCCGTCACAATAATTTTCATCAGATTCGTCAACTTCCTTTGATAAATTTTAGTCCCAGTCGGAGCCGCGCTCGAAAACGAAATTGAGTTCGCCGCGTTCGAGGCGTTCTTTGAGCGTCGGCGCCTTAGCGTCCTTGTCAGCGAGAATCGTCGGCTGAATTTGCCAGTCAATCCCAATCTGCGGGTCGTCCCAGCGGATATTGCCTTCAAAGTGCGGCGCGTAGAGGTTGTCGACTTTGTATTGAATTTCCACGTCGTCGGTGAGCGTGATAAAGCCGTGAGCGAAGCCGCGCGGAATCATGAGCTGGCGTTTGTTGTCGGCGGAAAGTTCGACGGCAACCCATTTGGCGAACTGCGGAGAATTTTGGCGAATGTCAACAGCCACGTCGAGAATTTTGCCGCGCGTGCAGCGGACGAGTTTTGCCTGCGCCATTGGATTAAGCTGATAGTGAAGACCGCGCAGAGTTCCTTTGTGCGCAGAAAAAGATTGATTGTCCTGAACAAAATCGTAGTGCAGACCCGCCGCCTCGAATTTCGCCTTCGACCAGGTTTCCATGAACCAGCCGCGCACGTCGCCGAAAACCTGCGGCTCCACGATAATAACGCCACTCAAATCAGTTTTAATAACCGGCATAATTTTTTCCCCCTTAAAAATTTTCCCGCGCCAGGCGCTGCAAATATTTTCCGTACTCATTTTTCGCAAGCGGCTCAGCGAGTTTTAAAAGCTGTGCTGAATCAATGTAGCCCATGCGGTAGGCAATTTCTTCGATACAGGAAATTTTCAAGCCCTGCCGCGTCTGAACGGTGTGAACGAAGGAACTTGCCTGCAAAAGCGATTCGTGCGTACCGGTGTCGAGCCAGGCATAACCGCGCCGCATAATTTCAACGCGCAACTTTCCGCGCTCCAGATAAACTTTGTTCACGTCAGTAATTTCGAGTTCGCCGCGCGCCGAAGGCTTAATCGACTTCGCCACGTCAACAATTTCGCTGTCGTAAAAATATAAACCAGTCACGGCGTAATTCGAGCGGGGATTTTTCGGCTTCTCCTCAAGACTGATCGCCCTGCCGGTTTCGCGCTCAAATTCGACAACGCCGTAACTTTCGGGGTCGTTGACGTAGTAGGCGAAAACCGTGGCGCCGTCGTCGTTGGCCGCCGCGCGCTGGACGAGCCTGGCAAAATTGGCGCCGTAGAAAATGTTATCGCCCAGCACCAGCGCGCAACTTTCGCCCGCGATAAATTCTTCGCCAATTAAAAAAGCCTGCGCGAGCCCTTCGGGTTTCGGCTGTACCGCGTAGGAAATTTTCAGTCCGAGCTGCAAGCCGTCGCCGAGGAGTTTTTGAAAGAGCGGGCTGTCCTGCGGCGTGTTGATTATCAGAATTTCGCGGATTCCGGCGAGCATCAAAGCCGACAGCGGGTAGTAAATCATTGGCTTATCGTAGACCGGCATGAGCTGCTTTGAGACGACTTCCGTCAGCGGATAAAGGCGCGTGCCGGAGCCGCCCGCCAGAATTATTCCTTTCCTTATCATTGAAATTCCCCCAAAAATTTTTGTCAAGACTAATATACAACGCGGCGGGAATTTTTCCTTTTTCGGCTTGCAAAATCCGCGCGGCTGTGGTATTCTGGCAAAAGAAAAAGCTCGCGCTGTGGTGAGCGGAGCCTTGAAAAATTTGTTTTGTTGATTTTTATTTTGAGGCGACGGAAATGACAAAACCAACGACGGAAACAAAAATGGCACCAATTCCGGCGATAGCGGCTATGGTTATGTTGCGGACGTGGTTGCCGATACTGTCGAGTTTTGAGCGAATTTCGCGCATATCTTCAGCGCGCTGATTGTCGCGGTCGCGCATCTCGCCAATAAAAATTTCAAACTTTCCTTCGAGATTACTGATTCGCGATTCAAGGTTGAGACGCTGCGATTCACTGATTGCCGCTTCAGTTTTAATTTTTTCTTCAGCCACGATAATCACCTCCCTTGCTACGTTTATTATAGCACGGGAGCTTTTTTTTATCAATTTTTCGCGCGGAGCGAGCGGTTCAACAGCGCTGAGAAAATCGGTTCGCCGCCCAGCAAATCCGCCGTCATGAACGCCGCGCCCGAAACTACCGTCAGCGTCAGCAGGTACGAAAACTGCCCCGTGAGTTCCATGATTAAAATGCTGCCCGTGACCGGCGCCTTGACGACCGCCGCGAACATCGCCGCCATTCCGAAAATTATCAAAAGCGTCGACCATTCTGAGCCGAAAAATCCCAGCGCAACTCCTGCGTCCGCATAAATCGAGCCGCCCAGCGCTCCCAGCGTCAAAAGCGGCAGAAACACTCCGCCTGGCGCGCCCGTTCCAAAACTAACCAGCGTGAATAAAAATTTCCCAGCGAAAAATATCAGCGTCGCCCGCAGTACAAATTCCTCGCTCAAAATTTCGTCCACCAAAACATTCCCGCAGCCCAGCACTTCCGGCACCGTTACGCCCAGAGGTATCGTCAGCGCCAGCGGTATCAAAAATCGCCGCGTCCCAAAAATTTTCAGCCGGTCATAAACGTCCAGCGAAAAAATCATCGCCCGCGTGAAAACTACGCCGACCATGCCCAGAAAAATTCCCAGCGCGACGAAGTGCACCACGTTCAAAATTTCCGGCACGACCGCCGGTATCGCGCTTATCTTCGCGAAAATCGGTTGCACGCCGAAAACTAAATTCACGACCGCCGACGCCGAGACCGAAGCCGCCAGCGTCGCTACCAGAACTTCCGGCGAAAATTTTCTGTGCAGCTCCTCCACGCAGAAAATTATTCCCGCTAACGGCGCGTTGAATATCGCCGCTAAGCCAGCGCCAGCGCCCGCCGTCAGCAATATCCCCCGCTCAATTTCTCCGTGCTGCCGGTAAAAAACTTTCCCGAAAAAATTCCCTGCACACGCCCCAAACTGTACGCTCACGCCCGCGCGACCCAATGACATTCCCGCGCCAATTCCCAAGACCGTCGCCGTGAATTTCAGCACAATCAGCCGTAGCGGCTCCGTCATCGCCGAAATTCCCTGCAGCATTCCCTTGATTTGCGGCACGCCGCTCCCAGCTACCTGCCCGTCGAACTTTATCGCCCGCGCTAAAAATCCCGCCACGAAAATTATCGCGCAGGCCGTCACGAAAAATTTCCCTGCGCTGAAATGCTGAAACCACTGCGGGCGCAAAATGTCCGCCGCGTCCAGCAAAATTCTAATCGCCGTCACAACCACGCCCGTGAAAATTCCGACCGCCAGCCCCTCTAAAAACAGCCGCGCTCGAAATACCTGCCGCCTCGCGAAAATCTTGACCGCCCCCGTTGCAAGCACGTATAATTCCGCCATGAATAAAATTTATCTCGAAAGCGTCAGCCTGAGTTTCGGGCACCGCGAACTTTTTAAGAATCTTACGCTCGAGTTTCCCGCCGGTAAAACTTTCGGCGTCGTCGGCGCAAACGGTTCCGGCAAATCCACGCTCCTCAAGCTCGCCGCTAAAATTTTAAAGCCTGACGCCGGTGAAGTCAAATTCCACGGCGCAAAGACCGTCGCCGCAGTCACGCCGGAATTGAAAATTTACGACACCCTTACCGCCGCTGAAAATCTGAACTTCTTCGCTCAGCTGCGCGGTAAAGCTGTCGACGTTTCCGAAATTGGAAGGCGCGTCGGACTGGATTTTGAAACGGAACTTCGCGCGGGCGATTTTTCTACGGGAATGCGCCAGCGTTTGAAATTCGCGATTCTGCTGGGCGTTGACGCTGACATTTGGATTTTGGACGAGCCGACTTCAAACCTCGACGGCACTGGCAGGGAAATTTTTCTGCGAGAAATTCGTGGCGGCGCGCGCGGCGGGAAAATTATTTTGCTGGCGACCAACGACGCGGCGGATTTGGAGGTTTGCGATGAAGTTATCGAGCTTCCTGCAGGCGGCGGCGATTTTTAGGAAAGATTTTTTAGTTGGACTGCGCAGGCGGGCGGCGTTCGCGGCAATGGCGATGTTCGCGCTTACGACGATTGCAAGCCTGAGCCTGGCGCTGGGCGGGGCGTTCGTCGAGCCGAAACTTCTGGCGGCGCTGTTATGGGTCGTGATATTTTTCGCGGCGAGCGCAGGAATTTCCGGCACGTTCGAGGACGAGGCGGCGGCTGGAACTTTATCGACGCTGAAACTCTACGCGGCGCGGCAGGCGATTCTTTTCGGGAAAATGTTTTTTACGCTGGCGTCGCTGGGCGCGCTGACGATTTTTTTATTGCCGGTATTTTTAATTTTGTTCGACGCGGAAATCGCGCGGCTCGGAATATTTTCAGCGACGGTTTTGCTGGGCTTAGTTGGAATTTCTGCGGCTGGAACGTTGACGGCGGCGCTGACGGTTTCGGCGTCGGCGAAGGGCGGGCTGTTCCCGATTTTGCTTTTTCCGGTGACGCTGCCGATATTTCTGCCGGCGATAAGTCTGACGGAGGCGGCGTTCACGGGCGCGGAGTTCAGCGCGGAATTTTTAGCAGCGATGATTTTTTACGACGCGATTCTGGTAACGGCGGCGTCGATTCTATTTGATTTTTTGGACTGATTGCGAATGTGGAAGCTGATAATTTTGCTGACGGCGGCGATAATTTTAGCGGCGATATTTTTCGTGCCACCGGTCAGAGGGCTGGGCGAGCTGGCGAAAATAATATTTTTCCACGTGCCGACGGCATGGGTGTCAGTCGTTGGATTTTTCACGAGCGCATTTTTCGCGGCGAAATTTCTGCGGGCGGGCGAAATGAAATTTGACGAACTTAGCGCGAGAGCGGCGCGGCTGGGATTTATTTTCGTACTGCTGGCGACGGCGAGCGGCGCGGTTTTCAGCAAGCTGACCTGGGGCGCGTACTGGAACTGGGATCCGCGTCAGACGACAATTTTCGTGCTGATATTAATTTACGGCGCGTATCTGACGCTTCGGGCGGCGGTCTCAGACGAAAAAGCGCGCGCGAAAGTTTCGGCGGTGTACTCGCTGCTGAGCGTGCTGACGGTGCCGTTTTTAGTTTTCATTTTGCCGCGCATGTATTTTTCACTGCACCCGACGCCGGTTATAAATTCTGCGGGCAGGCTGGAAATGGACGCGGAAATTTTAGCGGTACTGCTGGCGGCGGTTCTTGACGCCACGCTGATTTTCTGGCGGCTCATGAAGGAAAAAAACTGAATGCGGCGAAATTAATTTTCAGAAAAATTCGTGGAGGCGGTGCTTATGCGAAAATTTTTTTTAGCGGCGATGCTGCTGGGATTTGTCGCCTACGCGGGAATAAATCTGAGCGAAAACGTGACGCCCTACGTGAGCATTGCTGAAGCTACCGCCTCGAAAAACAGCGTGCAGGTTAAAGGTCTGCTGGACGAAAATTTTGCGCCGCGACAGGCTGGCGACGAATTTATTTTCAACCTGCGCGACGAAGTTACCGGCGAGACGCTGAACGTGAAATTTTCCGGCGTCAGACCCGACCAGTTCGACGAGGCTCATCATATCGTGGCGGTCGGGAAGTACGACGAGGCGGCTGAAACTTTCCGCGCGAAAAAACTTTTAATCAAGTGCCCGTCCAAGTACGAAGGGCAGAAGCCGCAATGACTCCGCTGAAAATTTTCGGCGCGGTGTCGGCGGCGGCAGTCGTAGCGGCAGGCGCGTGGCTGTGGATTTTAATTTTCACGGACGATTTCAGCGTGGCGTACGTGGCGGCGTACTCGTCGACGAAACTGCCGGCGCTCTACAAAATTTCGGCGTTCTGGGCGGGACAGCAGGGCTCGTTCCTTCTGTGGCTGCTGATTCACGCGCTGGCGGGGCTGGTTTTGATTTACAGAAAAGTCTCGGCGGAAACGCTGTCGGTGTACTTTTTTCTGGAAGCGCTGCTGATAATTTTCGTGGCGACGAACAGCCCGTTCGCGGCGAATCCGGCGCAGGTCTCTGAAGGCGTCGGGCTCAACCCGCTGCTGCAGGATTTCTGGATGGCGATACACCCGCCGATAATTTTCGTGGGCTACGCGCTGCTGGCAGTTCCGGTTTCGCTGAGCGTGGGCGCGCTGCTTGAGGCTCCGGCGTCGAGGGACTGGCTGGAACCTGCGCGAAGGTGGACGCTGGCTGCGTGGAGTTTTCTGGGCGCGGGAATATTTATCGGCGGCTACTGGGCGTACAAAGTTCTGGGCTGGGGCGGCTACTGGGCATGGGATCCCGTTGAAAATTCGTCGCTGGTGCCGTGGCTTTTAAGCGCGGTACTGCTGCACGTGATAAATCTCGCGCGGAAAAAATCTGCCGTGCTGCCGCTGGCGCATATCGCAGCGGTGTTCACGTATTCGCTGGTAATTTACGGGACGTTCCTGACGCGGTCGGGCGTGCTGGGAGATTTTTCGGTACACTCGTTCGTTGGCTCGGAAATTGGGCTGACGATAGCGCTGGCGAACGCGGCGGTTTTACTGGGCGGCCTGGCAATAATCTTCGTGCGGGCGAAAAAATTTCCGGCGGGCAGAATGTACGAAAGTTACGGCGAGTCGGCGTTCGCGGTTTTGCTGGGAATGCTGCTGCTGATTTTCGTGGCGGTTATCGTGTGGCTGGGAATGTCAATGCCGCTTTTGACGCGGGGCACGGCGGCGGTCGACGCAGATTTCTACGTGAAGAGCACGGCGCCGATAGCGTTGGTTTTGGTCGCGCTGATAATTTATTCGTTCGTGCGATTCGGGCGGCAGATAAGTTTGGGCGGGAAAATTGCGCACGCGGGCTTTGTCTTAGGGCTGGCGGCGGTGGTAATTTCTTCGAGCGGCGAAACTGTCACGGCGGAACTTTCCAACGGCGTCGAGGCGGAGCTTGCCGGTCACAAAATTATTTATCGCGGGCAGATTTTTGAAACGCGGCGGAAATTTTACGTGTACGAAGTGGACGGGCAGGAAGTGCGGGCTTTGACGAAACTTCGCGGCAACGGTGAGGACGCGGCGCGCGAGCCTGCGATTCTGAAAAATATTTCCGGCGACGTTTACATAGCGCCGCACCCTTCGCAAAATCTTCTCGCTCAGGAACTGATACTTGAGCGCGGCAGATTCGCGATGGACGGCGAACTCGTCTACACCTTCGACAGCGCGGAAATTTCTTACGACGCGGAAAATAATCCCGTGCGAGCCAGCGCGAAAATTTCTGTTACCGACGGGATTAATTCTGAAACGATTGAGCCGCAGATTGAAGTTACGGCGGACGGCGGCACTTCCGAGGCGATTGAGATTTTCAACGGGCGGCGGCGTGTTCGACTTACTGGAATTTCCGGCGATAAAACTAAGGCGCGGCTGGAAATTTTACCGGCGCTGGCAGAAATTTCCTCAGTGCCGATAACGACGACGCTCAGCACGAAACCGCTGATTTGGCTGCTGTGGCTGAGCGCGGCGGCTGTCTGCGCAGGAACTTTGGCGGCGGTAAGAAAGGAGCCTTGACAATGGATACGCGGAGGAATATGCCGCTGGAATTTGAACTGGCTGAAAAAAAAGGGCGCAGGGATTTTCTCCTTGAAAAGGCGGGCGAAGTCAGGAAAACCGTTGTTGACACGGCGAAAAAAGGCTTGAAAGGCGGCGTCGTGGGGGCGAGTGCGGCGGCGACGAAAGGCGTGATTACCGGCGCGACGACCGTTGCTATCGGGAAAATTGCGGCGACGGGAATTGGCGGCGTTATCGCTGGGACTGGCGCGGGGGCTGCCGCTTTGAGCGCGGTGCCTTTAATCGCTGGCTTTTCGGCGGCCTGCGTCGCAGGAACTGTCGTTAAGTCTCTGATTGACGAAAAAGAAAATTAAGGGGGCAGTAGTTGGCGTAGAAAAATTTTTCGGAGGGGAGGGCGAAAGATGAACTTCAAAGATTTACTCGAAAAGCATACACTCAAATGCATTGCGGGCGGCTTCGTGCTGGGCGTGGCGGTGCTGGGCGTGACGAATTTTTTTCTGCACTTCAGCGGCACGAAAACTTTTTGCGGGCAATGCCACTCGATGAAGAGCGAGGCGGCGAGCTTTGCAGTTTCCAGCCACCGCGAACTTGACTGCGTGGAATGCCACCTGCCGCACGACAATTTCCCGCACTACCTTATTGAAAAGGGCCGCACGGGAATGGTTGACATGTACCACGAATTTATCCGCGACTATCCGGCGCATATCAGGCTGAGCGGCGACGCGCGGAAAATGGTCAGCGAAAACTGCCTGCGCTGTCACGAATCCACCATGTCCTACGTCAGCACGGCGCCTGGCGGCTCTCAGAACGACTGTCTGAAATGCCACAGCAGAATCGCGCACGGCTCAAATCCTTTGGAGGGAGGTATTCAAGTTGAATAAATGGCAAAAATATTTAGCGGCGGCGCTTGTGCTGGGCGTGGCGTTTTTCGCGTTCGTAGTAGTCGTCGTCCGCATTGGAATAGCAAAGCCGGCGACGAAATTTGAGCTGGCGAAAATTCCCGAAGACCAGCGCTTAACGCGAATGGGTTACGCCGAAGCTTACCCGCTGCAGTTCAATTCCTTCAAAATGAACATGCGCGGCGACCCAAGTCCGACAGGTTTCGGCGGCGCGCAGGCTGGCAACTCTCACCTTACCGAACAGCCCGAACAGCTCGAACTTTTCAAGGGCTACAAGTTTTCAATTCAGTACGACGACGATCGCGGGCACTGGTACGCCGGTCAGGACATTCTTGAATCTAAGCGCCGCCCTGGTCAGAAAGGTTCCTGCATTGTCTGCAAGGGCTCCTACATGTACGACGTGTATTTCAAGGAAAGCGGCTGGGAATTTGCGTCCAGGCCCTTCGACGAAATTGCCGCGCCGATTAAGGAAGACGAATGGTTCGGCTGCTCAAGCTGCCACGACCCCGATACCATGCAGTTGCGCGTTTACAATCAGGGCTTTATCGAGTCCATGGCGGAAAAAGGTATCGACATCAGCAAGGCGAGCCATAACGAAATGCGCGCGTACGTCTGCGCTCAGTGCCACACCGAATATTATTTCACGGCGGAAGACGGCAGAGTTCACATGCCCTACGCCAACGGCTTCGACGCCGAATCCGAATGGGCTTATTATCAGGACGGGCACTCGAAGGGCTTTACTGGCGACTGGACGCACCCCGACAGCGGCGCGCGTATGCTCAAAGCTCAGCACCCAGATTTTGAATGCTGGCAGCTCAGCGTTCACGCGGATGCCGGCGTTACCTGCGTCGATTGCCACATGCCCTACATGCGCGACGACGGGCAGAAATATACTTCGCACTGGATGACTTCGCCGCTCAAAACTACCGAGCAGTCCTGCATTAAGTGCCACAACGCTTCGCCGGAAGATTTACTGCAACGCGTGCAGATTATCCACGACAACACGTTCAAAATTCAGCGCATTGCCGGAGAAACTACCGCTCGCGCCCATTCCACAATTCAAGCCGCCGACGCTGCCGGTGCAACTGACGAACAGCTCGCGCAGGCAAGACTTCTCGTCCGCGAGGCGCAGTGGTACTGGGATTGGTGCGCCGCCGAAAACGGTATGGGCTTCCACAATCCCGACAGAGTTTTGAGGACGCTGGGGCTTTCAATCGACCGCGCTCATCAGGCTATTGAAAGCGCCAACGCCGTCGTTCGCGGCAGTATTACTACCCCCCAGAGTTAAATTAACCTAAGCAATTAAAGAGGCGGCCATGGACGGCCGCCGGCCGCGTCATGAGCGTGATGCGAAATGCAGCGGCCTGTTTTCTTTGCTACTTTCTTTTGCGCCAAAAGAAAGTAGGGCACAAAACACCAAAGACAAAACGCTGAATTAAAAAAAAGCCGCCTCCAAAAGTCGGGGGCGGTTAAATTTTTTATGGGGGAAAATTCATCAGCATGTTAATTCGCCATTAGCGGCGACGCGTTGTAGCAGGAGCAATAAGTTCAGCGATATCATTCGCGTCAATTCCTGGCGGCGCGTAAAGGTAAATTCTGTCGGAAATCTGAGTGGCAGTGCCGTCAATCGCGTAGCAGGCGCCGTCAATGAAATCGCAGATTCGCTGCTGTTCTTCAAGGTTGACGTGCTCATAGTTCACAACGACAGCGCACTGGTTGAGGACATCGTCGGTAATTCCAGCAACCTGATTGTAGTCCGCCGGCCTGTAAATTTTCATGTCAAATTCCGGCGCCTTGACTTGCGAAAGAGTCTGGCGGGCGCTCTTTGAAGTGTCGGTGTAAGCGGTGTACCGTATGCCGTTCACGTAGGTCGAGCCTCCGCCGCCAGTCGCCGCGCGACGAACTTCGCGCACTTCGGCAACTTTAGATTCGGCGGGCTGGGCTTCAACTTTTTTTACCGGCTCTTCTTCCGGCAGCGGGTCCAACGGCATCACTATGTCCGTGATTTTCTGGATCCATTCCTTTATCATTTCATCGTCTCCTCATAACAGCAGTTTTCTTCCTACAAAGCTGGCTAATTTTACCACAGCCGATTTGGATTTGTAAAGAGTTTTTTCAAATTATTTTCAGGGATTTCTAATGAATTTTTACAGCGGCGGCAACGATACTATGTCAAAGGAAAATTTTTCAGGGAGGAATTTTTATGGCGGTGAAGGTCGGGCAGAGCTACGTTTCAGAGGCGGCGCTGAGTTTCGCGCAGGCGTCGGCGGAGGAAACTGGCGGCGGAAATATTTTAAAGGATTTGGCGAAGAAGTTCCCGAATCTGAAGTTCAGCGTTGGGACGGCGCCGTTTTCTGGCAGCGGCAAGGGCAACGTTGCTGTCTCGCCGAAAATTCTGCGCGAAATGCAGGAAAATCCAGATAAGCGCGTGGAATACGAGGCGCTGCTCTACGACGTGGCGAATCTGAACTGGAACCAGAATCCCACGGTAAAAAGTTCCGGCGTGATTATCGACGCTAACGGCGAAATGAGCATGTGGAGCATTTCCAAAAGCGACGGCGGCACTAAGCGCGCCAAATCGCCGCTCGACAAAAATAATAAATCCTGGTGGCAGAAAGTTTTGGACGAACTCAGTAAGAAAACTGACGGCGAAGTTACCGGAAAGGTCGGCTTCAACGAGTCTAAGCGCGCCCGCCAGCTTTCCGCCGCTCAAACTAAAGCTGATATTCGCGCGCTGCTGGAACTCCTGCAGGAAGACCTTGACGAGTGCAAAGACGGGCTTTCTAAAAACTGGTGCGACGAGGCGGAAGTCAAAAAAGTCGAGGAAATGATTGAGCGCGCGCAACAGCGGCTGAATGAGCTCGAAAATTCCGCGCCTCAGATTTTTTCGCCAGTCAACATTTTAATTTAAAAAGCCGCAGCTTCCGCCACGGCAGACGCGTTTAATAATATTGGTAATGAACATTGGTTGTCCAAATTAAAGGAGCCCGATTGGCCATCGGGTTTTTTTACGTTCTGGAATAAAAAATAAGCCCGCCGCAAATCGCAGCAGGGCTTTAAAAAGTTTACGGATAAAAAAATTATTTGAGCGCGTCGCCGAGCTTGGAATTGGTATTGCGAGCCGCCGCTACGCTTTCAGCGAACTTCGCCTTTTCGTCTTCGGAGAACTGAACTTCGACGATTTTTTCGCAGCCGTTTTTGCCGAGGATAACGGGCACGCCAATGCACAGGTCTTTTTCGCCGTATTCGCCGTCGAGGTAGACGCAGCAGGGAATAAGTTTCTTCGCGTCAAGTGCAATGGCTTCGACGAGAGCCGCCGCCGCCGCGCCAGGTGCGTACCACGCGGAAGTTCCAAGAAGTTTCGTGAGCGTTGCGCCGCCAACTTTCGTATCTTCAACAGCCTGCTGAATTGCTTCGGCGCTGAGGAGCTGGGTTACCGGAATGCCGCGATAAGTTGCGAGGCTGACGAGCGGCACCATAGTTTTATCGCTGTGCCCGCCGACGACCATGCCGTCTACGTCCGTAGGAGTCGCGGGGTAACCGGCTTCAGTGAGCGCCTTCGCGAGGAAGTAACGGAAACGGCTGCTGTCGAGCATACCGCCCTGTCCGATAACGCGGTTGCGCGGGAGCTTGGAATCTTTCAGCGTCAGGTACGTCATTGCGTCCATCGGATTGGAAATGATAACGAGAATCGCGTCGGGCGAATTTGCAAGAATCTGGTCGACGACGCTTTTAACGATTTTCGCGTTGGTGCTGATAAGGTCTTCGCGGCTCATGCCAGGCTTGCGCGGAATGCCGGAGGTGATAACTACAACCTGCGAACCCGCCGTCGCGCTGTAATCGTTCGTGACGCCCGTAACTTTCGTGTCAAAGTTGAGCATGTGCGCGGTCTGCATAATGTCCATCGCCTTGCCCTCGGACAGCCCTTCCTTGATGTCAATCAGAACGACTTCGCTGGCAAAAGCCTTCGTAGCCAGGACGTTCGCAACCGTCGCGCCGACGTTACCTGCACCAACAACTGTAACTTTCATAATAACATTCCTCCAATTTTTAATTTGCGCCGAAAATTATTCTTCGACGGAAAAATCTTCCTTACCGACGCCGCAGAGCGGGCAAACGAAATCTTCCGGCAAATCCTCGAACTTCGTGCCAGGCTCAATCCCGTTATCGGGGTCGCCGGCTTCCTCGTCGTACTCGTACCCGCAGACGTTGCAGATGTACTTCATTCTAAATTCCTCCTAAAAAATTTTATCGCACGCCGTAATTGTAGCACGAATTTTGAATTTGTCGATAGCAAAATTTTTCAGCTCAGAAATCTTAAGCCGACAATCCCGCAGATTATCAGCGCCACGCAAATCACATGCGCCGCGCTTATCGATTCGTGGAAATAAAACACGCCGAATAAAACCGTGCCCGCCGTTCCAATTCCCGTCCAGACCGCGTAGGAAGTCGACAGCGGCAGTTTTTTCAGCGCCAGCGACAGGAAATAAAAGCTCGCCACCATTCCGAAAAGCGTCAGCGCGCTCGGTATCAGCCGCGAAAACCCGTGCGAAATTTTCAGCCCGACCGCCCAGAATATCTCAAAAAATCCTGCGACTAAAAGATAAATCCAGCTCAATTCAATCACGCTCCGCCGTTGAAAAAATCCACGCGGTATCATATAATCTGCGCGAAGTTTTTGTCAATCTGGGAGGGAAAATTTTTGAAGGTAGTAATTCTGGCTGGCGGCTTCGGCACGCGTATCAGCGAGGAGTCCCAGCTAATTCCTAAACCGATGATTGAAATTGGCGGCAAGCCGATTCTCTGGCATATCATGAAAGAATACGAGCACCACTGCTTCAACGAGTTCGTAATTTGCGCCGGCTACAAACAGCACGTTATCAAAAAATATTTCGCGGACTACGTGCTCCACAACAGCGACGTGACTTTTGATTTTCGCGGCGAAGTTCGCGCAAGAGTTCACAACAATTTTTCTGAGGACTGGAAAGTTACCGTAGTGGACACCGGCTACAGCACGCTGACCGGCGGCCGCGTCAAAAAAATTCAGCCGTACGTTGAGGGCGACACGTTCCTTCTGACTTACGGCGACGGCGTTTCGGACGTGGATATTTCTGAGCTGGTGAAGTTCCACAAGTCTCACAGGAAAATCTGCACGATTACCGCAGTCAAGCCCGAAAGTCGCTTCGGTTACCTCGACTTCGACGGCGACAAAGTTCTGGCGTTCCGCGAAAAAAGTAAGGACGACGTTGGCTGGATTAACGCCGGTTACATGGTGCTCAGCGCGAAAGTTTTTGATTTTATCGACGGCGACGTTTCGTTCGAGCAGGAGCCAATGAAAAAGCTGACGCAGGCCGGTGAAGTTATGGCGTACCGGCACGGCGGCTTCTGGCAGTGCATGGATACCCTGCGCGACAAAATGCGGCTCGAAGAATTTTGGAAAAGCGGCGCGCCGTGGAAAACCTGGGAGTGATTTTATGATTAGCAAGCAGTTCAGTTTGGATTTGGCGTACACCTTCGACAGCCTGCGCGACGCCGAGCGCGAAAAATTTTCCGGCAGCACGATTCTAATTACCGGCGCCGCCGGCACGATGGGCTTTTACCTCACGCACTTTTTCTACAAGTTCCGCGACGTCCTGAACTTCAAGAAAGTTGTCTGCCTCGACAATTTTATTCTCGGCAAGCCCGCCTGGATTGAAAATATTTCCGATGACCCTCGCGTTGTCTTCAAAAAGTTCGACATTATCAGCGACAAAATCGAAGACATTCCCGACGCGGCGGACGCAAATTTCGTCCTGCACATGGCGTCTATCGCCTCGCCGACTTTCTACCGCCAGTTCCCGATTGAAACGATTGACGCGAATGTTTGGGGCTTGCGGCGGCTGCTGGAATTTTACCGCGAAAAAAATCTGCGCGGCTTTTTATTTTTCTCGACCAGCGAAATTTACGGCGACCCGCCCGCCGACAAAGTTCCCACCGACGAAAATTATAACGGCAACGTCAGCTGCACCGGTCCGCGCGCCTGCTACGACGAGTCCAAGCGCTTCGGCGAAACCCTCTGCAAATATTTCGCGCTGGAATTTAATCTGCCCGTCAGCGTCGTGCGCCTGTTCAACGCTTACGGCCCTGGCATGAAAATCAATGACAAGCGCGTCGTTGCAGATTTCGCCAACAACATTTTCCACGGCGAAGACCTCACGATTCTTTCGAGCGGAGCGCCAACGCGAACTTTCTGCTACATCGCCGATACCGCCGCAGGCTGTCTCAAAACTCTGCTCTACGGTCAGTACGATTTTTTCAACATCGGTATCGACAAGCCCGAAATTTCTATCACGCAACTGGCCGAAATTTACCGCGACGCTGGCAGGAAAATTTTCAACTACGCCGGAAAAATTAACTACGCCGTTAGCGCCGACAAAGATTATCTGACCGACAATCCTCAGCGCCGCTGCCCAG
Source organism: uncultured Selenomonadaceae bacterium (assembly GCA_905234175.1). Lineage (GTDB taxonomy): Bacteria > Bacillota > Negativicutes > Selenomonadales > Selenomonadaceae > Quinella. The sequence goes on along the minus strand of CAJOGX010000008.1, from coordinate 48,422 downwards.
ATATTTCCAAGGCGCGCAAAATTCTCGGCTACGAACCAACGATTCAGGTTGAACAGGGCGTAGAAAGATTTTTGCAGTTCGTCAGGGAAACTAAACGGGGGTGGGGCATTATAAATCTCGAATGGTAGTTCGCTGATTTTGTAAAATTTTTATAGGAGAAATTATTATGGTGACAGTTTTCGGATTGGGCTTCGTGGGCTTGACGACGGCGCTGGGCTTCGCGCATTTGGGCTGCAAAGTTTACGGCGTTGACGTGGACGCTGAGCGCAAAAAAATTCTTCGCGCTGGGAAGTTGCCGTTCCTTGAGCCGCACATGGATAAAGTTCTGGCGGAACATCTGAACAAAAACTTTTTCGTGACGGACGACGTTGCGGCGGCGGTTGCTGACAGCGAAATTATTTATTACTGCGTCGGCACGCCCTACGGCGCGGACGGCTCCGCTGATTTGAAATTTTTATTTTCGGCGGTTGATATGACGATTGACGCCGTGGCGGATGAAAAATTCCGCGTGCTGGTTACCAAGTCCACGATTCCGCCTTCAACGACCTCTGAAAAAATTATTCCTTACGTCGCGGAAAAAACCGGCGGCTCGAAAAATTTTGCCGTGGCGAACAATCCCGAATTTTTGCGCGAAGGGCACTGCTGGGAAGATTTCATCGGCGCCGACAGAATTGTTATTGGCTGCGATAACGAACGCGCCCGCGAAATGCTCGTCAAACTCTACGCGCCGATGAACATTCCGATTAAATGCGTCACGCCCTCGACCGGCGAATTTATCAAATATCTGTCGAATACGCTGCTGGCGACGCTGATTAGTTTTTCCAACGAAATGGCGCAGGTTGCCGACACGATTGGCGGGATTGAAGTCGCCGAGGCGTTCAGGATTTTGCACATGGACAAGCGCTGGAACGGCTGCAACATGACCAGCTACGTTTACCCAGGTTGTGGCTACGGCGGCTACTGCCTGCCCAAGGACACCAACGCCATGTTCGCGCAGAGCAAGACCAAAGGTTTCGAGCCGCAAATTCTCAAAAATGTTATCGCTACGAACGACCAGCGCCCGAAAAATATCGCGCGGCAAATCGTCAAAAATCTCAGCGCCAACGCTACGATTGGAATTTTGGGACTGAGCTTCAAGCCGCTTTCCGACGACGTGCGCGACACTCCGGCGCTGCATATCATTCAGGAAATTCTGGCGGCGGGCTATGAAAAAATTGTGGCGTACGACCCAGCTGCGAACGAAGAATTTGCCAGACGTTATCCCAATTTGCCGGTGAAAATTTTACAGAGCGCGCGGGAAGTTTACGACGCGGCGGACGTGCTGGCGATTGTCACGGCGTGGGAGGAATTTCGCGGCGTGCCGAGTTTTGGCGGCAAAAAAATTGTAGACTGCCGGTACATGCTTTGAGGAGATTTTATGAAAACTGAAATTGCGATAATCGGCGCGGGCTTCGCGGGGATTGCGGCGGGATTTTCTGCGCGCGAAAAAAATTTGCAGGCAACGATTTTCGAGGCGGACGAAACCTGGGGCGGCCTTTGCGGTAATTTCACCGTCGACGGCTTCCGCTTCGATAAGGAGGTTCACCTTTCTTTCAACGAGCCGGAACTTGTCAAAAAACTTTTCCACAGCCAGCCGCACTACGAACACTCTTCCGAGTCGCGAAACTTTGCGGACGGCTACTGGGTACGCCACCCCGTTCAAAATAATTTGCGCCAGCTGCCGGTTGAGGAGCGCATTCGCGTGATTCAAAGTTTTATTGAGCGCGAAAAAATTCCTGACGGGGAAATTTCGGACTACCGGCGCTGGCTGGAAATTCAGTACGGCAAATATTTTGCGGAAAAATATCCGGCGCGGTACACGCGGAAATATTGGGCGGCGGCGCCGGAAAATCTGAACTGCAACTGGTGCGGCGGGCGCATGTATCAGCCGTCGCTTGAGGAAGTTTTGCGCGGCGCCTTCCCAGACAGCCCCGAGCCCGAAAATGTTTACTACACGAAAGTCATGAATTACCCGAAGCGCGGCGGCTACAAAAATTTCGTCGCGGAACTCGTTAAACATTTGCACATTCGCTGCGGCTGGCGCGTCACGGCGATTGACACGGCGCAAAAAGTTCTGACCTTCGCGAACGGCGAGACCTGCGAATACGAAAAACTGATTTCGACGATGCCACTGCCGCTTTTAGCGAAACTTATCAGCTCCGACGCGGAAGTTTTAGCCGCCGCTGAAAAGTTGCAGACCACTTCCATGGCGCTGGTTTCCGTCGGCTTCAATAAAAAATTCGACTTCCCGACGAACTGGTTTTACATTTACGACGAGGATATTCCGGCGGCACGTGTGCATTCGCCCAGCCACAAGTCTCCCGATAACGTTCCCGCCGACCGCAGTTCGTTGCAGTTTGAAATTTATTACAGCCGCGAAATGCCGCTGAAGTTCACCGACGCCGAGCTGATTGAAAAAACTTTCGCCGCCCTTGAGAAAATGCAAATCGCTCAGCGAGCCGACGTTCAGGTTATCGACTGCCGCCACGTAGAATTTGCCAACGTCATTTTCTATCGCGGCATGGAAAATCTGCGCGAGGTCGTCCGCCGCGAAGTTCAACGCCACGGAATAATTTCCTGCGGGCGCTTCGGCGAATGGGACTACCTGTGGAGCGACCAAAGTTTCATGAGCGGCTACAATTCTTTGGAGGTTTGAAATGAAAATTTTAATGACGGGTATCACGGGCTTTATCGGTCATCACCTCGGCGAGCGTTTAGTTCGCGACGGGCACGAAGTTTTTGCTATCGTCCGCCCGACTTCAAAAATCGACGAGCTCAGCGAAAATCTCCGCCGCAACGTCAGGTTTTACGTTTACGACGGCGAAAATACCGTGCTGGATATTCTTGAGGATTTGTGCGTGGAAGGCAACCGCCCCGACGTGGTTTATCATCTGGCGGCGGACGTTATGGCGGCGCACCAGTTCGACGATATTAAATTTCTGATTCAGAGCAACATAACTTTCGGTACTGAACTTTTGGACGCGATGACAGCGAACAACGTTTTCAATTTCGTGAACACCGGCACATTCGCGCAGCACTTCGAGGACGCCGAATACAGCCCCGTTAATCTTTACGCGGCAACCAAAGAATGCTTCGAGAGCATTATAAAATTTTACGAGGAGGCGCACGGCCTGCGTTGTATCGCGCTGCATTTGTTCGACACGTACGGGCCGGACGATAAGCGCGGGAAAATTCTCGGCCTGCTGAAAAAAATTTCCGAGAGCGGCGAAAATTTAAAAATGTCGCCTGGCGGCCAGCTGATTGACATTGTCTACATTGACGACGTGGTTAGCGCGTTCGTGGCGGCGGGCGAATATCTTGCGGCGAACCGCTACGATTACTGCGAGACTTACGGCGTCTCGTCGCTCAATCCAATTCCCCTGCGCGAAGTCGTGAAAATTTTTGAGGAAGTCGCCGGCAAAAAACTTTCAATCGAGTGGGGCGGGCGACCGTACCGGAAGCGCGAAGTTATGGTGCCGTGGAAAAATTTTAAAACTCTGCCAGGCTGGGCGCCGAAAATAAATCTGCGCGAAGGCATTGGAAAATTTCTGGAGGCGAAATCATGAGCGAAATTGTTCTGCACTTTACGCGCGGCGCTCACGTCGAAAATATTCATCGCGGCGACGTGGCGGCCGTCAACTGCGCCGGCGAAATTGTTCACGAAGTCGGCAACGCTAAGCTGCCAATGTTCTGGCGCTCGGCGGCGAAACCGTTTCAGGCTCTGCCCTTCGTCAAAAACGGCGGCTTGGAAAAATATAAAATCACGCAGGAGGAACTGGCACTGTTAGTTTCTTCGCACAGCGGCGAACCGAATCACGTGGCGCTTGTCCGCAGCGTTCTGCAAAAGCTTGGGCTTGACGAATCTGTTTTGGATTGCGGCGTTGTGCGACCGATGAGCGGCAAGGCGTTCAAAGATTTAATCGCCGCCGGTCAGAAAGTTTTGCCCGTCCACAATCCCTGTTCCGGCAAGCACTCGCAGATTATCGCGCTGGCGCAAATGCTCGGCGTTCCCTTTGAAGGCTACACCCAGCCCGACCACGAAGCGCAGAAAATTATTTTCAGCCACGTTGCAATGGCGGCGAAAGTTCCAGAATCTCAGCTCGAAATTGGTATCGACGGCTGCGGCGTGCCGGTTTTCTACCTGCCGCTCTACAATATGGCGCTCGCCTACGCCAGACTTTCTACGCCAAAACTCGGCGGCTGGGGCGAATACGAAACCGCCGCCACCAAAATCCGCGACGCTATGAGCGCTTACCCGCAGGTTCTTTCCGGCACCGGCAGAATCGACCTCGCCGTTTCCGAAATTACCGGCGGCAGGGTTATCGCGAAAATTGGCGCCGACGCGGTTTACTGTCTGTGCGTCAAGGACGAAAATCTCGGCGTCGCGTTCAAGATTGAGGACGGCAGTTACGCGGCAGTTACGCCAATGGTTATCGCCGTGCTCAAAAAGTTCGACCTGCTCAGCAAAGACGAAGCCGACGCGCTCGATAAAAAATTCCCGCCAACGCTGAAAAATCATCGCGGCGAGATTATTGGTACGATTGAGGCGGTATTTTGAAGAAAAATATTTTGGATATGCTGCGCGGCGCCGGCGGAAATTTCACTTCCGGCGAGACGATTGCGGAAAAGTTCAACGTTTCGCGCGCCGCCGTCTGGAAACACATTCGCGCCCTGCGCAACAGCGGCTACGAAATTCAAAGCAGCGAACGGCTCGGCTACAAACTCAACAGCACGCCCGACCTGCTCCTTCCCGAAATTATTCAGCACGAACTCAACGCGAAAATTATCGGCGCGGAAATTGTCCACCGAGATTCCGTCGACTCGACTAACCGGCTCGCGAAAAAGCTGGCGGAAAGCGGCGCGGCTGACGGTACGGTCGTCGTGGCGGAGGAACAGACCGGCGGCAGGGGCAGGCTTGAGCGGAATTTTTTCTCGCCGAAGGAAAAAGGTATCTGGTTTTCGCTGATTCTGCGCCCGAAATGTCTGCCGAAAGACGCGCCGAAATTCACCTTGCTGGCGGCGGTCGCAGTTGCCAGGGCGATGGAACGTTTTAAACTTCGCGCCGAAATTAAATGGCCGAACGATATTCTCTACGAAGGCAGGAAACTCGTCGGCATTTTGACTGAGCTCAGCGCCGAAGTCAGCCGCGTCAACTACATAATCGTCGGCGTCGGTATTAACGTCAACGTCAAACGCGAGGAATTTCCCGCTGAACTTCAAAAAATTGCGGCGTCGCTTTCCGAAGTCAACGGCGGCAAGAATTTACCCCGCGCTGACTTTTTCCGCGCCGTGCTCGAAGAATTTGACGCGCTCTACACTGCGAACGACTTCAGCGAAATTTTTCAGCTCTGGCGCAAATTTAACGTCACACTCGGCAAAAATATCAGCGTCATTTCGGCTGAGACCGGCGAAAGTTTTGGCGGCGTGGCGGTTGACATTGACGCGGACGGCGCGCTGATTGTCGACGTGGGCGGCGAGCTGAGGACGGTTTACGCCGGCGACGTTTCCATTCGCGCAAAATAAAAAAATGGGCAGTCAACTTGCGGCTGTCCAATTTTTATTTCAGCTGATTTTCCCGTCACGAACGAGTTCCCGCGCCGCCTTGCCAGTCAAGTGCTCAATTTCCAAAACTAAAACTTTGACGGCGCCAATGCGGGCAAGTTCCTTATCGCGTAAACTTTTATCAACGTCCGGCGAATATTTGTCGGCTAAAAGTTCGAGCGCGCGCAGCTTTTCGGGGTCGGCATTATCCTCGACGATTCTGATTCTGCCGAAAGCAATCGCGCTGGCGAAGTAGCTGGTAAATTCCTCGGCAACAACTTCGTGCTGAGCCACGACGCAAAACGAAACTTTGTCGTTACGCGCGGCGGCGTCAAGCTTGTGACCGATCTTCGCGCTGTGGAAATAAATTTTGCCGTCGGCGTAAGCGTAGTTGAGCGGCACGGCGTAGCTGTAACCGTCGTCGCCTGAAAGCGCCAGCACGCCGAAAATTCCTTCGCGCAGAATTTTTTCAGCGGTCTCGGCTTTGAGCTGGCATTTGGCGCGGCGCATTTCTCTGAACATAAACTCACCTGCCCGCCGTAATTCCGTCCTTAATAAATTCGGCGAGCTTTTCGGTTTCGTTGTCAGCGGTCTCGATTTTCAAAAGTTCGCGGCGGCATTCGTGCAGTCCATGAATCGCCGCGTCGATTTTCTTCAGCGTAACCGGCTCCTCGTCCTCTACAAATTTTTTCAGCGAAAGTTTAAAGCTGCTGGAAATTTTTCCGCGAAGCTTATCGCGCCTGGCGTTGCGTTTCTGAATTTCCGCCGCTAAGTTCAAAACTTCCTCCATCGTGTGCACAGCCGCCATGCAGTCATACTTCAGCTGCGCCGTCAGCGGCACGAATTTCCCGTCGATTGCGAAGCCGCCCTTGTCCAAAATTTCTCTGAATCTGTCTATCGTCGCCAATTTCAACACCCGCACAATTTTTTTTCGTATTATAAATCACCGCCGCGCGAATTTCAAGAAAAAGTTTACTATTGACGCGCTGTGATATAATTTTTAGACAAGCTGAATCAGTTTCAGCAAAAGTTTTTCTGACTCACGGGGGAAAATCAGTATGGAAAAAATTATCACGAAGGACGGCAGTATCGCGGAAGTCGACGGCGCCGAGGCACTGCACTCGCTCCGCCACACCGCTTCTCATATCATGGCGCAGGCTGTCAAGCACCTTTACGGCGGCGCCGACGGCAAAAATGTTAAGCTCGCTATCGGGCCGGCGATTGACACCGGTTTCTATTACGATATTGATATGGAACGCAAGCTCACCGACGAAGATCTGGCGGACATCGAAAACGAAATGAAAAATATCGTCAAGCAGAATCTCAAGCTCGAACGCAGTGTTGTAAGCCGCGCCTACGCTCTGAAAATGTTTGGCGACCTCGACGAAACTTACAAAGTCGAACTCATAACCGCGCTGCCCGAAGACGCCGAAATTTCTCTGTTCACGCAGGGCGACTTCACCGACCTTTGCGCGGGGCCGCACGTACTTTCTACCGGCAAAGTCAGGGCGTTCAAACTCATGTCGATTGCCGGAGCTTACTGGCGCGGCGACGAACATAATAAAATGTTGCAGAGAATTTACGGCACGGCGTTTTATTCCAAAGACGAGCTGAAGGAATATCTGCACATGCTTGAGGAGGCGGCGCGCCGCGACCACCGTAAACTCGGTAAGGAGCTGGATATTTTCAGCCTGCACGACGAAGGTCCTGGCTTCCCGTTTTTCCACCCCAACGGCATGATTATCCAGAACGAGCTGCTGAATTACTGGCGCAGTGTGCACCGCCGCTACGGCTACAGCGAAATTAAGACGCCGATAATTCTCAACCGCAAGCTCTGGGAAACTTCCGGCCACTGGGATCACTACAAGGAAAACATGTACTTCACGAAAATCGACGACGAGGACTACGCCGTCAAGCCCATGAACTGCCCTGGCGCGATTCTGGTTTACAACACGCACCCGCACAGTTACCGCGAACTTCCGCTGCGTACCGCTGAGCTCGGTTTAGTTCACCGCCACGAACTTAGCGGCGCGCTCCACGGACTTTTCCGCGTCAGAAACTTTACGCAGGACGACGCGCATATTTTCATGACGCCAGAACAGATTGAGCCGGAAATTCAAAAGACGATTGACCTTTTCGACGAAGTGTATAAAACTTTCGGGCTGACCTACAAGGCGGAACTTTCGACGCGGCCGGAAAATTCCATGGGCAGCGACGAGGTTTGGGAGGCGGCCACTTCCGCGCTCAAAAAAGCTCTCGACAATCGCGGGCTGGAATACATTATCAACGAGGGCGACGGCGCTTTCTACGGCCCGAAAATCGATTTCCACCTCCGCGACTCGATTGGCAGAACGTGGCAGTGCGGCACCATTCAGCTTGACATGATGCTCCCAGAAAAATTCGACATGACCTACACCGGCGAGGACGGCGAGAAACACCGCCCAATTATGGTTCACCGCGTCGTTTACGGCAGTATCGAGCGCTTCATTGGAATTTTGATTGAGAATTTCGCCGGCGCCTTCCCCGTCTGGTTCGCGCCGCTCCAGATTAAAATTCTGCCGATTACCGACAACCACAACGCCTACGCCAACGAACTTTGCAAAAAATTTTTCGACCTTGGCTTCCGCGCCGAAGTCGACGACCGCAGCGAAAAGACCGGCAAGAAAATTCGCGACGCCCAGGTTAAAAAAGTTCCCTACGCTATCGTCATTGGCGATAAGGAAGTTGAAACCGGCGTCCTGCCGATTCGCAAGTACGGCAGCAAGGACAGCGTTGATATGAGCGTGGACGATTTTGTCGCTTACGTCCAGCAGAAAATTTCCAGCCGCGATTTGGAGTACTGAGATGATAATTTTAGCGTCGAAGTCGCCGCGCCGCGAGGAACTGCTCAAAAAACTTTGCGCCGACTTCAAAATAGCTGGCTGTGACGCCGCCGAGCTTGAAACTTCCAGCAACCCGCGCGAACTTGCTATAAAAAATGCGCGGCTCAAGGCTGAGACCGTCGCGCAGGATTTCCCCAGCGATACCGTGATTGGCGCCGATACGATTGTTGTTTTGAACGGCGAAATTTTCGGCAAGCCCCACGGCGAAACCGGCGCCTTCGATATGCTCCGCAAACTTTCCGGCAAGAAGCACGAAGTCATTACCGGTCTGGCGATTGTCAGCGGCGGCGAAACTTTCACGGCGGCGGAAGTCACCGAAGTTTTTTTTGGCGAAATGACTGACGCGGAAATTTGGGCGTACGTCAAAACCGGCGAGCCGCTCGATAAATCCGGCAGTTACGCACTGCAGGGCGGCGCCGCCAAGTTCATCGAGAAAATTAACGGCGACTGGTCGAACGTCGTCGGTCTGCCGCTGTTCCGCCTGAGGACGCTTGCAAAATCCGCTGGCATAAATTTCTAAAATAACAAAAGCCCCGACAAATTCTGCCGAGGCTTATTTTTTTGCGTGGAAAATTTTTCAGCGAACGAGTTCGTAGCCGGCGTCGTCGATAACGCTCGCAAATTCGTCCATTGGAATTTCGCGCGTGGCGGTAACTTCGGCGCTCTTGTTTTCCAGACTCACGTCGACATTCGTCACGCCGTCCATTTTGGAAAGCGCCTTGTGCACGTGCTTAACGCAATTCTGGCACATCATTCCTTCGATTTTCAAATTTGTCGTCATAATTTTTTCCTCCTCAGCCTGAACGATTTTGAGATTTTGAATTTGAACCTGCGCGACGGGATTTTCAGCGGCGGAAGTTTTTGAATGCGTGACCCTGAAAAATTTCAGCCGGAGCGCGTTGAGAACTACGCAGACGCTCGACATGCTCATAGCGGCGGCGCCAATCATCGGCGAAAGTTTAAGCCCGAACGCGGGGTAGAAAACGCCAGCCGCCAGCGGTATGCACACGACGTTATAAAAAAACGCCCAGAATAAATTTTCGCGGATATTTTTCATGACGGCGCGGCTGAGCTTTATCGCGCTCACGGCGTCAAGTAAATCGTTGCGCACCAGAACCGCGTCCGCGCTCTCAATCGCCACGTCCGTGCCCGCGCCAATCGCCATTCCCAGATTCGCCTTCGCCAGCGCCGGAGCGTCGTTAATCCCGTCGCCAATCATCGCAACTTTTTTGCCGTCGCGCTGGAGTTTGGAAATTTCAGCCGCCTTATCTTCCGGCAGAACTTCCGCCACGAATTTTTTAATTCCGAGCTTTTCAGCCAGCGCCCGCGCAGTATTTTCATTGTCGCCGGTCAGCATGACAACTTCGACGCCGAGATTTTTGAACGCGTCAACGGCGGCGCGCGAAGTTTCCTTAGCCACGTCAGCGGCGGCGATAACGCCCAAAAGTTTTTTATCGCTGGCGAAAATTATCGGCGTCTTACCGGCGCGCGCCAGCTCCGCAACTTCCTCGCGAACGGCGCCCAGTTCAAATCCAACTTCAGAAATAAATTTTTCGTTGCCGGCGAAATAATTCCTGCCAGCAATTTGCGCCTGCACGCCCCGCCCGAAAACCGCGCGGAAATTTTCCACGTCAACCGACTGAATATTTTTCTGAGCGGCGCAGGCTACGACAGCCTTAGCCAGAGGGTGCTCGCTCTTAGCTTCGAGACCGGCGGCGATTTTCAAAAGTTCATCAGCGTCCACGTCGAACGTCAGAATATCCGTGACGAAGGGCTTGCCGACCGTCAGCGTGCCGGTTTTGTCAACAACGACGGTATCAATTTCGTGCGCAGTTTCCAGCGCCTCGCCGGACTTAATCAGAATGCCATTCTCCGCGCCCTTGCCGGTGCCGACCATAATCGCAACGGGCGTCGCCAGACCGAGCGCGCAGGGACAGCTGATAACCAGAATCGAAACGGCGATTGAAAATGCGAACTCGACTCCGGCGCCGCTTTCCAGCCAGAAAATTCCAGCGGCGATTGAAACTGCGATAACGGCGGGCACGAAAATGCCGGCGATTTTGTCAGCGGTCTTGGCGATTGGCGCTTTGCTGGCGCTCGCCTCCTCAACCAGCGCGATAATTTTGCTAATCGCCGTGTCGCCGCCAACTTTTTCCGCGCGAAACTTTATGAACCCGCCGCCGTTAATCGTGCCGCCCGTGACTTTGCTGCCGACAGATTTTTCAACGGGCAGACTCTCGCCGGTCAGCGCAGATTCGTCAACGCTCGATTCGCCAGCGATAACAACGCCGTCCGCCGCAAAACTTTCGCCAGGCCGCACAGAAATTTCGTCGCCGACAACTAATTCTTCGACGGGAATATTTTTTTCAACGCCGTCGCGCAGGACTGTAGCAGTTTTCGGCGCAAGGTTTATCAGAGCCTCGACGGCGCGCGTGGTTGAGCCCTTCGCCCGCGCCTCGAAATATTTTCCGACAGTTATCAGAGTGACAATCATTCCGGCGGACTCGAAATATAAATTCTGGCGGTACTCGTCAACCAGCGCCAAATCGCCGTGCCCCAGGCCGTAGCCAATGCGAAACAGCGCGAACGCTCCGAAAACCGCCGCCGCCATCGAGCCCATTCCAACCAGCGAATCCATGTTCGGCGCGCCGCGAAACAAATTCCTGAAGCCGTTCACGTAATATTTTCGGTTGAGGTACATTATCGGCAGAATCAGCAGAAACTGCGCGAAGGCGAATGTTACCGCGTTTTCCCGCCCGCTGAAAATTTCCGCGCCGACCACGTGCATTGAAATTAAAACCGTCGGGATTAGAAAAATTATCGACCACGTGAGCCGCGTTCGCATTTCGGAAATTTCCACGTCGATAGTTCGCGCAGATTTTTTCGTGTCGGCTGAAGGTTTCGCGGCAGAATTTTTTAAGCTGGCGCCGTAGCCCGCGTCGACAACCGCGTCAATAATTTTTGCGGCAGAAATTTCTTCGCTATGCCTGACCTGCATACTGTTGGTGAGCAGGTTGACGCTGACATTTTCCGCGCCGACAACTTTCGCCACAGCTTTTTCTACGCGCGCCGAACACGCACTGCAACTCATTCCCGTCACGTCATAGGTTTCCTTAATCATTATTACCAAGCCGCCCGATATTCGCCAAAATTCCCATCGCCGCCATTGTTACGATTAGCGACGTGCCGCCGTAGCTTATGAACGGCAGCGGTATTCCTACGACGGGGAACATGCCGCCGACCATCAGCAAATTTCCTATCGCCTGCCCGACGATTAAAATCATAATTCCTATCGAAAGCATTTGCCCGAACTCGTCGCGCGCCTTCGCCGCTATGCGTGTGGCGTATACTGCCAGCGCCGCGAAAAGTAAAAGTACAAAAATCGCGCCAAGAAATCCATTCTCCTGACAGAAAATCGCGAACGCAAAATCCGTGTGCGCTTCCGGCAGGTATTCATACTTCGACATTCCGACGCCCAGACCCATTCCCGTCAGCTCGCCCGAACCTATCGCCGACAGGCTCTGCACCGTCTGATAGCCGTAATTCTGCGCGTCCGACCACGGGTCTAATACAATTTTCAATCTGTTCAGCCGGTAAGGGTTTCGCAAAATCATCGCTATCGCGCCAACCAGCGCCGCGCCTGACATCATGTAAACTTTTTGCCGGTCGAGCCCCGCCACGATTAGCATTATCAGCGGCACGCCCAGAATTATGCACGCCGTCCCCATATCCGGCTCGATTTCCGTCAGCGCGAACATCACCGCGATTAAGCCCATTTGCGGCGTGAAAATTTTTATTTCGAGGTTGTGCCGCACCTGCCGCGCCAGATACGCCGCCGCTATCATGATTGCGACCAGCTTGGCAATTTCCGCCGGCTGAAACCGCAACGCGCCATACCCCAGCCAGCGTTTCGCGCCGTTCACTTCCGGCCCTATCAGCAGAACCAGAATCAGCGACAGCATCGTAAAAGCCAGTATGAACGGCGTGTACCGCCGCCAAAGGCGATAATCGCAGCGAAAGCAGATTATGAACGCGACCAGCCCGACAGCAAGATTTGCCCCCTGCCGCCAAAGATAATAATACGGCGTGCCCTGCTCCAGGTCGGCTTTTATGAAACTCGCGCTGAAAACGTTTATCGTGCCGAGAATTATTAGCACGAACATTATCCCGATAATCGCTTCCATTTCGTTATTCCAGAATTTTTTACTTTCAGCCTCGAGCGTTTCGACGGGCGTTGAAGTTTTTGCAGCCAATTTTCTCACCGCCTAACTACGCAGCGATTGATAGGAACGCCCAGCGCCGCGAATCGATTTTCGTATTCAGTGCGAATATTTTCCGGCGGCTCGGCGGCGTGCAAATCGTTCGTCACGTCCGAAACTTTCAAGCCAGCCAGTTCAAATTGCTCCAGCGAAAAATCAAATAAGCCGCGATTGTCCGTCTTGAAGTGAATTTCGGCGGCGGGCGATAAAATTTTTTTGTACATCTCCAGAAATTTTACGTACGTCAGTCGACGCTTAGCGTGGCGCTTTTTCGGCCAGGGGTCGCAGAAATTTATATACAGCCGGTCGACTTCCTCCTCGGCGAAAATTTCCGCGATATTGTTTATGTCGAAGACCGCCAGCCGGACGTTGAGCAGATTTTTTTCAAAGACTTTTCGCGCGGCGGCCAGTACGACGGTCGGTTCAATTTCGAGTCCGAGAAAATTTATCTGCGGATTTTTCTCAGCGATCTGGGAAATGAAATCGCCCTTGCCGAAACCAAGTTCGACGTGCAGAGGATTTTCGCTGGCAAAAATTTCGTGCCAGTGCCCAGCTTTTTCAGCGCCAATTTTTTCCGTTGACACGAACGCCGCAAAATCCTTAAGCTTCTCGCCGACGTTCGGTTTCTTCCTGATTCGCAAATCGGCCACTCCTTTCAAGTTATTTTCAATCAGATTATTTTATTTGAATGCGCGAAAAAATGCAACGGTTTCTGGTATAATCTTAGCGAAAAAATTTCTGGAGGGATTTTTGTGGAAGAAATTATCGGGAAAGTCAGCACGGCGGTTTCGTTCGCGAAGGAAATGGAGGACGAGGCGCGCGAACAGATTCGGCGAATGTGCGACTACGAATTTACGCGCGGCAGTAAGATTCGGATTATGCCGGACGTGCACGCTGGCGTCGGCTGTACGATTGGCACGACGATGACCGTCAGCGATAAGGCGGTTCCAAACGTCGTCGGCGTCGATATTGGCTGCGGAATGTTTACCGTGAAACTCGACGCGGCGGCGATTGACTTTGAGCGGTTCGACGAGGCGGCGCATAAAATTCCGTCCGGCAAAAATGTCTGGGAAAGTCGCGGCGAAAGATTCGAGTTGCAGGATTTGTTTTGCTACAGAGGCTTGAAGGACACGCGGCGGATTGAGCGGAGCATTGGAACTTTGGGCGGCGGCAACCATTTCATAGAGATTGACCGAGCGCGCGACGGGACTTTTTATATGGTGATTCACAGCGGCAGCCGGAATCTGGGCAAGCAGGTCGCGGAAATTTATCAGAAGCTGGCGGTGGATTTGGCGATTGGCAAGGAGGAAATGTTCAAAGCGCAGGAAAAAATTATCAGCGAGTACAAGGCGGCTGGGCGGCGTTCGGAAATTCAGGAGGCGATTAAGGAACTGCACAGGAATTTCCGGCAGCAGCATTCGGAGACGCCGCACGATTTGTGTTTTGTGTACGGAAAATATCTGGCGCAGTACCTGCACGACGTGGAAATTTGTCAGCACTTCGCGCGGCTGAATCGTGAGCGCATGGCGGAAATTCTGATCAAGCGGACGGGTATCAGCGCCGTCGAAAGTTTTCACACGATACACAATTACATTAACACCGACGAAATGATTCTGCGCAAGGGCGCGATTGCGGCGCATTCCGGCAAAAAAGTTTTAATCCCGATTAATATGCGCGACGGCAGCGTTCTGGCGATTGGTAGGGGCAACGCTGACTGGAATTTTTCCGCTCCGCACGGCGCAGGGAGAATTATGAGCCGCAGTGCCGCTAAGGAAAGGCTGAGCATGAGCGATTATCAGGCGTCGATGGAGGGGATTTATTCAACGTCCGTCAGCGAGGCGACGCTCGACGAATCGCCGCAGGCTTACAAGTCGCTCGACGATATTCTTGACGTTATCGGCGACGCCGTTGAGATTGTCGAAGTCATGAAGCCGGTCTACAACTTCAAGGCGGGCTGAAAAATTATTGGCGGAAATGTATTCACGTGGCGGAAATTGACATGAAAAATCCATTTTAATATAATTTATGCTACACAAATTCCAGGGAGGTATGACAATGGATTTGGAGCAGCTACTCAATGACGTGAACAATTTTGTCTGGGGGCCTGTCATGCTGGCACTTTTGGTCGGCACGGGCGTATTCCTGACGTTTCGGCTGAAATTCCTGCCGTGGAAAAATCTGTGGTACGCGATAAAAATGATAACGCAGACGAAGCAGAAACACGAAGGCGACCTTTCGCCGTTCCAGTCGCTGATGACGGCGCTTTCTGCAACGGTCGGCACGGGCAATATCGTGGGCGTAGCGACGGCAATGGTTTTGGGCGGGCCAGGCGCGATAATCTGGATGTGGATTTCGGCGGCGTTCGGCTTGTCTACAAAGTACGGCGAATCGGTGCTGGCCGTCAAGTACCGCGAGACAAATTCCGTCGGCGAAATGGCTGGCGGGCCAATGTACGCGATGAAAAACGGTATCGGCGGCGCCTTCGGGAAAATCATGGCGGCGCTCTTCGCATTCTTCGCGGTCTGCTCGTCTTTCGGCATTGGCAACATGACGCAGGCAAATTCAATCAGCGCGGCATTCGCTACGAGTTTTGAAATTCCTACGTGGGTAACCGGCGCCGTGCTTGTAGTTTGCTCGCTGGCGGTTTTAATGCGCGGCGTTCACTCAATCGGCAAAGTTTCCAGCATAATCGTGCCGTCAATGGCGGCGTTCTATCTCGTCGTGACGATGGTTGTTATCGCCGTGAATTTTGAAAACGTACCGTCGGGCTTTATGACAATGCTCAGCATGGCTTTTTCAACTGAAGCGGTGGCTGGCGGCGTCGGCGGCTCAATCGTAGCGACGATGCTCACGGCAATGCGCTGGGGCGTAGCGCGCGGCGTTTTTTCAAACGAAGCCGGTTTAGGTTCTGCGCCAATCGCGGCGGCGGCGGCTCGCACTGACCACGCCTCACGTCAGGGCTATGTCAATATGACCGGCACATTTTTCGACACCATGATTATTTGTATGCTGACCGGTCTGGTTATCGCCAGCTCTGGAATGCTTGGAATGCTTGACCCTGCTACCGGCAAGCTCTTTTCCGGCGCGCAGCTGACGATTCTTGCGTTCAGTACGGTTTTCGGCGAATGGGCGCGCTTTATCGTTTCAATCAGCCTGGCGCTCTTTGCGTTCAGCACGATTCTCGGCTGGGAATACTACGGCGAAAAGTCGCTGGAATATCTTGTCAGTAACCGCACTGTGATTTACGCTTACCGCTTCATTTTCAGCTGCATAACTTTCGTCGGCGCCACGCAGACGCTCGATATTGTCTGGAACTTTTCCGACACGATGAATGGCCTGATGGCTATTCCAAATCTTTTGTGCCTGCTGATTCTGAATAACAAAATCGCCGAGGAATGTTTCCACTTCCAGCGCGAAGTCGTTGAGAAGGAGAAAAACGGCGTCGAAGTTGACTACCAGTGGAAAGCTGACGACAAATAAAAAAAGCCGCCCGCTAAGGGGCAGCCTGTACAAAATTTATTTCAGCCAGCGGAACATTGCACCAATTAAATTTGCGTCGTTGAGAAATTTGCAGGGAACGACCTCGACGCGCGGAAAATCTATCGGGCTGGCGGCGTAAACTTTATCAAGATTCGCGCGGATTGACGCAATGAAACTTGCCTGCGCGCTGATACCGCCGCCAATCGCAAATTTTTCCGGGTCGAGCAGCATTTGAATGTTGAAAATCTGAACAGCAATTCGGCGCGTGAACCTGTCGAGGCAGGCAAGCGCGTCGTTTTCGTTTCTGCCGACTGCTTTAAAAAAATCCCTGCCGTTAAGATTTTCGATTGACAAATTTTTAGCGCGCGCATAATCTTTCAGCAGAGCGGGAACGCTGCAGAAATTCTGGAAAAGTTCGCCGTCCGAAAAGGTAAACGCAACTTCGCCCGCCAGATTATTTTTGCCACGGTGAATATCGCCGCCGCGAATGAAAGCGCTGCCAATCGACGTACCGAAAATCATCACGAAACCATCTTCCACGTCGGTAAGACTGCCGCTCTCCGCCTCAGCCAGCGCCGCGCAGTTTGCATCGTTCTCCACCGTCGCGCGCACGCCGCAAATTTTTTCGACCACCTGCGCGACGTTCACGCCGTTGTTGTAAGGAAAAGCGTTGCTCTTGAGGCAGACGCCGCGCTCCGCGTCGATAATCCCAGGCATTGAAAGCGCAATTCCCTCGGCGCCGGTGCCGCTGAAAATTTCTTTGACGGTGTTAAAAAAATCCGCGCGACTGCCCGTGGGCGCAGGAATTTTCCCGCGACTGAGAAACTTAACCGCTTCGTTCATAACGGCGTACTTAACGAAAGTCCCGCCGATATCGACAGCCAAAATCTTCAAAATATCATCTCCAGAGGTGTTTTTATGGAACCGAAAACTGATGCGAATTTTTATTGGAAACTTTTTAAGTCAACGTTTATCGTCAGCGCGTTCACCGTCGGCGGCGGCTACATTATAATCCCGCTCCTGAAGGCGAAGTACGTCGACGAATACCACTGGATAAGCGACGAAGAAACGCTGAACATGGTCGCAATCGCGCAGTCGACGCCAGGAATCATGGCGGTGAACACGGCGATAATGCTGGGCTACAGAATGGCGGGCGTTTTGGGCGCGCTTACAGGAATGTTCGCCACGATTTTGCCGCCGCTGATAATCATAACGGTCGTCGCCACGTTTTACGATTTAATCGCCACGAACGAAAAAGTTCAGCTGGCGCTCAAGGGAATGCAGTGCGGAGCGACGGCGCTTCTGCTCAGCGTCGCAATTGACCTCTTAAAAAAGCAGTGCGAGAAAAAATTAATCCTGCCGCTCGTGATAATCGTCGGGACTTTCGTCGCCAACGTTTTCTTCGACGCAAATTTAATGGCGCTGGTAGCGATTGACGCCGTGATTGGATTTTTCCTCCTGCGCGACAAAAAGTACAGCTGATTAGCGCCGGAAATTTTCCGCGAGCTGGTGAAGAATTTTAAAGCGGTACATCAGGCCAGGGCGCGTGATAAACATTTCTTCCGCGAGCTGCCCGACGGTGTATTCGGGGTGGCGCAGGCGGATTTGCATGGTTTGCTGAAGTTCGTCGCTGACTTTAACGTTATTCTCGATAAGGAGGCGAATATCGGCGAGCTGGCGCTGGGCGGCGTCTATCGCCTTGTTGAGGTTCGCCATTTCGCAGTTGGTGATTCGGTTGACGTTGGCGCGGACTTCCTTCATATTGCGCGCGCTGTCAAAGCGGTCGACGGCCTCTTCGGCGCCAATCATTCCGAGAAATTCCCAAATCGAATCGCCTTCGCTCATGTGAACGACGAAATCTTTGTTGCGGACGCGCGCCGAGGTATTGAACTCCAGCTGCGTAAAAATTCTCCTGACGAAATCCGACGCAGATGGATTCAGCGACATAATTTCGAGGTAGTACTGAGCTTCGGGGCGGTTGACTGTGCCGCCAGCCAGAAACGCGCCGCGCAGGTAGGAAATTTTGTAGCGCGTGCGACGAATAATTTCCGGCGAATCGAGCCCGCTGAAAAATTTTTCCGTGTGACCGGTAAGAAAAAGCCGGACGGCGTAGCGCATTGTTCGCGTCAGGCGCTTGGTACGGACGGCGGCGACTTCCTTGCTCGCGTCGGGGTAGAGTTTTTTCAGCAGCGTGATAACCTTGCGGGCAACGGCGGCGTTCGCGGTGGAAAAATCCATTCGGTCTTCGCCGATAACCGAGCCGACCTTGAAAATCGCGGCAAGTTCCGCGCGCATACATTCGGTATCCTCGTCGAGCTTGCGCGCCAGCTCATTTTTAACGTCATGGGCATACGAAGGCATTGTATCACTCCAGTTGATTTAGCGCACCTGAAACTTCCCCAAAAATCCTGTCGCATGTTAAATATCCCCCTGACGAATCGCGGTAAGCGCTTCTTTCAGATTTTCGTAAACGCCGCCGGAGCTCAGCGCGCGAATCTCGTCGATTGGCTGAACGCAGTCGATAACGAAAATCGCCGCGCCCTTAGCCGCCGCCGCCGCGCGAAGCCCGTTGAAACTGTCCTCGAAAATGTAGCAGTCCTCCGCCGGCACGCGAATCATTTCCGCCGCCTTGAGGAAAATGTCGGGCGCGGGCTTGCCGTTTTGTACTTCGTCGCCGCCGATTATCGCAGTGAAAAACTGTCTGATATTGACGCGCGCCAGATTTTTTTCGACTACCGCCGCTTTGGAACTGCTGGCGACCGCCATTGGAATTTTTTCCGCACTGAAGTATTCGAGAATTTCGCGCGCGCCGAATTTGAGTTCCAGTTCAGTTTCGCGCCGCTCGTCAACTTTCGCATAAACCATGTC
Organism: uncultured Selenomonadaceae bacterium; assembly: GCA_905234175.1. GTDB lineage: Bacteria > Bacillota > Negativicutes > Selenomonadales > Selenomonadaceae > Quinella. The sequence continues at coordinate 29,353 of CAJOGX010000008.1, read as the reverse complement.
GATATATTTTTCTGCGTCAACCGTCGGGTGGAACCTGTGCAGAATTTCCGGCATTTTCGCGCGCTGTGAACCGCTCATCGCCGCCGCAAGTTCGGGCTTGCGCTGCACGCCGAAAAAGTCCGCAGTTTCTATCCACGCGTCACGGAAAAATTTCTCGGTATCGACGAGCGTGCCGTCCATGTCAAAAATTGCTCCGTGTTTCAAATTAATCGCCTCCAAAAATTTTTTCCAGCGCGACCAGCGCGCCGTCTTCGTTGTTCGTCAGACAAATATGTTTCGCCACAGCCTTGACGTGTGGCGCCGCGTTGCCCATGGCGTAGCTTTCGCCGCAGTAGCGCAACATTTCAATATCGTTTGAGCTGTCTCCGAACGCCGTGCATTCCGCCGGAGTTATCCCGAACTTTTCGACGAGCCGCGCAATTCCCGACGCCTTGTGCAAACCTGGAACGATAAGGTCAATCGAAATATTTCCGCTTGCCGTTGGCGTGAGCACGCCGCTGAGTTTTTCGCGCAGAATTTCTTCGTACTCAAGCGGCTTGCCTTCGGGGACAATCAGCGCGAATTTCAAAATCTGGTCGTCGACTTTCTTCAAATCGTCCACAAATTCCATTCGCGGCATGTAAAGGTGCATGAAGTTGAAAAGGTCGGCGGGGACGTTGCCGCGTTCGCAGTAGGCGCATTTGACGCAGCACATGAAAATTTGTACGCCAGGAATTTTTTTGCACACGTCGACAGCAAAATGAGCTGACGCCTTTGGAATGTCCGCCGCGAAAATCAGTTCGCCGCGCGCCTCTACGTAAGCGCCGTTGTCCGAGACGATAGAAATTTCGTCGCCGTACCTGCTGAAAATTTCGCGCAGCTGATAATACTGGTTGCCGCTCGCCACGACGAAGTTGCAGCCGGCTTTTTTCATTTGGGCGAAAATTTTTTCAAAGCGCGACTCGTCGTAAGTGTGGTCATCATGAATAAAAGTGCCGTCCACGTCGACGGCAACGAGTTTCACCATAAACTAAATCCCTCCAAAAATTAATTCTAACGTGAAATTTCGCGGGAAGGCGCTAAAAATCCTTCAAGCGCGCAAATTTAAATTGCATTGACGCGGCCGAAATGTTAAAATGTTGACGCTATGAGTGTTCGGACGGAAATTTTTTGTATTGAAAACTCAGGAGGTAATTTTATTGGAAAACAGAAATGAGGTTGTTTACTTTGAAGAACGAACAGAAAACTGAACAGAAACTGCAGATAATTCCGCTGGGCGGGCTGGGCGAAATCGGAAAAAATATGACGGTAATCCGCTGCGGCGACGAAATGATTATTGTCGATTCGGGCTTAATGTTTCCGGAAAATGAAATGCTGGGAATCGATTTAGTCATTCCGGACATCACGTACGTGCTGGAAAATCAGCAATGCCTCAAGGCGATAATTCTGACGCACGGGCACGAAGATCACATTGGCGCGCTGCCGTACATTTTGAAAAAACTCTCGGTGCCGGTGTACGGAACGAAACTGACGCTGGGAATTTTGGAAGGGCGCCTGCACGAAAACGGCGTCGACTCCGGCAATTTGCGCGCGGTTACGCCTGGCGAAATTGTAATGCTCGGCTGTTTCAGCGTCGGCTTTATCCGCGTCAATCACTCAATCCCAGATTCTATCGCGCTGTCGATTAAAACGCCCGTCGGAATGGTCGTGCACACCGGCGACTTCAAATTCGACTACACGCCCGTTGATGGCAAAATGACTGACTTCCGCCGCCTCGCAGACCTTGGCACGAAAGGCGTACTCGTTTTGCTCGCCGACTCCACCAATTCCGAAAAGGAAGGCCACACGCCCAGCGAAAAAACCGTCGGCGCCGCTTTCACCCGCGAATTTATGAACGCGCAGGGCAGAATTATCGTCGCAACTTTTTCTTCCAACGTCCACCGCATTCAGCAGGTTATCGATACCGCCGTACGCTTCCGCCGCCGCGTCGCAATTCTCGGCCGCAGCATGGTCAACGTCGTCAACATTTCCCTTGAGCTCGGTTACATTCACGCGCCCGAAGGCGTCATTATCGACATTGAAGACATCGTGAATTACCCCGCCAACCGCGTCGTTATCATAACAACCGGCAGCCAGGGCGAGCCCATGAGCGCGCTGACCCGCATGGCTATGAGCGACCACCGGCAGGTTGACATTATTCAGGGCGATACCGTGATAATTTCCGCCACGCCCATTCCTGGCAACGAAAAAGTTGTCGCCAAAACTATTGATAACCTTTTACGCCTCGGCGCCAACGTCATTTACAGCCGCAACGACGGCATTCACGTTTCCGGCCACGCCTCGCGCGAAGAACTTAAACTCATGCACAATCTGATTAAGCCGAAATTTTTCATTCCCGTCCACGGCGAAATTCATCACCTCTTCGCGCACGCAAAACTTGCGGAGGAACTGGGTATGCCGCGCGACCACATTCTCGTTGGCGAAAACGGCTACGTCTTCGAGTTCACCAAAGAGCGCGGCAAAGTCGTCGGCAGAATTAACTGGGGCGTCGTCATGGTTGACGGGCTGGGCGTCGGCGATGTCGGCAATATCGTCCTGCGCGACCGCCGCCAGCTTTCTCAGGACGGAATTTTAATCGTCGTCGTCACTATGAACAAGGAGACTAACAAAATCGTCGCCGGCCCCGATATCGTTTCGCGCGGCTTCGTTTACGTCCGCGAATCCGAAGAGCTCATGGACGAGGCAAAGGCGAGAGTTTTGCAGGCACTGCGGCGCTGCACCGAAGAAAAAATTTCCGACTGGTCAACGATGAAAGTTCAGGTTAAAGACGCGCTGGCGCAGTTCCTCTTCGACCAGACCCGCCGCCGCCCAATGATTCTGCCGATTATCATGGAAATTTAGCTCGAGGTAACATTGCAGTTTGCGGGTATCCGCCGCGTGCCGTTCAGCTTATCGACGCGCTCAAAAATTCCGGCGTGGAAGTTACGCATTTCGTCAGCGATTTTATTTCCAGCCGCGGCGAAGAAAGTTTCAATCTGCCCGCTGATTTTCAGCAGGTTAGCTTTTTTGAATTTCGCAGGCTGATTGATTCCGGCGCGCTTGACGGCTTGATTATCGCCGAGGAGGGACCTTGAAGGATGTTGTTAAATTTTGCAAGCTGTACGAAATTCCCACTGGCGTCATAAACTTTTGGAATACTGCGGAGCAAATTTACTGGCTGGACGGTGGCAGGGCGTTCATTCCGTACATGGAGGCAAATTTAATTGACAGCTGCAATCTTAACTGCCGCGGCTGCACGCACTTCGCAAATCTGAAACAGCTGGCGTTCTTCGACTCCGGCTAATGGGCGGCGAACCGCTCCTTTTGAAAAATCTTGACCAGTACATTAAAATCGCGCGGAAATTCCTGCCAAAAACTGCGCTCCGGCTCGTTACCAACGGTCTGCTTCTTCCCAGTGCGCCGCAAAAATTATTCGACGCCCTGCGCGAAAATAAATTCACGGTTGATATTTCGCTTTACCCGCCGACGTTAAAAATTCTCGACAAAATCAAAGCCACGCTCGCTGAAAATGAAATTCCACTGCTGAACGTTACCGGCGAAGTTGAAACCTTCAACGTTTTTTTAACACTTCAAAGCGGCCACGATTCTGCGAAAGCGCGCGCCGTCTGTCACAGCAACTTTTGCCGGTTCCTGCGCGACGGTAAACTTTACAAATGCCCCGTTGACGCGCTAAGTTTCAAATTCGCTGAGCGTTTCGGAATGCAGGGCTTCCCCGCCGCGACCGGCGTTGACATTTTCGCCGAGAATTTCCTCGCACTAATTCCCTGTGCGCCGGAAAATAAACCCGCGCTGACTGACTGGCTCGCTGACCCGTCGGAACTCGAACGATTACAAAGTTAAAAAATTTTTTAGGGGAGGGCGTTATTTATGATTGAAAAAAATTTCGTCCACCTGCACAACCACACCGAATACAGCCTGCTCGACGGCGCCGCGCGCATTGCTGACGTTCTCGACCAGACGAAAAATCTCGGCATGAGCGCGCTGGCTATCACCGACCACGGCAACATGTACGGCGTCATCGATTTTTATAAGGCGGCGCTCGAATGCGGCGTCAAACCAATTATCGGCTGCGAAGTTTACGTGGCGCCCACTTCAAGAAAAGTCCGCGCCGAAGTAAGCGGCGAAAAATATTTTCACCTGATTCTCCTAGCCGAAAATAACACCGGCTACAAAAATCTCGTCAAGCTCGTTTCCGCCGCCGCCACCGAAGGCTTTTACTACAAGCCGCGCGTCGATAAGGAACTTTTGCGCGAATATCACGAAGGACTTATCGCGCTGAGCGCCTGCGTTATCGGCGAAATTCCCCGCGCGATTCTTTCTGACAACTTCCCGCGCGCCGTCGAACTCGCTAAGGAGTACGCTGAAATTTTCGGGCGCGATAACTTTTTCCTCGAACTTCAAAACCACGGGCTAGACGAAGAAAAAATTGTGCGCGACGCTCTTATAAAAATTTCCCGCGAACTTAATCTGGGGCTCGTCGCTACCAACGACTGCCACTACGTCCGCCGCGAAGACAGCGAATTTCAAGACCTGCTGCTTTGCATTCAGATGAACAAGACCGTTGACGACGCTAAACGCCTGCGCTTTCCTTCCGACGATTATTTTCTGAAGTCGCCGGAAGAAATGCGCGAACTTTTTGCTGACGTGCCCGAAGCCTGCGATAACACGCTGAAAATTGCTGAGCGCTGCAACGTAACTTTTGAGTTCGGTAAACTTCAGCTGCCGGAATTTCCGCTGCCGGAAAATTTTTCCAGCGACGACGAATACCTCCGCAAGCTCTGCTACGAAAAACTCAGCGACCGCTACATTCTTTTCACCGACGAAGTTTTGACGCGGCTCAATTACGAACTCGACGTGATTCAGAAAATGGGCTACGCCGGCTACTTTCTAATCGTCTGGAATTTTATCGACTTCGCGAAGAAAAAAGGGATTGCTGTGGGACCTGGGCGCGGCTCGGCGGCGGGCAGTATCGTCGCTTACATTCTGGGAATTACTGAGCTCGACCCGCTGGAATTTAACCTACTCTTTGAAAGATTTCTCAACCCCGAACGCGTCACCATGCCCGATATTGACGTGGATTTCTGCTACATTCGCCGCGAAGAAGTTATCGAGTACGTGAAAAATTTTTACGGCGCGGAGCACGTCGCGCAGATTGTGACTTTCGGGACGCTGGCGGCGAAGGCGGCGATTCGTGACGTTGTGCGCGCGCTGAACATTCCCTATTCCGAAGGCTCGCGCCTCGTCGCAATGATTCCCAGCGAGCTGAAAATTACTCTCGACAAAGCGCTGCAGACTTCGCGCGACTTCAAAAATGAGTACGAAAATAATTCTGCAGTCAGGCGCGTGGTAGATTTTGCGCGGCGGCTTGAAGGTTTACCGCGCCACGCCTCGACGCACGCCGCCGGTATCGTCATTTCAAAACTGCCGCTGACGGAATACGTGCCGGTTCAAATTTCCAACGGAATGCTGGTCACGCAGTACGACAAAGACAAAATCGAAGAACTCGGGCTGCTGAAAATGGACTTCCTCGGACTGCGGACGCTGACGATAATCGACGAGGCGATAGCGAACATAAAAAAAATTCGCGGCGTGAAAGTCGACCTCAGCAAAATTCCGCTGCGGGACAAACTCACGGCGCAAATGCTCTCGGACGGCGACACGGGCGCGGTTTTCCAAATGGAGTCGCCAGGAATGACGAAACTCGTCAAAGATTTGCGGCCGGAAGGATTCGCAGATTTAATCCCGACGGTCGCGCTGTTCCGGCCAGGGCCGCTGGGGAGCGGAATGGTGGAAGATTTCATAAGCGGGCGGCACGGACTGAAAAAGCCGCAGTACCTGCACCCGAAACTTGAGCCGATTTTGCGCGAAACGTTCGGCGTGATTTTGTATCAGGAACAGGTCATGCAAATCGTGCAGGCGCTGGCGGGGTTCACGCTGGGGCAGGCGGATTTGCTGCGGCGGGCGATGGGCAAAAAAAAGGCGGAAATACTTCTGGCGCAGCGGGAAAATTTCTTAGCGGGCTGCGAGAAAAACGGCGTGGAAAAATCTTTAGCGGTACGAATTTTCGAGCTGCTGACGCATTTCGCGGACTACGGATTCAACAAATCGCACTCGGCGGCGTACGCGCTAATCGCGTGGCAGACGGCTTATTTGAAGGCGCATTTTCCGGCGGAGTTCATGGCGGCGATGTTGTCGAGCGTGATGGACTCGGACAGGGTCGGCAGCTACGTGGAACTTTCGCGGAGCATGGGCATAGAAATTTTACCGCCGGACGTAAATGCAAGCGGCGTGCACTTTGAAGTTGAGGGCGGCGCGATTCGATTTGCGCTGTCGGCGATTAAAAATCTCGGCGAAGAAAGTATGTCGGGCGTCGTCGAAGTTCGCGAGCGCGGCGGGAAATTTAAATCGCTGGTGGATTTCTGTCAGCGGATTGACTGGAAAAATTTCAACAAGCGCGCGCTGGAAAATCTGATAAAGAGCGGCGCTTTCGACAGCGTTGATTCGCGCAGGACGGCGCTTCTGGCGTCGGTCGATTCGGCGATAAGCGCGGGCGCGGCTAAGCAGAAAGAAATTGCCAGCGGGCAGATTAATCTTTTCGGCGAAATTGAAATTCCCAGCGCCTATGCCGTCCCCGAAATTCCTGAGGCGCCGCGCATAGAAATTCTCAGCGGCGAAAAGGAGGCGCTTGGCTTTTACATGAGCGGGCACCCGCTTGACGAATTTGCCGACAAATTTTCTGGGCTGATTCAGATTGAACAGGTTAAGCGCGGCGAGTTCCAGCACGGCAAGCGCGTCAAGGTCGGCGGGATTGTTACGAGTCTGCGGCAGGTCACGACGAAAACCGGCGGCATGATGGCTTTCCTTACGCTCGAAGATTTAACCGCCAGCGTCCGCGTTACGGTTTTCGCGCAGATTCTCAACAAGTGCGCGGAGTTTCTGCGCGTCGACGAAGTTTTGGTGATTAACGGGCGCGTCGACATTTCCAGCGACAGGATTCAGATTCTGGCGGACAATATTGTCAGCGCGAAAAATTATGTGCCGGAAATTTATCTGACGCTGCCGCCGAAAATTCCTCCCGCAACTCTGCGCGAAATTCTTGAAAAAAATCCTGGCGCCGGCGTCGTTCACGTTCAGGTTTTCGGCAAATGGAAAAATCCAGACTTGAAAATTTCCGACGGCAAAAGATTTATCGGCGAGCTAAGGAACTTCCTCGGCGCGGAAAATGTCAGAGTTTGCTAAACGAAAAAAGCTGCGGGCGAAACTGCTCACAGCTTAATTTTTTGCTCAATTTTTGTGTGCGATAGCGGAAATTGCCAGCGCCATACCGGCCAGCGGAATTTGACGGCTGACAGCGCCAATTTCAAAGGCGGATTTCGGCATTCCATAAACTACGGAAGAATCTTTGTCCTGCCCCAGCGTGACGGCGCCTTTCTGCCGCATTTCGAGTAAGCCCGCCGCACCGTCTTTGCCAATTCCCGTGAGAATTACGCCGAGCGCTGACGCTCCAACTTCCTCCGCGACGGATTTAAAAAGTATGTCGACTGCCGGACGGCACGAATGCACCGGCGGCGCCATGAAACAGCGCAGTTGCAGGCGCTCGCCGCCGTAACGACTAACTTTCATATGCAAGCCGCCTGGCGCGATGTACGCAAAATTTTCGCGGATAAATTCGCCGTTCTCGCCTTCCTTGACCGTCAGAAAACATTCGCGGTTGACTCTGTCTGCGAACATTCGCGAAAAATCCGGCGGTATGTGCTGGACGATGACGATTGGCGGGAGCGGCGGGTGAAGACGCGGCAAAATCGTCGCCAGCGCCTCCACGCCGCCCGTCGAGGAACCTATCGCGATTAAACTTATTTTTCCCATGATAAAACCAGTCAGCGCGGCTTAGCGAAAATCATTCTGCCGGCGGAAGTTTGCAGCGCCGAGGTAACTTCAACGGAAATCGTCCGGCTCAAGTACCTGTGTCCATTTTCGATAACAATCATCGTGCCGTCGTCAAGATAGGCAACGCCCTGCCCAGGCTCCTTGCCGTCGCGGACGACCTGAACTTTCATCGTCTCGCCAGGGATAACCACGGCTTTGACGGCGTTGGACAAATCGTTTATGTTGAGAACTTCGACGCCGCGCAGCTGAGCGACTTTGTTCAAATTGAAATCGTTTGTGATAATTTTGCCGCCGACTTTCTGCGCGAGGCGGACGAGCTTGGAATCGACTTCGTGAATGTCGTCGAAGTCAATGTTCACAATTTCGACTTCGAGCGGCGAATCTTCGCGGATTTTCTGCAGAACGTCCAGCCCGCGCCGACCGCGTACGCGCCGCAGATTGTCCGGCGAATCGGCTATGTGCTGAAGTTCCTCCAGAACGAAAACGGGAATCAGCAGTTTGCCTTCGAGGAAGCCGGTCTTGCAAATGTCGGCAATGCGGCCGTCGATTATCACGTTGGTATCGAGCAGTTTGTAATTTTTTTCCGGCGCAGTTTCGGGCTCAACCTTAGTTTCAGCTTTGACGAGACTGATTTTGTGCGGCGCCTCCTCAGATTGAGCGGCGGCGGAATTTTCTGCGTCAGTTATATTTTCAGCGTCAGCGCTGGCGTCGTTCTTAGCCTTTTCTTCGCGGCTGCGCATAACTTCTCTGAACATGCGCGGAATAAAATTGAGGCTGCTTTCAATTTCTCTGCGCTTTTTAATCGTCAGGCGAATGCCGAGGTAGCCGAGCACGAGGCTGAATACAATTGGGAGAAAATTTCCGACGCCAGGTATGCGAGCGAAGGCGTTGCCCAGCAAATCCGCGATTATGAGTCCAATCGCCAGACCAGCGGCGCCGGCTATGACGTCGTTAATCGGCATTTTGCTGAGCTGCTTTTCGACGAAGGACGTGAAAGTTTTCAGCCAGCGAATGAAAAAAGGCGATACCAGCCAGCCGCCTATCCCGCCCAGAGTTGCGCCAATCAGAATGCAAATCAGTCCCGCGAGCGTCAGCTGAAAAATTCCCAGGTCGACTTGAAAAAATTCCGTCGTGATTAATGTCGCCATCCACGGAGTTGCCAGCCGCAAGAGCGCGCCGCCCGCTATGACGAACGTCAGCACGATAAAAAACTTTATAATTTTGTCGAGCATAGACTCCACCTCCTGGAACTTTGAGTTTAGCATTTTAGCATACGAAAATGAAAAAATACTGGCGATTATAAATGCAAATACGCCACCAACTTTCTGAGCGATTATGGTTGATGGCGCAAGGGAAGTCGCGGCGTCGATTTAAGCGGGCGTTTTAATAATGAGTGCCATGAAAATTAAATCCTCGCTGCCGGTATTTTCGATGCCGTGGAACGCGCCGTCCGCGCAGAAAGTGGTATCGCCCGCCCTGACGGTATAAGTTTCGTCGCCGTCGGTGTATTGCGCGGTACCCTGCAGAATGTGATAGGTTTCGGAATCGCCGTTGTGGGCGTGCCTGCCGAGCGAAGAGCCAGGCGGTACGGTAACTTTGGCGAACATACCGCACTGACCGAGCATTTCGTTTTGCGTAAGAAGGTGCGTGATATAAATTTCGCCCTTGCCGCCGAAGCGATTTTTCGCGGTGACGGTCTTGCCTTCCATTAAAGCCATGTCAAACCCTCCCAAAATTTTTGTATTCAGCTTATCGTTATGTAACGGTGGAAGGAGCGCCCCACGGATGGGGCGCGGGCCGCACTGACGCCTGGACGGCGTCATTCGGCCCAGTTTTTCTTTGCCAGCGTTTCTTTTTGGCAAAAAGAAATGCTGACTTATGCTTAAAAAATGCTGACTTATGCTTAAAGTTTTACTTCATTTAGAAATCTTCTCACTGCGTCTTCCCAGTCCGGCAGCCGCTTAAATCCCGCGTCGTCGAGACTTTTTTTACTGAGGCGCGAATTGAACGGGCGCTTAGCGGGCGTCGGATAATCGGCGGTAGAAATTTTTTCAACTTCAACTTTTTTGCCAGCCTGCTTAAAAATTTCTTCGGCAAATTCCGCCCAGCTGCAGAATTTTTCATTCGTCGCGTGGTAAATTCCGAATTTGTCGCTGTAAATCATATCGACTAAAAGCGGCGCGAGGTCAGCGGTATAAGTCGGGCTGCCGACCTGGTCGTTTACGACGCGCAGTTTTTTATTTTTATCGGCGAGATTTAGCATTGTCTTAACAAAATTTTTGCCGTTGGCGCCGAAAACCCAGCTGATACGCACGACGAAATAATTTTTCAGCACGGCGATAACCGAATCTTCGCCGAGGAGTTTGCTCCTGCCGTAGACGTTGACGGGATTTTTTTCGTCGTGAATTTCGTAGGGAATGTGGCTGTCGCCGCCGAAAACGTAGTCGGTGCTGAGGTAAAGCATTTTGGCGCCAATATCGCGGCAGGCCTCAGCGATTTTGCGCGTGGCGAGCCCGTTGACTGTCAGCGCAAGTTCCGCCTCAGTTTCCGCCTTGTCAACGGCGGTGTACGCGGCGCAGTGAATCACGGCGTCAGGCTTTTTCTCAAGGATAAATTTTTTCGCGGCGTCGGGGTCAGCAAGGTTGAGTTCCGCGCGCGTCGTACCGAGAAAATCTTCGCCGCGCCTTGAAAGTTCGCGAATAACGTCGTGCCCCAGCTGACCGGTGGTTCCTGTAACTAAAATCATCGCGCGGCGTTACCTCACTTCTTCGGCGTCTTCGGGGTGCTTGCGAATGTAGTCGATATATTTCTGGTACTCCTCCTCAAAGGATTTTCCCTCTGATTCCGAAAGCTGGAACGCCATCATAGCGACGGACGCAATGCGCGCAATTTCGTGCGACTTGAACGTTTTGACGAGGTGAATTGCTTCCTTCGCCGCCTCGTCCAAAACTTCGCGGTCGTACTTTGCGAAACGGTTCAGATAGAGCAGGTCAAAAATCTGCTGCTCAAGCGGCGACCAGTCCAGCGCAATTCCTGCGTTAGAGCGCGGGTACTGCCCGTGAATGTCAATTTCTGCGTCAACCTCGTCGAGCTCAGGAATATAAATTTCTTCGTCGTCTTCGATAATGGGGCGCTTTCTCATAAAAATCCCTCCCGAAAAATTTTTTGTGCACGCGTAGTATATACCGAACGCGCCGTTAAAGCAAGTCAACGCGCGGGCAGGTTTTTTCCGGCAGGCGTCAAATATTAATTTCATAAAATTTTAAGGAGGATTCCCGATGGAAAATTTAAATTCGGACGCGCTGGACAAACTGCGAAAATTATTCGAGCAGATGAACGAATCGCGCTGGCAGCTGAAACCAATCCTGACAGAAATTGCCAGCTCAATCGAAAAGGGATTGTTTATCGACGCAGATTCTGAGGAAGTGCACCAGCTGCTTGAACAAATTTTAGGCGCGCAGCAGGAATTTTTCTCAGTCGAACAGCTGAAAATGGCGGCGACTTCCCGAAAACTTGAGGTCGTCGACAAAAGTTTGAACCGCCTTGAACAAATTTGCAAGCTCGAACAAATTACCAAAGTCCTCGAAAGATTTTCCACGCTCACAGTCGATTCCAAGTCCCCCACAATGCTCGAAGCCGTCCAAAAAATTCAGGCCAGAGCTGAGGAACTCAAAAACAAAGCCGACAGTACCGAGCCCAACCACCTTGCCAACATTGCGAAGAAATTTATTCTGCTCGCTGAAATTATCGACGGCGCCAGCGAAACGGAGGAACTTTCCGAAGAAGATTTCCTCAGGGTACACGAAAATTTTTCCGAAACGCCGCTGATAACAATGGCGGTCATGCGCCGCATTCTGCACTTCAAAAAACAAAAAGTTCAACAACCAAAGCCGGAACCGCCCGCCGAAAAAGTACAGCCCGAACCGACGCCGCTGAATTTCCCGCCAATTCCTGCAAAGCGCTCAATCTCCGACGTGCGGAAAAAAATGGAAAACGCCGTCCCGCCGCTCGATTTGTCGCTCGTAACCGTCGACAGGAACAACTTCAAAATCGAAGAGGCGCCCGATAACAAGAAAACCAGCGTCAAGGCGTTCAGGAACAAAATCCGCGACATCCTCAGCAGCAACGATTCCGTCGCCGTCGTCGAACTGCTTATCAACACCAGAATTTTTTTCAGGGACGACCCCAGCAGCATTTTCAACGTCGGCAAGCTCAGCAAAAAAATTCCCGACTTCCCCGCCTTCTGCGACAAATTTTTCAACTGGGGTATCGTCGACAAAGTTACCTGGCGCGGAATTGTATTTTATTTCCTCAACGATTTCGGGCTGGAACTTTGCTGCCGCTACCTTAAACGCAACGTGCCGAAAAATGTCAACAAAAATTATTTTATCACGATGATTGACGCGCTGCGTTTTTCGACGCTGGCAATGTACGAAATGCGCCTGCGCGACATTCTGAAAATCAAATTCCCCTACGGCGGTCTGATGCCAATCGCGCGCACAAACTTCGTGGACGGCGCCGACAAAAATCGCGTCGTGCTCATGTTCTCGCTGATACTAATCGGCTCGGGGGTTGAATCTCACGTCGCGTCTTTCCGCCTTATCATTGAACGCGAACTCGAAGCCGGCACGGATTTGAAGGCGGTAATTATTTTCGCGCTCCACAAGGAAGACCTCGCCTGGCTCAAAATTTTCGAGACGCTCAAGCTCAAAAAAGTCAACTTCCTCATGTTTACCTGGGAAGGGCTCTTTGACAGAACCGGCAGCGAAGTCAGCCTCGACACGCTCAAAAATCTTCTGACGGACGAACCCGCCCAGCCCGTCACGATTGATTCTGACGCGGAGGAAACGCCCGACGACGGCGAAGATATTTTCAGCGGCGCGCCGGAAACTGAAACCAAAATCGAACCCGCAGTTACTGAAACGAAAATCAAGCCCGCCGTTATCGTTGAGCCGCCCGTCGAAACGCTGACAACCGACGAAGATATTTTCCGCTCCGATTCGCTGAAAAAAGTCGCGAAACTTTTCAGGGAAGGCGAAACCGGTCGCGGTATGCTGGCTCTGCACGCGCTGAAAGATTATTTCGCTGACAACGAAAACGAACTTTGGATTGACGATCTGACGCGCGAAATTGGCTTTATCCTCGACGACCCCGTTACGCTCAGCACGCTCCACGATTTCGACACGTACAGTTTCTGGACGAGCGGCCTCGAAGTTTCAAAAGTCAACATCGGCGCTGACTATTTGAACCTGGCGGCGACGATTAAAAATTTCTTCGCGCCCGCCAATCCTTCAAATTACCAGATTCAGCAGCTCTGGCGGCAGTTAAACGGCGATAAGTCAAACGCCGCACTGAAGGAACTTCCCGCCGCTAAAAAACTCGCCAGCATTTTCAACCTCTTCACGGAAAACAACGGGCTCGCCTTCGCGGACTGCCTGCAGGGCTCCGGCGATAACAGCGAAAGTAATTTTAACGCCGCGCTTGCACTCCTCGAAGATGCCAAACAGAAAACCGAATCCCTTCTGATTAAGCGCTACAGCCTCAAGGAAGAAGTGCAGCAGTACTTCAGAAATAACGGCGACGTGCGCAAATTATTGGACGTGGACGAACATTCGCCCGAAGAAATTCTGGAGTTCTGCCAGCAGTTCACCGACGCCGATTTAAATCAAATCGTCGAAGACGGCAGCGCGATTATCGACGAAAAAATTTTCTCCAAAAAGAAAATCGATAACTTTATCGAAAAAATTGGCGGCAAATCCCTCGTCAACCCCATGCTCCGCGACAGGGAAGGCGTCAACGACAAAATCAGCCGCAAGGAACTTTATAAAGTCATGAGCGACATTCTGACGGCGCTTTTGAACTACCTGCACGCCAAAAGGAAATTCGACGCCTCCGGCAGCGGCTCGAAACCCAGCGCGCCAGCTGATAAGGCGCTCGAAATTCTCGACGAACTCAAAAGCCAGCTCCCCGCCGTCACCGACAGAACTACGATTGGTCAAATAGTCTTTCGCTTATTTGTTGAAAACCTCGGCAGGAAACTCAGCGGCGAAAATACTTTGCTTTCCTACGGCGCCTGCCTGCTCGGCTCGAAGTATATCGAACTCGAAAAAGATTTGCCCGTAACAGATTCTTTCGGCGTAGAAGAATTTTCGCTCAAGAAGCGCGTGGATAATTTTGAGGCGGATCTCGACGGGAAATCTTTCGCGGAAAATCTGCAGACCGCTTACGATACCGCGATTCAAAACTACGACTTCGGAATTTGGCAGTGCCTTTCGCAGCATTTTCCTCAGCAGTCGAAGCTCACGGACGAAGATTCTTTTGAGCGCAGCGTTGAGCGGCAGATTCAGCGCGCCTATGACAATTTCCTGAATGACCTTGAGCTGGCGCGGACGTATTCGCGCATAACCGACCAGAAAAAAATTGACGAGTACAGCAAAGTTGTCGCCGCCGCCCGCGAGCATTTTTCCTACACCAAAAACGCCGGCCTCTTTCAGCGCTTTATCGCCGCCTGCAACAAATCCATCGACGACGCTTCGCAGACGCAGAGCAGCGCTATGACTGAACGGCTCGGCAGGCTCGAAGAAAATCTGCGCAGCAACCTCAGCGAAGGCGAGACGCTCGAAACCCGCTACAAACTCATTTCCGAAGTCCGCCACCAGATTCAGCTGAGAAATTTCACCGTCGCCGAAGATTACATGAACCGAATCGAACGCGAGGGCGGCAGTCTGCTGACAAATCTCGACCTCATGGATTCGGATTTGGAAACGCTGGAGGATTTCCTCAACAAGTACGAAGTGCTTTTCCACGACATAATCAACGCGCGCGGCTCCGTCGAAGGCGCCTACATGCAGCGCAAACACATCACCAGCACCAAAATTCTCAACCGCGAAACGCAGGACGCGCTGGCCTTCGCGCGCGGCTGGCAGGGCATTCATTCCGGTCAGAACAACGCTATAGAAATTTCTATCGTCGAAATTCTTAAGCACCTCGGCTACGACGGCAAAATTTCTGCGCAGAACATGAACGAAAAAAATGCGAAGTCCTACACCGTCAGTTTCAGCAGCCCCATTCATGCGCGCACGAATTATCCGCACCCGTTCACCGTTTTCGGCACCGAAATTTTCAGCAAAGGCCTCGAAGTCATTTACCTCGGCGCCAACCGCTCGCCCGACAACATTGCCAAGGTGCTCGGCGATATGGTTATGGCGGACCGCGGGAAAATCTGTCTGATTGATACCGCGCTCCGTCTGCCCGAACGCCGCCAGCTCGCTAAGGCTTTCAAGCTCGAAGTGAACTTGAAAAATATTATCGTCATCGACCAGGTTCTGGCGCTGTATCTCACGCACTTCGACGACGCCAATCGCGGCAAGCGTATGCTGCAGGCCGCCCTTCCCTTCGCGCGCGTTCAACCGTACACTTCGCGCGGCGTCCTTGCGCCGGAAATGTTTATCGGGCGCTCGGAGGAACTTGACAAAATCCGCGACATGACTGGCCCCGTTTTCGTTTACGGCGGCCGCCAGCTCGGTAAATCCGCGCTCCTGCGGCAGGTTAAAAATCTTGAGCACAATCCCGCTCAGCTCAGCTACGCATTTTTTATCGACCTGAAAGATTTGGACAGCAAAGCCGCCCTTCAGCGAATCGTGCTTGAACTGCGCGGCGCCAAACTCCTCGGCGAAGTCGAAACCTGGGCGGAATTTTCGCTGGAAATGCACAAACTCCTTAGCGGACAGCTGCGCGGCGTCGAAGAGCCGAAAAAACTTATGCTCCTGCTCGACGAAAGTGACGCCTTCCTCAGCGACGACGATACCGAAAACGCTATCAATGTTTTCCGCCAGCTCCTTATAGAGTTCAGCGGCAAATTCAAATTCGTGCTCGCCGGCCTCCACAAAGTCATCCGCTTTGAAAAAAATTCCAGCTTCGGCAACCTCAATCACATTTCCGTTTTGCCCTTCCGCACGCCCGACGCCATGGAACTTTTCATCAAGCCAATGAGCTACCTCGGCTTCCACGTCGAGGACGAAAGTCTGATCAGCGCGATTCTCAGCCACACGAATTATTACCCGGGTCTGATTCAGTACTATTGCCAAATGCTCGTCGAGTCCGTCAAGAATAATTATCAGAACCGCAACTTCGACGCCACGAAAAATCCGCCGTACACGCTGGACAATAATTATCTGAAAAACATGCTGGGCAACAGCGAATTTCAAAAGGAAATCAAGCAGCGTTTTCAGGACACGCTCGCCGTCGTTGACGACAACTACTACGAAATTCTTGCGCTGGCGGTTGCGTGGATTTGCTACGAACACGACGACCGCCCCGTCAGCGTCGACCTCACGCAGATTCGCGACGTCTGTTTCGGTATCGAAAAAATTACAAGGCTCAGCGACGAAAATTTACTGGGACTGCTTGACGAAATGGTTGCGCTCAATCTTTTCCGCCGCGTTGACGACAAATTCGAGTTCAACCGCTATTCCTTCCGCCACATGCTCGGCACCTTCGTTGAAGTCGGCGAAAAACTCGACTCTTTCACGCGGGCTGAGGGAGGCGCGTCATGAGCAGTTCAGATTCGGTTTATATTCAGCCGCTCGACCAGGACGAACTTGATTCGTGGTGGCGGGCAATTCCAGGCGCGCGCAGATTTTTAAACACGGCCGTCGAGGCTTTCAATAAAAAATGCGCAATCGCCGTGCACCTGCCGGAAAAAGACGCCGAAGGGTTCATTCAGGCGCTGGAGGAAAAAATTCAGCGCAAGGATATAAATTCGCTGATTGAGCGGTTCAGCTACTTCGACGGCGGGACAATCGGCGATTTCGTTGACGCGCTGACGGCGGAATTTGCGCCGAATTTCCAGCGGAATTTTACGCGCCAGCCAATGGAAGATTTAGCGAAGCAGAAACCGTTCCACGGCTATTCGGCGATTATTATCCGGCTCGAAACCAAAACCGACTGGCTGACCGACGCCGTCACGGAATTTAATCGCGGCACGGCGAATTTTGGCGTCGCGCTGATTTTCGTAACGTCGGAGGAAAACCCGCCGCCGAATATCGCGCGCCTCGAAGATTTTCTGACGCCCTACGACGTTCAGTTTTTCGCGATAAACTTTCTGGAAAACGCGCCGCTTTCCGCTAAGAAAAAAATGTACACGTCGACGCTGGCGGAAAAACTTTCGGGGTATTCGCCGGAGCTTGTAAAAAATCTCGCGCGGGTCGATTTGTACAATTACGGGCTGGAATTTGTGCGGCGGATCCTGCCTGGGTTCGACGAAAGAATTTTTTCGCGCGCGGTCTGGGAATGCCAGGTGAAATTTTTCCTGCCGACGCTGGAGCAGATTCGCGAGCGGCTTATCGTCAAAAATGAGCAGCAGCTCCGCCGAATTTTGCCGGTGCAGGACGAGTTCGGCACGATTCTTTTTGAGCCGTTCGATATGGAACTCCGTCACCTGCACTACTACGGCGGCAAGCACAAAATTTTTCAGCTCGACGACTGGAATTTGCTGGAACTTGCCTACGGCGCCCGCAACGACCTTTCGCACCTGAAAACCATCGAGCTCAGCGAGCTTGAAAAATTATTCACGTTGTCAGAATAAAAATTGAGGCGGTGATTTCCTTGCCAATAAAAAAAGGCGTCGACCCGAACGCCGAAGTAAAAAAATCTGCTGAGGAAAATATTTTCGTGCCGGAGGAGCCGCGCTATTCGCTGGAAGATATAATTTTATCGCCGGCGACGCGCGAACAGATTCTTGACGCGGCGACCTACGCGGAAAATTCTCACCGAGTTTTTGAGCTGTGGGGATTCAAGCGCACGCACAAATATTCCAAGCGAATCGGGATCAACCTTTACGGCGCGCCAGGCACCGGCAAGACCATGGCGGCGCACGCTATCGCCAAAAAGCTCGGCAAAAAAATTCTAATCGTCAACTACGCGGACATCGAGTCGAAGTACGTCGGCGAAACGCCAAAAAATATTCGCAAGGCTTTCGAGGCGGCGAAAAGTTCCGGCAGCATTCTCTTTTTCGACGAGGCGGACGCGATTCTCAGCAAGCGCGTGACGAATATGACGCAGGCGGTTGATGTGAGCGTAAACCAGACGCGTTCGGTTATGCTCATGCTCATGAACGAGTACGAGGACTTCATAATTTTCGCCACGAATTTTATTGAGAACTTCGACCCCGCATTCATGCGCAGAATTTCCATGCACGTCAAATTTGAACTGCCCGACGAAGCCTGCCGCGAAAAACTCTGGCGTATGTACATTCCGCCGGAACTTCCCAACAATATCGACGCGAAGGAACTCGCTAAAAAGTACGACGGGCTTTCCGGCAGCGACATTTCAACCGCAATTCTCAACGCGGCGTTCAAGGCGGCAAGATTAGGAGTCGACGAACTGGATAAGAATCTGGTTTTCGAGGCGGTGGAAAATATTCTGGCGAGCAGGGCGGCGAATCAAAGCCAGGAATTTACCGCTAAGCGCCGCGCGACTAAAAAGGTCAGCCCTGAAGAGGCGAAGAAACTTTATCAGCAGGCGCAGGAATTTTACTACGGCCTGAACGGGCGAATGGCGGATAAGGCTAAGGCGCTGGAACTTTACAGAGCGGCGGCGGACGCTGGGCACTTCGAGGCGCGCGCCAAACTCAATGAGTTTTGAATTTCACTGCGACCGCTGCGGGCTCTGCTGCCGGCATATCAACCGCTCAACTTTGCTGAAAGACTTCGACCGTGGCGACGGCGTTTGCAAATTCCTTGACGAGTCAACAAACCTCTGCAAAATTTACGACAGCCGACCGGATTGCTGCAGTGTCGAGCATGGCTACGAAAAATATTTCGCGCGCAGTTTCAGCGAAGAAGAATACCTGCGGCTGAACTACGAAGCCTGCGCGAAACTCAAAGCGGAGTCACTTGACAATCGGTAGCTCGCCCAGCTGTCGCAAATACTCGTTCATTTCTGCGAAAGTCATGTCGTGCTCAATCGCTGAAATTACCACGGCGTCCCACGGGATTCGCGGGTACAAAATCGCGAAGCCGCCGTACCGTAACAAATATTGCGTCGCCTGAAGGTTCAGTCGCATTACTCGCGCGATTGCCAGAAGCCTTTCCCGCGACGTTTTTTTTGCGCCCGAAAATATGTGGTGCACGTAGCTCCTGTCCAGATTTAACGCGTCAGCGATATCCCGTACCGTCAGATTTTTTTCGCACAGGAGCTGGCGTAAGTATTCGTGGAACTTGCCGGTAAATTCCGCCTGATTCGCCGCAATAAAATTTTCAATATCGGCGTCGGCCTTGATTTCGTTGAACAGCTCGTCGGTAGTTTTTTCGCTCATGTTATCGCCTCCAAATTTTTGTGCTAAAATATTATCACTTTTTGCAAGGGAGTGAAAGCCGTGAACCCGCTGGAAAATTTGTACGAGATGATTGACGCGCTCAAGCCCGACGGTAGCGTTAAGCTCGCCTACAACCGCGCCGCCAGACAAATCTGCGTTATCAAGGCGCGCAGTCTTCAGACCGCCGCGCTCTATAAAATTCTGCGCGAAATTGACAGCCGCTACGTTCCCAGAATTTATCGCGCTGTGGAATTTGACGGGAAACTTTTTATCGTCGAGGAATACGTCAGCGGCAGGACGCTCGCCGAGATTTTGAGCTACGAAAAAAATTTTGACGAGGAACTCGCCGCGAATATTTTCCGGCAGGTTTGCGAATGTCTGATTGACCTGCACGCGCGCAAAATTATTCACCGCGACCTGAAGCCGGCGAATATCATGCTGACGAAGG
This sequence comes from uncultured Selenomonadaceae bacterium, assembly GCA_905234175.1. Lineage (GTDB taxonomy): Bacteria > Bacillota > Negativicutes > Selenomonadales > Selenomonadaceae > Quinella. The sequence goes on along the minus strand of CAJOGX010000008.1, from coordinate 9,662 downwards.
ACGGCGTGATTCGGCTGATTGATTTTGGAATTGCGCGGCTGGCTAAGGACGACAGCGACACCGACACGGAATTTCTCGGCACGCGCGGCTACGCTCCGCCGGAACAGTACGGCTTCGGGCAGACGGACGCCAGAAGTGATATTTATTCGCTGGGCGTCACGATTCAGCGGCTGCTCGGAAAAAATTACGGCGGCTGGATGAAAAAAATTCTGGCGAAGTGCACTAAGCTCGACCCGAAAGATCGCTACGAATCTGCGCAGAATCTGCTTGACGATTTCGACCGGCGGCGCTGGCAGCAGAATCTTAAGCGGCTCAAAAAAGTTCCCGCGCAAAATTCCCCTGAGCCGGAGCTGGATACTTACGGCAAAGTCAGCGAGCTGGTGAAAAATCTGGCGGACATTGACGCGATGTACGACAGCTATTTGGAGGTTGAGGACGGCAACGAGTTGCAGAAGCGGCTGCTTGAGAGCGGCGCCTGGAAAGTCGTGGAGGATTTTGAAAAGGTGGTGTACTCCCTCACCGACGAAGATTTTGCGGAAATGCGCGCCGCCCTCGAAGAATATCCGATTGAGAATTTCGATTCTGACACGGAATAATTTTTGGAAATTGTCCCGCCGTAACAACACAGACCGGAATTTTTGTGCTATGCTGTTACTGGCTGTCGGATTCGCGGTTCGCAGATTTTTCCATGTGGTTGAGCGCGTATTCGCAGCACTGACCGACGAGGTTGTTCATCGAAACGCCCTGCTCCTGTGCAACTGTGGCAAGGCGTTTCACCAACTCGGTCGGCAGCCGGAAAGTTTTGTTGACCATTTCGATTTTTTTTACTGCAAACATAAAAAAATCTCCCCTTTCGCCGTTATTTTAGAGGAGATTTCCGGCAGTTTATACACCGAGAATTTTTAACCTATAAACGCGTGTAAATTTGCTTGGGCTTAAAATCCCGCTGCAAAATTTTCGATATTCTTTGCGAGGTGATTCGCATGAGCAGGGACGAAAAAACGATTGACATGGAATACGACGGCACGGGCTACAGGAAAGCCGACGTAGATAAGTTCGCCAAAAATTATTCCGAGCGCGGGCTTTTCGATAAAGTTACCGGCAGCGTAAAGAAAGCCGGTCTGGCGCTGATTTACAAGGCGCTCCAGCTTTTTTACGTCGCTCAAAATCCCAACGTTCCAATGAAAATTCGCGCGGCGATTATCGCTCCGCTGGGCTATTTCATTTCGCCAATCGATTTCATTCCCGACATCACGCCATTTGTCGGCTTCACGGACGACGCGGGGATTATCGCTGTGGCAATGGTTATCGCTCAAGCCTATATCAACGACGAAATTAAGCGCAACGCTAAGGAAAAAATTCGCAGTCTGTTCGGCGACAGCGCAGTTGCTGAACTTGAATAAAAAAAATCGGGCGGGAAAAAATTTCCTGCCCTTTTTCGTTGTCGAAATTCACAAATCACCAGCCGTAGCGGTGGTGGCGGCGGTAACCGTCGTCATCATAATCGTCGTCGTAATCGTAGCTGTGGCGGTGACCGCGCCTGTAATTATAATCGTCGTCGTCATAATCGTAGCGGCTACTGCTGGATTTATTGGTGAGCGCAATCTGAATCGCTTCAATGCGGCGGCTCTCGCCGACCGTTCCCGCGACTTCGCCGTTTCTAACCCAATTCATCCATCCAATTCCTTCGACGTGGACGCGGTAACGAACGTCGTAGCTGTTGGCGTAGTTGCCGGTCAGGTGGATTCTGATAGCCTCCATGCGAAGGCTGCGTTCCGTCGTACCGGCGACATTTCCGTTACTAACCCAGCCCTGCCAGCCCCGCCCTTCGACGTGCGCGCAGTACTCAATTCCGCTGAGGTTTATGCGAATCGCCTCCATACGAAGACCTTCGCCGGTTGTTCCAGCGGTTTGCCCTTCGCCGACCGTCCGCATCCAGCCGATTTTTTCAACGTAAGCCTGGTAGCTAAGGTCGTACGCGCTGGCAACTGAAAACTGCGCGACGAGCAGGAACGCCGCCGCTATTGCAAAGAAAAATTTTTTCATTTTGAGCAGGTAACTCCTTTCGTAAAAATTTAAACTGTAGGCAAATTATTTCTCGGCTCGTAGAAAGCCCTGCCGCCGCTGTTGACGGAAGTGCCTTTCGGGACAACCTGAATCTGCAGAGCCTCCATACGCAGCTTGGCACCGGCAGTTCCCGCGGGGTCTCCGTTCTTAGCCCATCCCAGCCATCCGCCGTTTTGAACGTGCGCGCGATAGTAAACGTCGAACTCCTCAGCCGCGCTGCCAGTCAGACGAATGCGGACGGCTTCCATGCGCAAATTATTTCCCGTCGTCCCAGAAATTTCGCCGGACTTTTTCCATTCTTGCCAGCCGATATTCTGAACGTGTGCGCAGTATTCCACGCCAGCAAGATTAATTCTAAGCGCCTCAATGCGCTGAGACTGACCCGTAGTTCCGGCAGTTTCGCCGTTGCTGACGGGATTTTGCCAGCCAATTTTTTCAACGTAAGCCTGATAATTTATCTTCGGCACGGCGGCGGAAACTAAAAGCTGCGCGACCACCAGCACGCTGAAAATTATTCCTGCAAAAAATTTTTTCATGGCACTCAAACTTTCAAGAATAAAATAGTCGGAGTTGTGAGATTTGAACTCACGACCTTCTGCTCCCAAGGCAGACGCGCTAACCAAGCTGCGCTAAACCCCGATAATCGAATTATAGCACGTAAAAATTTTTTGGCAAGCGCTTAATCAAAATTTAATCTGCGCAAAAAAAATGCCCCAACCAAAATTGGGGATAAAATTCGTACAAGTTTACCAGCCATCAACTACTGAACCGTCACTTACATTGATTTCTACATAAGCTCCAATTTGATTACTAGCACTAAGACCAATATAGTAGACGGTATTTCCTCTCAAATCAACATACTTAGTTTCTTCTGGTGCGAGACCTGTAATTGGCAAACCTTCAATTTGAAATATTATCGGTAGGCTAGTGCTCTTATTTGTAAACGCTACTCTAATTGTAGAAATATTTCCCGTAATAATTCGCGCCTTATACATATCAGATTTTACGAGTAATAGTTTTCTGTTAGCATTAGCCGTCGCAGAATCAAAAATCCCAATAGAAAATACCAGTGCTATAATGAGCGACATCGTCAGCAAAATTTTACTTCTAATCATTTTGAGTTCCTCCTTTCAGTTAAATTTTACAAATTTTAATATAGTTTTTCTTTATTTGTCAAGAGCTGTATAATTTTTAATCAAAATTTAATCTGCGCAAAAAAAAATGCCCGCCGAAGCGAGCTGGAAAACCTGAGGCGAAAAAATTTTATTCAAAGCTGTAATAGTCGACAGATTTAATTTCGAGCGTGCCGGCCTTCGGAATGAAAACGATATCGTCGGACGTGGATTTGGGGTAGACGCGGGTCGTCGTGACGTATTCGCCGTCGTTGATGAAAATTTCGATTGACGAAGTGTCGAGGAAGACGCGCAGTTCAAGATTATCGCACGGAGCAATTTCAAATTCGCGAACGCCCTTGCCGCCGGCGCCAGCGAAGTCGCGGTTAAGCGCGAAAACTCTTTCGTTGGGCTCGTAGCTGAACATGGTCTTTTCGTTGTCGCTCTCGCCGACGCGCAGGTCAATTTCAAACGCCTGTTTCGCGTCGATATTGACGACGAGTTCGCCGACGCTGCCTTTAACGCCGTCGAGTTTGGTAGCCTTGTCGAGCTTGAGATTTTCGTAGTGCTTCTGAGTTTTGCGGAGGGCTTTGAGTTCTTCGGGCGGAACGGTAAGGACTTTGCCGTCGCGCATTTTGAGTTCGCGCGGAATTGTGAGCATGGTTGCCCAGCCGTCAGCCTGTTCGGGGAAGGGACTCTGCCACGCCGCCATCCACGCGATAATAAAGTAGCGGCCGGTATCGGGGTGTTTCATCATCGTGGTTGCGTAGAAGTCGAAGCCGTAATCGAACGTGAAAAATTCGCCGTGCGTGAAAACTCCCTGGTCGTAATCGAGTTTGCCGACCATGTAGCCGGCCTGATGAATATTGTGGAAAAGGCGCCCCTGCGGCGGGACGTGCTGCGGCGAAATAATCATAACGTAATCGTCACCGAAATGCGCGAAGCCAGGGCATTCCCACATAGTTCCTTCGGAATAATCCGGCTTGGAAATTGCGACGACGGATTTGTAAGTCCAGTCGAAGAAATTGCTGGACTCGAAAAGGACGATTTGCGTGCGGGAACGGTCGTGGATTCTGTTGCCGATAACGCAGTAATATTTGCCGTTGTGTTCCCAGATTTTCGGGTCGCGGAAGTCGATATTGGCGATAATTGGGTGGCCGTTCGGAATGTCGATGACGGGATTTTTTTCGTACTTGGTGAAGTGGATACCGTCTTCGGAATAGGCGTAGCACTGACGCTCAGTGACGTTGCCGCCGCCCGCGCTGCCGGAAGGATTGTAGCCGGAAGGATTGGGCGCGGAAGAATTTACGCCGCCAGGACCGTTGAAGCGCTGGCTGGTGTACATGAGCCAGAGTTTTCCCTCGAACTCGAAACCGCAGCCGCTGAAGCAGCCGTCCCAATCGTACCATTCATGCCCTTCAGAAAACGCGCCTGGCGCAATGGCGATTGGCTGATGTTCCCAACTGCAGAAATCTTTGGACGTGGAATGTCCCCAATGCATTGGACCCCAGTCGACGGAATAGGGGTGGTGCTGATAGAAAATGTGATACTGCCCTTTGTACCAGCAGAAGCCGTTCGGGTCGTTCAGCCAGCCGTGCGGCGGGGCGACGTGATATTTCGGGTACCATTTGGAAGATTGAATTTGTTCATCGGGTGGAAGTGCCATGTGAAAACCTCCCTTTTAAAATTTCTGAAAATTTGCGGAGTCGCATTTGTAATATTGTAAATGGATACGTTGAAAAAAGCAAGCACATTTTGCAAAAAAAAACCGCCTCCTCAGCGGTCAGGGTAAAGTTAATCTTCGTCTTCGTCGCCGCTCCAGATAACGCGCATAATTTTCGGAACGCACTTATCCATAATGCGGCTGACAATAAAAATCATGGCGCCAACTTGCCGATCAGCAGTCTCAGCGTCGCCGAAAATCCGAAAGTCGTACGACGCCAGAACGTCATTATCTGAGTCCATGGAAAGCGTGACGTAGCGGTAACGCGTGTTGAGCGAGTTGAGCACGTCCAGCATTTCCACGCGCCTTGTCTCAGCGACGCCCTTAGCAAGGTAGCAGCGAATTTTGCAATCGCCGTCGGTATCAACTATCAGTTTAACGTCTAAGCCAGGCAGATTTTTTGCACCTAGCGGCAGCGAGAAAAAAATTTCATCGTCAATCTGTTTAAATGTAAAGTTCCAGTCGTTCTGCTCGAATGAGTTTTTGATAATTTCTGCGTAGTTCAGGCGAACTTCTTCTGTTTCTTCCATAAAAATTTCCTCCCCGTAAATTATTTTAACTGGCGCAGAATTTCGCGTTCCGCCTCGTCCAGCGTTATCGCTCCGGCGTCTACGCTCAAGCCCGCGCGATTCAATTCAAGCATGAGTTGAGTTACCGGCGGCGGCAGTAAACCTGCAGCGTCCAAAATTTTTTCCTGCGCGAAAAGTTCACGCGGTTCCCCGTCAAATAAAATTTTCCCCTGCGCGAGAACTGCCACGCGGCTCGCCAGATTCGCTATGTCCTCCATCGAGTGCGACACGAAAATTATCGTCATTCCCGCGCGGTGTAGCTTTTTTATTTCCGCCAGCAAATTCCGCCGCGCCTTCGGGTCGAGCCCCGCCGTCGGCTCATCAAGTATTAGATATTTCGGCTTCAGCGCTAAAATTCCTGCGATTGCCACGCGCCGTTTCTGCCCGCCCGAAAGTTCAAACGGCGAAACGTCCTTCAGCGAAAGTTCCAGCCCCACAAATTTCATCGCTTCCTCGACGCGCTTTGAAATTTCCGCCTCAGCTAATCCAAAATTTTTCGGTCCGAACGCTATATCCTTCGCCACGGTTTCTTCAAAGAGCTGGTGCTCAGGGTACTGGAAAACAATTCCGATTTTCCGCCGCGCCGTCTGAACGCTGACACTTTCGCCGTCAACTTCAACCGCGCCGCTTTGCAAATTAATCAGCCCTGCGATAATCTGAATCAGCGTCGACTTGCCGGAACCCGTGTGCCCAGCTATCGCAAGAAATTCGCCCTCGCTCACGCTGAAGGAAATTTCGCGCAGAGCAGTTTTCTCGAACGGCGTCCCGACAGCGTACGTGTGGCTGACATTTTTAACGTCAATCACCGCGCCGCCTCTTTCATGATTTCCGAAGTCGCCGACAATTTCGCCACAGATTTTTTCAGCGTGCAGTTCGCCATAACCGCTTCGCAGCCCGCCCGCGCGATTTTTTCCCGCAGTTCGTCGTGCGCCAGATAAAATTCTATCTTCGCTATCAAATCTTCCAGCCCGTCGAACGTCACCAAATCCGTTTCCAGATTCATCAGCCCATGCGCCGCCTGCCCGCCGTTCATCAGCTGAAAACTTCCCGTTGCGCAGATTTCAAAAGTTCGCGGGCTCAGGCTGTGGTGCCCAATCGTGTTGAGGTTCAGACAGATTTTGCTGTGGCGGTACAAGTCAGCCGCCTCCGCCGGCGTGCAGTAATTTTTCCACAGGAACTTCGACAGGTGCGAATTGCGCACTTTGAACAGCCAGCGCTTGTAAATGTGCCGGTGCTCAAGGAACGGCCCCGCAATTTTCACCGACCAGTTTTCCTCTAGCGCCCGCGCGCAAACTTTTTCCAAAAACTTAATCCTGTCCTTGTACGCCGCGCCCACGAACGAAATATCAACGTCGCGCTCGCACTCCGCCGGATAATAAATTTTTTCATTCGCGCCCAGCGGCAGATACTCAATCAGTACGTCAAATTTTTCGCGCAGCTCGTCAACGTCCTCGTACTCAAAACAGAAAATCTCGTTGGAAGACCGCACGATATTTATCAGCCCCGAAAAACGCCTGTACGAATCCCACAGCCACAGAATAACTTTGTTCTGCGCCAGAAATTCCATCATCTTCGCGTGGTCAATGACGCCGCCAAGAATCAATATGAAGTCCGGCCTGAACTGCCGGCACTTTTCGCGAAACTCGTCCGTCAACTTTTCGTAATAAATTTTCTTGTAGTTTTTTAAGCCGATATTATTCATTCTGCGCTCAAAATACGTCGCCTTCAGGTGAAAATCCGCTATGACAACCAGCTCAATTTCCGCGCCGGTGAAAATATTTTTCAGCTCGTCCAAAACGGCGTTAGCGATAGCCTGAACCTGAATATCGCCAGGAGTCGTTACCAGAAATCGCATACTCATTTTCCTTTCAAAATTGCCGCCAATTCTTTCGCAGTCAAAATTCCTTCCGGCAGTTTGAAACCGCGCCGCCTCAGCCTTTCCGCGAGCTCCGCCGCTGCCGGTACGTCCAGCCCAAGCCGTTTCATTCCCGCCACGTCTGAGAAGATTTCGCGCGGCACGCCGACTTTTAAAATTTTCCCCGCCGCCATTACCGCCACGCGCTCGGCCGCCGCCGCTTCCTCCATGAAATGCGTGATTAAAACCGCCGTCAAGCCCTGCGCGTGCAATTTTTTTATCGTCGCCAGAACTTCGCGCCGCCCCTGCGGGTCAAGCATCGCCGTCGGCTCGTCGAACACGATTATTTTCGTGCGCATTGCTACCGCGCCCGCTATCGCTATCCGCTGTTTCTGCCCGCCGCTAAGTTTGCTCGGCGAAAAATTTCTGTAGCCCGTCATTCCGACAGTTTCCAGCGCCAAATCTACCCGCCGCCGAATTTCCTCCGGCGCTATCCCTAAATTTTCCGGCCCGAACGCCACGTCGTCTTCGACTATCGCCGCTACTATTTCGTTATCGGGATTTTGAAAGACCATGCCGACCTTTTCACGCACGCGCCACAAATTTTCTTCCGCCGCCGTGTCAAGGCCGTCCACGTAAACTTTCCCCGCCGTCGGTTTTAAAAGCGCGTTGAAATGTTTCGCCAGCGTCGACTTGCCGGAACCGTTCGTTCCAATCACCGCCAGAAATTCCCCGTCAGCAATTTCCAGATTTATCCCGTCCAGCGCGAGCCGTTCGCCGTTCGCAGTCCTGTAAACGTGCCGCAAATTCTTAACGCTAATCATTCGCGAAACAGCGCCCTTACCGCCTCGGCGTAGAAATTTTCCTCCTGCGTGCCCGCCGACGCGTTCAGTTTCATCATCGGCAGCCGCAAAAGTTTCCGCACGATTTTCCGCGTCATCTGCTCAACCGCGCGCCGTTCCTCCTCGCTCAAATCCGTCAGCTTACCCGAAATTCTTTTGAGTTCCCGCTCGCGAATTTTTTCCGCGCGATTCGACAAATCCGCCATGAGCGGCCGGAACTTCAGCGATTTGAACCGCTCCATCATCGCCGCCACGTCCGCTTCGATTATTTTCCGCGCAGATTCCGCTTCGAGCCGCCGCGCCGCCACGTGCGATTCCACGACCGCTTCCAAATCGTCTATGTTGTAAAGCGTCACGCCGTGGATTCTCCCAACCTCCGGATCTACGTCGCGCGGGACTGCTATGTCTATGAAAAAAATTCCGCGCCCGCCGCGTTTCGTCATGAGCTGCTGTGTCTGCCACGGCTTAACTACGTAGTGCGGCGCGCCCGTCGACGTTATGATTATGTCGATTTCCGCCGCGCCAGGCAGGGCTTCTTCCCACGGCACAGCCTCCCCGCCGATTTCCAGCGCCATTTCCTGCGCCCGCTCCAAATGCCGGTTCGCTACGAAAATTTTTCCAATCCCGCGCGATTTTAAATGCTGCGCCGTAAGCCGAGCCATTTTCCCTGCGCCGAAGATTAACGCCTTTTTTCCAGCCAGACCGCCCAGCTTTTCCGCCGCAAGCTGCACCGCCGCCGACGAAACTGAAACCGAGCTGTACGCGATTTTCGTTTCCGCCCGCACGCTTTTTCCTGACGCTATCGCCTTGTGGAACAGCGTGTTCAAAATCGTCGCCGTCGCCCCGACTTCCTTCGCCAGCGCGTACGCGTCTTTGACCTGCGACAGAATTTGCCCTTCGCCCAAAACTAATGAGTCCAGACTCGCCGCCACTTCAAAAAGATGCCGCACGCATTCTTCCCCGCCAAATTCGTACAAATATTTTTCGTCCACGCCGCCCGTTAAGTCCGCCAGAAAATTTTTCACGCTCAGCTCGCAGCCCTCCGCCGCCACCGCGTAGACTTCCAGCCGGTTGCACGTCGAAAGTATCACCGCCTCGCTCAAGCCGTCGTACTCCTCCAGATTTTCTAGGCCGCGCCGCACCGCCTCCCTGCTCAGCGAAAACTTTTCACGCACTTCCACCGGCGCCGTCCGATAGTTCAGCCCCAATGCCCGCAACCGCATTCCCGCTCACTCCATTGCTTTGACTTTTTCTTCGTTTGCTTTTTTCATTTCAGGCACAAAAAAATCGCCTGTTACCGGCGAAATTTTCCTTGACCTTTTTATCCTAACCGTTTATAATAATAGTATCTTCTAAAACAACCTACCGTAAAGTAGGGTTAAAAATAATCTTAAGATAAATGGATTATACCCTGCTTGCGGTTGATTGTCAACTTTCTTGACCTTGTTGGCTTTTACTGTAAGGAGGGTTTTTTATATGGAAGCTCAAATTCAA
>CAJOGX010000007.1 GCA_905234175.1 uncultured Selenomonadaceae bacterium | reverse complement strand
GGGTTGCAGACGACGACGAAATTTCTGAGCTGGTCGGCGATAGATTGTTGGTCGACTTCGTGGAAAGACTGGCTGGCGATATTGATAAGGTCGAAGGGCTCGGAGACGGAAAAGAAATTGAATGGGTTGATTTGAGCTGGATTTTTATCGTCTGGGAAGAAATTGGAATAGGGGAAAGCGAAGCGGCGTGCGAGGTGAATATCGCCGCTGAAGTTTTCCCAGACAGAGAATTGGATTTGGGAAGATTTATCGGTGGCGTCGCCCTGGAGGATATTCTGGTTGAGGATAAAGTTGGCGGCGCAGGCGAGCTGGTTATCGGGGAGAGTGCCGGAAATAATTTTGTAGTGGGTAGCGAAAATGTCGAAGAGGATTTTTTTGGCGGCGTCAACATTTTTTGGCTGAATTTCGAGGCCGTAGAGAGAGGCGAGGCACCAGAGCATATTGTACCTGAATTTTTCTGAGTCGGAATTATCATTGGCGTGAATAGAAAGTTTCTGGCGGAGGATTTCGGAAAGGAAGGCGGCTTCGCCGGTGGCGGGCTCGAAGAATCTGGAATGGAGGGAGCGGATTTGAGCCTGAATATCTGGATAGCTGAGCATAGATTTGACGGTATCGGGCGGGGTAAAGACTTCGCCGAATTTTTCCAAGGCGGTGACCTCCAGTCTTTGGGAGCAGAAAAAATTTTTGCGGGAAATGGAATTGGCGGTGGCGCCGAAGATGTATTCGGTAGCGATACGGAAAATGATTTCGGTTGGGGCGATACCGAAGACCTGACGGGTAAGGATATGTTTAAGGCAGCGGCGCTTAGCCTTGTCGGAGATTTTTTTATTTTTGAGACGGTGGCGGCGGACGAAGTGTTCAAAGAGGCGCTTGACGATTTCGGCGACGAAGAGGCCGGACTTCATGTAGGGGTCGATAAATTTTTGATTGGGGTCGTCGAAGATGCCAGGGTTTTGGGCTTCGAGGGCGTCAACGATTTGGACGACGACGGCTTTGGGCGTGAAGATCTGGTTGGTGCGCTGGGGAGGAATGAAGTCGAAAATATCTTTGTCGTGAGCGCCGGAAAAGTAGTCAGCGAGTTCGTCTTTGCGCTTGAGAAATTCGACGATAGCGCCGTTGAATACGGCTTCGCTGAAAAGTTTGCGGCGGCGCAGGGTACGGAACTCGTCCTTGGTGAGGCTGGTGACTTCGAGGAAAGTTTTATCGTCGGGGAGGGTCTCGAAATTTTTTAGAGTGATGTCGATATTTTTGGCGCGGGCTTCGGCGCAGTAAGCCATAATAAAGCTGGGGATAGTGCGGGCGAAACTGCGGAGGCGGGCGCGGACGTTATCGTCAAAAGTTTTTTTCTCGTTAGCGATTTTGAGTTCGTTTATCGTGGTTTCGAGAGCGATTTTTTCAGCGTCGACGATTTTTTGAATTTCGGGTTCGGAAAAAGTTTCGAGCGCGCTGAGCTTTTTGCGGATGCGGTGGTTAGAATCTGCGCGAAGTTTAGCGGTTTGCTGTTTAGAAAATTTCTGGGCGGCGATATCTTTTTCAAAAAGTTTAGCGATGTCCTTAGCGAGGAGTTCAATAATTTTTTCGCGGTCAGATTTTTCGGGCGCGGGATTTGCAGGCGCTTTGGAGCTGTCTAATTTTTTCTCGCCGAGTTTGACTTCGGGATTTTCGACGATTTTAATTTCTGGGGGATTTTTCTCGTCGGGATTGGAATCGTCGGCTGGGAGTTTGTTAAGGACGGAAAGGACTTCGTTTTGGTAGGCGGCGCCGAAAACGTGGCTGACGTTATCGAAAAGGTTGTTGTCGATGAAACGGTTGTCGACGACTTCGCGGATTTTGATTTTGTTGAGGATAGAAGTGAAGCTGGCGGTAGAAAGTGGGGTCATGGCGCCGGAATCGTCCTGCGAAAGGATAGGGAAGAAGTTCAGAAGTTCGCCGATATTTTTGGCGCGGTCAGCGGCGGCGGCGCCGGAGCGGAGGTTATTGGCAAATTCGTCGTAGATTTTAAGGGAGCGTTCAGGCGCGAAATCGAAGACGTAGCAGTTTTCCTTGCGGAAATTTTTACTGACGTGGGGATTTTGAGCGCGGAAGGCGGCCTGCATATAAGCGGCGGCGCTTTTCAGGTTGCTAAGCATGAGGACGCCAGTCCAGCCAGGAACGGTGACGCCGGTAGTCAGCTGCCCGACGCTGAGCGTAATAGTTTTGTCGTGGTTTTTTATAGCGTGCTGAACTTTTTCGTAGCTGTCGCGCAGTTTGTATTCGTCGACGAGATTTTTACCGGCGGCGACGATAACTTTGTAGTGCTTGAAAACGGGGTGTTCGCGCAGGAGAGCGGCGAGGGCATAGGCGCTGTCAACGTATTGCAGGAGCCAGAAAGTGTGTCTGAGTTCTTCGCGGAAGGCTGGGGAAAATGGAAAATCTTTTTTAGTGGAAAGGTCGTCGAGGAAGGCTTTAACGTCGGCTTCGTGAACGAATTTGCCGGAATCGTCGGTGCGGAAAAATTCGTTTAGGTCGAAGGCGCTTTCAACGTGCTCGCCGTCTTTGAGTTCGACGCCGCGATTAATTTTGTCGATAGTCGCCTGAGGAATCTGATAGCTGAGCATATTCATCTGGGGCAAATCTTCATAGGGATTGGAAGATTCTTCGCGCCAGTTTTTCTTAGCGGCCTGCTCGTCTTCGTAGGACCAGTTGAAAATCTGGTCGGCGCGGAATTTGTTACCGGCGAGGGCTTTGAAGGGCGTGCCGGAAAGGTAGAGCGTGAAGTCGCACTTGATTTTTTTGAAGGCGGCGTCGGTTTTTTCGGTGTCAACGCCTTCGTGGGCTTCGTCGACGATAAGCAGATCCCATTTGGTTTTAGCAATCCAGTTGAGCTTGTCGAAGTCGCCGCCGAAAGTTTTGGCGCCTTTCAAATCCTGCAGGCTGAGGAAAGCGATAATCTGCTGGCCGCGCGGGATTTTAAATTCCCTGTCGACGGATTTGCCGGAGAAGTCGCCGCCGTTGCAGACGAATTTGTAGCTGGTCTGGTGCGCGATAAAGCGGTTGAAGTCGTCGAGCCAGGAATTGGCGATACTGGGGCGGTTGGTAACGATAAGGACGCACTGAAAATTGAGCTGGCGGATAAATTCGTAAGTGGTAAGAGTTTTGCCGAAACGGGGCTTTGCGTTCCAGAGAAATTCGCGCGGAGTATCGCCGCTTTGAAAATATTTCAGCGTGCGTTGAACTGCCTCTGCCTGCTCAGCGCGGAGCGTGTAAAATTCTTCCTTAGCGGGGAACTGGCGCGCGCGGAACTGATTAAAATATTTCAGCGCAGTGGCGGCGTCGAGCTTAAACCACTCCAAATCGAGGCGCCGTCGGACGTTGCAGGTTTTAACAAGATATTCGTGAAAAGCTGTATCGAAAAAAGTTTCGCCGGTATCTTCAAAGCGGGCGGGCAAATCCCATTCGAGGTGGGCAATCACGCCGGCGGTATGCGTCTGCTGATAGATTCGCCTGCTGACATTTTGCGTAGTGTAGCCGATTTTAATCCAGCCTTCGTTGGTAGAAATATTTTGCGTGGTGTAGGCGTAGATTCGCGGGTCGAACGGCCGGTAAGTTTCAATTTTCGCCATTAAATCATCTCCTGCGCGAAAAATTTCTTTGCTGGCGAAAAAATTCCTGTAGAAAAAAATTTCTTGACGCAGAAAAATTTTGTGGTATAATTTTAAGCCGGTACTTCCCTGCGCAGAGAGAGACTGCGCCACAGACCGTAGAGGAGGTGTATTCAGTGAGAAAGTACGAAGTCATTTTTATCGTGAGACCGCTTGAAGAGGAACCGACCGGCGCGATTATCGAAAAATTTTCCAAGCTGATTGTGGCGAACGGCGGAACGATTGATAAGGAAGACCGCTGGGGCAAACGCCGCCTTGCGTATCCTATCAAAAAGGAACTCGAAGGCTTTTACACGATTTTTTACGTGACGTGCCCGCCCGAATGCGTCGACGAATGCGACCGCGTCATGAAAATCACGGACGAAATTCTCAAGCACATGATTGTTCGCACCGACGAGAAAGAGGCTTAAGATGAACAAGGTGATTCTTTCCGGCAACCTGACGCGCGACCCCGAAGTCAGATATATGCAGTCCGGCAAAGCAATGGCACGCCTTGGGCTGGCGGTAAGCCGTCCGTTCAGCAAAGACCAGACGGATTTTTTTACGCTCATCGCGTGGGATAAGCAGGCTGAATTTTGCGGGCGCTACCTGAAAAAAGGCTCCGGCGTTATCGTTGAGGGGCGCGTAGAAAATGACAATTACGAAGACAAAAACGGCGTCAAACATTACGGCACGCGTATTCAGATTGACCGCATAGAGTTTTCTGGCAGCAACCGCAGGCAAGACGGCGGCGGAAATTCTGAGCCGGAAGATAATTTCGGCGGCGGCAATAACAATGACGACGATTTTGACGCCGACGTTCCGTTCTAAACAGAGGCTTCTAACAGCTAAAAAAATATTATAAGGAGGTGAAAACCGTTACTGGAAAATTTTTGTGTTGACAAGCCCTGCTCCACTTCGTATGATTTTGCTCGCGGCAAAGCTACCCGTTCGTTAGCGGGAAGGTTAAGCCTGTGGAGCGTTACATCAAACGCAAGTAGTTCCGACAAAAGCGAACGCGTTGAAGCAGGAATGAGACATTAAAGTTTGTAGCTTTTTATAAGTTCTCAGTAACGGACTGAATATGCGTAGAGAGAGAGGACGGCGTCCGCGCAGGAAAGTTTGCACGTTCTGCGTGGATAAAGTCGAGCAGATAGACTACAAAGACGCGGCGAAACTGCGCCGTTTCATTACCGAGCGTGGGAAAATTCTTCCGCGCCGCATTTCCGGCAACTGCGCAAAACATCAGCGCCAGGTAACCGTGGCGATTAAACGCGCCCGCAACATTGCGCTCCTGCCGTTTACTGCAGAATAATTTTTTACCGCGAGTGGCGGGCGATTGGCTGAACTTTTCGCCTGTCGCTTTTTGATTTGGGGCTGATTCGATGCGCGAAAAATCCTTCCTGCCGGTAACTTTATCGCTCTGCGCGACGGCGGCGCTTTTATTCTGGCTGCTGGTTTATGCGCCGGTACAGGCGGAAATTTCGGCGATGAAACTCGAAACGCGTCAGCTCCAAATGCAGGCGCGGGAACTTGAAAATTTGCAGGCGCGCTACGGAAATCTTGCGGACTACGCTGAAAAAGCTGACGAGCGTTTGACTTTCGCGCGGGAGTTCCTGCCTACAAACATTGACGATGAAAAATTTATCGACAGCCTCTACCAAATCGCGGCGGGGAAAAAAATTTTAATCAATTCCGTGACGGTCAGCGAAATTCCTGGCGACGAAATTCAGCGGCACACAATCAGAGTTCGCCTCGACGCCGACTATATTTCCCTGCTGAACTTTATCCGCGAAGTTCTGGACGGCGGGCGGCTCGTTGAGCTGGCGAATTTTTCAGCTGAAGGCAGCGGCGTTTTGTACTGCGAACTTGAATTTGATATTTTCGCCGTAAAAAATTAATTTGCATTTCGCGGGAATTTGTGGTACAGTATTCAAGGTTTTGATTTTCTTTGAAGGAGGAATTAATCTTGGCAGTAAGTTTGGCAAAAGGACAGAAGGTTGACCTCACGAAGGGTCGCCCTGGTTTGAAAAATATTCTGGTCGGGCTCGGCTGGGACGTGAACAAGTACGACGGCGGCAAGGATTTTGACCTTGACTCTTCCGTTTTCATGCTCGGCGCTGACGGCAAAGTCCGCAACGATAAAGACTTCGTTTTCTACGGCAACCTCAAGCACGACAGCGGCGCCGTTGAGCACCTCGGCGATAACCTTACCGGCAAGGGCGAAGGCGACGACGAAGAAATTAAAATCGACCTCAGCAAAATTCCGGAGGACGTTGAGAAAATCGACTTCACCGTTACAATTTACGAAGCCGAACAGCGCAAGCAGAATTTCGGGCAGGTTGAAAACGCGTTTATCCGCGTCGTGAACGCTGACACCAACGAAGAGCTGATTCGCTACGACCTTGGCGAAGATTTTTCCATTGAAACCGCCGTCGTTATCGGCGAACTTTACCGCAACAAGGGCGAATGGAAATTCAACGCGGTTGGCTCCGGCTTCAGCGGCGGCCTGGCCTCTCTCGGCAGAAACTACGGCGTCAACGTCGGCTAAGATTTTACGAACATAATTTTTTTCACGGGGAGTGGGGAGCGCAAATTCCCCGCTCCCGTTTTGCTTGAAAGGAAGATTCACGTGGCTATAAATTTGCAAAAAGGGCAGAAAGTCAACCTTACCAAGTCTGACGGCAGAAAGCTCACGAAAATTATGGTTGGGCTGGGCTGGGACGCCGTTGAGCAGGAAGGCGGCTTTTTCAAAAAACTTTTCAGCGGCAAGAAAAATTTCGACTGCGACGCCTCGGTTTTCATTTGCAGGAACGGCAGGATTACCAGCGTCGACGACATTGTTTACTTCGGCAACCTTGAGCACAAGAGCGGCGCCGTCAAACACATGGGCGACAACCTGACCGGCGAGGGCGAAGGCGACGACGAGGAAATTTACGTAAACCTGAATGAACTGCCCGCTGATTATGACAAGCTGGTTTTTGTCGTGAACATTTACAAGGCGGTCGACCGCAAGCAGAGTTTCGGCATAATCAAAAATGCGTACATTCGTATCGTCGACGACGAAAACGGCGAGGAACTTTGCCGGTACAATCTCAGCGGCGGCGACTATGACGGAATGCTGGCGATGGTTGTCGGCGAAGTCTACCGGCGCGGAAATGACTGGAAGTTCAACGCTATCGGCAACGGCACGAAAGATCCTGGGCTTCAGGAGCTCAGCCGCCGTTTCTCGTAATGCTGGTCAAAAAGTAAGTTGGTGGAGGAAATGAATAAATTTGTCGCGCTGGCAGTAGTTTCGGCACTGTTTATTACGTTTGTGCCGGTACGGGTTTCGGCAGAATTTGAAGAAGATATACTGGCGGTGGAATTTGCGGCTGAAGATGAAAAGTTTATCGCGTCGCTGCCAGCAGCCAAAGGTAAATATAAAAGCCGCCAGCGTCCACTTCTGATTCAGGGCGCTATGAACTCCGAGATTGGACTTTGGGTTCGCGCGCTGAAAAATCCCGTTGTCTACAGACACTTGAACTACGTCTATATCGCCGGCACCTACAAAAATTATCCCGTGGTAGTTTCCCGCACTGAAGAATTTATTCCGAATGCGGCGGCGTCTACTGCGCTGGCTCTGACGAATTTCAATCCTGTCGCGGTGATTAATCAGGGCACGGCGGGCGGTTACGTTGAAACGCTCGTGCTTGGCGATATTGTTATTGGCGCGCGCAGTATTAATATGTCTGCACTCAGGACGACGTACCAGCCTAAGGGCACGGGGATTGATGTTACGCAGAGTGAACTTCTTGGCTCTTTCGCCTACGATAAGGATTTGGGGAAATTTCGGATTTACGAAGATTTCAGCGCCGACCCGACGCTTTTGAGGCTGGCTGAAAAAATTTCCGGCTTCAACGCCCTGACGGGTACGATTGGCACTTCTGACGGCTGGAACAGTAGCGTCGATTACATGGGGTTCCTTAACGAAAAATATGGTGTAGTTTGCGAGGAAATGGAAACTGCTTCCGCCGCGCAGATTTGCCACGGTTCCGGCGTGCCTTTTATCGGTATCCGCGTCATTTCCAACAACATCACCAATGGCTCAGCTTATCAGCCGCAGTCTGCCGAATACGCTCAAAGATTCACGATGATTCTGGCGGAAAATTACATTCGCAACGTGCTTAAAAAATAATTTAGAAAAAACGTCGCGGCTTCATTAGCGGCGTACTGGAAAAAAACTGGGGGGAAAATTTTCTTGAAGATAACAGGTTTGACTGACGCGCAGGTTCAGGCTAACAAGGCGCAGTACGGCGACAACTCCATAACTGAGCAGGCGCGCGAGGGTTTTTGGGACAAGCTCAAGGGAAATTTTGACGACCCGATTATCAAAATTTTAATCTTCGCGCTGGCGCTGAACGTTTTCTTCGCGTTCATGGGGAAATCCGAGTGGTACGAATCAGTCGGCATTGCAATGGCGGTTTTGCTGGCGACGCTCGTTTCCACTTTTTCCGAGTACCGAAACGAAAGCGCGTTCCAGAAACTTCAGGGCGAGGCGTCGCTAATCAAGTGCAAAGTTTACCGAAACGGCGCCGTCGTGGAAATTCCGATTAACGATATTACAATGGGTGACTGCGTCCTTCTGCAGAGCGGCGACAAAATTCCGGCGGACGGCGTGATTATCGACGGCTCGATTACCGTTGACCAGTCGATTTTAAACGGCGAGGCGAAGGAAGAAACTAAGACTCCGCCGCCCGACGAAGCTACAGATGCCGAATCTGCTAAGAGCGACGATTTGCTCAACCCGCACAAAGTTTTTCGCGGCGCGGTTGTGGCTGGCGGTAACGCCGTCATGCGCACCGTCACGCTCGGTGATAAGACTTTCTACGGCAAAATCGCTGAGGAACTTCAGGTTGACGAAGACCGCGACACTCCGCTGAAATTAAAGCTCGGCGACCTTGCCGCGCAGATTTCCAAGTTCGGTTACATCGGCGGCGTGCTGATTGCCGTGGCGTTCATGTTCGAGCGAATCGTTATCCAGAATAATTTCGACGGCGCGCTGATTGCGGCGTATTGTTCCGACTGGATGAACATTTTGAACAGCCTCGTTGAAGCCGTCATGCTGGCGGTTATCATTATCGTCATGGCAGTGCCGGAAGGTCTGCCGCTGATGATTGCTATCGTTTCCGCGCAGAATATGGGCAAAATGCTCAAGGACAACGTTCTTGTCAGAAAAATTTCCGGTATCGAGACGGCGGGCAGTCTGAATCTTTTGTTCAGCGATAAGACCGGCACGATTACCAAAGGGCAGCTGGAAGCCGTCAGCTTTCTGGACGGAACAGCCGCCAGTTTCAAAACTTTTACCGAACTGCCCGCGAAACTCGGCGAGCTTATGAGTCTTGTCGTGCGCTACAACACGGCGGCGGTTATCAACGGCGATAAGGCGGTTGGCGGCAACGCGACTGAGCGCGCGCTCCTCGGTTTCGTTTTAGGAAAGGACGGCGGCGAACTCGACGTTAAAGTTGGCGAGACTGTTCCGTTTAACAGTAAAAATAAATATTCGCTGGCGAAAGTTACCGGCGCTTACGATTTGACTTTGGCGAAGGGCGCGCCGGAGCGTCTGCTTGACCGCTGCAGTTTCTACTACGACGGCAACGGAAAGAAACAGCCGCTCAACAGCGTCGACCACATTAACGCGGAAATTGACAAGCTGGCTGAGCGTGCAATTCGCGTGCTGGCGCTGGCTACTTACGACGGCGAAATTCAGAATGACGAGCTGCCGGAAAAAGGTCTGACGTTCGTGGGCGCCGTCGGTATCCGCGACGAAGTTCGCAAAGAATCTCCCGCCGCGCTCGCGCAGGTTCGTCAGGCTGGCGTTCAGGTTATCATGATTACCGGCGACCGCAAGGAAACCGCTATGGCTATCGCGAAGGAAGCCGGCCTGCTCCAGAATCCCGACGAAATTGTTATGACTTCGCCCGAACTCAACGCAATGAGCGACGACGAAGTTAAAAAAATCCTGCCGAAAATTCGCGTTATCGCCCGCGCGCTGCCGACGGATAAAAGCCGGCTCGTGCGTATCGCGCAGGAACTTAATCTGGTCGTTGGAATGACCGGCGACGGCGTAAACGATTCGCCCGCGCTCAAGAAAGCTGACGTTGGTTTTGCTATGGGCGACGGCACCGAAGTTGCGAAGGAAGCCAGCGAAATTGTTATTCTCGACAATAATTTCAGCTCGATTGGCAAGGCGATTCTGTACGGCCGCACGATTTTCAACAGCATTCGCAAGTTTATCATTTTCCAGCTGACAATCAACGTCGGCGCGGTTTTAATTTCGTTCGTCTGCCCGCTGCTGGGGCTTGAAAATCCGCTGTCAATCACGCAAATTCTCTGGGTCAATCTGGTAATGGATACGCTGGCGGCGCTTGCCTTCGGCGGTGAACCGGCGCTTGACAGGTACATGGAGGAACAGCCTAAACGCCGCGACGAAAAAATTATCAACCGCTACATGGCGAGTGCGATTGGACTCGGCTCGCTGTGGTGCTTCGCAATGAGTCTGGTTTTCCTGCTCACAGATTTTTCCCGCGAACATTTCCGCGACGTCAACCCCGAAGGTATCACGCTGACATTCGGCGGCGACAGTGTTTACGTGCTCACCGGCTACTTCGCGTTCTTCATTTTCATGGCGGTGTTCAACGCCTTCAACGCGCGCACTGACCGAATGAATCTGTTCGACAACATTGGCGGCAACCCAGGCTTTCTGAAAGTCATGGCGCTGATTGTCGCCGTGCAGGTTGCAATGACGTATTTCGGCGGCGTAATTCTGCGCTGTTTCGGTCTGACGCTCAGCGAATGGGCGTTCGTCATAGCGATGGCGTTCACGATAATTCCTGTCGACCTGCTGAGGAAGGCGGTCGTCGGAAGCTCGTCAAAATAAAAATTTTTTCTCACTGGCAGCGGCTGAAATTTTTCAACTGCTGCCATTTTTTTTGCAGGAAATTCCCGCGCGAATTTGGAATAAAACGGCAGGCATTTTTTTAGGAGGCGATTTGGAATGGGTCTCAAAGGCAGAGTCGTTTTGGCTGTAAACGCGCTGGTAATCGTGGCGTGCGTTATCATGGGGATTTTGGGCTATAGGAGCGCGCAGAGCGGATTTTCAAAGGCGATGGACATGAAAGCCGCGTCGGACGTTAAATCTTTGGCGGAAATTATAAACTACCGCTACCCAGGCGAATGGAATTTGCGCGGCGGCGAACTTTACAAGGGCGAAACGAAAATGAGCGGCGCGGACGAAATTGTTGATTCGCTGGCGCAGGTGACTGGCGGCAAGGTGACGATTTTCAGCGGCGATACGCGCGTTGCGACGAACGTCAAGGACGAAAGCGGCAAGCGGCAGGTTGGAACTAAGGCGTCGGCTGAAGTTGCAAGCCGCGTGCTGACGGGCGGCGAAAATTTCCTCGGCACGGCGAACGTCATGGGCGAAGAGCACCACGCCGCGTACCAGCCGATTAAAGATTCTGCCGGAAAAATTATTGGAATGATTTTCGTAGGCGTGAGCGTGCACGAAATGGATGACGCGGTTCACAGCCTAGTTACGTCGATAATTCTGGCGCTTGCGGCGATTGTCGTGGGCTGCGTGGTACTTTCAAATATTTTCGTCGGGAAACTTCTTGGCGCGCTGGAACGCGTTGTAGAGGCTACGAAAAAAATTGCGGACGGCGATTTGCGCATTGACGATCTGGAAGCTGGCGACAGAGAAATTGGCGCGCTGGCTCACGCCGTCAACGATATGAAGTTCAAGCTGAAGGCGCTGATAAAAGATATTGTTCAAAATTCCGAGATGATTGCAAGTTCCTCGCGCGAACTGACTGACGCCGCGCAGCAGGGCACGCAGTCGATTAACATGATGGCTCAAAGCACCGTCGAAATGACTGAGCAGGCGGACGAGCAGACCAGCAACGTCAACAATCTGCAGGAAATTATTCAGAACCTGCGCGAGAAAATGCAGGCGCTCTACGACGGCGCGATAGCTATGGATTTGGTCGCCGCCGAAAGCGCGAAGAGTACCGTTACAGGCCAGGAAAAAATTTCTACCGCGATTGATGTCATGAAAAATATTTCCGAGCAGGTTCATTCGTCGGTTGAGGTCGTCGGGAATCTGGGCAAGCGCTCAGACGAAATTGGCGAAATCGTCAAGACCATTTCCGCAATCGCTGACCAGACTAATCTTTTGGCGCTGAACGCGGCGATTGAAGCGGCTCGCGCGGGCGAACACGGGCGCGGCTTTGCAGTTGTCGCAGATGAAGTTCGCAAGCTGGCGGAACAGTCAAGCAGCGCCGCCGCCAGTATTTCTGAGCTTATCGCGTCAATTCAGCAGGATACCGCCGCCGCCGTCGAGTCTATCAGCCACGGCAACGAGGGCGTTCAGGACGGTATGGATTCGGTTATGGCGACCAGCGAGGCTTTCCAGAACATTGGCGCGCAGGTTGAAAAGCTCGCAATGAACGTCGTCGACAGCATGATTCAGATTGAGGAAGTCAACACGCACAGCGACGAAATTTCCGAGGCCGTCAACCGCACGCAGGAAATTACGAAACAGTCCAGCGAAAACGCAACTTCCGTAAGCGCCGCCGCCGAGGAACAAACCGCTATGATTAACGAAATTTCCGAGGCCAGTAAGACTCTTGCCAAACTCGCGGAAGATATGCACGCCGAAGTTGCAAAGTTCAAAATCTGAAAAAAAAAACTCCGACCGAAGCCGGAGCTGGGAATTTAAAATTATTTTTCGAGCGAAACCTTAGGAGTCGCGCGGAACGTGAACGCATTGCCGTCGAAGTCAATTTCAACGGTATCGCCGTCCTTCACGTCACCGGCGATAATTTTTTTGCTGAGTTCAGTTTCGACGGTGCGACTGAGAAGTCTGCGCAAAGGTCTGGCGCCGAAATTCGGGTCGAACCCCTGCGACGCCAGCGCTTCAACTGCCTGTTCCGTCCACGTCAGAATAATATTCGTCTGCTTTTCGAGGCGCGCGCTGAGATTTTTCAGCAGAATTTCCGCTATAGCCTTAACCTGTTCCTTCGCCAGCGACTTGAACACAACAATATCGTCGACGCGATTGAGAAATTCGGGGCGGAAATATTCCTTGAGCATGTCCTTGATGACGCTTTCCGCCTCCTGAAAATCTTTGTTGGTGATGAAACCGATTTTCGCGCGCTGCAAAATTTCCTGCGAGCCGAGGTTGCTGGTCATGATAATCACGGTGTTTTTGAAATTCACGACGCGGCCTTTGCCGTCCGTTAAACGCCCGTCGTCAAGAATCTGCAACAGCACGTTGAAAACGTCGCGGTGAGCCTTTTCAATTTCGTCAAGCAGAATGACGCTGTAGGGGCGGCGGCGTACGGCCTCGGTGAGCTGGCCGCCTTCTTCGTAGCCGACGTAGCCAGGAGGCGCGCCGATAAGTCTGGCGACGGTGTGTTTTTCCATGAACTCGCTCATATCGACGCGGATAATGCTGCGCTCGTCGTCAAAGAGCGCTTCCGCCAAAGTTTTCGCCAGCTCAGTTTTACCGACGCCGGTAGGTCCGAGGAAAATGAACGAACCGATTGGGCGGTTGGGGTCTTTAATTCCGGCGCGCGCCCGCAGAATCGCTTCGCTGACGACCTTAACGGCTTCGTCCTGCCCGACAACGCGCTTGTGCAAAGTGTCTTCAAGGTGCAGAAGTTTTTCGCGCTCGCCGGTCATCATCTTCGTCACGGGAATGCCCGTCCAGCGGCTGACGACCTTCGCAATATCTTCCTCGCCGACTTCCTCCTTCAAAAGGCGCTCGCCCTTGTTGTGCTCAGCGATTTCCTTTTCGACGTTCTGCATGGTTTTCATGAGCTCGGGCAGCTTGCCATACTTGAGTTCGGAAAGTTTCTGCAGGTCATAAGCGCGCTCAGCCGCCGCCATTTCGTTATTCACGTCGTCGATTTCCTTTTTAATCGCGCGGACGCGGAGGATTGACTGCTTTTCCGCCTCCCACTTATCGCGCAGGACTTTTTCGTTCGCCTGCAGTTCAGCAATTTCGTCGCGAATCGCCTGCAGTTTTTCCTTGGACGCAGCGTCGTTTTCCTTTTTGAGCGCCTGCTCCTCAATTTCCAGCTGCATGGTTTTCCGACGAATTTCGTCAATCGGCGCGGGCAGTGACTCAATTTCCGTGCGCAGTTTCGCCGCCGCCTCGTCGACCAAATCTATCGCCTTGTCCGGCAAAAATCTGTCGGAAATGTAACGGTCTGAAAGCGTTGCCGCCGCAACCAGCGCCGCGTCACGAATGCGAACGCCGTGGTGAACTTCGTAGCGCTCCTTCAAACCGCGCAGAATCGTTATCGTGTCCTCAACCGTCGGTTCGCCGACCAAAACCGGCTGGAATCTGCGTTCAAGCGCGGTATCCTTTTCGATGTATTTGCGGTACTCATTGAGCGTGGTTGCGCCAATGCACCGCAGTTCGCCGCGCGCCAGCATGGGCTTGAGAATATTGCCTGCGTCAATCGCGCCGTCCGCCTTGCCCGCGCCAACGACCGTGTGAACTTCGTCGATGAAAAGCAAAATCTGACCGTCGGATTTGGAAATTTCGCCCAGCACAGTTTTCAGACGTTCCTCGAACTCGCCACGGAACTTAGCGCCGGCAATCAGCGACGCCATGTCAAGCGCGTAGAGCGTTTTATTTTTCAGCGATTCGGGAACGTCACCGGCGATAATCCTGCGCGCAAGGCCTTCGACGATAGCCGTTTTGCCAACGCCAGGCTCGCCGATAAGCACCGGATTATTTTTCGTGCGGCGGCTGAGAATTTCAATCGTACGGCGAATTTCCTCGTCGCGCCCAATCACTGGGTCAAGCTTGCCAGCGCGCGCCGCCTGCGTCAAGTCGCGCCCAAATTTATCCAGCACCTGAAAAACTTCTTCGGGGTTTTCGCTGGTAACATTCTGGCGGCGATTCTTTTTAATCGCATCGTCAATCCTGCTGCGCGTCAGCTTGAACTCTTTGGCAATCGCCTGAACTTCCGCGCTGCCGTCAGTGACAACCGCCAAAAGTAAATGTTCCGTGCTAATGTATTCGTCGTGCATGGACTTTGAATACTCATTCGCCTTGCCAACGACGCGCGCCAAATCAACGCCCATCGTCAGGCGTTCCTGTCCTTTTACGCTCGGAATCTTGTTCAATTCGGCTTCCAGTTTAACCTTTAACATCGGCAAATCCGTTTCGCACTCCGCGAAAATCGTCGCCAGCAACCCTTCCGGCTCCTTCGCCAGCGCCAAAAGCAAATGCACCGAATTAAATTCCTGATTGTATCGCATTGCCGCCAGCTGCTGCGCCGCCTGCATTGCCGCTATTGCCTTCGTTGTATATTTTTCTCCTGCCATTTTTATCAGCTCCAGTTTAAAATCTTTTTCACGCCGTAAGAATAGCACGAATTAGACAAAATGTCAACAGGTAAAGTCAAACTTATTTTGTCAGCGCGATAAAAACTTCCTCCAGCGATTTGCCCGCGCATAAATTTTTCACCGAATCCAGCGCGACTAATTTTCCTGCGTTCAAAATTGCCACGCGGTCGCACAGAAATTCCGCCTCTTCGATATAGTGCGTCGTCAGCAGGATTGTGATTCCCTGCGCTTTTAAATTTTGAATGAGTTCCCAGATTTTCCGGCGTACCTGCGGGTCGAGCGCGACGGTCGGTTCGTCCAGAAATAAAATTTGCGGCCGATGAATAAGCGCGCGGACGATTAGCAGGCGCCGTTTCATTCCGCCGGAAAGATTTTTTACAAAAGAATTGCGCACCGATTCGAGCTCCACGAAGCGCAGGAGTTCAGCGATGCGCGATTTTCTTTCTGCGCTCGGCAGGTGGTGAAGCCGCGCGTGCAGTTCCAAATTTTCTCCAACGGTCAAATCCTGGTCGAAGTTCAAATGCTGCGGCACGAGCCCGATTAAACTTTTGACTTCGAGTAAATCAGCGGCGGGAAAAAAAATATTGCCGGCGGTCGGTTTGAGCTGGAGCGTCAGCATTTTAATTGTGGTAGTTTTACCGGCGCCGTTCTTACCGAGCAGACCGAAAACCTCGCCGCGCTGAATTTCAAAACTCAAGCCGTCAACGGCAACTTTTTCGCCAAATTTTTTCGTAACGTTATCAAGTCGAATCATCTGATTAAGCGAGCCAGACCGTCAAAAAATCCTGTGCGACGGTAATCAGCGGCTCAGTCCAGCCGATAATTTTTGAAACCACGTTGGAGCCGCGTTCAACATTTTCGCGCGCAACGACGGGCACGCTGGCAACTTCCCTGCCGTCGTATTTGAGAACCGCCCTGCCAACGGCGTCGCCAGTTTTAATTCCGGCTTCGAGAACTCTGGGAATTTCGTAATCGACGCTGAGTTTTCCTTCAAATTCGTCGTCAAGCAGCGGGAAGGTCAAATTCGATTCGGGACCGACTTCAATGGTTGCCTGCTCGCCGTTTTTCACGAAAACATTTTGCGAGGCGCTGTCCACGCTGATACCGTAAATCTGGCTGACGCGGGAAAAACCGTAGTCGAGAAGTTTTTTAGCGTCGTCAAAGCGCGTGTCCACGTCTTCCGAGTGCATGATAATCGCAATGAGTTCAATTTCGCCGCGAAGTGCCGAAGCCGCCAGACAGCCACCCGCCGCGCTCGTCCAGCCGGTTTTAATCCCGTTGGCGCCCTTGTAACTGCCGAGGAGCTTGTTGGAATTTTCGACCTTAACCGTCACGTCGGAAGGATTCATCCAGTGAATCGTCTCGCGCTTCGTCGAAACAATGTCGCGGAAATCCCAGTTCGTCATGCAGTACGCCGCAATCAGCGCCATATCGCGCGCCGTAGAGTAGTGGTTAGCCGCAGGCAGACCGTTCGGGTTCACGAAATTCGTATTCGTGCAGCCAATTTCCCACGCCTTGTCGTTCATCATTTCCGCGAAGGCAGGCACGCTCCCAGCAACCGCCTGCGCAATCGCTACAGCGCCGCCGTTGTCCGAAACCAGCATCAATCCCATCAGCAGTTCGTTCGCCGGAAGCACGTCGCCCGCCATTAAATCCAGCTCAGGGTACGCCGTGTCCTGCGCCGACTGCGAAATTATAATTTCCTCATTCGGCGGCAAATTTTCCAGCCCCAGAATGCACGTCATCATTTTCGTCATGCTCGCCGGTGGCCTAACTACGTCTGCATTTTTTTCGTAGATAACCCGCCCCGTCGTCGCCTCAATCACTATCGCCGAGTCCGCCGAAATCGTTGGCTTCTTGGGCGCCGCCGCCACGTCCCCGCTGAAAATTATCGCCACCGAAATTATTATTGCTGATAAAATTCTAATCATCGCCGCTCACTCCTTTTTTTAGATTGTACATGAAAATTCCCTGAACGTCAACCTTGCGAAGGGCGGCAGAGAGAATTATAATTGAAAAAATTTTAGCGGGAGGAATTAATTTGGACAACGAAGGAAGAGCGGACGAAGTAAATAAAAATGCGGTGAGACTGCGGCACGGAAAAAATTTGCAGCGAATAATTTTGCAGGGCGTGCAGCTTTTGATTGGCGCGATAATCGCGTCGATAGGGCTGGAGCTCTTTCTGATACCGAACCAGGTCATAGACGGCGGCGTTGTGGGGCTGTCGATAATGGGGCACTACATGTTCGACAACGTGCCGTTCGGAATATTTCTGGTGGTGCTGAATCTGCCGTTCCTGTACATCGGGGCGAAGCACATCGGGAAAAATTTTGCAGTGGCGACGGTTGTGGCGGTAATCATGCTGAGTCTGTGCTCGGAGTACGCGGCGACGTTCCAGAAAGTCACGAACGACCCGTTTCTGGCGGCGATATTCGGGGGAATAATCGACGGGATTGGCGTAGGAATAATCATGCGGGCGGGCGGCTCGCTCGACGGCACGGAAATCGTTGCGATAATCGTGGACAAGCATTCGCCATTTTCCGTCGGCGAAGTCGTCATGTTCATAAACCTTTTTATTTTGAGCGGCGCGGGACTTTTATTCGGCTGGGATAAGGCAATGTACTCGCTGGTTGCGTACTTCGTCATTGCGAAAATGATTGACGTGGTGACGAAGGGTCTTGACGAAACTTACGCGGTGATGATTGTTACCGATTTGCCGATTGAGGTTACCGACGAGCTGAACCGGCAGCTTGGGCGCGGCGTGACGATTTTGCACGGGCAGGGCGGCTACACCAAACTTCCTAAAGAAATTCTGTACTGCGTCGTCAACCGGCTGGAAGTCACAAAAGTTAAAGACATTGTGCTTTCCATGGACGAGCGCGCGTTTGTCACGATTAACGCCGTGCACGATATTGTTGGCGGCAGGTTTAAAACAAAGTCGCACTAAGAAATAAACGCAAATTGAAAAAACGCCCGTCATAAATTTTTGACGTAGACGCTCACTGAGAGAGGGACGTTGCGCGCGCGGGAGCAACGCTGACTGACAGTGAGGCTGAACGCGAAAAATCCTGACGGGCGGAAGTTTTCTTTGCCAGGCGTTTCTTTTTCAAAAGAAATGCCGTAAAACGCTTAAATATCCATCTTACTCTGCATGACCTTGATAGAGTTGACGATAGCCTTGCGGTTTTCGCGAATTGCGCCCTGCTCGATAATCTGCGCGAACTGCGAAGGCATCATCTTAGCGGCGTTGTTGCGAATCCACGCGCGAAATTCCTTAGCGCCGTCGCCAGCCTGCAGGTGCTCACGAATCAGCTCGACGTTTTTGGTGACGACAGAAATGAACGCGCGCTCCAGCCCAATCGCGTTGATAACAGCCTTGGCGGTAATGTCGCGCAGAATTTCAATGTCCGCGTCGAGAATCGCCGTCATATCGTCCTTGCTGCGCATACGCTTGAGCTTTTTCGCCATTTCATGAAGTTCGTCGAGCTGCGCGGGGAACTGCTCAGCGGTCTCGGCAGTAGCGGCGGTGGCTCCCGTTTTGGCGTAAGAGTTGACGAGATTGTCGATAGCCTGAACGCGCTGATCGTCGGAAAGATTCTGCCAGTTGAGGTTGAACAGATTTTCGAGGCGGTTGCCGAATTTGTCCTTGCCCTTGATTTTCGGGTCGGACTGAATGTCGACGAGATTAATTCCGGCGTCGGTGAGTGTCTGCGCCCAGCGATTCAGCGGAAGAGTTTCAAGATTTATCTGCACGTCCTCAGCGAAATCTTCAAAAACTCCGCGCAGGAAATTTTCATTCGCGGCAGGATTTTTCTTTTCGCGCGGCGCAATCGTCGAAACAACGCTTTCGTGCACGAGAATTTTCGAGAAGAAATTGGCGCCGTCCCTGCCGATATTTTCAAGCTGCAGATTATTTTTCAGCGTCGGCATGTTGTAATAGACTGACAGCGAAATAAGTTCCGCCAGCGTCGCTTTGACTTTGTTCAGGCGCTCATCTTCGGCGAACGGCGTGGAAATCAGCGTCTGAATCAGCGTCGTGACGAATCTTTCAACCAGCGCGTTGAAGTTGCAGTCGGCGCCTTCCTTAATCAGCATTTTGTCAAAAAGTTCGTTGACGGACGCCACGAGTTCCTCTTTGTTCGGCGTATCGTCCTCGGTTCCCATGATTTTCAAAAACGATTCGACGAGTTCCGCGCGAAGATTTTTCTGGCGCTCAATCGTCAGACGCGCGGCGCTGGTAACGATATTCTCCACGAAAATTTTGCCGAGCTTATCGCGGACGTTGCCATTAATCGTCGTGGCGGGATAAATTCCGTCGGGGTCAATCGCCAGGCTGTATTCGATGTCCTGAATGAGATTCTGGCAAAATTCAGCGCCCGACAGCGGGTAAATGTTTTCAATTTCGACTTTGAGCGCGCTTGTGAACGGCGCGTCCTTAACAATCTGGCTGGTATGCGACTTCGTGATTTTGTTGGAGTCCTTGATAAACTGCGGCAGGCGGCTTTGAATGTCCATGAGAATTTCGGCGCTGACATCGGTATAATTCAGTTCGCCGGTACTGTAGCGTTCCAGAAGATTTTCCAGAACTTCTTTGGTCTTGCTGAGCGTGCTTTCCGCGCGGCGGCGGATAACTTCAAAGCGGTCGTTGTCGTAGTAGTGCTGCATTTTCTGATGAAGGGCGCCAACGCCGTCGCCATTCGGGAGCTGCCACTCGTCGATAACGCGCTTTGCAACGTCGCCACTCATTAAGCCGGCGCCTTCGAGGTACGCGCGCGCCGAGCCGCCGACGATATGATTCAGCAGGGCGATTTGGTATTTGTTGACTGCCTCGTTAGTGAGCGCGGCGAGATTGTTTTGAGCGGTAGTGGCGTCGCTGGCGCGGTCAATTTTGTTGCCGAAAACAAACGCCTTCGCGCTGAGCTTGATACCGTCCGCGTCCTGCCCTTTGCGGAGCATGTCAAGCTGGGTGCCGGTAAGATTTGGGCGGTCGCCAACGTTCGTCACCAAAATAATCGCGTCGGTCGTTTTGAGCATTTCCTCAGTCTGGCGCTTGTGAAGTTCGGTCGGCGAATCGAAGCCAGGCACGTCGTACAAAACGAGATGGCTCATTTCAGCGAGCTGCGTCGAACGGATTATGACGTTTTTGACGGCGTAGGGGTGCGGCTGGCGGATAACGCTGCCGTCGGGATTTTTGCCGCTCATGCCAGTAATGTAAACTTTGAACTCGTTGAACTCTTCGGCGCCCGTCCAGTATTCGGAGCCGAAATTCATTGGCGAATGACCCAGCAGCGGGATAATTTTATTCTTGCCTTCGAGAATCGCCTTGATGTCCTCGGCGGTCGTGCCGTTGTGAATCATGAAAATCGAGCGCTGGTCGGGGTCGGTCTCAACGGCTTTCCAATAGCGCTGAAAGGCTTCGAGCGTCATGTTGAAAAAGTCCGCGGCGTCGGGGTACTTCACGTCGTTGAGCATGCGCTTGAAATTTTTGTTGAACTCTTCGCGGCTGTAAAAATAAACTTCCGCAACGTCGGTATCGCCGGAACGAATTTCGGTCGTGGTGTAGGTGCAGCGCTCGGAGTATTCCGGCAGCACCATGGATTTAATCAGCGCGTTGCCGAGCGTCGACTTGCCTGCCTTTTCGAGTCCGACGATCGCCACGGTAAATTCGCGGCTCTGGAGTTTCTTCAGAACTTTTTTGTTAGCCGCCTGCAGACGCTCAAGCTCAGCGCGCTCTTCGCCCTGCACAACCAGACCTTCCGCGTCGATTTTAAAAATTTCGCTTAAAGTGCGGTCGGCGTTGGACAGCTTGTCAATGAAATCCTGCTTGCTCTGTTCCCAGTCACTCATGCTGTTGGCTCCCTTCAAATTTTCATTGGAATGAATTATAATTTTAGCAGTTCGCAAATTCGTTGTAAAGGCGGGGAAGTTTATGCTGAAATTTTTAGCGGCGCTACTGATTTTTTTGCAGGCTGGCTTAGCGGCGGCGGAAATAAAAAAGCCCGTGCGAATCGTCTGCCTGCCGATAATTTTCCAAAGTAAAGTCGACAGTGAGACCCGCAGCGGGCTTGAACTGAAAATTTCGCGCGCGGTTCACATTCCGCTGAATGAAACTTTGCGCGCCGCTGAATATATTGACGCTGAAAATTCTGCCGTAGCGTCTGCGAAAAATCCTGCGGACGCCGTGAAAGTTCTGGCGGAGGAACTTGACGCCGATTTGGTTATCTGCCCGATTTTGCGCCGCTGTTCGCAAAGTTACCTGCCGGCGTTCGGGCTAAGCGGTGAATCGCGCCTTAGTAGTAACGCCGCCGCTCGGCTGATTGTCTACGACCGCCGCGCCGAGACGCTAACTGATAAAAAAACTTCGCGCAGTCACAGCGGCAGCTACAGCAAAATTTATACCGCGCCGCATTTAGCCGGAGAATGTTTCGACGCGCTGATTAGAGAAACTGGGCTCAGGGAAATTATCCGCGCGATTCGCTGAAATTATTCCGCCAGCGCCGTCGGTTTTTTATTTGACATTTCCTCGCGAACAGGCGGCATCCACACGCGAATCAGCGAAATTGTTTCGTTTTCCTCGAAATGTATTTCTCCAATCGGCGTCGGCTCAGGAATTTCGTCGCCTTCGACTTCCGACAGATAAAGGTACATTTCCATTACTTCCTTTGCGTTCGCGAACGCTTCCTCCATGTTGTCTGCGCACGAAAGGCAGCCTGGCAAATCCGGAAATTCTATCGATATTCCGTCAGACGCCACGTTAAATATCACTGGAAAAATGTACGTGTCCTTCATCGTTATCACCTCAAATTTTAATTCCAGCCTGCTTGAAAATACTAAGTGCCGTTTTAATTGGGGTGTCCTTCCTTGGGTGAGGCACTGAAATTTTGCCGCGCTTAGTCGGGTGCTCGAAAAAATGATGGTTGCCTCTACAGCCGACGAAGTACCAGCCGTCTTCGCGCAGAATTTCAATTATTTCCCATGAAGAGTAACTTTTCATTTTTCCATGAGCGCGGCGATTTGGTTGGCGACCTCGACGGGATTATTCGGCATGATACCTTCGATTAGCAGTGCCTGAACGTAAAGCAGCTGGCAGAAATTTTTAAACTCCGGCGTGTCGTTACCGAGCGCGTGCAGTCCGCTGAGCTTGCTGAAGAGCGCGTGGTTAGGATTGAGCTCCAAAATTCTCTGCGCGCGGAACATTGGATTATTCATCGCGGCGAAAGTTTTTTCCATTGTCAGCGAAGGGCCAGCCGCGCCGGTAGCCAGGCAAACCGCGCCAGATTTTAAATTCGGCGTGAGGCGGACTTCAGAAACTGCGTCGCCCAGCGCTTCCTTCACGTCTTTGAGTAAATCGCCGTGGGATTTGGAAAGTTCCTCGATTTCGGTTTTAGTTTTCTGAGACTCGGCGTCGTCCAGCGCGAAATCTTCCCGCGTTATCGATTGGAAATCTTTTTCGGCGTACTTGCCCAGCGCTTCTATCGCAAATTCGTCCACGGGGTCAAGCAGGTACAGAACTTCAACGCCGCGTTCACGCAGAATTTCCATTTGCGGCATCTGCGAAATCGTCGCTGAATCTTTTCCGCTCGCGCAGTAAATTTTCGTCTGGCTTTCCGGCATTCGCTCGACGTATTCCGCCAGCGTGCAAAGTTTTTCCTCCTTCGACGAAGTGAACATCAGCAAATCCTTAAGGTCGTCCCTGCCCTTTTCGTCGTAGGCGTTATTCGCGACGCCAATTTTAATCGCCTTGCCGTACTCGTTCCAGAAAGTTTCGTAGCGTTCGCGCTCGCTCTTGAGAAGTTTGCCGAGCTGCTTGAGAATATTTTTTTCGAGCGCCTTGCCGATTTTTTTAACTTCACGGCTCTGCTGCAAAAGTTCCCGCGAAATATTCAGCGGCAAATCCGGCGAATCCACTAAGCCTTTGACGAACCGCAGGTAGTCCGGCAGAAAATCTTTGCACTTGTTCATAATGAAAACGTGCCGCGAATACAGCTGCAAACCGGCTTCGTAATCCGAGTAGTACAGATTAACCGCCGCGTGCTTCGGAATGCAAAGGAGCGCCGTGTATTCAGTCGTGCCCTCCGCCTTCGTGTGGAAAATTTCCAGCGGCGCTTCCCACTCGTGGAACTGGTGCTTGAAAAATTCGTCGTACTCTTCCTGCTTAACGTCGGCTTTATTGCGCGTCCACAAAGGCTGCATGGAATTTACCGTGCGAATTTCGACGCTCTCCTTGCCCTCGTCGTCGGTCGTCGGGAAGTTCATGCGAATCGGGTAGCGAATGTAGTCGGAATACTTTTTGATAAGATTTTCGATAGCGTAGGGGCTGGTGAAGTCGTATTCGTCGCCGCCGCAAAATTCGGGCTTGAGGTGCAGGACAATCATAGTGCCGCGCGAATCTTTTTCGCAGTCTTCGAGCGTGTACTCACCGGCGCCGTCGGAAGTCCACTTGACAGCGGCAGTTTCGCCAGCGCGCCGCGTGATAAGCTCAACTTTTTCAGCGACGATGAACGCGGAGTAAAAGCCAACGCCGAACTGCCCGATAAATTCTTCGTCGACCTTGCCGCCGCCCTCGCGAATTTTTTCAAGGAAAGCCTTCGTGCCGGACTGCGCGATTGTGCCGATATTGTTTATAACTTCCGAGCGGCTCATTCCAATTCCGTTATCCGAAATCGTTATGGTTTTGGTAGCGGCGTCGGGCAGGACGAAAATCTCAAATTCGTCTTCGCCGTCGAGAATTTCGCGGTTTGTTAAAGACTCAAAGTGAATTTTATCGATAGCGTCCGAGGCGTTGGAAATGAGCTCACGCAGGAAAATTTCTTTGTTTGTGTAAATAGAATTTACGACCAAATCCAGAAGGCGCTTAGTTTCCGCCTGGAATTGCAACGTTTCAACTGACATATTTTTTTACCTCCTCAAAAATTATTGTAGCACCGGCGTCAAGGGCGGCGATTCCTGTCAACCTTTAGCAAGTAAAAAAAATATTTGCGGCGCTTTTGCAAGTAAAAAAAACGGCGCGCGGGCTGTTAATTTTTGCGGGAAATATTGATTCTGCTTGACGATTGTGCTAAACTTGACAGCAGATTCGGGCGGTTGAGGAATTTTTCAGCTCGATTCTAATCATGAAGGTGAAAACATGGAAGTTGTCTTAGCAGAATACCTTGGGTTCTGTTACGGCGTCAAGCGCGCGATAAACATTGCGAAGTCGCACGCTGACGGGGAAAGCTGCACGCTCGGACCTATAATTCACAATCCGCAGATGGTTGAAAGGCTGAAAGCTGAAGGTGTCGGCGTGGTTGAAAGTCTGAACGAAATGAGCGGCGGCACGGTAATAATCCGCTCGCACGGCGTCGGACCGCAGATTTACAGGGAAATTCAGGCTAAGGGTTTGAAGATTGTCGACGCAACCTGCCCGCACGTCAAAAAAGCTCAGCTCTCGGCGAAGGAATTAGCAGAAAGCGGCTACAGCGTAGTTATCATTGGCGAAAAAAATCACCCAGAAGTTAAGAGTATAGTTGAATGGACGGGCGGCGCGGCGACGATTCTGGAAACCGAGGCGGAAGCAGAAAATTTTGCAGCGTGTAACAAGCTGGGCGTAGTTTCGCAAACCACCGTTGCGGAGGAGCACTTTCAAAAAATCGTCACGAAACTTTTAAGCAAGTCCAAGGACATAAGAATTTTGCGGACGATTTGTACGGCGACAGAGCAGCGGCAGTCAGCGGCGATGGATTTGGCGGCGAAAGTCGACGTAATGCTGGTCGTTGGCGGCAGGAACAGCGCGAATACCACGAAGCTTGCAAAAATCTGCGCGGCAAAGTGCAGGACGTTTCATATCGAAACCGCCGCCGAAATTTCGCCGGAATGGTTCAACCAATCCAGAAAAATTGGAATCACAGCCGGTGCCTCAACGCCGGACTGGATTATCAGGGAGGTTCAAGTAAAGTGTCAGAGGATGTAAGAAGTATGGAGGATATGGGTACTCTGCTGGACGCGGCGGGAGATATGGAAAATATCCGCGAGCATGAAATTGTTGAAGGAACGGTCGTGCAGGTCAATCGCAACGAGGCTTTCGTCGACATTGGCTACAAACAGGAAATTCCCATTCCGAAACGGGAGCTGGCTTATCCCGAGCCCGAATCCGCAGAGGACGTGGTAAAAGTCGGCGACAAAATCGAAGTATACATTCAGTCGCTGGGCGGCGAAAACGGCGGCGCGCTTTCAAAAGTCAAAGCCGACCGCATGTCCGGCTGGAAAGATATTGAGGCGGTCAAAGACGAAGGCGGCACGCTCCAGGCGAAAATCACGCAGGTCGTCAAAGGCGGGCTCGTGGCGATGGTTGGCGATATACGCGGCTTTATTCCTGCGTCGCAGATGGAACTCCATTTCGTCAAAGACCTCTCTGTTTACGTCGATCAGGTTGTCGAAGTTGTGCCGATTGAAATTGACAAATCCAAACAGCGCCTTGTA
This sequence comes from uncultured Selenomonadaceae bacterium, assembly GCA_905234175.1. Classification (GTDB taxonomy): domain Bacteria; phylum Bacillota; class Negativicutes; order Selenomonadales; family Selenomonadaceae; genus Quinella. The sequence continues at coordinate 82,504 of CAJOGX010000007.1, read as the reverse complement.
CTTTCGCGCCGCCCGATTCTTGAGCGTGAGCGCAACGGCAAGCAGCAGGAAGTTTTTGAAAAGCTCGAACCTGGCCAGGTTGTTAAAGGTGTCGTCAAGCGGCTGGTAGATTACGGCGCGTTCATTGACGTTGGCGGCGTGGACGGCCTTGCGCACATTTCAGACCTTTCGTGGGAGCGCGTAAATTCTCCGGCGGACGTTCTGCAGGTTGGCGACGAAGTTGAAGTTTACATTAAAAACGTCGACCCCGAAGCGCACAGAATTTCCCTTTCCGTCAAAAATACCCAGCGCGACCCGTGGCTCGACCGCGCCGAAAAATATAACGAAGGCGACATTATCAAAGGCAAAATCGTCAAGCTCACGCGTTTTGGCGCCTTCATGGAAATTGAGCCTGGCTTCGACGGACTCATTCCTATGGGCGAACTCGCCGACCGCCGCATTGAAAGCGCTGACGAGGCCGTTCAGCTCGACGAAACCGTTACCGTGAAAATCATGCGCATTGATACAAAACGCAAGCGCATTTCCCTTTCGATTAACCGCGCGCGCCGCGATTCCGACTCCAGACGCTGAGAAATCGTTTCTGGCCGCCGTCATACCTGCCCTCATCAAACTCGCCGAAATATTTGTCAAGGAGGTTTTCATATGAAAAAATTCGCAGCTCTTCTTTGCGGAGCGGCGCTTGCCGTTTCGTCTGTTTGCTTCGCTACGGTTTCCCCCGACAAAATTGGTATCGGTCGTGCAGTTCCGGGCATGACGGTTGAGCAGCTGATTGCGATTTACGGGCAGCCCGTCAGCCGCCACGGCGACGATTTGATTTTCCGCGATTTCAAAGTGGAAATTGACGACGACCGCCCCAGCATTGTCGATTCGATTGAGACGCGTTCCGGCGCGCTCGCTACTCCCGCTGGCGTCAAAGTCGGGCAGGGCGCTGAGGTTCTCAACGGCGCTTACGGCACGGCTGACAAAATTGATGACGATTGGCACAAGACGGAATACGAATATTTCAGCAGCGACTATTCCAAAAAAATTGAGTTCACCGTCGTGGGCGGCGTTATCACCGAAATTAAATGCAAAGTTCGCGATTGATTTTTTTGCAATAATAAATAAACCGCGCAGTCGGGCGTTTTTGCTGGCTGTGCGATTTTTTTATTTGCTTAGATTGGAATTATTTATGGGAAACTTTAAGATTTTTATTTTCGGGGCGCTGGCAGCCGGAGCGTTCGTGTTCAGTTTAGTGAATGGCTCGGTGGAAATTGGCGCGGACAAAATTTTCGGCGAGGTTCAGCTGTCAGAAACCGAGCGGCAGATTTTAGAAAACATACGCCTGCCGCGAACGGTCGTCGCGCTTTTGGTGGGAGTAAATTTGTCGCTGAGCGGCGCGATACTTCAGGCGGTGATGAAAAATCCGCTGGCTGACCCGCACATAATTGGAATTTCGTCGGGCGCGGGCTTATTCGGAATTGCGGCGATGTTGATTTTCAACGACGCTGGCGCGCTGGTAACTCCGGCGGCGTTTCTTGGTGCACTGCTGGCGGCGGCGATGATTTATTTGCTGGCGTGGAAGGACGGCATACGCCCGATTCGCGTGATACTGGCGGGCGTGGCGGTAAGCGCGTTCCTCGGCGCGGGAATTTCGGCGCTGCTGATTTTCTACAGCGAGAAAGTTCACGGCGCGTTACTGTTCATGGTCGGCGGACTTTCCGCGCGAAGCTGGCAGCACGTTGAACTTTTGTACCCGTACACGATTTTCGGCGCGGCACTGACATTTTTAGCGGCGCGGCATTTGAACGTTTTGCAGCTGGGCGACGAAGTAGCGAAGGGCCTGGGCTTGCGCGTCAACCTCACGCGGACGATTATGATAGCGGTTGCGGCACTTTTAGCGGCGTCGGCGGTCTGCGTAGTTGGACTGCTGGGATTCGTCGGGCTGATAATTCCGCACACGGCGCGGCTACTGGTCGGCTCGGACTACAGATTTTTATTGCCGAGTTCAGCGTTACTTGGGGCGGCGGTGGTTACGTTCAGCGATACGCTCGCGCGGATTCTGTTTGCTCCGGCGGAATTGCCCGTGGGAATTTTAATGGCGATGCTGGGCGCGCCGTTCTTCCTGTACCTGCTGCGGAAGGAAATTTAAAAGGCGCCCCCAAAATTTTTGAGAGCGCCCGTAAAAAATTTCGCGCGGAATTATTTTTCTTTAGAGTACGACGCAAGGGAAATCTGCGCGAGATTTTCAGCGTCCTGCGTCTCGACTGCGGCGGCGGAATAATCAGCGCTGACATCCATAATCGAATCGAGCTGCGCGCCGTCGAAATTATTTTCAGTGAACCAATAACCTGCAAATGAGAGCTGGCGAGCATTTGCTGTGCCGCTGACGCCGCTGCTGAGGCTGTAGGTCGCGTACTTGTTATTGGCGTCGATAACGCTGATTGAAGTGTTGGCGGCGTCTTTGAGCGTCAGGGAATTTTTGCCGATTTTGAAAACGACGTTGCTGCCGCTGAGCGCCGCGCTGGAAATGCTGCCGCTGGCGAGTTTGATTCTGTCCTGGCCGGAAGTGTAATCAGTAATCACGTCGTTGCCCTCGCCCTCGGCGTAAACGAAAATGTCGGAGCCCGCGCCGCCGGTCAGCGTATCATTCCCCGCGTCACCGTTGAGCGTATCATTACCAGCGCCGCCAAGGAGCAAATCGTTGCCCGCGCCGCCGGAAATGCAGTCGGCCTTCGTGCCGCCGGTTATCGTATTCGCCTTTGAAGTGCCGGTAATCTGCACGGCGCTCGTGACGGCGGAGGCGTCGATAACTTTAACGGTCGAAGAATAATTCGCGGTGCCGAGCGCGCCTTTGAACGCGGAATAGAGCGTGGCGGAAGTTCTATTTTCGTCGTACGCAAGCCCGTCGCTGTAAATGTACGTTGAAGTTTGCTTAGCGGCGTCGATGATTGTAACTTTCTTATCCTTAGCGTTTGCGATTTTGACGGAGCCACTGCCGACTTTCAGAACTACGTCCGAACCGCTGACGGACGCGCTTTCTATTGAGCCGCTGACGATTTTAATTCTGTCCTGGCCAGCTGTGTAGTCGGTGATTAAATCGTTGCCGTCGCCGTCGGAATAAGCGAAGAAGTCGTTGCCCTTGCCGCCGGTGAGCGTATCGTTGCCCTTATCGCCGCTGAGCGTATCGTTACCCGCGCCGCCAATCAGCAAATCGCCGTTCGCGCCGCCGGAAATGCTGTCCGCCTTGCCGGTGCCGGTTATCGTGTTCGCCTTGTTGTTGCCGAAAATTTTCAGCGCGCTGGCGGTCTTAGAGGCGTCAATCGTCGCAACGGAGCTGGCGTAGCTGTCGGCGCTCAAGGTTCCGCGATAATTTGAAGTGAGCGTGACGCCGAGCTGATTTTCGTCGTAGGTCATGCCGGTTGTGTAAATGCGCGTGGCGGTAGTGCCGCTGGCGTCGGTGACGGAAATTTTCTTGTCCTTGCCGCCCTGGACGGTAACGGAGCCGCTGCCGACTTTCAAAATAATGTCGGAGCCCTTGACTGACGCGCTGGAAATCGTGCCACTGGTCAGCTGAATTTTATCGGCGCCGGAAGTGTAATCGGTGATAACGTCGTTGCCTTCGCCGGAGCCGTAAACGAAGACGTTGGAGCCGTCGCCGCCGGTGAGCGTATCGTTGCCTGCGCCGCCCGCCAGCGTATCGTTCCCGTCGCCGCCAAGAAGTTTATCCTTGCCGCCGCCGCCGGAAATATAATCAGCCTTCGCGCCGCCGTAAATCGTGTTCGCCTTCGCGTTGCCGTTAATTCGGAGGCCGTTTGAAAGTTTCGTGCCGTCGATATAGGTAACGGCGGAATCGTAATCGTTGGCGTTGAGCGTGCCGCTGAGGTTTGAAGCGAGCGTTATCGCGGATTTATTTTCGTTGTAAATGCCGCTGGCGCCGTAAATCTGCGTGGAAGTTTTGCCGCTGGAATTGACGATAGAAATTTTTTTATCTTTGGCGTTGGCAATATTGAGGGCGCCGGTGCCAACCTTCAGAACGACATCCGAGCCGCTGACTGAGCCGCCGGAAATTGAGCCGCTGGCAATTTTGATTTTATCCTGACCGGCGGTGTAATCGGTAATTGTGTCGTTGCCGTCGCCGGAGCTGTAAACGAAAGTATCCGAGCCGGAGCCGCCCGTCAGAGTATCGTTGCCGGTTTCGCCGTAGAGAGTATCGTTGCCAGCGCCGCCGGAAAGCACGTCGTTGCCGGTGCCGCCGTAGAGCACGTCCTTGCCGTTGTTGCCGCTGATAGAATCGTTGCCGCCGCCGCCGAGAATCGTATCCGCCTTCGTGCCGCCGGAAATGGTATTCGCCAGCGTGTTGCCGATAATGCGCGTGATATTGTTGACGCCGGAGGCATTAATTTCGGTGACGCTCGTGGAGTAGTCGGAGGAATTGAGCGTGCCACGGAAGTTCGACGCCAGCGTTACGGAAGTCCTTTCGCCGTTGTAGGTCATCTTGTCGCCGTAAATATAAGTTGTGGTGCCGCCGACGGAATCGATTATCGTGATTTTTTTATCCTTGCCGTCCGCGACAGTCACGGAGCCTTTGCCAATTTTGAAAATGACATTGGATTTGTTGAAGCCGACGCTGTCAATGGAGCCGCTGGCGAGTTTGAGTTTGTCGGTGCCGTCGGCGAAGTCGGTGATGACGTCGTTGCCGCCGCCGGAACTGTAAATGAACGTGTCAGCGCCGTCGCCGCCAGTCAAAGTATCGTCGCCCGCGTCGCCGGAAAGGGTATCAGCGCCCGCCCCGCCAATCAGAACGTCAGCGTTTGCGCCGCCTGAAATATAGTCCGCCTTCGAGCCGCCGTAAATCGTGTTCGCCCTCGCGTTGCCGTTAAGGTTCACGGCGCTGGTAACGTCCGAGCCGTCAATTTTCAGAACGCTGGAAGAATAATCGGAGGTGTTCAGGGTTCCGTTGAAGGAAGAAGCGAGCGTGACGGAAGTTTTGTTTTCTTCGTAAGTCATGCAGTCATCGTAAATGAAAGTGCTGGCGTTGCCTTTGGCGTCGGCGGTCGTGATTTTCTTGCCCCTGGCTTCCTTGAGCGTGACGGAGCCGGTGTTCACGGTGAAAACAACGTCGTCGCCGCTGACGGTAGCTTTGCTGACAGCGCCGGAAGTAATCTGGAGCGTATCGCGTTCGTTGAAGGCGTAAATTGCGTCGTAGCCGTCGCCTTTGGCGTAGGTGTAGAGGTGGCGGCCGCTGTCGCCGTAAATTGTGTCATTGCCCACGCCGCCTTGAACCGTGACGCCGGAAAGGTTGCCGCTAAGGCTTATTACGTCATTGCCAGCGCCGCCGCCGAGCGTCACGTTGTAGTTGGAATTTACGATAGTGTCATTACCGGCGCCCGCGTCAACGCTGGATTGAATGCCCCTGTTAGTTATGAAGTCCGCGCCGGAGCCGGAATTAATCATCACGCCGGAGCCGTAGTTCGTCAGAGTATCGTCGCTGCTCGCGCCTTTGAGCGTAACCATGGCGTTGTAACTGCCGCTGCTCAAAACCAGAGAGTAGCCGCTGGAAACTGAAACTGCGCCTTCGTCCACGACGGAAGATTTGAGCGAAACTTCCGTGCCGCTGAGGGAAAGGCCGCTGACTGGCGCGTTATTTTTAAGGCCGCTGACGGTAACGAGGTTATCGCCGCCGGTCTGCGTATTGTAGGCGATAGATTTGGCGTCGCTGGCGAGGACGTAACCGGCGGTCTTGATGTCGTCAATGTAATGCGCGGTTGTACCGGAAACTTCCCAGTGCGCGGCGATAAGGTAAGGCGTAACCGCGTCGCTGGCAAGGTTTAGCGTGTAGTTGCCGGTGATTGTTACAGCCCGCTGGTTAAGCGCGGAGGCCGCCACGGTAACTACGGTATCTTCGATAGAAAGTTCGTCGACCGTGACGCCGCGTTTCAAACCGCTGACCATTGTCAGGGTATTGCCGCCGCTGGTTGCCGCGTAGGTGATTGACCTGCCGTCGCTGGCAACTACGTAGCCGGAACTTTTTGACGCCGCCCTGTAGCTGGCGGTTGTGCCGGAAATGTACCAGTAAGGCGCAATGTCCGTGGGGACTGTAACGTCGCTGCCGAGTCTGAGCGTGTAGCCGGAAGAAACTGCCACGGCGTTTTGACCGAGCACCGACGCCATAACCGTGACTTCCGTGCCGCTGAGGGAAAGGCCGCTGGCTGGCGCGCTTGTTCTAAGACCGGTAACGGTGATTTGCGTCGTGCCGCCGGAGGCCGTGTTGTAGCTTATCGTGCCGTCGGAATTTTCCACGTAGCCGGCGGAGGTGTAGGCGGAAATGTAATTGGCGGTGCCGCTGGAAGTTGTCCAGTGCGCGGCGGTAGTTTCGGGCGTGGTGACGTTGCTCGCCAGTTTCAAAGTGTAGCCGTCAGAAACTGTCACGTCCGTCTGATTGAGTGCCGCCGCCTTGAGCGTAATATTCGTGCCGCTGAGGGAAATATCGTCAGCCGTCGCGCTGGCGCTGAGGCCGGAAATTGTAATCAGCGTATCGCCGCCGGTCGCCTCGTTGTAGACAATCTGCCCGTTTTCGAGCGTGTAACCGGCGGATGTGTAGGCGGAAATGTAATTGGCGGTGCCGCTGGAAACTTCCCAATGCGCGGCGGTGGTTTGCGGCGTGGCAACATCGCTGGCGAGCCGGAGGGTGTAGCCGGAAGAAACTGTTACGTCCGTCTGGTTGAGCGCGGCGGCGGAAACTGTAATTCTCGTGCCGCTCATTGAAATATCGTCGACCGTCGCGCTGGCGCTGAGGCCGGTGACAGTTATCAGCGTATCGCCGCCGGTTGCCTCGTTGTAGCTGATTGAGCCGCTGGAATTTTCTACGTAACCGGCGCTTGTGTATTCAGAGAAATAATTTGCGGTGCCGCTGGCAACTTCCCAGTGCGCGGCGGTTTTTTCGGGCGTAGTAACGTCGCTGGCGAGTTTGAGTTTATAGCCGCGCGAAACTGTTACGTCCGTCTGATTGAGCGCCGCTGCGGACAGAGTAATTTCGGTGCCGCTGAGGGAAATATTTTCAGTCGCGGCGTTTTCGCTGAGCCCGCTGACAGTGATTGAAACTTCGCCGCCGGTTTCTGGCTGGTAACGGATCTGGTTATCCGCAAGGACGTAGCCGGCGGTTTTGTATTCAGAAATGTAATTCGCGGTGCCGCCGGAAATTTCCCAGTGAGCCGCCGTCGTATTTGAAGTGGTAACGTCGTCCGCCAGCGCGAGCGTGTAGCCGTCGGTAACGGTGACATTTTCCTCGTTGAGCGCGGCGGCGGAAATTGTAATAACGGTGCCGCTGAGAGAAATATCGTCGAGCGTGGCGCCGGAGCTGAGGCCGGTAATCGTCGCCAGAACGTCGCCGTTGGTTTCTTCGTGGTAGACAATCTGATTATTTTCGAGCGTGTAACCGGCGCTGGTTGTGCCCGCAAGGTAACTGGCGGTGCCGCCGGAAATTTCCCAGTAGTTATCGGCGGTTACCGGCGAAGGAGCGTCATCTGCCAGAGCGAGTGTGTAGCCGTCGGTAACAGTAACATTTTCCTCGTTAAGCGCGGCGGCGGAGATTGTAATAACGGTGCCGCTCATTGAAATATCGTCGACCGTGGCGCCGGAGCTGAGGCCGGTAATCGTCGCCAGAATGTCGCCGCTGGCCTCTTCGTGGTAGACAATCTGATTATCTTCGAGCGTGTAACCGGCGCTGGTTGTACCCGCAAGGTAACTGGCGGTGCCGTCAGAAATTTCCCAGCGGGTATCTGAACTTTGCGGCGCAGAAACGTCTCTGGCGAGCGCGAGCGTGTAGCCGTCGCTGACGGTAACATTTTCCTCATTCAAAGACGCAGCGGAGATTGTAATTTCGGTGCCGCTGAGAGAAATGCCGCTGAGCGATTTGACGCCGGTGACCGTTGCTAAAACGTCGCTGCCGGTTTCGGCGTAGTAGATAATCTGGTTATTTTCGAGCGTATAACCGGCGCTTGTGCCTTCCGCGTGGTAAGTGGCGGCAGTGCCGGAAAGTTCCCAGTGAGCCGCGACAGATTCGGGGCTGTCGACGCTGCTGGAAAGGTTGAGCGTGTAGCCCTCGGAAATTGTCACAGTCTCTTGATTAAGCGCCGCCGAGGAAACTGTAACTTCCGTTTCGACGAGCACGAGCCCGTTGGTGGAGGCTACGCCGGTGACCGTCACGAGACTTTCGCCGCCGGTTTCAGCGGAGTAACTGAGCGCGCTGGCAGATTCAAAGGAATAGCCGGCAGTTACGTGCTCCGAAATATAAGTCGCCGCGTTGCCGGAAAGTTCCCAGTGCGCTTCGGTCGTATCTGGTCTGGGAACGTCCCAGGAAAGGCGGATTGTGTAGCCGTTGTCAACCGTAACAGCTTCTTCGTTGAGCGCCGCCGCAGAAATTACAACTTCACTGCCGCTGAGCGAAAGACCTTCAACGGAGCCTGCGCCGGTAACCGTAACCAAAGTTTCGCCGCTTGCCGCATGGTAAAAAATCTGGTTATTTTCGAGCGTGTAGCCGGCGGTGGTAGAATCTGTAAGGTAAGTGGCGGTTGTGCCGGAAAGTTCCCAGTGCGCGGCGGTAGTAATCGAAATGGAAACATCTTCCGCCAATTTCAAACTGTAGCCGTCGGAAATGCTTACGGTATCTTCGCCGAGAACTGACGCCGACAGCGTGACTTCGGTGCCGTCAACGGAAATCCCGTCGGTTGACGCGCCTTCCCTGACGCCGGTTATCGTGAACAGAGTTTCGCCGCCGCTTTCCAAAACATAGTGAATACTCGTGCCGTCGCTGACAAGAATATAGCCGGAAGTGGTTTCCGCGTCGGCAAAAATCACCGTGTTGCCGGAAACTTCCAGGTGAGCCGAAATTTTTTCCGGAGTACCAACGTCCTCCGCCAGCGCCAGCGTATAGCCAGCGGAAACTGTCACGGTGTCCGTACCAAGCGTGGATGAATCGAGCGTAATTTCTTTTCCATTCAAATTAATCCCCCCAGTCGAGGCGTCATTTCTTAAACCTCGAATCGTAATCAAAGTTTCGCCGCTTCAGTTTCGTAGACAATCTGATTATCTTTGAGCACGTAGCCCGCGCTGAATTTTTCGCTGAAATATTTTGCGGTGCCGCTGGAAATTTCCCAGTGCGCGGCGGTACTCTCCGGCGTAGTGACATTGCTCGCCAGCGCCAGCGCATAGCCGTCGGTAATCGTGACAGTTTTTTGGTTGAGGGACGCCGCCGAAATTGTAACCTCACTGCCGCTGAGAGAAATCCCGTCAAGCGAACTGACGCCGGTAACTTCAATCAAAGTTTCGCTTCAGTTTCGTAGACAATCTGATTATCTTTGAGCACGTAGCCCGCGCTGAATTTTTCGCTGAAATATTTTGCGGTGCCGCTGGAAATTTCCCAGTGCGCAGCGGTACTTTCCGGCGTAGTGACATTGCTCGCAAGCTTGAGCGTGTAGCCGTCGGTAATCGTGACAGTTTCCTTATTCAGCGCCGCCGCCGCCAAAGTTATCTCGGTGCCGCTGACGGAAATATTTTTGACAGTCGCGCGGCTGTTCAGGCCGGTAATCGTAATTTCAGTTTCGCCGCCGCTGGCCGCCACGTAATTAATCTGGTTGTCTTCCAGCACGTAGCCGGCGCTGACTTCCTCGGCAATGTAATTCGCAACTCCGCCGGAAATTTTCCAGTGCGCCGCCGTCGTACTCGTTTTAGTAACGTCCCGCGCGAGCGCCAGAGTATAACTTTCGCTTATAGTGACGCTTTCTTCGCCGAGCATGGACGCGTTCAAAGTCACGACCTTGCCGCGCATGGAAAGGCCGTCGAGCGTGGCGCCGCTCTTAAGCCCGCTGACAGTCACAAGCGTATTTCCGCCGCTGGCCGCCGTGTAACGAATGCTCCGCGCGTCGCCCATAAGGTAATGACCGGCAGTCGAACTGGCCGCCGTGTAAATCGCCATCGTGCCGCTCATGCTCCAGTAAGCTGGCGTTGTCACCGGCTCAACGACGTCCGAGCCGAGCGCAAGCGCGTAGCCCGCCGAAATGTAAACCGTCGCCTCGCCCAAAACAGATTTGCTGAGCGTGACTTCCGTGCCGCTGAGCTTAATCCCCGAAAGTGTCGAGCCCTCTTTCAGGTTGGTAATCGTAATCAGCGTGTCGCCGGTCGGGTTCTGATAAGTAACACTCTTAGAGTCCGAAGAAAGTACGTAGCCCGCCGTCGTGCCCGCGCCAAAGTAAGTCGCCGTCGTGCCGGAAATATTCCAGTAAGCCGCCGTTGCCTTAGGCGTCGTAACGTTGCTGGCAAGCCTGAGCGTGTAGTCGCCGCTGACGCTTGCCGTGCCCGTGCCCAAAGCTTCCGCCGACAAAGTAATTACCTTGTCGCTGACCGAAAGGTCGCTTGAGTCGGCGCCGCTATTCAGTCCGGTTATAGTCGCAAGAGTTTCACAGCCGCTGGCGGAATTGTAGCTTAAAGTTTTATTGTCCGAGGAAATCGCGTAGCCCGCAGTTTTCCCCGCCGCCTTATAAGTTCCCGTCGTGCCGGAAATTTCCCACGCCGCCGAAATGTTGCGAACTTCATCGTTAATCGTCAAAGAGCCGTAGCCGGTTTTCTGCAGAGCGTAACTCGCGCCGGAAATGCTGCCGCTGTGGTAGTAGCTGCTGTCCTTAACCGTCAGGTAGCCGCCGTAAATCAGCGCGGCGCTCGCCGTCGAAGTTATCGTTTTGCCGTTGAGCTCAAGCGTGAGAGTTTTACCGGCGGGAACTGTGACGGCGCTTGTCAGACTGATATTGTCAGTGAGCGTGATAGTTTCGCCGGAATTGGCGGCGGCAATCGCAAGGGCGAGCGAAGTGTAAGTTACGCTGCCGATTTTGCAGACAGGATCCAGAACCTCGGTGGTGACAATGTTCAAAGTTTTACCGGCGGCGCCCTTCAGCGTAACCGCGCCGGAGCCGACCTGAATGACAACGTCCGAGCCGCTGACGACCGGCGTATAATTTTTCGTCGCGACTTCGAGCGTGTCACTGGCGCTGAAATTGTAAATCACGTCGTTGCCTTCGCCCTCGGTGTAGCTGAAAAAGTTCGCGCTGCCGCTGGAATAAATCACGTCGTTGCCCGCGCCGGCTGTAATGGAATTTCGCGAGCCGCTCAGGCTTATCGTGTCGTTGCCCGCGCCAGATTTTATAATTGCGTAGGAGCCGCTGCCGGTAATCGAATCGCCGCCGGTCGCCGAATCGTCCGCAACAATCGTAACGTTGCTGCCGACTCCGGAAATATTCCACGAAGTCTGAGTGTTGAAGTACGTAACGATTTGCTTAATGGCGGTGTCGAGCGTGTAGGTATTGCCGGATGCTGAGCCGACGGAAACGCCGCTGTAACTTTCGCTGAAGTCGACGAGCCTGGCGGTCGTAATGTCCGAAGATTTGCCGGAAATGTAATAAATGCCGTCGGTGCGCAGTTCGACGCGGGCGGTGAGTTTGTCGCTGGAAAGAATTGGCGCGTTGGCGTTGTCAGCGGCGGTTTTAGCGAGCCAGCGCAGGAACATATAGCCCGCCGCGTAGGGATAAGCGCCGCCGCCGCCCTTGAGCGTGGCCGCGTTGCGGGAACTGATAACGTCCGTGCGCATGTAATCGTCTAGCCAGGCGTTGGAATTATTGTTGACGGAATTTGTCAGCAGAGTCCGCATGGAGCTGAGGCGGCTGTCGTCGACGCCGTGAATCAGCTCCGCCATGCCTTCCTTTAAAAACATCGGCAGGAACGCGAAAAAGTTGACGTTGGCGGCGAAAACTGCGTGGTTAAATTCGTGGGCGATAGTGCGGTCGAGCGTGCCGCCGGAAACTTTGCCGTTGGTATCGTTTTCGTCCGTGACGCTGCTGAAATATTTTTCGTTAATGACGAGCGACAGTGCGACGGCTTTACCGCTGTCGGTATAGTAGCTGTGCGAAACGTAAGCGAGCCAGTTCTGGGAAGTGTAATTCTCAAAGTACAGATTAATTTCGGTAACGGTCGCGCTGCCGTCGGTGAAGTTCATGCCGGTGGCTTCTTCATTGAGCTGCAGGGCTTCCTTGAACCACCACTTGTAAAGACCGGCGATTATGACGTATTGATATTTTTTTTCAAGGCTGCTGATGTTGCTGGAATTTATCGCGCTGATAACTTCCTTGGTTGAAGGGTTGCGCTCGCCGATGATGTTCAGCTTGAGACCGTTGCAGGTAAATGAAAGGTTGCCGTTGGCGTCCACGTCCAGAAAAGACGGGTCGAACTCGCTGGTAACGTTGCCGAGGAAATTGCCGCTGCTCAAAGTGGAATTGCCGGTGAAATTTCCGCTGGCGTTGAAGTAGCCTTTAATCGTCGTGACTTTGGAAAGGTCGACGCTGGCGTTTGACGCGGCGAGGGTAGTTGAACTTGCGGAGCCGTTGCGGGTGAATTTGACGGTGGAAGTGCCGTCGGAATTTACGCTGAGCACGGAAGTGAAATCGCTGGCGCCCAGGACGGTCGTTTTGCCGCCGACGAAATCTTTGACGGTGAAATTTTTTACGCCGGAGCCGATAGAAACTGTATCGTTGTCGCCGCCGGTTATGACGACTTCGCTGAGGCCGTTCAGGTAAATGAAGTCGTTGCCGGAGCCCGCGTCGATAGAATCTTCGCCGTTGGAAATAATCGTGTCGCCGTAGCCAGTCGCCTGCACGTGCCAGCCGTTGGTGCCGGTGAAAATATTTTGCGCGGCGGTCGCGCTGGAATTGGCTGTGTAAGTGTTGGCAATTTCCCAAACGGTTGTGTCGGAAGTTTTAGTGACGGAGCCGCCAGTGTCCGCGCCGGTTATGCCGCCGGTGTCCGTGTTTGAAACGTTTATCCCGCACTGCGTCAGAAAAGTTGTCGAGTCTGACGCGGCCTTTGCTGCCGCCAAAAATTGCTGACGCGCGTCCTCTATCCCGTCATAGTCCGAGCAGGCCTGAATTGCCTCGTCAAGCATTTCCGTCGAATCTGTTTTGGTGGTGTTGTTCAGCGCCTCCATGAACTTCCAGATTACTTCGAGTTGCGTCATATCTGTTCACCTTCCGTGAGTTGTTATCATAAAAAAAATCGGTACAACTTTTATTAGTTATATCGATTTTTCGGAAATTCAGTTTAAGAAAGCGCGTCAGGTTTCGAGCAGTTGACGCTTGAGGTCAAGATAGGTCTGCGAGAAATGCGGCGGGCACTGCGATTCTTTGAGTTCGCCGAAAGGTCTGGCGGTCAGCGCTAAAATCGGCGGGGACTGAATGCGTTTAGCGACGGCCATTCCTCTGAACGCCTTCCACCATTTTTCGAGGTCGGCGATAAAATCTGTGACGGTCGGGAAATATTTTTTAGCCAGCCCGTCAGCGCAGCCAATTTCGTCTTCGAGCGTGCCCTGCGCGTAGGCAAGCAGCAAATCTTCAGGCGCGGACATTTTTTCGGTGAAGGCGCGGAAAAGATAATCGTGGTATTCGTAGTGGAGCGGGTCGCCCTTGCCCTCGTCAACGTTCTGCGCGTCGGAAAGTTCGGCGCTGGGAACAATTTCGATAATGCCTTCGGGAATGACTTCGCGGCCGTAAACTTCGTCGTTGAGATAATCCGCCAGCGCGTAAATCTGGAACTTCCACAAATCCGCCAGCGCCGCCATGAAGCCCGCCGCGTCGCCGTACATCGTCGCGTAACCAATCGTGGTCTCCGCCTTGTTGGCGTTGCAGGTAAAGACGCCGCCGAGCGCCGCCGCCAGCGCTGACAAAATTCTCGCACTGCGGTCGCGCGCCTGAATATTTTCTTTCACGAAGCTGGAAATTTTAATTTCTTCCGTCGAATCGTAGGAAAGGAAAGTTACCGGCGTCGACTCGATTTGCTTAACGGTTGCGTCAACGGAATCCTGAATTGGGAGAACGACGTACTTGCAGCCGAGATTTTTCGCCAGCGTCTCGCTGAGATTTTTCGTCGTGTCGGAATTGAAGGCGCTGGGCATGTTCGCCAGCAGAACATTTTCCGCGCCGAGAATTTTGGTGTAGAGCGCCGCCGCCACCGCCGAATCAATCCCGCCGGAAATTCCAATGACGACTTTGTTAATTCCAATCTGCCGGAGAAATTTTTCAACGCCGAAACTCAGCGCGCGGTAAATTTTGGCAATGGGCGGCTCTTCGGGCTGTTCAAGCGCGGGAAGATTTTCAAGCTCGTCGAGTTCAACGACGCTCAGACTTTCGTGGAACGGCGCGATTTCGTGAATAACTTTGCCGTCGCGGTTGTAAATTCTGCTTTCGCCGTCGAAGGGGAAAATATTTTTGCCGTTGTTCTGGACGCCGACCGCGTTGACGTAAACCAGCGGGCATTTGGCGTCGATAGCGCGGTTGGAACAGAAATTGTGGCGCTCAGCGTTGCCGTCGGCGTAGGGCGTCGCGTCAATCATGAAGCAAAGCTGCACGCCGGAAATTTCCACGGTAAAAACAGTTTTATCCTGCAGACGGTTCGCAAGTTCGCCGCCGTTCGCTATCAGAATTTCGTTGACGCCGCCAAAAATCACGGCAATATTTTCGCTCGCCTTAACAATCTGCTGGCAGAAAGCGTCGCAGTCGTAGACGAAAGATCGCGAATTTGTGAACAGCCGCCCCGAAACTGACGCCGCCGGAAAGATTATCGCGGTGCATTCCTGAGCCTTCGCCTGCGCGATGAAGTCTAAAATTTTTCTGGAGTTGAGTTCGGGCTGCCCCGCCGCCACTTCGATTTGTGCCAATGCTATTTTCGCCAATCCAATCGCTCCTTCAGAAATCAATCACGGCGCCGGTTGCGCCCGTTTTTTTTGTCCCTGTCCTTTTTCATGTACTGCTCATAAAAATCTTCCACCGGCATGAACAGATAGCGAATCCCCTCCGCGAAGCCAATCCACGTCGGCAGCGTCGTCCAGAAAAACAGCAGGTACAAAACGCCCTGCCACGTTTTCCCCTGATAAAATTTGTGCGCGCCGAGCGAGCCGAGGAAAATTGCCAGCGCCGACTGAATCAGTTTACGCTGAATAATTTCCGGCCGCTCTTCCTCTGGAAAAGTTTGTAAATCGTCTTCGTCTTCGTAGTAGCGCTTGCGGCGGCGCGTCGGCAGGGGAATATTTCTGCGCTCAATCCCGCCGAGCGGCTGATCCAGAAGGTCAGTGTCGATTCGGACGTTACCGTATTCGTCGACCTCGCCAATGTCAATCGTCTTGCGCTTAATCCCTTCGGCGTCAAGCTGCTGTTCCATGACTTTGAGTTCGGCGTCGGCGGAAATAATCTGGTCGTTGAGCACGTGTTCAAACTGGTCGGCGTAGGCGTCGTCCAGCGCGGAGAGCGTCATTTTCATTCGCGCCTTCAAGTCCCGCACGCGGTCGGTGGAAAGTTCCGTTTCCTCCAGCTCCTTGTACTGCCGGACGATTTTTACCGCGCGATCCTGATAATAATCGATGAACTTGTACGCCAGCGGGATTCGGTCGGGATTTTTTTCAAGATGCGCCAGCAGTTTTTTTGCGACGCGTTGCATTCGAGTCAGCTGCGCCGAAAGTTCCCTGTCCGAAATTTCTTCGCGCGCCTTTTCCAGGTAGTTGAAATCCGCCGTTGCCTTATCGAAATTCTCCTGCAGGTACGTCGCGCGCTCCTCTTCGAGCTCCTCCAAATCCAGCTGCGGCGTCCGATTTTTCCGCCAGTCCCAAAACGCCTTCCCGCCGAATATCACGGCGACCGTCGACAAAATTACCAACAAATAATCCACTGCGACACCTCCCGACCGAGTTACACTTCAAGCTTGCGTCGGCAGAAACTCACCGGCTGCAGTTCCAGTTCCCGTGCAAATTCCATCGCGCGTTCAAAATTCGCGCAGACCGCCTCAACTTTGTGCGCGTCAGAGCCAATCGTTATGTACTTCCCGCCAAAATTTTTGTACTGCTGATAAACCGGCACGAGTTCTTTGAGCCCGCGAATTTTATCCAGCCGCCGCGTGTTCAGCTCAAGAATTTTCCCGCGCTCAACGAGAATTTTCAGCACGGCGTCAATTTCCGGCTTGAACGTAGCGTAATCAATTTCGGGGTCTGTGTACGTGGCGGCGCGGCAAATGTAATCGATATGCCCCAGCGCGTCAAAATCTTCGGCGGCGGCCTCCTCAGCCATCACCGCGAAATATTTTCGATACGCGGCAGATTTATCCTTGTCAGCAAAAAATTTCGGGTTGTAAATGTCAATGTCGTCGACGACGTGAATCGAGCCGATAACGAAATCGAAATCGCCCTTCGCGAGGAAATTTCTGTTAGCTTCGCGCGCAACTTTACGCAAGCCAATTTCTACGCCGAGCCGGACGCTGTCGCTGCGGAAATTTTTGTACTCGCTGAAATAACTTTTCGCGTCGAAGGTGAAATCAATTTCGCCAGGGAGTTCGTAATCGTAGTGCTCGGTAAAAATAATCCCGTTGCCGAAAGTTTGAGCGCAGGCAATGGCGTCGGCGGCGCGCATTTCCGAATCGGCGGAAAACTTCGTGTGGGTGTGGCAGTCGAAAATCAAAGTTCAATCTTCCTCCTCGTCGTCTTCGTAGTGGCGGTGGCGGTGAAGTTCCTTGCCGCGAATATCTTTAATCGCCCTGGCGACGTCGGGCGCGCCGTAAATCGCTGAGCCGGCGACGAGAATTTTTGCGCCGGATTCGCGGACGAGCACGGAAGTTTTGGCGTTAATGCCGCCGTCGACTTCGATATCGCATTCGGTTTCCATTTCGTCAATCATGTGGTAGAGCATGTGAATTTTGCCGAGCTGCGACTCAATAAATTTTTGACCGGCGTAGCCAGGGTTGACGGTCATAACCAGCGCCATTTCAACATCTTCGAGCAATTCCTCAATCATGGAAAGGGAAGTGCCAGGGTTCAGGGCGACGCCCGCCTTGCAGCCGCTTTCGTGAATCTGCTGAATGACGCGGTGGGGGTGGCGCGCAGTCTCGACGTGGAAAGTGATAATGTCAGCGCCGGCTTCCGCGAAAGATTTTATCTGCGTTTCGGGGTGCTCAACCATTAAATGAACGTCAAAAACCGCGTCGGAGAATTTGCGCAGGCTCCTGACAACCGGCGCGCCAATCGTAATTTCCGGCACGAAAGTCCCGTCCATAACGTCAATGTGAATGTACTCGGCGCCGGCGTCGGTTACCTTTTTTATTTCGTCCGCCAGGTGCGCGAAGTCCGCCGAAAGAATTGACGGCGCTACTATCGTTGACATGAAAAATTCCTCCTAAAAAATTATATCACAATGTCGGAAAAAATTAGCGGCAGGTTTTCGCGCAGAATTTCATAAATCTGCAGCGCGATTTGTCTCATTTGCGGGTGAGCGCGCGGCGAAGTTCTGAGCTTTAAAAAATGCCGCCACTCGCGCAGGTTCGCCGTCATGAAAAGTTCCGTCGCCAGAGAATTTGGAAGTACCGAGCGGGCTTCTTCGGGGCGCGCGCCGTTTTTCCGTAGCTCAAGATAAAATTTTTCCGCCTGCGCCATAGCTTGCCGCCACAGCTCAAAATTTTCTTCGCCTTCCTGCCAGAAACACGGCCTGATAAAACTCAGCTCCCCGCCGAATTTGTCGCCGCTGTAGTCACAGTAGCGCGTGCTCATTTGAGAATTGTGGACAATCACGCCGTTAGCAACGTAATTGTGATAAGGCTCGTCCATTTCCAAATCGTAAACTTTTTCCCTGCCGACGTAATTTATGCTGACGATTTTGTCTCTGAACGCGCCGATTTTTCTATGAGCTTCACAATAACCGCCGGAAATTGTCAATTCTGCGCGATTTTTTTTGTACGCTGGATTAAATTCGCCGCTCATACGCTCACTCAGATTGTTAAGTTGCTCTGCAGAAAACATTCCTTTGACGCCGCGTCCTGGACGGCGATTTGGTCTATCCGATAAAGGTTTTACGATACCGAATTTCTTGAACGCGCGGTACACGAGAGCTTCACAGCAGCCAATTTCCTGAGCGAGCTGTTTACGCGTTTTATTCAGCGTAAGATAGTTGTGCCGGAGCCAGTCTTCATTTTCCAGCAGCGGTGAACCGTTGACGTAAATTTCATTTCCAGCGGTCAGCTCGTCCAGCTTTTTCCAGCCCGCGTCGGTGAAAAATCTGTGTCCGCCGGTGCACTTTATAATTCTGCCGCTCGCAGTCTTCAGCTCAAAAACCTCTTGAATGCCGCTGTAAAAAACGCGCCGGATTTTATTCGGAACGACGGTATGAGTTTCTTCGTCAAAACTGCGGACGACCAGTTGCTGAAATGCCACGTGACACTGCGGATTTTTCGACCAGTTATAAATCGTCTCGATAGTTCTTTTTTTGCCGGAATTTCTGTAAATTTTGGAATAGGACGGAATCACGGTATCGCCGGTGACGCAATAGCTCGCCAGCCTGTGACGGACAATTTCGTGGCTGACGCCTCTGTCGCAAATAATTTTGAACGTAAGACTTACGTGCTCGATAACAGATTCGTGACCGGATTTGATAATGTTGGCGAGAAATTTTTCGGCGGACGTGTCGGAAATTCTGGACTCGGATTTATAGCAGACTCTGCCGGCGCGTTCGAGGTGGCGCATAATTTCGGCGGCGTCAAGTTCCTGCGCGAGCTCGGCGCTCGGCTCAATAATTTTCATGGCAGCAGCTCCTTAACTTTTGCGAACGATGTTATCTTTAACGGCGAAACCGTTGGCGGCCAGAATTTTCGGCGACTGCGCGTTCTTGCCAAGGACTTTCAGCTCGTGAAGAATGCGCACGAAAACCGAAAGGTGCATGCCGTCAACGAAGGGAACTTTGTACGTGACATTTCTGGAGGTGACTGGCACGAACTCAACGGCGGGCTGATTTTCCTGCAGAAATTTTTTAACGTCAGGCGAAAGATTTTTCAGCTCCGGCTCGACGTAGCTCATGACTTCCGAGGCGTCGCGGAAATAAATTTTGCCGCCGCGCGAATCGAGGAAACTTTCCGCAACGACAGACTGAATATCGCCGGTGACGCCGCTTTTCTTCAGAATCAGCGCGAAAATATCAGCGGGGATACCGTCAACGAAGGGCACTTCATAAATTTTATCGCCGCGCTTAACGAAAACGGTTTTGACTTCGGCGGCGTGTTCGTCCAGAAAATTCGTCGCGGGGTCTTTGCCGGACTCGTCAAGCTGGCTGAGTTCGTCCTCGGTGTACAAGCAAACCGAATTGCCGACGAGCTTGAGGAAACTTTCGGCGATAACTGCGGCGGCGGAATCGTTTTTGCCGATAATTTTGAAGTCGAACAGCGTGTTCGTGAACGTCGAAAGATTTATCCCGTTGATAAAAGGAATTTCCGCGAGCCGGTCGCCGTTTTTGACGAAAATAAATTTGACCTGCGAGGCGCGCTTAAGGTAAAAATTTTTCGTATTGGGAGGGAGGTTCGCGCAGAGCTTGAACAACTTTTCAAACTGACCGCTGGGCTGAGCATTTTCCATAACTTCGTTTAAGCCTTTCTTTGGAATAGTTAAACCGCTGCGAAAATCTACAAGTTCAATCAGGTCGGGACTAATCCGCAGGTCGTAAAGCATCGCCTTAAGATTTTTGTGCCCGACGCCGTTTGAGACGACGATAACTTTGCGATTCTGATCCGTTGCGAGTTTAATCGCCGGCAGAAAATCTCTGTCGCTCGAAACTAAAATGATAACTTCAACCGCCGGCTGCTCAAAAATAGTTTTGGCAATTTCGGTGCAGAGCCAGGTATCGGCGGAATTTTTGCCGTAATCGCAATTCTGAATGCGGTAAGTCCTGCCGGCGTCAAGGTATTTCTGCGAAAGAACTTCCTGCTTGCCGATAATGTCGACGGTGACAACGTCGTAGTCGTAGCGGAATTTTTCTATCGCCTTGAACGCAATTTCCGGCTTGACATTTTCTGCGTCAATAAAAATGTGGGCAATCAATGAATCATCCTCAAAAAATTTTTTAGCATTTTACCACGTTTTGGCGGCGGTGAAAATATTCAGCGAAAATATTCTATGAGCGCCAGCACGAAATACGTAAAGCCCGCGGCTATCAGCGGTCCGACGGCAATTCCCTTGAAAAAAAATACGCCAGCCATCGTGCCGACAATCAGCGCGGGAATTACGTTCGGATTCGACTGCATGAGCGGTACGCCTGCGCCGCCAGCTACTGCCGCTAAGAGCCCCGCCGTCAGCGCCACGAGTCCCGCCGTCGACTTGAATGAATTTATCATCGTGGAAATTGTGACGGTGCCGTTCGCGATTGGTACTAAAATTGCCGCCGTCAGAATTATTATTCCCAGCTGAAGTCCGTGCCCGCCGAGAAATTCCAAAAGCGGCGCTCCCGTGAGCTGTTCAAAAAATTTTACCGCCAGAACTATCAGCGCGGCGTAGACGACCGTCATGTTGTGCCCGACGACGCTCAAAAGTAAGACTGCGACCAGTGTTAAATATTCGCTCATTATTTTTTGTAACCGTCCGGATTATTTTTGTGCCAGTTCCAGGCATCCTCGATAATTTTTTCGACGCTGGAAAATTTGGGCGCCCAGTGCAGAATTTTTTTAGCTTTGTCACTCGACGCGATAAGCTGAGCGGGGTCTCCAGCGCGGCGCGCGCCAATTTCAGTTTTGATTTTCTTGCCGGTAACTTTTTCCGCGGCGGCGATAATTTCTTTGACGGAGAAGCCGCGCCCATTGCCGAGGTTGAAAATTTCGGAGCTGCCGCCGTTGCGAAGATAATCCAGAGCGAGAATGTGAGCGCTCGCCAAATCCATAACGTGAACGTAGTCGCGCAGGCAGGTGCCGTCGGGCGTGGGGTAGTCGTCGCCGAAAATTGTGATGTGGTCGCGCCTGCCGAGAGGAACCTGAAGAATCAGCGGGATTAAATGCGTTTCAGTCGCGTGGTCTTCGCCGAGCGTGCCGGTTTCGAGAGCGCCCGCCGCGTTGAAGTAGCGCAGGCTGACGAACTTGAGGCCGTTCGCGCGGCTGACCCAGCGCATAATTTTTTCCATGATAAGTTTCGATTCGCCGTAGGGATTTGTCGGGTTAGTGGCGGCAGTTTCAGTGACGGGAATTTTTTCGGGTTCGCCGTAAACCGCCGCCGTCGAGCTGAAAATAATTTTGTCGACGCCGAATTTCACCATGGCTTCGAGCAGAGTCTGCATACCGCCGACGTTGTTGTTAAAGTATTTCAGCGGGTTGGTGACGCTCTCGCCGACGAGGGAATTTGCTGCGAAGTGAATCACCGCTTCGATTTGGTTTTCGGTAAAAATTTTCTCCAGCGCGGCGGCGTTGCGAATGTCGCCCCTGTAAAAAATCGCCGCAGGATTGACAGCCTCGACGTGCCCCGTCTGCAGGTTGTCGACGATAACAACTTTTTCGCCGCGTTCGATAAGCACGTGGACGGTGTGCGAGCCGATGTAGCCCGCGCCGCCGCATACCAGAATTGCCATAAACATTCCTCCTCAGTTAATCAGTCGAATAATTTGCGCGACCGTTTCCGAAATATTTTTTTCAGCGACAGATTTTTTCATCGCTTCGCTCAAAGTGACTGGCGCGCGCAGAATCGAAAAAGTTGCGTCGAAGTCACCGCCGCCGCCAATTTCCACGCCGCCGCCAATCGCCACGGTTTTAATTTTTGGATTGAGCCGCTTAGCGAGTTTAGCAACGCCCGCCGGAGCTTTTCCCTGCAAAGTTTGCGCGTCAACGGAGCCTTCGCCGGTAATCAGAACGTCAGCGTCGCGCAGGTCGTCAGAAATTTTCAGCGCGTCCAGAATCAGCTCGACGCCAGGAATGAGTTCGCCGCCCAGAAAAACTCTGAACGCAAAGCCCAGGCCGCCAGCCGCGCCGTCGCCAGCTACGGAATTTTTTTCGCCCGCCAGCTCAGCGAAATTTTTAATCCATCCTTCCATCTGCGCGACAATTTCGGGCGTAGCGCCTTTCTGCGGGCCGTAAACTGCGGAACAGCCGTTCACGCCGGTCAGCGAATTTTTCACGTCGCAGGCAACTTTGAAACTGCAGCCGCGAAACTTTTCCGTCCGCGAAATTTTTTCAACGCCCGCCAAATCCCTGCCGAAAATTCCCGTGCCGAAACTGAAACCCAGCGCCGTGAGCATACCGAGCCCGCAGTCATTCGTTGCGCTCCCGCCAATCCCGACGATAAAATTTTTGCAGCCGTCGCCGAGCGCGCGTAGAATCATTTCACCGACGCCGTAAGTCGTAGTGTTGAGCGGGTTGCGCAGATTTTCCGGCACGAGATTCAAGCCAGCCGCCGCCGCCATTTCGATAACCGCCAGATTTCCAATTTCGCCGAACTCCGCCGTGATTTTATTTCCGAGCGCGCCGGTCACTTCGACTTTTTTGAGCACGCCGCCCAGCCCTTCGGTGAGAGTTTTGCAGGTGCCCTCGCCGCCGTCAGCCAGCGGGTAAACTTTTACGTCAGCATTCGGCGCAGAAATTTTAATGCCAGCTTCCGCCGCGCGCCCCGCCTCGAGGCTCGTCACGCTCCCCTTGAAACTGTCAATCGCCACAACGATTTTCATAAAACCCTTCCTTTACGAAACGAAATTTATCTGCTATACTTTTTGCGCTATGAAAAATTTTACAAATCAGCGCGGGCTGGCAATGCTCGAAGTCGTGATAGTCGCCGCGATTGTAGCGATTTTCTCAACGGTCGCCGTTCCAAAAATGGCGCGAATCCTCGACAAAGTTCAGCTCGATTACGAAATGAAACACTTTTACAGCACGCTCAACCTCGCACGCTCCATTGGAAAAAATTCCGAAGGCGGAAGTACGCTGGAAATTTACAAAGACATCGGCAATTACGAATTGAAAATAGGCGACAAAATATTTTCCAGTCACAATTTATCCGCTCAAGGTATGAAGCTTAGCACGTACAGCGACAGCGGCGCTTTTCAGCGAATTTCTTTTACGGCGGGGAATTTTTCACTCGAAGGAACAACTAGTAAATCGAGACCTTTCAAGTCAAAGAGCGGGCGCGTTCAGATAACCTCGCGGTTCCCAAAAAGTGCAGTCAGAATTTACTTTGACAGCGTTGGGCGCATTCGTGGCGAATATGTTAAATAATCAGCGCGGCTTCATGCTACTCAGCGTAATTTTTCTGACGCTTGTGGTTTCATTCGGCGCGCAGATTTTACTTAACGCAAACGTAAAAGTTCAGCAGAGAAATTCTACGCTCTACCTGACGGCGATAAATCTCGCCAACGAACAATTCGCTGAAATTGAAAGTTACGCTGCCGCCGGAAAAAATCCCGAAACTGGCTTTATGGGAAACCCTGCCGATTTGGAAAGTTTGAACGGCGTCAAGGAAGATTCGGTGCCGGTAAAATTCGAAGTGGAAACTTCCTACGAAAATCCTGGCGAAAATCTGATTAAAGCTAAGGTTAAAGTTAAATGGACTATCGGCGGCAGGGAAAATTCTATCGTGTCGGAAAAAATTATTCGTGCGAGGTAAGTATATCAGACTGCAGGGAAAAAACCAAATGAAATTTAAACTGGACGAGCGGGGCTTCGTGCTGGCGGAATTTGCAATCGCGCTGCCGCTCCTGATTTTGCTTTTGTACGCGCTGGGAACCGTCACGGTCAGCGGCTTGAAAATCGCGCGGGAACAGGTTGCGGACTACGCGCTGGAAACTGAGGCGCAATACGTTATTGACAGAATCACGACGGAGGCTCGCGCCGCGCATACCGTTAAAATAAAAAATTCCGACAGCGCTAATGCGGACGAAATTTTTTTCGTGTACCACACTTTCAGCGATACACTTGAAGGCAATCACCCGATGAACTGGGCTAAAGACATTCTCGACCAGCGCCGCTACACGGTTCATTCGCCGACGAGTACTGTTTCGACAAAGCGATTTTCTCAGGTCTACGCCGAAAGAAAAGAAGATGACCAGCTCACCAATCCAATTACCGGCGATATTTCCTTCGGACAGACTACTGTTGGCGAACTTAAATTCGACAAGGAAAAGCTGCGCAGTAAAATTTTGCATATCAAATTTAAATTGCGGCGGGCGGATTTAAAACAAACTGTTGAGTTCAACACGGCGGTTTATATGCCTGACTGCAAGAAAATTATTTATCACGGAGAAACGATTTTAGATGAGGAATGAGCGCGGATTTTTTACAATCGTCGGCTTGTGCTTACTGCTGGCGGTGGCAATTTCCATTCGCGGCGTGCAGGAATTTGAAGGAAACTATTCTATAGGCATAACGAATGTTCAAGCCGAATTTGAACTGCAGAATTTCGCTGACAGCGGAATAGCGCGGGGAATTGGCGATTATACTTTTCATTCAGACAGGCTGGGCGCTGTGAAAGTTGACGTTCGCCCGCTCACTGACGTTTCCAATCACGTCATTAATTACATTCGCACGGAAAATGGAAGCCGCGTTGAAAATCAAAACAAAGTCGTCGAAGAAATTAAAGCGTGCGATATTCTTATAAGCGTCGCCAGCTGCGACAGCCCCAGCGTCGGCGGGAAAATTTACCGCAGGGCGACGGCTTACGTTCTTGATGACGGCAGGGTTTATTTAATGAACGACCAGTAAGGCAGGAATAACGCGGCGGCTTGCCGAATTTATTTTCGCCAATGAAGGAGGCGAACCTATGGAAAATGAAGAGTTCGGCGCGGCGCAAATCGACCTTAACAAACTAGTCGAGCTGATAAACGCAATTCTGGAGCAGCAGGACAAAAATTCGCGCCTGCTGAATCAGGTACTGCGCGAAAATATCAATTTCCAGAATCAGGTGCGGCAGGGAATGTACAACGAGCTGGAAGATTTGAAAAAGCAGCAGCGTGGCGAGCAGTTCACGCCGATTTTAAAATCAATCGCGGCGATTTGCGTAGAGTACCGCGCGCTCCTCAGCGACGAAACAATTTCAGAAAACTCCCGCCGAAGTTTGCATCTCCTGTTCGACGAACTTGAAGATATTCTCGGCGATTACGGCGCAGAAATTTTCAGCTCAGAAGTCGGTGAGCCGCGCCGCCCGCTCCTTACCAAAATCATCAGCACGATTTCTACCAGCGACCGCAGTCAGCACAACACCATTGCTAAAAGTCGTCGCGCTGGCGTAGTTCGCAACGGGCGCCCGCTCTACCGCGAGTTCGTCGACGTTTACGTTTTCGACGGCGAAAAATCCGCGTCTGAATTTGCACGCACCGAATAATTTACCACCGGAAAAACGGGAGGAATTTTTTCAATGAGTACTTACGGTATCGACCTCGGCACAACCTATTCCTGTATCGCGCGGCTTGACTCCAACGGCAACCCCGAAGTTATCCGCAACAACGAAGACGATTCAAATATGGTTGCGTCCGTGGTCTTTTTTGAAAACGAAAATAACGTCGTCGTCGGGCAGGCGGCGAAGGAAAATATTGAAACTGACGGCGACCGCGTCGTTCAGTTCGTCAAGCGCGAAATCGGCAAGCGTGACATGCGTACTTACACTTTCGACGGGAAAACCTACACGCCGGTTGAAATTTCCGCGCTGATTCTGACGCGCCTTAAAAATCTCGTCGAGTCTCAGGGCAACGAAATTGAAGACGTTGTTATTACCGTGCCCGCGTATTTCGGTCTTGAGGAGCGCTCCGCTACGAAACAGGCTGGCGAACTTGCCGGTCTGCACGTTTTGAGTCTTATTAACGAACCTACGGCGGCGGCTTTAAGCTACTGCGCACGTCAGTTTCAGGAAGACCGCACGATTCTGGTTTACGACCTTGGCGGCGGAACTTTCGACGTGACTGTTGTCAAAATGTCCATGACGCGCAACGAGGCCGGTAAGGACGTGCAGAAAATCAACGTGCTGGCGACCGGCGGCGACGACCGGCTCGGCGGTAAGGACTGGGACGATAAACTTTTCGATTACATTCTCCACGCCTGCTGCGACGAAAATGGTCTAACGCCCGAAGAAATTGAAGCCGAGACGCGGCAGGATATTCGCTCCAAAGTCGAAGAGGCCAAGCGCAAGCTCAGTAAAAAACAGTCCGCCAAAGTCCGAATTGACGTAAACGGCGCCCGCACTGAAATTACCGTCAAGCGCGCCGACTTCGAGGCGATGACTTCAGATAAAGTCGCGCAGACAATGAATTTCGTCGACTCCACGCTCCAGAAAGTTCCTGGCGTCGAAATTGATACCGTGCTTTTAGTCGGCGGCTCAACTTATATGCCAATGATTCAAAACGCCGTCGAAGAAAAATTCCCAGGCAAAGTTCAGCAGCACGACCCCGATCAGGCCGTTGCGAAGGGCGCCGCGATTTATGCAAGCATGTTAGTTGTCGAGGAAAGCGGCGATTCTCCCAGCGCGGACGAAACTCCCGCTGACGAAAATTCCGCTGAAAAAGCTCCGTCGCATACCGAACAGCTCACCGCGAAATTTACCGTCGAAGACCAGACGCCCCGTTCGTTCGGCCCTGGCGTCATGGATACCAAGGGCGCCAAACACAAGTACGTTCTTGAAAATTTCATCAAGATTGGCGAGAAAATGCCCGCCGTCTTTACCAAAACTTACTACCCGCTCGAAGACAATCAGGAACGCGTCCGCCTGCGCGCCTTTGAAAATATGTCGCTCGAAGATACGCTCATTCCCTGCGTCGACGAGGACGGCAACCCGCAGGCTACCGACCCCGCCAATAACGTCAAACTTCTCGGCGAACTCGTTGTAAATCTGCCGCCCGAAACTCCGCGCGATACGCCAATCAAAGTCACCTTCAAGGTAGACGCGTCCGGCGTGCACGTCGAGGCGGTCAACACGCGCACCAACGAAATTTTTGAAACCTTCCTGCGCACAGAATCCGATATCGACGTTGACAACAGCGCCGTCCACCAGCTCAGAATTTCCGGCGACTGAAACGAAATTTCCCAAGCTCCGATTAATCGTCGGGGCTTTTTTTATTTTAACGCCTGTGCTATAATTCGCGGCGGAAAGGTGATTTTTTTGGCGAATAAAAATGTTTTTGAGATGTTAAATCTGGAGTTCGACCCGCCCGACAGCCTTAAAAAAATCCGCGCGGCTCACGAGAACTGGAAAAAGCGTCTCACTGCAGAACTTAACACTACCGTCGAACCCACGCGCCTCGGCGTCATTAAATCCGAACTGGCAATGGATAACTACATCGCGCAGATTATCGAAAACGCCCGCCTGCGCCAGCGCGAAGCCGAAGCCCTTAAGCAAATCCGCGTTGAACAGCTGCGCCTTTATATCGACCTCCAGCGCGGCAATACCTCCGGCACTTTGCAGGTCAACCAGTCCCAAATCAAACACATTCGCGACAAACTCAGGCTAAGCGCCGCCACTATCGAAGCGACTTACCGCGAGCAGGGCTTTGAAATTAAACAAGCGCGCTCAACTAAAACCATCGCCGACAAGCTCAACGGCTTTTTCATTTCCGATTCCGTCATGGCTGAGCTGCGCAAAAGTTTCGCCGACTTCCAGACCGTCCCAGACGAAAAAAATTATCCGTGGTCAGCGAACGTCAACGACCTCTACGAACTCGCCTACTACCTCGAACACCAGATTGAGCCGTCCGCAGATTTCTACAAGCGCCGCGATACTGACGACCTGCGCGAAATTTTCCGCGACGAAGCTAAAAAAGTTTCCGCGCCAATTCCCGCCTGGCAGTCCCTTAAAGCTCTCTTAAACCTCGCGCAGACGCAGATTTTCAATTCCGACGACAACCGTTTCAAGTACGACCATTCGCTGAGAATCGAGCGGCTCGGTGACTTTTTCGCCAAACTCAAGGCGGCGCCCGAAATTTTCAAGCGCGATAAATATTTCGCCGACAACTGCATTAACCGAATCCGCCGCACTTTCCCCAACCTCCTCAACTACGAATTGAGCGCCGCGCTTTACAACAAGGCCGCCGGTCTTTTGAACGACCCCTACGAATCTGTCAGCGACGACAGCGAAAATTTTTTCTGCGTAACCTGCTCCAACTGCGGCGCCTTTGAAAATTTCCGCACCCGCGAAGAGGCCGAACGCGCCGTCTGCAAAGTCTGCGGCGAAAATTTTTATATCGAGTGCCCCAAGTGCGGCAGGAAAATTCCCGCCAGCGCCGACCACTGCCCAGCCTGCGATTTTTCTCTGACTGAACTGCGCCGCTACGGTTACTACGTCGACCACGCCAACGTTATGCTCGACCTCCTCGAACGGAACGCCAAATCTTTTGAAGGCAGCCTCGAAGCCGTCATGTCGGAAGTCATTGAGAATCTCGCCAGCGCGAAAGTCGCTAAGCCCGAAGCCCCCGAACTTACCAAAATCGAGTGGCGCATTCACAAAATTTCCGCCGAAAATAAAAAGCGCGAACTTATTAAGTGGGCTGAAGCGAAACTGCCTGGCCTCAACACCCACCCCGATACCGCCGTCAGCGCCTGCATGGAAATTCTCCGCCGAATCAAAGACTACCGCCCCGCCCGCGACCGCCTCCGCCTTATCAAGCCCAAAAAGCCGCTCAGCGCCAGCGCCGTCATTCACAAATCCTCGAAAAGTTCCGCGCTCCAAAATACCGGCACCGCGACTGTCCTCGGAAAAATTTCCGTCAACGCCAAATCCTCAAGCACAAGCCTCGTTGCGCCCAGCTACAACCTGACCTGTACCGTGAACTGGGAGCCAGATAACGACCTCGGCGTTGTCTACACGCTCATTCGCAAAATTGACGGCGTTCCCCAGAATTACCGCGACGGCGAAATTATCGTCGAAGGCACCGACAAAATCGAGGCCGACGATACCGACATCAAACCTGGCGTTTTCTACGGCTACGCGGTTTTCGCCACGCGCCTCGGCGCAATTTCCGAGCCCGCAACCTGCACGGCCGTTTTCTACAGCGACCTTGACGAAAACAGGCTCCTCGCCAAAACCGAAGACGGTCACTGCGCTTTCACGTGGAATTTGCCGTCCGATAACTGCCTCGGCGTCCGCATTATTCGCAGCGACCAGGAAGGCAATACCGTTATCGTCGGCGACTGCGTGCAGTCTCCCTTCGTCGACCGCCTCGTTAAAAACCGCAAGCAGTATCAATATTGCCTGCAGTGCGTGTACTATTCGGCGGCGGAAGTCGTGCTCAACCGCGCGAAATTTTTGGCCGAAGCCAGCAGAGAAAATTTAAACCGCGTCTGGAAAATGGAGCAGGCTTTCCGCTACAGCAGAGGCTTGAACTTGACGCTGACGCCCGAACTTCCTCCGCGCCCAGTTAAAAATCTCGCTCACAAAGTCGTTGAAAACCGCGTCCGATTCAGCTGGCAGTCCACCGGCGATTTTGAAATTCTGTTCATGGAAATTCCCGCCGATAAAAAAATTTCCGTTGAGTCCGGCAAAATCTTCAACGCCAGCAAGCTCGATGAAATTCTGGGCGAAGGCGAAATTCTCAAGCGCGCCGAGAGTTCCGACCAGTTCTGCGAATTTGAAATTTCCGGCGACATCGTAAAAATCGCCGCCGTCAGCGCCACGACCAATTCCGCGCTCCTCGACGAAACTATCACAATCGCCAACGTCGAGCCCTGCGAAATCGACGCCGAAAAAACTCACGTCTCCGGCAGGGATTTGAAACTCGTGCTCAAAAATCTGCCCAAAAATATTTACATGATTCATTACCGCGTGAGCACCGACGACGACGACGAAATTTACGCAACGATTGAGGACGCCCGCGAACGCCACATGAACCGCATTTACGCCGCGAAGTACGAACACGACAGTTTTATTACCCAGCCGCACCTTCCGCAACGCGAACTTTTCGTGACGGTTATCGGCGAATACAAGCTCAAGGACGGCACGACGATTTATTCTGAGCCCAGCACGCTCGTTGTGAATAACCGCCCGCGCGCAGAAATTTCCTACCGCTTCGAGTGGGGCAGGAGCGGGCTTTTCAACAAAAAAAATCTCGCGAAAAATTGTAAGCTGATTGTTGAGAGCAACGCCGACGCCACGCCGAAACTTTTTATCGCGTACAGGAAAGACCGCCGCGTCAACGTCGAGCTCAGGGACGAAGAAACGCGCGTGCTCCAGACAATTCCCGAATACAAAAAAGGTTTCCCAAATGGCAGGCTGGAAATTCTCCTGCCCGACGAAATCTGGGACGACGTTGACCCTGGCACCGTCATCAAACTTTTGCCCGCCGAGGAAGATGAAAAATTTTTCGACCTCAAAGAATCCGACCTCGACAGTCTGACCGTTCCCAAAAAGTAAGGCGGTGGAGTTGTGCACGACAATATAAAAAAAGTTCTCGAAATCATAGCGGAAAATTTCCCCAACGGCATACGCGAAGATTTTATCGACACGAACAGGGTTTTGAAAATTTATGCGGCGAGCGGCGCGGGCGGAAATATTTCGCCGGAATTTATCGCCACGGTCATTCGCGCGAACGGAATTGAAAAGGACGGACGGTATTATTTTATTTCCGACGCCGATTCCGAAAAGCTCCGCCAGCTCCTCGACGAAATTTTAGCGAATAATTTTCTCGCCTACTATTCCGCCGTTTACGAGCGCCACCGTGATTTTTTCGCGCGAATGCATGTTTTTTCTCCGGAAGTTCTTAGAAAAATTCTGCGGCGGATTGATCCTGTGCACTTTTATTTTTCGGAGTTTTGTTCCGCGAACCGAATGACCTGGCTCGACTACGAAGCGTCGAACTGGCTCGACAACGAAGTTACAAGAATTTTTATGGAGGCGGAAAATGCTCTGGCGCTTGAAGATTTGCAGGAAAAAATTCACTACGTGCCGGCTGAAAAAATTTCTGAAGTCCTTTCCGACACTCAAAAATATTTTCTGACGCGCGACGGCAAATTCTTCCCCGCGTTCAAAATTCAGTTCGACGCTGACGAAATTCTCGCGGCTAAACGCAAAATAATCGCCAGCATAAACGCGAACGGCTGCGCTACTGCCGACGAGTTCAGTTTGGCGTCGAACTTCGCGCTCAATCCCGAACTCAGCGAAAAAGATTTGCGCCGCCTGATTTACGAAAAATTTTTCGGCAACTTTACGCGGCGCGGTAAAAAATTTTACCGTAAAGGCGCCGCTGCTTCCACAGCCAGCCCGATGAACGCCCTGCGCGAATTTGTCGCCGAACACGACGAACTTTCTGCCGACAAACTTTTTGCCTTCGCGGGAAATTTTGGCGCTCCTCCTTCAGTCGCGCTGACCGCCGCCAATGAAATGATGATTCGCGTCGATAAAAATCTTTTCGTCAAAGACGCGCTGATAAAATTCAACGCCGCCGGTATCGACAGGGCTTTGGCGCCCTTCGTGCAGGGCAGGATTATTCCGCTGCGCGCCGTCACGAGTTTTACCGGCTTCCCGCCCGTCGAAGGCTATTCCTGGAATTTGTTCCTGCTCGAAAGTTTTCTGCGCAAGTTCAGCGAAAAATATGTCTACGCCACGCCCGCCGTCAACAGCGCGAATCTCGGCGCGATTCACCCCAGTACGATGAATTTCGCTGGCTATCTTGACGTGCAGGCGGCCGCCGTCGTTCAGGAAAGTATTCCGCTCGAAAAATCTGCCGTCGACGAATTTCTAATTGGCAGCGGATATCGCAGTAAACGCATTGACAAAGTTACCGAACAAATTATTGCTCGTGCGCAGGAATTTATTGAGGGAAGTTTCTAATGTACAGTTACGAATTTGACGAGGAAACCGGCGGGCTTTTGCTGAAAGACACCGAGGCGGCAATGTCCAAGGAGCCGCGGCCGGTTTACGCTGAGGAAATGAATATTCTGGGCTTCGACTGCCGCCTGAGCTACGAAGACCAAAACGACGTTCCCTACCTTTGGGCGGAGGCGGGGAATTATTTTTATCGTGGGAAAAAAATCGCCGTTGTGCGTGGCGGCTCGCTCTACGAAAAGCCGCAGCTTGAGTTCGCTGAAGATTTGCCGGCTGAAAAACTTTTGCCCGTCGATTTGAAAAAGATGTCCGAGAAAAATTCTGAGCTCATGGAAAATCTCCGACAGTCGACAATCAAGCGCATTTACAATTACTGGAACAAATTGCGCAACCGGCTGGATTGTTTTCACGTGGCGTTCAGCGGCGGCAAAGATTCTGTCGTGTTGCTGGATTTGGTCAAGCACGCGCTGCCGAAATCCGCGTTCATGGTCGTCTTCGGCGATACGCACATGGAATTTCCCGACACCTACAAAATCGTCGACGCCGTCGAGGCGCAGTGCAAGGCGGAGGGCATTGCCTTTTACCGCGCTGAGTCAAAACTCCTGCCCGAAGATAGCTGGAAACTTTTCGGCCCGCCGTCAACCGTTTTGCGCTGGTGCTGTTCAGTTCACAAAGCCGCGCCGCAAACTTTGAAAATCCGCGAAGTCCTTAACAAACCCAATTTCGTCGGCGCAGATTTTGTCGGCGTTCGTCAACACGAAAGCGTTCGCCGCGCTGGCTACGACGTGGAAAATGTTGGCATGAAACAGCGCGGGCAACATTCTCACAACTCGATTCTTGAATGGGGCTCGGCGGAAATCTGGCTGTATATTTTTGCGCACGGCCTGCCCGTCAACGAAACCTACAAGAAAGGCAACTCTCGCGCGGGCTGTCTTTTCTGCCCAATGAGCAGCGACAGGGCGAATTTTTTCCGCAACAACGCCTACCCCGCCGAAGTCAGCCAGTTCACGAATTTAATCGCCGAAAACGTCACCGACGAAAATATTGATTCGTACATCACCAACGGCGGCTGGGTTAATCGCAGGAACGGCCGAGACCTGAAAAATCCCGTGACCAATTACCGCGAGGAAATTTCCGGCGAATTTTTTTTTATTACCGTCACCAATCCCAAAACCGATTGGCGCGAATGGATTAAGACGCTCGGCGAAATCGTTTTTCCCTACGAAGTTCAAACTGATTCGGAGACCGGCGCCGTCGTTGCGAAAGTCAACGCCTTTTACAATAAAACGCCCGCGCTGAAAAAATTTAAATCGGTTTTTCATAAAGTGGCGGCGTGCGTCGGCTGCGGCGTCTGCGAAGCGAATTGCCAGCACGGCGCTATTTCGTTCAGGGACAGCTTGCGAATTGACGAGAAAAAATGCGTCCACTGTCTGCAGTGCCACGATATTGAAAATGCCTGTCTGGTTTTTGATTCCGGCAAGTTGCCAATCGAAGGAGGAATTGTCCGAATGAACAGCTTGAATACTTTTTCAGACCACGCTCCAATGCCTGAATGGATTAAAAAATTTTTTGATAATCCCCAGGAATTTCTGGTGAAAAACGATTTGGGTCCAATGCAAATTGCGAAATTCAAGCGTTTTCTGTACGACGCGGAACTTGCTGACAGGAAAAGCAGAAAAGCTACAAATTTTGCCACGCTCATTCAGAAAATTGGCTGGAACACGGCGACGGCTTGGGGCTTGATTCTCGTTAATCTGGTCTATAACAATCCGCAGATTCAATGGTACGTAGAAAATTTGCCGGTCGGTGCAGGAATTGAGCGCGCGGCTGTCGAAGAAAAATTGCAAGCGGTTGAAGTTTCTGCGAAAGATTCAAGGTCAATTGTGAAAGCATTTGGGCGGCTGTGCGAAACCCCGCTGGGCACGGAGCTGAACTTTGGAGAGACGACGAGCGACGGGAAAAATCTTGCGACGCTGAAACGTACAAAGGCGCGCGTAGACGACGGGCGAGTTATGCTGTACGCGCTGTACAGATTCGCGGAGGCGTGCAACTGGTATCAATTCACGCTGACGCGGCTGATGAGCGATTCAGAATCAGCGGGCGTGAGTCCGGCGAAACTTTTCGGAATTGAGCGCGAGGAAATGGAACAGTTCATGAACGGCTTATCGACGAACTACCCAGAATTTCTGAACGCGACCTTCACGCACGACCTTGAAAAAATTTCGCTGAGCGCGGAAAAAACTTCGCAGGACGTTTTGAATTTGTTTGAAATTTAGGAGTGACGGCGTTGGACGAGGCAGATAAATATTTTGAGTACTTCGAGATAGACGAGGGATTTTATCCGGAAATCAACGAGAGCTCAATCAGGGACGCGAAAAATCGCTGGCAGAATACTTTCCCGCACGCAGATATTGTCACGCTGCTGAAAATGACTGAGCGGGCACTTTCGCGCGGCAGCAACGACATCAAAAAAAGTCTGTGGATTGACGGCTCGTACGGTACCGGCAAATCGCAAATCGTCTGGATGATGCACAGTCTTTTATCGTGCCCCGAAACCGAGTTCGACGCCTATTTCGACGAATACGACAACCTGCGCAATGAAACCGACCTGCGCGAACGCCTCCGCACAATCCGGCGCGGCAAAGTCGTCACGGCGTACCGTTACGGCAGCGGCTCTATCACTTCGTCGCAGAAATTAATTTTCGCCGTCTTTGAAAGTCTGACCGCCGCGCTAAAAAATTCCGGCTGCAAATTCGACGGCGCTAAAACTTTGCGCGGGAAAATCGCCGGCTGGCTCGAAGCTGACCCCGCTAACCTTGAACTCTTCCGCGCCAAAATCCAGAAACGCGAATACAAAATGTCCGGCGCCCTAAGGAACAGGAGCGCTGAAGAAATTATCGAGCGCCTAAAAAATCCCAGCGCCGAAGTTTCTCAGCTAGTCGAAGATATTCTCAGGCTCGGCGAGCGCGAAGGAATTATCGCCTTCAGTATCGACATGACCGCGCTGCTCAACTGGATACAGGAAGTTATCGCCGAAAATAATCTCGCGGCGATTGTTTTGTTTTGGGACGAATTTTCCAGATTCTTCGCCAGCAACCGCAACAATCTCGACGAACTTCAGCGGCTGGCGGAACTCTCCAACGGCGCGCCTTTCTATCTTTTTATCGCCACGCACGAAGAAGGAAGTTTAGCCGGCGCCAACGACCAGGGTTTCAAAATCGTCAGAGACCGCTTCGCGCACAAGGAAATTAAAATGCCCGACAACATCGCCCTTGAGCTTATCGGGCACGCGCTGAAAGTTAAGCCCGACGCTCAAAAAAGCTGGGAACAAATTTCCGCCGCGCTAAGGGAACGCACCGCCGAACCCAGAAAAGTCGTCATGGAATATACCAGAGCGAACAAAGAAAAAATTCGCAGCGAAAAAGTTCTGACCGACATTCTGCCGATTCACCCAATAACCGCGATTCTGCTGAAAAATCTTTCGGCGTACTTCGCCTCCAACCAGCGCAGCATTTTCAATTTCATAAAAAATACCGACCCGAATGTTAAGGCGTTCCAGGATTTTATCAATACGAAAAGCCCGCTCAACGGCGATTTGCTGACGATTGATTATCTGTGGAATTTTTTTTACGAGAGCGGCACCGATGAACACGGCGGCAGCGTCGGCCGTATGAATTTGCGCCCGTCAATCCGCGCGATTCTCGATTCCTACGCCCACAACGAAAATAATCTCAGCGCCGACGAAAAAGTTGTCATGAAAACGCTCCTGCTGTTTCAGGCGATTGATCAGGAGTCGCGCGGCGAAATTGAACTTTTTAAACCGACGGCGAAAAATCTGGAGCTGGCTTTTACCGGCGCCGCTGACTTTGAAAACGGCCGCGCCGTTTCTATCGCCAACAATCTCGTCCGCAAAGATATTCTCTTCAAAAAGCCAGGCAAGATTGAAACTTTCGCAGTCATGGCGCTCGGCAGCGACTTCGCTGAACTCGAACGCCTCAAAAAAAATATCAGCGATGGCGCTCGGACTGCCGAGCTTGCTGAAGGCGCTGAATTAATCAAGGCGCTGGAACTTGACCTTTCATCTGCGCAGAAAGCCCGCTACGTTTTGGTTCCCGTCACGCCCGACAATTTCACGCGGACGATTGACCGTCTTACGGACGAAGATAAAACTTACCAAATCAAAGTCGTCGTCTGCATTGCGCGCAACGAGGACGAACAGCAAAAAATTCACGGCCAGCTTAGCGACGCGCTCGGCAACGAACGCTACGACAGGCTGGTTTTTATCGACGCGTCTGCCAACTTGATAACCCAGGACGTTTTCAGCCGCTGGGTAGAAAATTCCGCAAGCGAACAGTACTGGCGCGGCAAGGACAACGCGCTCGCCGATAAGATGAAATCAAACGCCGCCGCCTGCCTGCGAATCGAATGGAAAAGTTCTTTCGCCAGCGGCACCTTCGTCTACTACCACGCCACCAAAACCGGCGACCGCGAAAAAATTTCCTGCCAGAATTTGGACGACGTTAAGGCGGAACTCAAAGCCAACGTCCGCCGCCTGTACCCGCACTCCTTCGACGACGCCGATATTACCGGCACGCTCTTCCTGTCAACGAAGCTAAAAAATCTTGCTGAGGCGGGCGCCGAACAGATCGAATATCAAATGCTCAAGCTCAAGGATATTAAAACCGTGCTGAGCGACGTCTGGCAAATTTCTCAACCTTACTGGGAAGTTTACCCGACCTTGAGCATTTCGCGGCTGAAAATAGAACTCGACGCGATGATTAAATCCGAAATTGAAAAAAATGCCCGCGTGAAGTTCGACGAAATTTTTGCCTTCCTGCTGGAGCGCGGTTTCATGCCGGTGAACATTTACGCGTTTCTGACGGGCTTTCTGCTGAAGGAATACGCTGGCGACCCGTACAGATTCAGCGCGGGGCTCGACGGGAATTTGGGCGGCGCGATGAATCCTTCAAAGCTGGCGGAATACGTTGCCGAGAGCATTAAGCAGGTGCAAAGCCAGTCGAGGGGTTACCGCCCGAAGTATCTGGAAATCATGTCGCAGAATCAGCGGCAGTTCATGAGTTTCGCGACGGCAATTTTCGACGTGGCGGAAGATATTTCGGTGGAGCAGTGCGCGCAGAAACTCCGGCTCAAGCTGATAAATCTGGGCTGCCCGTTTTGGTGCTACGTCGACGCGGCGCCGGATAAGTACAAAGATTTTCTGCGGCTGCTGGCGAACATTGCCAATACCAGAGAGGCAGTGAGCGTTTCGGCACTGGCTGAACGCGCCGGACAATTTCTCTTAAGCAATGCCGTGGCGTTCTACGACTTGAAAACTTTCCTCACTGCGCAGAAGGGGCGCGAAATTTTTTCCGACTTCCTGAGCAGTTTCGACGGCGGTACGATTCTCGAACTGGCGCGGGAAATTGGCGTGGAAAATCCAGTGGCAGAATGTCAGCGGCGTCTTACCGGCGGCGACAGCATTTGGTTGCACGATAAGGATACCGCCGAGGGCGAGCTGAAAAAATTAATCGTCGACTACAAAATTATTCTGGCGAGCCGGAATTTCGGCAGGGAAGGCAAATCGCTAAGCGGCTGCGTGCAAAGCTGGCAGAATCTTTGCCGCTACAATTTGAAAATCCCCTCCGACGTGCTTGGCGACTACTATCCGCCGCTGAAAAATTTTTTTGCGCTGCTGAAAGAATTGGTGTCGCGCGGCGAAATTCCTCAGAGCAAGCGGGAATTTTTTCTGCGCCAGCTGACGGAAAACGCCGAGCAAATTCACGACGCGCTTTCTGAACCGCTGAAAATCCTGCGCGAAAAATATTTGTACCAGCTCGCCGAACTGAACGATGACGAAATAAAATCGCTGTACCATGAGCTGTCGGTAAATTCGTTCACGGATTCGCAGAGAAATTATAACGGAAATGTTGCGGATTCTGCGAAAAAAATGCAGAGCGCGCAGCTTCGGAGCAGGCTTTTGAATTTGTGGCACGAACTCACGCAGAGCAAGTCGCCGCGCGATTGGTCGCAGGCTCACCGCACGCCAATTTTAGCGCTGGTGCCGCAATCGGAATGGCAAAACGCTGAAAAAGTTTTCAATACAATCATGGCGCCTTCGCCGGAGGAAAAAGACGTGCGCGCCGCTATCGAGTACCTTGAACAGCGCCCGAAATTTTTAAGCGCGCTGGGTGACGCTCGGAAAATCGAAGAGGCGTTCAGCGCGGCGGTTATCGGCGAATACAGCAGTTTCCTGAAGGACAACGACGAAATTCGCGCGGAGCTTGAGCTGAAATCTTCCAAAGAGCCGTACCAGTGGCACAACGCGAAGGAGATTATAAAAAATTTCGCCAAAAATAAATATTACACGGGCAGCGCGCACGACAAAGTTACGGCGCGGGTCGAGCAGATGTCAGCCGAGGCGGCGAAGAAACTGCTGGTTGAGTTGGTGGACAAAGATTTTGAAGTTGGGCTGAAAATTTTGAAGGAGTCCTGAGCGTGGAAATTTTGAGCGTGGCGGCCGCCGCAGAAAAAATCCGCCGCTATCTGAAGGGAAATATTTTTAGCCCGTACTTCGTGGTTTCAGACGGTGCTAAGGAATGCGCGGAACTCAAAAAATTTTTCAGCGGAACTCTCGCGCAGGTTTACATTTCAAATTTTTGCGCGGGCGATTCGCCGATAGATGAAGATTTACTCGTTGAGAGGCTGGGCGCGCTTAAACGCGACGCGATTTGTTTCGGCCTCGGCGAGTATATTTATTTTACCGCGAAGGAAGATATTTTGCGGAGGTTGCAGGAAAGAGAGTTCAAGCATAAATTGATTTTCGTCTGTAGCGGCGTCACGAATTTGCTGGAACAGTTCGCCGAGGAAGATTCCAAATTCCGCGCGAACCAGATTTGCCGCGTCGAGGGCAGTGGAAGTTTTTCAGTCGTGAGTTACAGCGCGAATTTAAACGTTCCGACTGACGCTAAAGATTTTTCTGAACTGCTCAGGCTGGCGGAAAATGGTCAGCGCATGATTTCGGTGCAGACGGATTTGCCGCTGGAAAATGTTCACGAGATAAACAGTTTTTACGACGCGATAAAGTACCGTGAGCCGGATTTCAGCGCGCCGCTGGACGCTTTGAACTCTCAGCAGTGGCAGGAATATTTTTCAGACGAAAACTGCGCTGGCTACCCGCCGGAGCACTGGCGAAGTTTTGCGGCGGGCTTCAAGGGGAAAATTCTCAATCAGTACTTGAAATTTGTTTTTGAGCGGTCGACGCGCTACGAAGATTACCGGCGGAATTTGTTCTTGGCGCTGTTCGACGCCGACGAAAAAGTTTTCGAGGAATTTTATGCGCTGAGGAAGGCCGCTGTTAAAAATATTTCGTCGCAGTACCTTTCCGAGTACGTCGCGCGGGCGGAAAAATTCTCAGCCGACGCCGTAAAATATTTGACGGACAACACCGCCAAGGAGCGCCGCGCCATGATTCGAGTCGTGCAGGGCAGGGAAAAAGTTCCGGCGGCTCTGGAGAAAAAATATCCCGCGCTGGCTGATTATCTGGCGGACTTCGACTACGGCAAAGCAGAACTAACGGAATATTTTCGGCGGTACAGGAAGATTAAGCTGCTGAATTTCGACGACGAAAATTTCAAGCGGCGCGTGAATGAATTGGCTCTTCGTCGTCCGTTTAACCGCTTTGAGACGCGGCAGAAACTTTTGGAGCGATTTAACGGCAACGCTAAGCTTTACTGGCTGGACGCGCTCGGAGTGGAGTTTTGCGGATACATTCAAGCGCGGGCGTCGCAGTTCGGGCTTCACGCGAAAGTTGAAATTGCGCGCGCGGATTTGCCAACGCTGACTTCGCAGAATAAAAATTTCTACGACGATTGGCGCGGCGACAGGTTCGCTAAAAATCAGCGGCTCGACGATTTGAAACATTCGCAGGAAAAATTTGACGCAGACGGGAAATGCTCTGCGCCAACTTATATCGACGCCGAACTTGAAATTATTGCCAGCGCCGTCGAGGAAATAAAAAATTCGCTGGCAGTTCGTGACGCCGAAAAAGTTATTCTTACTTCCGACCACGGCGCGAGTCGGCTGGCCGTGATGTACGGGCGCGAAAATAAATTTAAAATGCGCTCCGTCGGCGAGCATTCTGGGCGCTGCTGCCCGATTAACGACCTCGACGCCAGACCAGATTGCGCCAGCGAGGAAAACGGCTACTGGGTGCTGGCGAACTACGACAGATTTTCCGGCGGGCGCTTGAGTTCCGTCGAAGTGCACGGCGGCGCCACGCTCGAAGAAATTCTGGTGCCGGTCATAGAATTTTCGCTGGCTGGCGTTGAAACTCCGGCGGCTGAAAAAATTCCTGCGCCGCTTGAAAATCTTGACGAAGGCTTTGACTTTTTTGAATGACGGGAGACGGCGATGGAACAGCGACTGAGAGAAATTTTTTCCGACATGGTAGTTTACAAGGATTTGAAAAACAGCAACTTTTTTTCGGCGCTGAGTCTGCCGTCGTTCATGCGTGACTGGCTGCTGAGGCGCTTCGAGGACGCGGACGGCAAATTCGACACTGACGAACTTTCGGATTTCGTGCGGAAATTTATTCCCAAAAAGGACGAGTGGAAGGCGATAAAAAGCCGCCTGGTCATGGACAACGAGCGCGTTCGACTGCTGGCGAAAATCTCAATCGAAATTGACGTGGCGAGCGGCGCGGCGGCGTTCTCACTTCCCGACTTCGGGCTCTCAGCAAGCGAAACGATGATCGACGAAGGTATCTGGCAGCTCTACAAAGACGAACTAGTCAACGGTAGCGAGGTTTGGGGAATGCTTGAGCTCGGCTACCGCCCGCCCGATTACGATACCCGCGCGAAAGTTTCCGGCAAAATCCGCCTGTTCAAGTTCAAAAATTTCTGCCCGTACAAAATCAATCTCGATTTTTACAAAGACGCGCGGAAAAATTTTTCGTTCGAGGAATGGCTGGAAATTCTCCTCGGCGCAATGGACTACAACGCGGCGGGCTACGTGCGCGAAGAGGAAAAATTAACCATGCTCACGCGCCTTTTGCCCTTCGTTGAAAAGCGGCTCAATCTTATCGAACTGGCGCCGAAAGGTACCGGCAAATCCTACGTTTTCGGGCGCATAAGCCGTTTCGGCTGGCTCTCAAGCGGCGGAATTATGAGTCGCGCCAAAATGTTTTACGACATGCAGAAACGCCAGGAAGGGCTCGTAGCCTACAACGATTTCGTGGCGCTTGACGAAGTGCAGACGATTTCTTTCCGCGACACCGACGAAATGCGCGGCGCCTTGAAGGGCTATCTTGAAAGCGGCGTCTACACCGTCGGCAACCACTCCAACAACGCGGACGCCGGCGTCGTGCTCTGCGGCAACATTTCCAAAAGCGTCATGGATATGGACGGCGCCGAAAATATGTTCGACGAACTTCCGCCGGTCTTCCACGAATCCGCGCTGATTGAGCGCTTCCACGGCTTCATCAAGGGCTGGAACATTCCGCGTATGAATGACGATATGAAAATTTGCGGCTGGGCGCTCAACTGCGAATATTTCTGCTCGATTCTTCACGAACTGCGCGAGGACATCAGCTACCGCCATATTGTCGACCAGCTTGTTAAGGTGCCGGAGAAGGCCGACACGCGCGATACCGCCGCTGTCAAGCGAATTGCGACGGCGTATCTTAAATTGCTTTTCCCTGACGTTCGCCGCGAGGAAGATGTTGACAGGGAAAAATTTCAGCGCTACTGCCTTGAACGCGCCTGCAAAATGCGCGGGACGATTCGGCACCAGCTCGCTTTGCTGGACGCTGAGTACGCCGGTAAGGAAATTCCGAAATTCGAGGTAAATTGATTGGCTAAAAAAATTTTCAGCTGCGTTGCCTGCGGGAAAAATCCGCTGACGAAAAACGAAGTCGGTATAACGAAAAAGTTGCTGGGCGCGAAGTCCAGAAATTTTTATTGCATAGATTGTCTGGCGGCTTTTCTGGAGGTCGAGCCGCAGGATATTCGCGACAAGATTGAGGAATTTAAAAATGACGGCTGCAAACTTTTCGAGTGAAATAATTTACGCGGACAACGCGGC
The DNA here is from genome assembly GCA_905234175.1 of uncultured Selenomonadaceae bacterium. Taxonomy (GTDB): domain Bacteria; phylum Bacillota; class Negativicutes; order Selenomonadales; family Selenomonadaceae; genus Quinella. Next base: position 40,848 of record CAJOGX010000007.1, on the reverse strand, counting down.
GACGACGCCAATCGACGCGGACGCGCTGGCGCTGATGGTCGAGCTGCAGAAAAAATTTTTCGCCAACCCGTCGGCGGCGTACAGCCTTTCGCGCCAGCTAAGGAAAATTTTGCAGGATTCGCGCGAAAAAATTGCCGCGTGCATTAACGCTGAGCCTTATGAAATTTTTTTTACGTCCGGCGGCACCGAGAGCGATAACTGGGCGATAAAATCTGTCGCGCTGGCGAATTTGAGCGAACGTCCGGATATAGTTACTTCCGCCGTCGAGCACAAGGCGGTTTTAAATTCGTGTGCGGCGCTGAAAAATCTCGGCTGTACCGTGAATAAATTGCCCGTCGACTACAACGGCACAGTCAGTTTCGACGCCCTGAGAAAGAAAATTACGCGGCGCACAAAAATCGTTTCAATCATGCTGGCGAACAACGAGGTCGGTACGATTCAGCCGGTTAAGGCGCTGGCGGAAATTGCGCACGATAAAAGAAAAATTTTCCACACGGACGCGGTGCAGGCAGTCGGGCACATTCCCGTTGACGTAGAAAATCTCGGCGTGGATATGCTGTCGGCGTCGGCGCACAAATTCAATGGACCAAAGGGCGTCGGCTTCCTGTACGTTCGCGAAGGTCTGAGAATTTTACCGTACATTGACGGCGGCGACCAGGAATTTTCTAAGCGCGCTGGTACTGAAAATGTTCCTGCGATCGCGGCGATGGCTCTGGCACTCGAAAAAAATTGCCGCGTTATGCGTAAGACTGCCGCGAAACTTTCCTCCTGCGCGAAAACTTTGATTGACTGCCTGAGAAACAGCGGCGCGGATTTTATCGTGAACGGCGGAGAAAATCGCTTGCCTGGTCATTTGAGTTTGTCTTTCAGAAACTGCGACGGCGAAACTCTTATGCACCGGCTCGACTTGAAAAATATCTGCGTGGCAACCGGCTCGGCGTGCAATTCTCGGCGGACGGAAATTTCTCACGTGCTCAAAGCACTCAAAGTTCCGAAAGAATACATTCGCGGGACGATTCGCGTGACTTTCGGCAAAGACAATTCCGTAAGCGAAGCGGAAACTGTTGGAAAAATTTTATCGGAAATAATTTCTGGGAAATAAAAAAGCGCCGGTATCGCGTTTGACGCCGGCGTTATTTTTTTTGCGCAAAATTATTTTTAGAAGTTGAAAATATTTCTGAGCGCCTGCTTGTTCACGTCGCGGTTGAGCTGCGCGAGGTAGGTTGTGAGCTTGATAGACTTCGGGCAGACTTCAACGCAGTTTTGGGAATTTCCGCAGCTGGTGATACCGCCCTTTTCCATGAGTGCATTCAGACGTTTCGGCGCGTCGAACTTCCCAAGCGGGTGCAGGTTGAAAAGATAAGCCTGAACCGTCGGCGCGGGACCAATGAAATCTGACTGCGGACCGACATTCGGGCAGGCTTCAAGGCAACAGCCGCAGGTCATGCAGTGCGAAATTTCGTAGGCGGTGGCGGCGGTGTAGGGATTTTGAATCGGCGCGTCCTTGACTTCCCACGAGCCGTCAAGTTCAACCCAGCCTTGAATTTTCTTGAGACTCTCGAACATAACGCTCCTGTCGATAAGCAAATCGCGAATGACGGGGAAAGTCCGCGCGGGCGCAAGGTGAATCGGCTTGGAAAGTTCGTCGACCAGCGCGCAGCACGCCTGCCGAGCCCTGCCGTTGATAACCATCATGCACGCGCCGCAAACTTTTTCGAGGCAGTTGCATTCCCACGTTACCGGCGCGACTTTTTTGCCGTCAACCGTCATGGGATTTTTCTGAATTTCCATAAGCGCGGCAACGACGTTCAGCCCAGGGCGGTAGTCCACGTCAAATTCCTGCTCGTAGGGCTTTTCGTTGGGGCCGTCCTGCCGCTCTATAACAAATCTGACTTTATCAGCCATGCGAATCACTCCTTATTTATAGCTGCGCAGACGCGGCTTAATGAGCGAATGGTCGAAGTCGCGGTACGTAACGATTGGCTCTTCGGTTTTCTGGTCGTAGTTGACGATTGTAATACGCATAAATTTTTCGTCGTCGCGCCCCATGAAAACGAGGTCGCCGTTTTCGTCCATTTTGCGCTTGCCGTTTTCGAGGACGATTTTCGCGTGAGCGCCGCGCGATTCGTCACGCATTCTGGCGCCCTTCGTGATAGCCATTGCGTAAAGAATCATGTTGCGGAGCTGGCGCACGAACATCGCTTCCTGGTTGGCAACGGTCGAATGGTCAGTAATTCCAATGTCGTCCCAGCGCTTGAGGAGCTTTTTAAGTTCGACGAGGCAGGCGTCAAGGCCGTTGTTATCGCGCTCAATCGCCACGTATTTGTACATGAGGTCGCCCATTTCGTGGTGGAGTTTGTGCGCGTTCTCGGAACCGTTCATCGTCAGAATTTTGTCGTACTCGTTCTGGACTTCGCGGCGCGCATTTTCAATTTCCTCCGCCGTCAAATCCGAACCCTTGTTGCCGGTCTTAGCCCACTTCATGGCTTCGGGGCCGGAAACCGTGCCGGAATAAGCCGCGCTCAAAAGGGAGTTCGCGCCCAGACGATTGGCGCCGTGGTACTGATAATCGCACTCGCCGCTCGCCATGAGCCCAGGAATGTTGGTGTTGTGTACGCGGTCAACCCAAATGCCGCCCATGGAATAATGGACGCTGGGGAAAATTTCCATAGGAACCTTGCGCGGATCCTGCCCGACGAACTCGCTGTACATTTCGAGAATGCCGCCGAGCTTGCGTTCGAGGTAGCCGCTGTCGATATGCGAAAGGTCGAGGTAAACGCGGTTTTCGCCGTTAATGCCGAGCCCCATGTGCACGCAGACTTTGTAAATCGCACGGCTTGCAACGTCGCGCGGGACAAGGTTGCCGTAAGCGGGGTACATTTCTTCGAGGAAGTACCACGGCTTTCCGTCTTTGTAAACCCAGACGCGGCCGCCTTCGCCACGGCAGGCTTCGGACATCAGCCGGTTTTTATCGCTGCCAGGAATCGCCGTCGGATGAATCTGAATAAATTCGGGGTTGGCAATTTCGGCGCCCTGCTGGTAAACCGCGCTGACAGCCGAGCCGTTGCAAATCGTTGACGCGGTACAGCGCCCGAAAACCTGTCCAGGGCCGCCGGTCGCAAGAATTACCGTGTCGGCGAGGAACGCGCGAATTTCCATTGTGTTCATGCTCTGCGCGATAAGCCCGCGGCAAATGCCTTCCTTGTTTTTGATAATCTTGATAAATTCCCAGAACTCGTACTTGTGCACGGCGCCTTTGACTTCCCAGCGGCGAACCTGCTCGTCCAGCGCGTAAAGAATCTGCTGGCCAGTCGTCGAACCGGCAAAGCACGTGCGTTTATGTTTCTGCCCGCCGAAGTTTCTGAGGTCAAGCACGCCTTCCGCCGTCCGCGTAAAAGGCACGCCCATTCTGTCGAACATCTTGATAAGTTTGGGCGCCGCCTCAACCATGCCCTTGACGGCGATTTGGTCAGCCAGAAAGTCGCCGCCGTAAACCGTGTCGTCGAAGTGCTCGTAAATGCTGTCGTGCTCGCCTTTGGTATCCATGCAGGCGTTAATTCCGCCCTGCGCGCAGAGGGAATGCGAACGCTTAACGGGGCAGTACGAAAACAAATCGACTTCGCCGCCCAGTTCGCAAACCTTAATCGTGGCGAGAAGTCCCGAAATTCCGCCGCCGACGATTGCAATTTTCTTTTTGCTCATATCTTTAGCCATATCGGTCTCTCCCAATCAGTAAATGAAATAACTAGACATAAACGCGAGGGTTATCAGGCACAGGCCGGCGCAGAGAAGCATACTGATAACGCTGATAGCGTTCTGAGCGCGCGGACCTTTGGTAATGCCCCAGGTCATGCAGAAAGTCGTTATGCCGTTGCAGAAATGGAAAATCGCCGCCCACATGCCCAGCACATACAAAATTGCTACGACGGGATTTTGGAACATGTTCTGGAGCAGTTCAAAGGAAATTGGGTTGCCCTGAATGCCCTTGAGGTAAATGCGCAGGTAGCCGACGTGCCAGATAAGAAATACGACGAGGAACCACGCCGTCCAGCGCTGCAGTGTAAAATTCCAGTTGCGAAGATAGCCGTAGCGGCGCGGGTTGTTGTTCGCCTGCAACGCGATATAAATTCCGTAGAGCCCGTGGAAAAGAATCGGTATTGCGTACAGACCAATTTCGATTGCGTAGAAAATCGGCTTGGGAATTTCTTCGACCATGCCCATGACGCCGTTGAAAATCGTTGGTCCCGCCATTGCCACGGAGTTCGTCGCTATGTGCTCAAATATGAAGAAGCCCAGCACGAACAGACCGCACAGCGAATGCAGACGCCGCAAATAAAAAGTTGTGTGGAACATTTTGCCCGTTACTGAAAACTTATAAAAAGTCGTAAACCTTTATGTTTAATTCCTGCTTCGCCGCGTCCGCTTCCACCGTCAAGACTCATCACGTTTGGTATAACGCTCCACAGGCTTAAATTCCCCGCTAACGAACGGGTACATACATCAGGCTTCCTTGAAAGTGGAAAATCCCGTGTTTAAGTCTTAACTGCGCTCGGGATTTTACAGTAACAACGATACGCGTTACCAACTGCATAACCCAACTTTTTAAAGACATATTGGGATTATACAATTTCTTGCAGCAAAGTCAACATAAAAATTCCTCAGTAACGGTCTTCACCTCCTTATTGTTGGATTAAGTTTGACGGGCTAAGGGATTGGGCGGCGGTTGGAAAAAAGCTGAGCCGCCCGCTCCCCGCTGCCTAAATTTGACTCATGTCGAAATGCCGGAAAGGTTTCTGCCCGATTTCGTAAAAATTATTGCCCTCGCAGTCGATAACGACAATCGCGGGGAAGTCAACGACTTCGAGCGCGGCAACGGCTTCGGGACCGAGTTCAGGATAAGCCAGCACGGTGTAGCTCTTGACGGATTTGGCGATAAGCGCCGCCGCGCCGCCGACAGCTGCGAAATAAGTTGCGCCGTTTTTCTTCATGGACTCGACGACTTCGGGCGCGCGGGAACCTTTGCCGACCATGCCTTTAATTCCCTGGTCGAGCATCGTTGGCGTGTAAGCGTCCATTCTGCCGGAAGTGGTGGGGCCGCACGAACCGATTGGGTCGCCAGGCTTCGCGGGCGTGGGGCCAAGGTAGTAAACAATTTGATTAGTCCAGTCGACGGGAAGTTTTTCGCCGCGCGCAAGGGCTTCGGTCATAGCTTTGTGAGCGGCGTCGCGGGCGCTGATAATCGTGCCGGTAATTAAAACGCTGTCGCCCGCCTTGAGTTTGCGCGACATTTCTTCGGTAAACGGCGTCGTGATTCTGATACTCTCAGCCATATGAATCTCTCCTTTTTATAAAATTCTGTGCGAATGACGCATAGCGTGGCAGCAGATAGTAACGGCGACGGGCAGACCGGCGATATGAGTCGGACCCCATTCGACGTTGACGGCGAGCGCTGAAGTTGTGCCGCCGAGCTGCGGACCAATTCCCGTGGAGTTGATGAGTTCCAGAAGTTCCTCTTCGAGTTTTGCGTATTCGGGCATTGGATTTCTTTCGTCAATCGAACGCGTCAGAGCTTTTTTGGAAAGGAGCGCCGCCCTGTCCATTGTGCCGCCGATACCTACGCCGACAACCATTGGCGGGCAGGGATTCATGCTGGCGTGGAGGATAATTTCCATGACGGCTTTTTTAACGCCGCGCACGCCGTCAGCCGGCACGAGCATTTTGACGCCGGATTTATTTTCCGAGCCAAAACCTTTCGGCGCGATTGTAATTTCCAGCCTGTCGCCAGGGACGATTTCCGTGTAGATAACGCCAGGGGTGTTGTTTTTGGTGTTGACGCGGTTGAACAGCGGTTCAGCGACGACGGATTTTCTCAAATATCCCTCGGTGTAGCCTTTGGCGATACCGGCGTTTATCGCCTCGGTGAAGTTGCCGCCGACAATGTGCAAATCCTGCCCCAGCTTGACGAAAAAAATCGTCATGCCGGTATCCTGACAGTACGGGCGGTCTTCAGCCCTGGCAATTTCGGCGTTGCGAATGATTTGGTCGAGAACGATTTTGCCGACTTCAGATTTTTCGGTTTCGCGCCCGCGCCTGAGCCCGTTGTAAACATCTTCGGGCAGATAGTACGCCGCCTCTTTGCACATTTCAGCGACGTTTTCCGTGATAACTTTTACGTCCAGCTCTCTCAAAGTCAATCCCTCCTGCAAAAATTAGAATACTACTTGCACTTTATTAGCCGCGCCGGTTAAAAATCCTGCCGCCGCGCTAAATTTTTACCGAATTGAGCAGCGCCTGACAGCCGCGCAGAATATCTTCGTAGGTTTTTGTGAAGCCGTTCTTGTCCCACGGAATATCTTTTTCGAGCAGGAGCTTAATTTTTTTATCGGGGTCGCCGCCGCAAATTTCCTCAACCTGCGCGACATTACCGGCGTCCATGCAGATAATTTCGTCGAACTTTTTGTAGTCCTCCGGCGTAACCTGCCGCGCCATGTGCTCGCCATAGGGAACGTTTTCTTCGCGAAGTTTAGCGGCAATTCCTTCGTGCAGACCGCCGCCGGAAGTTGGTTTCGACGCCGCAGATTCGACCGTGAAATTTTCCGCCAGCCCGACCTGCGCGGCGAGTTTTTTCATGACGAACTCAGCCATTGGCGAGCGGCCGGTGTTCCCGCTGCATACAAACAAAATTTTCATTTCAAACACCTCTGCCGTAATTATACCTGCAAACTGGAAATTTTTCTACAGTGTGATATAATATTTGCCGAGGTGAAATTCAATGAAAACATTTCTTGTGGCGCTTGTGGCGCTGATTCTGGGGTTTTTCATTTACGGCACTATCGTCGACAAATTTTTCAAGCCGACGAACGCGCCGACGCCAGCGATAACGAAACGTGACGGCGTAGACTTCTTGCCCTTACCGGCGTGGAAAGTTTTTATGATACAGCTCCTGAATATCGCGGGGCTGGGACCGATTTTCGGCGCAGTAGGCGGCGCACTTTGGGGACCTGGCGTTTATCTTTGGATTGTGCTGGGAACGATTTTTGCGGGCGGCGTCCACGATTATCTTTCGGGAATGCTTTCACTGCGCGAGGGCGGCAAAAGTATCACTGAGGTCGTCGGCAAATATTTGGGCACGGGCGTTTTAAATTTCATGCGCGTATTCATGGTCATGCTCATGATTCTTATTGGCGCGGTATTCACGGTAGGGCCGGCGCAGCTTCTGGAAATTTTGACGGACTTGAATTTGCAGGTGCTGATAGTGCTGATTCTGTGCTATTATTTTCTGGCGACGCTCATGCCGATTGACAAAGTTATTGGCAAAATTTATCCGCTGTTCGGGGTTTGCTTTCTGGTAATGGCGTTCGGCGTAATGTTCGGAATGATATTTTCAAGCAGCGCGGAAATGCCGGAATTGCAGCTTGCGAATTTGCACCCTGACGGATTGCCAATCTGGCCGCTGATGTTCGTAACGGTAGCCTGCGGCGCGGTGAGCGGTTTCCACGCGACTCAGTCGCCGATGATGGCGCGCTGTATAACGAGCGAACATCTGGCTCGTCCAATTTTTTATGGCGCTATGGTTTGCGAAGGCGTTATCGCGCTGATTTGGGCGGCGGCAGCTGTGACTTTCTTCCACGGCACTGGCGGACTCGGCGCGGAACTTTCCAGCGGCGGCGCAAGTTCAGTAGTCTACAAAATTTGTCAGGGCTTTATGGACGGCGGAATTGGACTGGTGCTGGCGATGATTGGCGTCATAGTTTGCCCGATAACTTCCGGCGACACGGTTTTGAGGAGCGCGCGCCTGGTTATTGCGGACTGGTTTAATATTTCTCAAAGCTTTACCCGAAATCGTTTAATGCTCTCCGTGCCGATAATAATTGTCACGGGAATTATAACGCAGCTCGATTACAGCGTTGTTTGGCGGTATTTCGCGTGGACGAATCAGACCGTAGCGACGATAGTTCTTTGGGCTGGCGCGGTTTACATGAGCCAGAAAATGAGAGGCAACGAATTTCTGATAGCGCTTGTGCCGGCGATTTTCATGACGGCGGTCACGACGACTTACATTCTGGTTGCGCCGGAAGGTTTCCAGCTACATTCGGTTTTATGCACGGTTGCGGGAATTTTAGTTGCGGGAATTTTCCTTGCGCGCTTTAAGCAGACGTGCCGCCCGAATTTCAAACTGAACACAAAATTTACCTGAGGTGAGCTATGGAAGTTAAGGTTATGAAAAATATCCTCGGCGCGAACGACGAAATTGCCGCGTCGAACCGCGAACTTTTCCACGCGAAAAATATCTGCGTCGTGAATCTTATGGGCTCGCCAGGTAGCGGCAAGACGACGCTCCTTGAAAAAACTCTCGAAAAAATTTCCGGCAAAGTCAGCGTGGCGGTTATCGAAGGCGACCTTTTTACTGCGCGCGACGCCGAAAGAATTGAGCGGCTCGGCGTTCCCGTCGTGCAGATTAACACTTCCGGCGGCTGTCACCTTGATGCGGCGATGGTTAAGCGCGCGGCGGAATCTTTGGAGCTGGAAGAAATTCAACTGCTGATTGTTGAAAACGTCGGCAACCTGGTTTGCCCCGCTGAATTTGACGTGGGCGAAAATTTCAAGGCGACGGTGCTTTCGATAACCGAGGGCGACGATAAGCCGCTGAAGTACCCGCTGATTTTCAAGGAATCCGCCGTGGTTCTGCTTAACAAAGTTGACCTGCTGCCGTACACGAATTTCAGCGTGGAAACTGCGCGCGAAGATTTGTCGACGATTCACCCTGGCGTTGAAATTATCGAAACTTCCTGCACGAGCGGCGCCGGTCTTGACGCTTGGGCGGCTTGGCTGATTGGTAAGGTGAACTGAATGGAAAGTTTGTACGCGGCGGAAATTACCGTGCTGGGCGTCGGCAACACGATTCTCAGCGACGAGGGTTTTGGCGTCAAAGTCGTGGAGTACCTGCGGGCGAATTACGAGTTCCCTGAAAATGTCGCGCTGATTGACGGCGGGACGCTGGGGGTGGAGCTGACGCATTTTATCGTTGGCACGCAGAAACTTTTGATAATCGATTCGATAGACGGCGGCGCGGCGCCTGGCACGACGTTCTACCTTAGCGGCGGCGAAATTCTGACGCACTTCACGCAGAAAATTTCCGCGCACGAAATTGGCGTGCAGGATATTCTGACGACGCTGGAAATTACCGGCAAAAAAATACCCGTCGTCGAACTGCTTGGCGCGCAGCCTTACAGCCTCGACGCGGGTCTGGAACTCACGGAGCCCATGCAAAAATTACTGCCGGTCTTCGCTCAAAAGGCGCTGGAAATTTTGCGGCGCTGGGGCGTTCAAAGCAAACCGCTGAACAGTCCGCAGGATTTATTCTGAAGGGTGCCGACGACGGCGGCTCTGTCCAGCAGGCAATTTCGCGCCGCGCAGCTGGTTTCCGGCAAAAGAGTACAGGCGTGGCAGGCGGCGTAGTTCAAAGAACTGTATCCCTGCGCCATGGACTGAATGCAAATCGGATCTGAGGCGCACCAGCTCGCCTCCGCCAGCATTTCCTTAAAAATTTTCCCGAAAAATTTAGCCTGCGCATTTCTTACCAGCCCGCCCAAACTCCCGTCAGAATCGGACGAAGAAGTATAAATCAAAATCCCTGCCATTTCCGCGCCGTTCGGGTAAGTGCTGTACAGCCGCTCCTTCAGCGCCGCGCTCGAATAGCCGCATTCCAGCGAAAGTTGTCGAATCAGCAAGTGCGCCAGCGTGTGAATCAAAACGTACCGCGCAGAAAAATTTTTAACGTTGAAATTTGTGCCCGCCAGCCGCTCTTTCATTCGCGCGTACCGTGAGCCGTTCGCGCTTTCCCACGCGGCAAGCTTAGCCTCGTTCAGCTTTATGAAAATCCCTTCGCCTGGCATTTCTACGGCGGGCAGCCAGTTTAATTTTTCCTTGCTCAAAGGCGCGCCGGCTTCCGAAAGCTGATAGCCGAAAGACCACGTGCTCCCCTCTTCCGGCTCGTCGGGTATCAGCCGCCGAAATCCACGCAGCGCCAGAACTTCGCGCAGGCGCTTTACCGCAACAATTTCGTCGATAAACTCCCTGAGAAATTCCGGCACTGCCGCCCGCTCAATCCTGAACTGCAAATCGTCCGGCTGATTGTAATCCCCCGTGCAGAAAACTTTATACTCGTCCTCCAGCAAATTCTGCATGGAATACGGCGCCGTCAAACTTTTATGGAACTTCAAAATTTCCGCCGCCAGTTCCCCGCTCGAATATCCGTGCGCCGCCAGCAGTTTTTCAAAGTGCAGTTCAACCGCCATTTTCAGTTTTGTCGGCGCGTCGAGGAAATCCTTTACCTTGTCGAAGTCGTCGATAATCGCCTGATAAGGTTTACTGCTCCAGGGCGGAATCGTCAGCGCGCTGGCATTTATCGGAAAGTAAACGTTCGAGGCGCCGCGCTGAATCGTACGCAATCGCGCCCTGCAACCGTCGGGGTCGTTTTCGCCAAGCCACGGGCGCTTACCGCGACAGTGAAAATTTTTCAGCGCGTCCAAATGCATAAAGCCAGCCATCGTCCGCGTTCTGCCGCAGGCGTCGCATTTTATGATTATCCGTTCCAGCCCGCCGGTAGCGTCGGAAAATTCAATTCGCAGGTTGCCGCCTTTGCAATCGCTGAAGTTCCCGCGGTGAATCCACCAATCGTACGGAAAATCTTCCAAATGCCCGTTGATACACGCCGCCATAAACCGCGAAGGAATAATCCTGGTTTTCGCGTGCCCGTCGCTGCAGTAGCGCCCAGCTTCACCAAATTTCCAATAGGGCTGTAGCCTGCCGCATTCGGGACAAAAGTGCTGAAACGGAAAACGATACGCCGGTATGTCCGGCCGGATAATATTGTCCTGATTTTCGGAAACCAGCGGCGCCCTGAAGTGCTCCACGCCCAAAATTCTGGACAAATTCGGCTCGTGCAAACGCGGGCTTTTTTTGTTCCAGTCATCTGTACCGGCAAGAATTATCGAATAGTCAACCATGTCCGTGGTCGCGCCGACGCCGAAAGTTGTCACGAGCTGAGCCCTGCGCAGCCTGCCAGCAATTGTTTTAGTTTCCTTTTTATTCCCGCCAAATTTCATCGCCATGCCTCTACCTCAACAGATAAATTCCAGATTGCCCGTCAACGTTTCTCATGCTGTTCATCACGCTGAACCTGCCGCCGTCAGTTTCGCCGCCAAGCAGCGCGGGCTTTTTATTCGCCCAGTCTTTGTAAACGAGCCCGCTGGAAATTTTTTCTTCCCAAACCCGCGCAAGTTCCTCAAGCTCACTTTTCACCGCCGGAACTTCCTCGGGCGCAATTTTTTTAACGTAATCCAAAATAATGTCGGTAACTTCGCGGACGGCGGGCTCCGACGAATCGAAATTGGCGGCGCAGGAATTTTCGCGCAGGCCGTCAATCAGGTAGCGGCACAGCGAAACGTAAAGCGCCTGTAAAGTTTTATCCCGCGCCCTGTCAGAAAACGGCGTCAGACTCGTCGCCTCAACGTAGCGGTACAGCGCCGAATGATACTTCAGAAACTGCTCGTAATGAGATCGGTCGCGCGAACGGGCGGCGTTGTACAGCGCAACGACAAGCCCAGGATTGTCCCTGCCGACGCGGCTGGTCGCCTGAATGTACTCGGCGTTGGTTTTCGGCTGATTGGCAACCGCCATAAGCCCCAGCCGCCCAACGTCCACTCCCACGGAAATCATGTTCGACGCCAGAAGAAAATCGTACGCGTCCCTGGAAGGATACCGGCGGCTCAGCCTTTCCTGAAGAATTTCCGCAATTTCAGAATTACTCTGGCGGCTCGTCAGCTCACCAAAAAAATCGTAATTCTTAACCGGCACGCCGGAATATTTTTGCGCGAACTTCGTTTTGGCAAGGTAACTGAAGCGGCTTTGAACGTCGTCGATAACCTGCGTGCAGGCGCCGCCCAATTCCCGCAGCGTGTTGAAGTAGCCAACTATCGTCCAGAAATTGTCGATAACTTCGCTGGGAAAATTCAGCGTCACAAGGTAGCGCGTGGCGAAAAGCAGCGCCGCATAAACCCTTATCATCGTCACCGTCGAAGTCGCGCCAATTCCCATGACGCCCAGATAAAGCCGCGCGGGTCTCTCCTCCGGCGCAGATTCAACCGCGAAAAAAGAATCCCGCGCAGAAAGTCCCGACGCGGGGAACTGCAAAAATTCTCTGCCGTAGAGATTTTTAATCTGATTTGACGCGTTGCGAATCGTCGCCGTCGAGGCAATAATTTTCGCGCCAACGCCGCCGCGCTCGCAGAATTTAGTTACCGCCGCCTCGTAAATGCTGGTTATCGTGCCAAGCGGCCCCGAAATTAAATGCAGCTCGTCCTGAATAATAAGTTCCGGCGGCGCATTCGCTGAAGTTATTCCGAAAAGCCGCGTCGGCTCGTCGTTCAGCGGCAACTGCGCGAATTTGTCAATCGTCGCTACGATAAACGTCGGCAAATGCGCATAAATCGCCTCGTCGATTATGTGTACCGGCAGCCCGCCGCGAAATTCACAGCCCGCCCTTCCGCAACGAATCAGCATTCTTTTTCCTGCGGCGTCAACCGAATAGTTGTCCGGCGTCAGTTCCGCGCCACACCACGGACAAAATTTAATCTGGCACGGCGTAGTTTCTTCCGGCGAAATTACCGCGCCCGCCTGAAGTTTTTTAAGGATTTTTCGCGCGTCGTCCAGCCTGTTCGGAGTCAGTCCGCCGCCCACCCAAAGCCCGATTGAAAATTCCTCGCCGCCCAGTTTGTATTTCTGCCGCAAAAGTTCGCAGGCACAAATTAAAATACTGGCGCGCTCAAATTGCTGTAACGTCAGCAGCCGCAAAGTGTAGCGCGTGAATACCGCAACGCCGCCGCTGTCTGGCGCGCGAAGTCTGCGCAGAAATATTACGAACGCCGCAATTCCAAGGTACGCTTCGGTTTTGCCGCCGCCCGTCGGGAACCACAGCAAATCTGCCAGCCGCCGGTCGCCGCTTTCCGGCTCGATAAACGACGGCAGCTCCTGCAGGATAAACGCCAGCTGAAACGGGTACCAGAAAATTTTTTCCGACAGAAATTTCCCGCCGACTTTTAAAATCGTCTGCCGCCTCTGCATTAGCATTGCCTCATTCGCCAGCCGGAACGCACGGAATGCCTGCGGATTTTTTTCAAGCAGCGCAATCGAATTTGAAATTCTGTCGTGCGACCGCTGGCACCTTTTGAAATTTTCCTGAGAAACTTCGCGCAGATTTTCCTGCACGCCGGAAATTTTCCCGCGCAAATCGTCTATCCAGCGCTGGTACTCGGCGATAAATTTTCTCAGCCCGCCGACAATTTCTCCGACCGGCGCCGTAGAAAGATACTCCATCGATAAAATTTTCCGCTCAGCAATTTCCGCCGGTTTCATCTGGCGCAAATTAAATTCCGGCATGAAAGTTGACGCCACCCAGCGCGGATTTCTGCGGTGCTCCCACGCCACCGAACAGCCGTGCCCCTGCGCGTAACATTCCACGTCGGAATAAAGCAGTTCCAGTTCCTGCAGCTCGGAGTTCTGCGAATTGTAATTCTGCAGGTTTACATTTGAAAAAATTTCGCCGCCAGCCACGCGAATTTCCGGCTGAAAAGCGCACGCCGCCGCAATTTTCTCCGCGTCTTTCTGTAAAACTTTCTGCCCGTTGACCAGCGCAACCGTGACAATTTTTTCGCCGCCGCTAAGCACCGAGTGAACGAAAACTCTAATCTGCAGGCCGCCTTCCAGTTCAATGGCCTTGCCGCCGGAAAATGAAAATTCCTCCGCGAAAGTGTACGGCTCCCTCTGCCACGAAATTATTTTATCGCCGCTCGGTCTGTAAAATGCGTAGCGCCCCGAAATTAAAATTCGCTCAACTTTCGGCTTAAGTACCACCGTGACCGCCAGCGACGAAGGGTTGAACTGGTTGCTCAGCGAAATTGACGCGTCGTAATGATCCGCCGTCTCCAGCAGCGTCGACCGAATGTCGTCCACGTCCTCCGCCAAATTATTCTGCGGATAGAGTTTGCCCATAACGTAATACTGCGTCGGCAGCTCGCTCAGCGCCTCGTGCTCTTCGACGGGCCCGACCAAATCTTTTTCCAGAATCTCCGCCAGAATTTCGCGCGCTGAATAAAATTCGTCGTACTTCGCCATTAAAATTTCCCCCATTCGGCTCTCGCAAAGCCCGAAATTGTCAGCCCCACCCAGATTTTCATTCCGCCAAAATTTTTCGCGGCGGAAACGCTCGCCGTTTCAGAAACGCAGCTGATAAACCCGTCCACATAAAGCTCCGTGAAAGTTTTGGGATATATCCGATAGTACGGCTGCGCGTCGTACGACAAATTCTGTATTTCTTTCAGCGCTTTACTCAAATCCCGCGTAAAACTTTCGCTCGTTCGCCCCAGAATTTTATATTCCGGCTCTTCGCAAATAATTTCGTATTGAACGAAGAAACTCATATTTTCCGGCAATTTTTTCAGCTTGAGCGACGTGCCCACTTCCAGCCGCTGAAGTATAAATTCCTGAACCTCCGAATCCTGCGCGAAGGATAAAAAATCTGCGTCGTCGGCGCAAATTTCAAAGCTGGCAATGTTTTTTCTATTTTTGGTAAGGCTGTAGCCGCGCTGGTTTTTGTCCTTCAAAAATTTAATGTACGACTTTTCCATTTCAATCTGTGCGAGATTTTTTCTGGCGCGCGTGAGACCGACGTAACAAACCTTGTGCTCCTCAAGTTCGTCTTTCGCGCTCAAAATATCGTCAATCAAAATGACCGAGTCAAATTCGCTGCCCTTGACGCGATGAATGTCGCTGACGGTTATCGGCGCGGGCTCGCTGTCGATTTCAAAAAGCAGATTATTTTTGGGATTTCTTTTCAGCGCGCGCAGAATTTCGCTGACTTCGTAGCGGCTTTTCGGCGGGAGAGTCTCGATAAGCGCCGCCCATTTATCGCCGCCGCAGAGGAAGTCTTTTTCGCTGATAGTTGCGTTCGGGTAAGCGCAGAAAAATTTCGCCAGCCAGGCAGCTAAATTTTCGCCGGAGCGCCTGAGCCTGTGCCTGTGCGGAATTTCGTTATTGTTCAGCCACGAGGAAATTTGCAGTGCCTGAATATTTCGCCGCGCCAAAATTCCCAGCGTCCCGTCCTGCAAAAATTTTTCAATCTGCGCAAAAGTCAGCTCGCTGATTTTGACGCCGAGTTTTGGAATTTGCGCGCGGATATTTTCTAAAGACTGATTGGCAATTTCGGCGCCTTTTAAAATATTTTCGCGGTACTGCGCCGTGAGATTTTCCAGCGCCTGCGACTGCCGGTGATTTTTTGTCAGCACGCAGCGTTGAATTTCGGGGAACTGCGCGCGAATTTCTTCGTAGAGTTTTCTGGAAGGCATCGCGCGGGGATTTTTCGCCGTGCTATAATCGAATATGGACTGGCAGGGATCGCCCAGCAGCGTGAAGCCGCATCCTTCGGGGAGAACTTTGAGCAGCGCCAGCAGCAGCTCAGCACGCACGCCGACTAAATCCTGAACTTCGTCAACGATAAGGTGACCGTCGGCGTACTCTTCAAAAATATCCGGCGTCGAGTTCAAAACGGAAACCGCCTCAGAAATTCTTGCGTCGTAAGATTTGCCGTCGAGCGAAAAATTTTGGCTGGCAAGCATGTAGGTCGCGAAGGAATCGAAAGTGCGAATGTCGACTTCCTGAAATTTTTTCTTAAGCCGCGAACGAACCGTAGCAGTGGCGGCGCGCGAAAAACAGAAGACGAAAATTTTATCGGGCGCGACGCCGCTTTCAACCATGTGGATAATTTTTTCAGCCAGCGTGTGAGTTTTGCCCGTGCCAGGGGCGCCGCTGACGATAATTCTGGCCTCCGGCGCGCTGTTAATAATTTTTTCCTGTTCAGACTGAACTACCGGTGGCGGGCTGAAAACTTTTACCGGCGCAATTTTTACTGGCGGCGTGGAAATTTTTACCGGCGGCGGGCTGAAAATTTTTGGCGGCAGAATTTTGGGCTTAGGCGGCGGCGGAACTTTTTCAACGAGGACATTAAGTTCCGACGGCTTAAAATCTGGGCGGCATTTTTTAAAAGATTTGCAGCGGGTATTAGTGCAGCGGCAGACGACTTTTTTCACGCCGGATTTATCGATTATCGTGCCCCAGGGGTAGTCGCCTTTGCGGGCGTAAGTGCAGTGCACGCCGGCGGCGCGGTACTCTTCGCGCTGGAGCGGAGACATTTTGAAAACCGGCAGCTTTTGTTTAAGAATTTCCAGAGCGAAAATATCGTGTATCTGCGACAGAAAATCTTCGTCGCTCAGAAAAAAATCTTTGACGGGGTACAGGTTGCTTTGGAAGTTGACGTTACTGAGCATTTTCCTGCCTCCGCGGCAGCTGGTAATAAAATTTCAGCCTGTCGTACTTCCACAGCCGGCGATAACCCTGCGACTGCATTTCACTTTTCGCGCTCACGGTAAAAATCAAATCCGAATCGATCTCCGCCGTCAGAATAATTTTTTCCTGAAGAAATCCATAGTTTGGCAAGTACAAAGTTTTAAAATCCTCTGTGCAGATTTTCCCGCTGGCGCCTTCCCTGCTTGCGAAGACGAAGCGCGCCTGCTCAGTGGTATCAGTGACGCCGAAAATTCGTCTGCAGCGCCAGTTTTTTACTTCGGCATCGCGTTCAAGAAGTTCGTAGTAAGTTCCGTCGCTCAGCAAAATTCCAACGGACTGATTAGAAAAATAACTGCCAGGATTTTTCGCCAGCAGTGCCGCGCCTTCGCCGACGTTCCACATGGTTTCTTCCGGAAAAAATAATTTATCGCCGTACATTTCGCTCATCTTTTCAATCAGCGGGCGCAAATTACTGCTGCCGCCAACCATAAGAATCCTGTCGATATTCGCCAGCCCAACGCCGGATTTTTCGATAACTCTTTCAAAACATTCGATGGCCTGCTCCACTTCGGGCGCAATTATTTCCCTGAACCAGTCGTAGTCAATCATCTCGCGGCAGGCGCCGTATTCGCCGTACTGATTGATAGAAATTGTCGCGTCGTCGTATTCCGACAAAGTTATTTTAGCCTGTTCGGAGCGAACGCGAAGGAGATCCTGCGCCCTGGGCGGCATATCGGCAAGCGCCACACTGAAATTTTTCCTGCGCGAAATTTTGGCGTGCATGCGCTCGGAAATTTTCTGGTCAATGTTGTCGCCAGCGAGATTCATTCCGTCAGTAGAAAGCTCAAAAATTTTTCCGCCGGAATGTCGAAGTACAGAAACGTCCAGCGTCCCGCCGCCCCAGTCGAATATCGCGACGTGCGTGCAGCTCTTCAGACTTTCGTAATTTGCAAAGAAAGCGGCAGTCGGCTCGCTGATAAACAAAATTATTTCAATTCCCGCAAGCCTGGCTGCCGCGCGAAGTTTCTGGCGCCTGACGTAATTAAAGCCAATCGGAATCGCCACTACTGCCGCGTTCATTTCGGTTTTCATTCTGTCGCGGACAATCGCCTTCAGGTGCCGAAAAATTTCGCTGGCAATGTCGACGGGCGTCCAGAGTTTCCCGCAAATATCATATTCTTCCTCCGAATCCAGAACCGTCTTTATCGAACGGAAATAAGTGCAATTCTGGCTGAGCTCCAATTTTTTTTCCCACGCCTCGCGCCCCACGTAAATTTTCCCGCTGCTGTCGATAGCAACCGCCGAAGGAATTGGGCGGTCTTCGTCGTCGCCGCACAGAATTTTCAGTTCGTCCATGTACCCCGTGCAGGCGCAGTTCGTCGTGCCGAAGTCTATCCCGAAACGATAATTTATATTTGACTTCAAAAAAATATCACCTCATTTAAAATTCAGGCCGTGGCGTTCGAGTGTCCGAAAAATATTTTTCAGCTGCTGGCGGAAATTTTCACCCAGCTCGCAAGTCATTTCGGCTTCCAGCGCGCTTTGAAAATCCTGGTATTCGGTTTTAAGACCGGAGGCGATTTTGTTGAGTGCGACTTCAGCGTTGCGCGCCTGTTCGTTCTGCAAAACTTCAATCAGCCTGCTCTTATCGTCAAGTTCGGCGTCTTTGCCGGCGAGGAGTTTTTCCTTCGCGGAAAGTTCAGCTTTGGCGTCAGCGATATTCTGATTCAGCGCGCTGAGCGTCTGCCTTGCCGCTTCCAGTTTACCGTGCTCATCGGCGAGCGATTGATTCAGCCGGAAATTTTCGTCACTGAGGCTGTCGCATTCATTTTCCAGAGTCTCAAGCTGTTTGGCTACGTCGAGGAGTTTTTTAGAAAGTCTGGGCGTTTTAGCCGGCGGAATGAAATTTCCAAGCCAGGCTTTTACCTTCGCGGCGCTGGGAGATTTTACGCCCTGAATCGCGTCCGCAAGCATTTTCGTGAAGTCTTCCAGAATTTTGGGGCTGACATTCAAAGTGGAAAGAGGAACAAGTTTAGCGTCGGCGTTAAGCGCGTCTAAGAAATATTTCGCGAAAATTTTATTGGCGTTCCCCCAAATTTTTCCGTCCTTGTTTCTGGAGATTTTAGGAATTTCGCTGAGGAGCGCAGAAATGCGCTGGGGCTTATCGCCGTCGTTCAGGTACAGCGCGATAAGATTTATGACGAGGCGGAAAGCGCCTGCCTTGTTCGCGGAATACAAAGTCCCGCTGAAAAATTTCGCGAGTTCCTCTTCGGGCTTGTCGGCCTGAGCAAGGTACTCTTTGAGCGTCGCGGCTCCGCAAAAATTCAAGCCGTCGTATAAATATTTTTCTGCGCGTTCAGTAAAGCCTTCGAGCTTAGCCAGATTCAGCCAGCTGTCATGGAATTTGTTTTTGTTGGTCAGAGAGGGGCTGGATTTTTTCTGCGTATTGATTAAATCTTTGAGAATCGCCGCGTAATCTTCCACGGAAATCACCGCCTGCAAAAAATTTTTTTGATTATAAGTTAAAGATTTTTAAAAAGCAATGTAAATTTCGGCGCTGAAAATTTGGGCTTGATTTATTTTTGAATTTCTGTTATTATTACGCGTCAAAAGTAATTTTGAAATTTTTCGGGAGGTATTTTTGATGAAGAAAACTTTAGCGTTGCTGGCGGTTGCGGCTATGATGTTCACGGCGGGCTGCGGAGCGCAAAAAGCCGCTGAAGACGCTGCCAATACTGCTACGGAAAAAGTTGAACAGGCTGCCGACGCCGCCAAGGACGCCGCTGAAACCGCTGCAAATGCGCTCGTGGTAACCGCTGAGGACGCCGCCGCCGCTATGCAGAAAATTAAGGAAGGCGACAAATCCGGTATCGCCCTCGGCGGAGTCGTTCCTGGCGTCAAAGTCGACGTGGTAACCGAAATGTACGGCCAGCCTATCGAAAACGACGGCACTATCCTCGCCTTTGAAAACGGTCTCGACGCAAAAGTTAAAAATAACACCGTCGAAGAAATTTCTACAAGCTACGCCGGCATTCCCACGCCCGCCGGTATCGAAGTCGGCATGGAAGCCACCGAGCTCAATTACGCTGACGTTTACGGTACCGCCAACGCTGTCGAGGAAAAAGACGGCAATACCGTTTACAAATATCTCAGCTCTGATAAAAAATGGGCGATTAACTTCGTCACGCGCGACGGCAGAATCACTTCTATCGTCTGCGGCCTGAACAAATAAAATTTTTTCGCGGAAACTTAAAAACGGTCCCGCCTCCTTTCGGAAGTGAGACCGTTATTTTTTTAGCGCCGATAAAAGCTAAATTAAACTTTTACACCATTAGCAACAGCCGTAACGGCAGCAGTGCCAGCACCAACTACCGCGCCACCGAGATTTGTAGCACCAAGCGACGCCAAAACTGTTCCGCCAGCAGTAACCGCCGTACCCGCGACGGCGATAGCGACTGGAGCCAGTACAGTGACAGCGACCGCCCCACCAACTACAGCGCCGGCAACTTTGGCAGCAGATTTAGCAAAATCTTTCCACGTACTCACGATAATCACCTCCTCTGAGTCCTTAAAGATAATTGCCTAAAAAGAGTTTAAGGCATTATAAAAAAAAAAAACGGTTTGTCAAGCCGTTTTATGAAAAAATTTTAAAATCGACAATTTAAATTTTCAGCCTTCCAGCCTTTTTAAAATCATCAGCGACGTATCCAGCAGATTTTTTTTCGTTTCAAGCCTTATGAAAATCGACTTCGATTCGTGCGAGAACTTCAAGCCTTCACTGAATTTGCTCTGCAGAAAATTAAATCCCGCCGGCGAAATTTTTACCGCCCTGCCGAACTGCAGTTCCATCGTCAGCGCGTTCATCTGCAGCGTCAGCAGACCGATTTTTTTCGCCGCGCACTTCAGCCGCGTGAACTTCAGCAGGTTCATGACCGGCGGCGTCGGCTCCCCAAATCTGTCTATGAGTTCGTCGAGCAAATCGTTTACCTCGGTGTCGTCGCGCAGTACCGCCAGTCGCTGGTAAATTTCTATCTTGTGCATTGAATTTGGAATGTAATTATCGTCAATGTACGCCTCGACGTTCAGCGAAATCGTTGGCTCCGGCGGCGCGTCTTTGACCGGCTTATTCTGCAACTTGCTGACCGCGTCATTCAGAAGCTGGCAGTACATTTCAAAACCGACGCTGGCAATGTGCCCGTGCTGCTGCGCGCCGAGCAAATTCCCCGCCCCGCGAATTTCCAAATCCCGCATTGCAATTTTGAACCCCGCGCCGAGCTGTGCAAATTCTTTCATTGCGTGCAGACGCTTTTCCGCATTCTCGCCCAAAACTTTCGCCTGCCGGTGCACGAAGTACGCAAACGCCATCTGGTGCGACCGCCCAACCCGTCCGCGCATTTGATACAGCTGCGCCAGGCCGAAATTGTCCGCGTCGTAAATTATTATCGTGTTCGCGTTCGCCACGTCCAACCCGTTTTCAATTATCGTCGTGCACAGCAAAACGTTGAACTTGCCCTCGTAGAAATCCATCATGATATTTTCCAGATACGCGTCGGACTGCTGCCCGTGCCCAACCCGAATCTGCGCCTCCGGCACCAGCTCTTCCAAATGCGAGCGCATTAAGTCAATCGTTTCAATCCGGTTGAACACGAAATAAACCTGCCCGCCGCGCTTAATTTCCCGCCGAATCGCCTCCGCAATTATCGCGTCGTCGTCCTCAATCACGTACGTCTGAACTGGGAATCTGTCCGGCGGCGGCGTCGTTATCAAACTCATATCGCGCGCGCTCACAAGCGACATGTGCAAAGTTCGCGGGATTGGCGTGGCGCTCATTGTCAGAATGTCAACACCGTCAGAAATCGAGCGAATTTTTTCCTTCTGCTTGACGCCAAATCTTTGCTCCTCGTCGATTATTATCAGCCCCAAATCCTTGAACTCGATTTTGGAATTTAAAATTGCGTGCGTGCCGATTAAAATATCAACCTGCCCCGCGCGAACTTTCTGCATGGTGATTCGCTGTTCCTTGGGCGTGCGGAACCGGCAAATTACGTCGACGACCGGCAGAAATCCCGCCAGGCGCTCCGAAAAAGTTTGAAAGTGCTGCTGCGCCAGAACCGTCGTTGGCACGAGAATCGCAACCTGCTTGCCGTTCATCGCCGCCTTGTACGCCGCGCGAATCGCAATTTCAGTTTTGCCGAAACCAACGTCGCCGCAAATCAGCCTGTCCATTGGCGTCTGGCGTTCCATATCCGCCTTGACATCTTCGACGGCCTGAAGCTGGTCGGGCGTCTCTTCGTAGGGAAATTTTTCCTCGAACTCAGCCTGCGTAGCGTCGTCCGCGTCGAAGGCGAAACCGTCAGCGGCAGAGCGGCGCGCGTAAATTTCAATCAGCTTTTCGGCAATATCCTCGACGGCGCTGGCGGCGCGGGACTTGGCGCGAGCCCATTCGCCGGTACCGAGCTTGGAAAGGTGCGGAATCGTTTCGTCGTCGGAAATATATTTTTGCAGAACGCGGACGGAATCGGTCGGCAGGTAAAGCTTATCGCCGCCGCCGTACTGAATGTGAAGGTAGTCGCGCTTGACGCCGTCAAATTCGAGCGTGTCGACGCCGAGATATTTGCCAATGCCGTTCGCGGCGTGTACGACGTAATCGCCAACCTTAATTTCACTGAAATTTTTAATCGTGTCACCGGCGTATTTGGCGGAACTTTTCAGACGGCGCCGCTCAATCTGGCTGCCGAAAATATCTTTCTCGGTGAAAACCGTGAGTTGTGCCGTCGGGAAGACGAAACCTTCAGTGAGCGTGCCAGTTTCGAGTTCGACGGCGCCGCTGAGATTTTTTTCAGCCAGCAGAGTTTTAATCTGGTCGAGCTTATGGTGGGAGCTGAACAGCGCGAAAATTTTCCTGCCGACTTCGGATTGGCGCTTGACTTCTTCGGTAAAAAATTCCAGCTGATTCTGGAACGAAGCGACGTTGGTAGCGGTCAGCCCGAAAGTGTCGGTGAGCTCAGCGCCGCGAATTTTCTTCAGCATCAGCGCGATATAAATCAGACAGCCGCCGCGCGAATTTTTAATCAGCTGCTCGAAGGTAAAAATATTCGGCTTAACGGCCTCGTCCTCCCTGACGAGATTTTCAATGGTCTCGCGGATTCGCGCGGGTTCGTCGAAGATAACAACGCCGTCCTGCGCACAGGTCGTGAAGGGCTCGGCTTTTTTAGTGTCGGCGGCGAAAACCGGCAGAACGGTCACGCTGTCGATATTTTTTTCGGAGCGGAGCGTTTCTGCGGAAATTTCGCGCATGGAGTCAATCACGTCGTCGAAAAATTCAAGGCGGCAGGGCTTGGGCGCGTTGATTGGGAAAATGTCGACAATCCCGCCGCGCACGCTGAATTTGCCCACGGCGTCAATATCGTCCGCGCGTTCGTAGCCGACTTCGACGAGTCTGGCGATTAAATCTTCCTGCCGCAGATTTTGACCGAGAGAAATTTTGAGCTGGCTGTCGAGGAAATCTTTGCGGGAAAAATCTTTTTTTACGGCGGCGGTCGTTGTGGCAAGCACGATAAAATTTTCTCCGCTGTAAAGGCGCATGAGAATTTCGAGACGCTGAGCGCGCCGCTCGACGCCGACGGTTGCGCGAATATCGAACAGGTCAAGTTCGGGCAGTTCTTCGACGGCGGTTTCCGGCAAAAGTTCAGCCAAATCATTCTGCCAGTCAGAAATTTTATCGCGGTCGCTGACAATAATAACGGTCGGGCGCGGATTTTTTGCGAAGGCGGCGGCAACCGCAACGGCTTTCTGCGTACCGGCGATCCCGTAAATTAAAAATTCTTTGTGCCGCGCGAAATTCGACGCAACGTCACGGATAACTTCGTCGCGCAGGGCGGCTTCTAAAATTTTGTGCATAGTTCCTCCTTAAAAAATCTCAAGCGTAATTCTTCGACGGCGGCGAAAAAACCTTCAAAAATCCCTGCTAAATTTTCTAAAAATTTTTCAATGTATTTTTCCTGAAAGGCAGGAAGATTTAAAGCGGCGGCGAATAGAACTTTAAAAGGTTGCAAACGCAGCCGCAGGTAGTCAAACTCTAACGAAAGATAGGAGAGATTTTTAGATGGCAACAGCAGAAGCAAAGGCAACAATCGAAAACAAAACTGGTATTCACGCTCGTCCGGCGTCGCTCTTCGTCCAGACCGCGTCCAAGTTCAAATCCAAAGTCAAAATCGCCGCGAAGGGCAAGGAAGTCGACGCAAAAAGCATTCTTATGATCATGAGCATGGGTCTCGTCAAGGGCACCGACGTTGTGCTTAAGGCCGACGGCGACGACGCTGAAGAAGCAGTTGCAACGCTCAAAAAACTTATCGACGACAAATTCGGCGAAGAATGAGCTTTAACAGCGGCGTCAAATTGCCTGTCGCACTCTTTCGGGATGCATGGATTGAAACGCAAGGGTGCATGGATTGAAACAAACGGCGAAGAATAAGTAGCGTCGCACTCCTTCGGGGTGCAGGGATTGAAAAAAAGAAAGAAAGAAAGAAAAAAACAGACAGGCAGACGTCGCACAATTCGTTGGGGGAGGTTGGTTTATTTTTTAACCGCCTCCTTTTTGTGTAACTTAGGGGGAAAATTTTAATGGCAGACAAAATTAAAGGTAAGGGCGTAATTTCCGGCATTGCCGTCGGTAATATTTTGCTCGCAGGTCAGAACCTCGACAGCTTTCTCGTGAACTACAAGCCTGGCAAAGTCGACGCCGAAAAGAAAAAGGCCGCCGACGCTCTCGTAAAAGTTGCTGAGGCGCTGCAGGTCAGTATTAAAAAATTCAACGAACAGGGGCTCAAGGAACAGGCGGGCATTCTCGAAGCGCACCGCATGATGGTCGAAGATCCCGCAATGAGCGGCGCAATCGATGAACAAATCGACGTAAGCAAATCCGCACCGAAAGCAGTCCTTGACGCTTACGAAGTACAAGCCCAGGTATTTGAGGCTATGGAAGATGAGTACTTCCGCGGGCGCGCCGTAGATATGCGCGACGTTGGTAAGCGTATTGCGAAATACCTGCTCGGCATTAAGGAACCGGAAATCGCTGGTAAGGTTATCGTGGCTGGGCGTGAAATTGAGCCGTCCGTTATTGCGGGGCTGCCTACGGACAAAATCGCGGGCGTTATCCTCGGCGCAGGCTCTACTACCGCGCACGCTGTTATTATCGCGAAAACCCGCGCTATCCCGACGGTCGTTGGCGTTGGAGACGGAATTGACCAGATGGCTGACGGCGACCCCGCTATCCTCGACGGCGACGCTGGCGAAATCCTCATTCGCCCAACAGACAAGGAACGCAAGGCTTACGACGAAAAAATTAAAAAGCAGGAAGAACTTAAAGCTTACTACGCGACACTTAAAACCCTGCCCGCGAAAACTAAGGACGGTAAGGAAGTTATCCTCGCAGCTAATATCGGCTCGCCTGCGGACGTTGACGCAGCAAACGGCTTCGGCGCCCACGGAGTCGGCCTCTTCCGCTCAGAGTTCGTGTTCATGGGCAAATCTGACGTTCCTAAGGAAGAAGACCAGTTTAAAGAATACAAGGCCGCCGTCGAAAAATGTAACGGCAACCTCTGCGTCATCCGCACAATGGATATCGGCGGCGATAAGCCACTCCCATATATTCAGGTCGATAAGGAAGAAAATCCGTTCCTCGGCTACCGCGCAATTCGTATCAGCCTCCAGCGTAAAGATTTGTTCATGCCCCAGCTCAAAGCTATCCTCCGCGCCGGAAAGTACGGCAAGGCCGCTATAATGTTCCCTATGGTCATAAACGTCAAAGAGTTCCTCGACGCAAAACAGTTCGTTGAAGATGCCAAAATGGAACTCGCCCACGAAGGCAAAGAGTTCGCGCAGGACGTGCAGGTCGGGATTATGGTTGAGACACCAGCCGCCGCCGTCATGGCGCCACAGCTTGCGAAGTACGTCGACTTCTTCAGCATCGGCACAAACGACCTCGTGCAGTACACGCTCGCCGTCGACAGGGGCAATGCGCAGATTTCGTACCTGTACAATCACTTCAACCCCGCTGTGCTGCGGCTGATTAAGCGGACAATTGAAAGCGCGAACAAGGAAGGCAAGTGGGCGGGCATGTGCGGCGAAATGGCGTCCGACCCCAACGCGGCGATTCTCCTCATGGCGATGGGCATTAAGGAACTTTCCATGTCGGCGCCGAGCATTCCGCGCGTCAAAGAACGCATTCGCAACTTCACGTTTACCCGCGCCCAGGAAATCCTCAAGGAAGTCATGGACATGGAAGACGGCGACAAAATCAAAGAATAC
This sequence comes from uncultured Selenomonadaceae bacterium, assembly GCA_905234175.1. Taxonomy (GTDB): domain Bacteria; phylum Bacillota; class Negativicutes; order Selenomonadales; family Selenomonadaceae; genus Quinella. The sequence continues at coordinate 15,138 of CAJOGX010000007.1, read as the reverse complement.
CTCGCGAATCTGAAAGCTTAATCGCGCGGGAAATCCTCAAGGAAGTCATGGAGCAACGCTCCTTCTCGTCGCCTTGCAGGAAGACGGCGTGGAGTATCTCGCGAATCTCAAAGCGTAAAAAATTTTTCGTCACTATAAAAAAAGATCCGTCACTCAGTCTGAGCGGCGGATTTTTTTATTTTGCGGGAACTCCTGCGCGGCATTTTCCGAAATTCGTATTCGTCGAACGGCGGGCGGTCAGCAAGGTTGAAGTGAAATTCCTTGAGCGTGCGGCTGATAATCGCTGGCGTCAGTTTTTCGCGCGGCAGCTGGCGTACAAGCATGACTAAAAATTTCGCGGCGTCCGAAGTCGTGTCGCCGTAAGAAACCCGCGCCGCCACCTGTAAAATTAAATCCATTCGCGCGGCGTCTATCTTGTCGAGCGTGCATTCCTGCGCGAGGTGCGGAAATTCCGCTAAAATTTTTTCCTGCACTTCCCTGAAAGGCGTCCACGGCGCGTCATGAAATATTCGCCGGATTTTTTTGTGCAGCCGGTCGCGCTCACGAACTTTGCAAATATCGCAGACAGTTTCCGACGGCGGGCAGAGCAGGTCGCAGAATTTGCATTTGTGCCACTGATTAGCGCGCCGCCACTTTTCATTTTTTGCGCGAATCAGCAGCGCCGCAAGGACAGTTTCGCGTAATTCGGCGTCGCTGACATTAGCGGCTTTTTTTTCGCAGTCAGAAATTTCCTCGGCAGTAAGTTCAATTTCAACGGGCAGATTTTTTTCAGCCGCAGGAGGTTTTTCCTGAACGGTCGGCGGCGGCTTTAAACTCCTGCCAAACTCAATTTTCGTGACGAAATCGCTACCCTGTTTCAGCTGCGCATTAATCTTGTTGACGTAATCTTTCGCGCCGTACTTGACAAAATCGCGGACGGAGGAATTTTGCGAAGCGATAACCAGCACGCCGTCTTCGAGTTTAACCAGCTCAAGTTCAGAGGCAACGGCGCCGAAAATTTTATCCCAGCGGTTCAAAAGTTCCTGCTGCAGAATTTTTTTGCGGAGCACGGCGTCAACTTCGCTAAGACTCTTCGGAATAATGTCGCCAATAATTTCCGGCTCGCTCATAAAATCCGCCCGCCTTCGACTTCAAAAATTTTCCCGACCGGCTGCGCTGGGAAGTACGATTTTTCCGTTGCCGTTATCAGCGTCTGGATATTTTCGCGCTGAAGAAATGTTAAAAGCTGCGCGCGCCGCTCGGCGTCCAGTTCGCTCATCACGTCGTCCAGCAAAAGAACTGGATATTCGCCCGCCGCCGATTTCAATAGCTGCAGTTCAGAAAGTTTCAGTGCGAGCGTCGTCGTACGTATCTGCCCCTGCGAACCGTACTGCCGCAGTTCCCGCCCGTTAAGAAAAAACTGCAAGTCGTCAAGGTGCGGCCCCAAACTTGTAGCGCCGCGCTGTACGTCTGTAAAATTCCGCGCCCGCAAATTTTCCAAGTACCAGCCCGATAAATCTTCCGGCACGTCTGAACCCTGCAGGCCGCGCAGTTCATATGAAATCGAAAGTTCCTCAGTCTGCGCAGAAATTTTCCGCTGAACATCCCGCGCGACTGCGTTTAACGCCTCGACGACATCAAGGCGCTTAATTAAAAGATTCGCGGCAAGCAGAGCTAACTGCTCGTTCCACAGGTCTAAATTGTGAGGAGGCGCTAAGCCTTCACGAATTCTCTTAAGCAAAGCGTTACGCTGCTCCACCAGCCGGTTGTAAGTAGTCAAGTCAGCAAAGTAAAGAGGCGAGTACTGAGCTATTAGCGCGTCGAGAAATTTGCGCCTAACCGAAGGAGAGGCCTTGAACATGAATAAATCCTCCGGAGAAAACAAAACAGTAGTCAGCCGCCCAACTAAAGTACGCAGTCGAATAGCGTTGCCGTCAAATAAAATGCGCCGCCGCCGCTCAGCGGAAAGCTCAATAGCTAAGCCGTGAGAAACGCCAGCGCGAGCAAAGGCTAAACGAATGAGAGCGGAAGGCTCTCCCCAGCGAATCAGCTCGGAATCCTTAGAGGCGCGAGAAAGACCAAGTGAAGCAAAATGTATAGCCTCCAGAATGTTGGTCTTGCCCTGAGCATTGCGGCCAAGGAAAATGTTAAGCGAGTCAAGTTGAAGGTCAAGCAGAGAGAAGTTGCGGAAGTCCCTAAGAAAAAGAAGTGAAATGTTCATTGTGTGCGAAGAGGAGTGATAATGTAAGTGAAATCGTCGGCGCCGAGAGGGGAAATTTTTACCGGCGTCAGCGGCTGATTCATGCCGAAAGAAACCTTTTCGGTGTCGAAAGCCTTAAGAGCGTCGATAAGGAAGTTGAAGTTGAGGGAAAGCTCGATGTCGTCGCCGGAAACGTTAGAGTCAAGGTGCTCAACGGAAGAGCCGAGGGTGTAGGAATTGGAAGAAAGCTCCAAGCCGTCCTGTGTAAAAGTAAAACGCAGGGTCTGATATTCAGCCTCGCGAGCGATAATCTGCATGCGGTCAACAGCGGCGCGCAAATCGCGAAGGTCAAGGTCGGCAGTAGTAGAACAAGTCGAAGGAATGACTTTGTCGTAGGGCGGAAAAGCGCCGTCGATAATGCGGGAAGTCAGGAAAATGTCGTCAAAGGAAAAGGTAACCTCGCTGCCCGAAAAACCCACGGTAACAACAGCGTCAGCAGCGCGGTACAACATGCCAAGCAGGTTGCGCAATGTGGCGGCGTGAACGATGAATTGAAGAGAGTCAAGGCTGTCGGAAAGCACGTCGCGAGCAATGGCAATGCGGCTGGTGTTGGTGGCAACGAAGGTTATGGCGGTGCCCGAAATGTCAATGAAACAGCCAGCAAATACCGGTCGGCCTTCGTCTTTGGCGCAGGCAAAAACAGTGCGATTGATAAGCCTGATAAGCGCGCCCTTGTTAATGCGGAAACTGTGAAGCGACGTCTCACGGTTAATGCGCGGGAAATCCTCAGCGTCCATGCTTAAAAGCTCAAAGCTGGCCGCCTCGGAACGCAATTCAAGAGTGGCGGCGTCTTTCTCGTTGGTCAGCGTAACAATGTCGCCCGAAAATTTCTGTACAACCGCCGCCAGTACGCGCCCCGTAACTACAGTCGCGCCTTCAACTTCGACGTTCGCCGGTACCCGCGCAACCACGCTTATCGCAAAATTCGTCGCCTGCAACTCAAGCGAGTCGCCAGCCGCCTGCAGGTATATCCCTGCCAGCACCGGCGTGCTCGGCTTTACCGCAACCGCCTTGATGACTGCGCTCAACGCGCCGTTCAAATCGTCCTTTGAACACGTGCACTTCATGTTATCTGCCCCCTCAAATTCTCTCAACGCCAATAAAAATGCGCTCGCCGTTAATGTCCCAGTCGCGCGAATTGTCAGTAGCGCCGCCAATTATCTCGTCCGCAAGCGTAACAGCTTTAATCTCAGCCGCGTTCCGCTCAACAATTTCCGCCAGCTTAGCGTTGCCCTGCGCGAAAATCTTAATACGGTCAGTAACCTCAAATTTGCTGTCGCGGCGCATAGTCTGAACCTTGCTGATAATCTCGCGAACAAAGCCTTCCTCAATCAGCGCCGGCGTCAAAGTCGTGCTCAGCGCAACTGAAATTTCGCCCTCGCTTTGCACGTTGAAACCCTCAGCCTGCGACACACTGATTTCAATATCTTCAGCCGTGAGCACAAATTCGCCCAGCCTGAGTTCGCCCGTCCTGTCAAGTTCAGCCTTAGCAGCGGCGCCGTTCAGATTTTTCAGCGCAGTTTGAACCGCGCCCATCGCCTTGCCGACCTTCTTGCCCAGCACGCGGAAATTGGGCTTGACGCTGTATTTAACAAACTCGTCCATGTTCGCGCGGAATTTCACGGATTTGACATTGAGCTCGTCGGCGATTATGTCAGTGAAAAATTCAGCCAGCGGCTCAGCCTTGACGAACATTTCAGCGACGGGCTGGCGGTTTTTGATATTGGCGGCGTTGCGGGCGGCGCGCCCCAGCACCACGATTCTGCTGACTTCGTCCATATTGCGTTCCAGTTCGGCGTCAATGCGAGATTCGTCAGCCGTCGGAAAATCGCAAAGGTGTACGCTGACTGGCGCGCTGGCGTCGATTGAGCAGACGAGGTTGCGATATATATTTTCTGTTATAAAAGGAACCATGGGCGCGGCGCATTTGGCAAAGGTCACCAGCGCGGTATAGAGCGTCATGTAGGCGTTGATTTTGTCCTGTTCCATGCCCTTAGCCCAGAAACGCGCGCGGCTACGGCGGACGTACCAGTTAGAAAGCTCGTCGACAAAGCTTTGAAGCGCCTTCGCAGTTTCGGGAACCTTGTAATTCGCCAGACAGTCGTCAACGGTCTTAACCATCGTGTTCAAACGCGAAAGGCACCATTTATCCATGACGCTGAGACTTTCATAATCGAGCTGGTATTTAGTGGCGTCGAAGTTGTCAATATTTGCATAGAGCACGAAGAAAGCGTAGGTATTCCAGAGCGTGCCGAGGAACTTGCGCTGCCCTTCTATAACAGCGTCGTCATGGAAGCGGTTAGGGAGCCAGGGCGCGGAGTTTTCATAGAAATACCAGCGGATAGCGTCGGCGCCATGCTTTTTAAGCATATCCATCGGCGCGACGGCGTTGCCCTTGGACTTCGACATTTTCTGCCCGTCCTTATCGAGAACGAGTCCGAGAACTATAACATTTTCAAACGAAGTCTTATCGAAAAGCAGCGTAGAAATTGCGAGCAGGGAATAGAACCAGCCGCGCGTCTGGTCGACTGCCTCGCTGATGAAGTCGGCGGGGAAGTGCGTCTCAAAAGTTTCGCGGTTTTCAAAGGGATAGTGCCACTGCGCGAAGGGCATAGCGCCGGAATCGAACCAGCAGTCAATGACTTCGGGGACGCGATGCATAACGCCGCCGCATTTTGGACAGGGGAAAGTGACGCTGTCGATATAGGGGCGGTGGAGTTCGATGTCAGCGGGGCAATTTTTGGACAGTGATTTTAATTCTTCGATAGAGCCGACGGAATGCTGGTGACCGCAATCGCATTCCCAGATATTGAGCGGGGTGCCCCAGTAGCGGTTGCGCGAAATGCCCCAGTCCTGCACGTGTTCAAGCCAGTCGCCGAATCTGCCGGAGCCGATAGTTGGCGGAATCCAATTAATGGTTGAGTTGTTGCGCAGGAGATTTTCCTTGACAGCGGTCATTTTGATAAACCATGACTCGCGGGCGTAGTAAATCAGGGGGGTATCGCAGCGCCAGCAGTGGGGGTAGGAGTGCTCGAAAACTGGGGCTTTGAAGAGCTTGCCGGACTTTTTCAAATCAGCGAGAATGAGCGGGTCGGCGTCTTTGACGAAAGTGCCAGCCCAAAAAGTTTCGGCGGTCATATTGCCCTTGCCGTCGACGAACTGCACGAAAGGCGTGCCGTAGCGCCTGCAAACGCGGTTATCGTCCTCGCCGAAAGCGGGGGCGCAGTGGACGATACCGGTGCCGTCCTCGGTGGTAACGTAGTCGTCGCAGGTAATGAAAAAGGCGGGCTTGCCGGAGTTTTTAACGGCGGCGTCAGCGAATGGGTAGAGGGGTTCGTAGCGTTTAAATTCGAGCTGGGCGCCGGTGAAGGTTTCTAAAATTTTGCGTTCGCCGTCGACGCCTTCAAAGACTTTATCAACCAGCGCTTGAGCGAGAATATATTTAGTATCGCCGACCTGAATTTTGACGTAGGTGACTTTCGGGTTAACGCAGAGGACTAAGTTTGAGGGGAGAGTCCAGGGGGTAGTCGTCCAGGCGAGGTAGTAAGCGTCGGATTCAGCGGATTTGAACTTGACGACGGCGGAGCGTTCTTTGAGGTCTTTATAACCGAGGGAGACTTCGTGCGAGGAGAGCGGGGTGCCGCAGCGCGGGCAGTAAGGAACGACCTTGTGCCCCTTATAGAGCAGCCCTTTCTCCCATATTTTTTTGAGCGCCCACCACTCCGACTCGATGTAGTCGTTCTCGTACGTGATGTACGGGTGTTCCATGTCCGCCCAGAAGCCCACGACGCCGGAAAATTCTTCCCACATCTGTTTATATTTCCAGACGGATTCGCGGCACTTTTTGATAAACGGCTCGATACCGTACGCCTCGATTTGCTCCTTGCCGTTAATGCCGATGAGCTTTTCGACTTCGAGTTCGACGGGCAGACCGTGCGTATCCCAGCCGGCTTTGCGCAGAACTTTTTCGCCCTTCATGGAGTGATAGCGCGGGAACAAATCCTTGATGACGCGCGTTAAGACGTGCCCGACGTGCGGCTGGCCGTTAGCAGTCGGCGGCCCGTCGTAAAATGTATAATCCTTGCAGCCTTCGCGCTGGTCAATCGCCTTCTGCGCGATTTTATTTTCAGCCCAGAAATTTTCAACTTCCTTTTCGCGGCTGGCAAAATCCAAATTTGTGTCAACTTTTCGGTACAAAATTTCAACCTCCAAAATTTTAGTGCGGCAATCATTATAGCATGTTTCCGCGAAATATTCTACAGTACGCCCTTCGTCGACGGCACGCCCGAAACTTTTTCGTCTTTCGCGACCGCAATTCTCAGCGCGTGCCCCATCGCTTTGAATATCGCTTCAACTTTGTGGTGTGAATTTTTTCCGTACAAAATTTTCACGTGCAAAGTTATCCCCGCGTTGAACGCCAGCGCCCGCAGAAATTCTTCCGTCAGCTCCGTGTCGAATGTTCCAATCGTCGGCGCAAGTTCGCCCGCGTCGAAAACTAAAAACGGCCGCCCGCTTATGTCGAGGCTCACCAGCGCCAAACTTTCGTCCATCGGCAGGAAAAAAGTTCCGTAGCGGTTAATCCCGCGCTTATCGCCGAGCGCAGATTTAATCGCGGCGCCCAGCGCAATTCCAATATCCTCAACGCTGTGGTGCCCGTCAACTTCCAAATCGCCGGCGCAGTCAACGCTCAAATCGAACTGCCCGTGCGCGCCGAAAAGATTCAGCATGTGGTCGAAAAATCCAATGCCCGTGCTGATTTTATTTTTGCCGCCGCCGTCCAGATTTATTTCGACGCTGACTTTCGTCTCGCTCGTCTCGCGAAAAATTTTCCCAACGCGCATTATCGTCCCTCCACGAAATTTTTTACCGCCGCGAAAACTTCATCGTTCTCCATTCGCGTGCCTATCGAAATTCGCAAACAATTTTTCAGCTCCGGCGCCGCAAAATACCGCACGCCAATTCCCAGCGCTTCAAGGTATTCCGCCAGCTCCGCCGCCCGCGCAAATCTTATCAGCAGGAAATTCGTCTGCGACGGGAAAATTTCGACGCCGGAAAGTTTTTTCAGCCGCTCGAACATGCGCTGCCGCTCCGCTACCGTCATCTGGATTCGTGGAACAAATTCTGCGCGCATTTGGTAAACGATGTCCGCCGCCGTCAAACTCAGCGCGTTCATGTGGTACGGCATGAAAGTTTTCGCAATCATTCGCGTGACTTCCGCCTGAGCTATCATGTAGCCGACGCGCGCTCCCGCCAGCCCGTACGCCTTGGAAAAAGTTCGCGCCACGATTAAGTTCGGATAAGTTTTGACCAGACCGAAAGCCGAGCGCCCGTAAAATTCCACGTAGGCTTCGTCCAGCAGAAATGCGCAGTCAATATTTTTAGCGATTTCCTCAACCTGCGCGAGAGTCAGCGTGTTGCCGGTAGGGTTGTTCGGGTTGCAGACGACGGCTAAACTTGAGCCGGTTGCGCGGATTTTTTTTATGAAGGCGTCCACGTCCAAATCAAATTTCGCGTCGAGGTCGAAGGGCACAGCCTCAGCCTCCGCCGCCTTCGCGTAAATTTTGTACATGGAAAAACTCGGCTGCGGGTAAACAATTTTCCTGCCCGCGCCGCCGAATGCGTGGAAAACTTTCTCGATAATTTCGCTGGAGCCGCTGCCCAGTAAAATCTGTTCGCTCGCCACGGAAAAATTCCGCGCGATTTGCTCAACCAGCGAGTAATATTCTTCGTTCGGGTATCGATTGAGCGCCACTAAGCCCAGCCGGTTCAGCAGGCGCTCTTCAACCAGCGGCGGCAGCCCCAGCGTTGACTCGTTCGCGTTGACTTTGATTCGGTAATCTTTTTCCACGCCGTCATACGAAGGCAGCGCCGACAAATTTTCGCGGTAATTCAACATAAAAAAATCCCTCCCAATCAGCCGCAAGATTATACCAAATTCGCTGGCATTTGTGCTATAATCTGCGGGGAAAAATTTTGGGAGGACTTGAATGCGCAGTTTTTTTCTGGGACTAGGAATTTCGCTGATGTTGACGGGGATTTTGGGAATGTGGTACATTTGGAGCTACGACCACCGCGAGGCAGCTACGCTCGAAGAATATGCGCGGCTGGAACTGGCGGTTGCGCGCGACGAAACCGGCGGGCTGGAAGGCGCTAACCTGAGCCTGTGGGATTTGCGCTACGACGAGGCGAAACTTCAAAAGCGGGCGGTACTTTTCACAGACAGCGTGCCGCTGGAACTGGACGCCGCGACGAAGCAGACACAAGCGCAGTGGCAGTACGAAAATAAATTGTTCGTGAGCCTGCCGAAAGACGCGCTGGAAAAAATTCTGGCGGCGAAGGAAGTGCGCATAAAATTTTTCTACGACAACGAGCAATCGATAGACCTGCCGCTGGGGCCGAAGGAACTGGTTCTGTGGCAGCGGAAATTGCGCTGGTAGGAGGAATCGATTTGAAGCAACTGATTATTAACGCCGACGATTTTGGGCGGCACCGGCTAATTAACGAGGCTGTCGAAAAGGCTTATCGGCAGGGCTGCCTGACTTCCACGACGATTATGGCGGGCGGCAAGGCATTCGACGACGCCGTTGATATTGCGCTGAGAAATCCGGAGCTCGGCGTTGGAATACACTTCACGCTGGCGAACGGCTTTCCGTGTATGCCGCCGAAAAAAATTCCGTCGCTTGTCACGCGCGAAGGATATTTTCACCCGAACTATTCGGTTTTCACGAAACTTTACATGCAGGGAAAAATAAATCGCGCGGAAGTGCAGGCGGAACTTGACGCGCAGCTGGAAAAAGTTTTGTATTCGGGAATCCGCCCGACGCATTTCGACAGCCATCAGCATTTGCACCACTTCCCAGGAATTTTGGGCGTGGCGATAAAGCTGGCGAAAAAGGCGCACATTAACGCAATGCGAATTTCGAGCACGAAAGTTTTCAGCGGAAACATCGACGGGCTTGGCGCGTTTATCGGGCGGCTCGGACTGAGTTCGCTGGCGAAAATTGCGGCGAACACTGCACACAAAAACGGCTTTGCGACGCCGGAACATTTTGTCGGCAACGTCGCCGGCGAATCTTTCACGAAAGATTTTATGGAAGACCTTATCAACAACCTTGAGGAGGGAACTACCGAAGTCATGTTGCACCCTGGCGTTGACAATAAAATTCTGCAGTATTTCTGCGACTGGGATCACGATTTTGAAGGCGAGCTCGAAGCCGTGACTTCCCCGAAAATTCTCAAGCTCATTGAGGACAAGCGCGTTTACCTCGTGAACTTCAGCGCTTTGCGGGCGCCCAAATGAGCCGCGAAAGATTTTTGGAAATTGTGCGGTTCTGTATCGTTGGCGGCCTGTCGCTGCTGGTGGACTGCGCGATACTTTTCGGTCTGACGGATTTCGCGGGCGTCCATTACCTGTACTCGGCGGCAATTTCGTTCACGGCGTCGGTAATTTTCAACTACTGGCTGTGCGTGACGTACGTTTTCAAAAATGCGCGGCGGCAAACTCCTCGGCAGGCGACAATTTTTATCGGCTCAAGCGTCGTCGGGCTGGGACTGAATCAGCTTTGCATGTGGTTTTTCGTAGAAATTATTTCGTGGCACTACATGCTGGCGAAACTCGGCGCAACCGTTATCGTCACGCTGTGGAATTACGTCATGAAACGCAGGGCGATTAACGGCTAAAACTTTTTGAGAATTTCAGTCAGCGGGAGCGGCGGCGTAAAAAATTCGCCCTGAAAATTGTCGACTGGGAAATTTTTCAGCTCGTCGCGAATGTGCTGGCTGTCTACGCCTTCAATCAGAACTTTCGTGCTGAGCGCGGCGGCAAGTTCCGAAAGACAGCGGACGATTTGACGGTTTTCTTGCTTGTCAAATTCGTGCGCATATTTTTCGTCGAACTTTATGTAATCCGGCGCAAGTTCGCGCAGAAAATCTATTGACGCCAGGCCGCTCCCAAAATCGTCCAGCGTGATTTTAACCCAGCGCGACCGCAGTACCGCAACGATATTTCGCAGGAAGTTTGCGTTCAGTAACCGACAGCCACGGCTGAGCTCGAAACAGAGATTATCCAGCGGGAACTGCGTCTGCGTAGCGATTTTCTGCAGCTCGTCCACAAAAATTTCGTCCTCAAGCTGTACCTGCATGACGCTGACGCTGATTAGCAGCCGCGGATTTTTTTCCAGCAGCTTTTTCCCGTCAAGCATCGCCTGCCGCAAAATCCAGTAGCCCAGCTCCTCGAAGACGAAATCGCGTTCCAGAACCGGCAGATATTCTTCGGCGGGCACGTCGCCATAACGCTCGCTGTGCCAGTTCACAATCGCCTTGACGCCGACAATTTCCTCGGTGCGGGCGTCAACGACAGCCTGATATTTAAGCGAAAAGCCCACGCAGTCCAAAAGAATGCTGTTGCGAATTTCGTCGATAACCTCAAGCGATTCGTGATTGTCCTGCTCAAGGCTGCCGTTGAAGTTCACCAGCCGCCCGTTTTTGTGAATGCGCGATTCGCGGCAGGTGTACGAAAGCGACGCGTAAATTGTTCGCTCGTCGACGCTCTTGCCGGTTATCGAAATCATTCCGCCGCTCAGTACGAGATTGAGTTTCGCTGCGTCAACCTGCAGACCGTTCAAAAGTGACTGGCGAATTTTTTCATAGCGCTCGGCAGCCTCTTCAGGCGAAAGCTGTTCCGTAATAAACGCGAACTTCGCGCCTTCAAGCCGGTAAATCGTGCCGTACTGCCCAATATTTTCCTGCAGAAACCACGCAACCTGCCGGAGAATGTGGTTGCCGTAGCTGTAGCCGTGAATTTCGTTGAGCTCGCTCATTCGACCGACGCCCATCATCAGAATCGTGCACTTTTTCTGCAGTTCCATGACGGCGGTCAAGTCCTGAAAAAATCCGTACTGGTTGCGAAGAACCGTCACCGTGTCGGTATTTTCCATCAAGCCTTCGTTAATCGTAATGCCGCCGATAATTTCGGGCTTGCCGCCCTCGTCGCGCAGGATTGAGCCGATAAATCTCATCAGCGAATAACTGCCGTCCTTGAGCCGAACGCGGTAGTGAAGGTCATAGTAGCGCGCGGCGCCGGCGATTAGCTTTGACATAATCGTTTCGTAGCGGCTGCGGTCTTCGGGGTGAATGAACTCGCTCCAGTTATCGTTGCCGTACGGAATGTATTCGCTGGGCAGCCCGAAAAGTTCAACGTACGCCGGACTGTAGCGCGTCATTTGCCCAACCACGTCGTACAGGGAAACGTAGGCGCCTCTTCCAAGAATCGTGTAGGCGTCAAATAAATCGTCCAAAATTTGCCGGCGGTACGGCGGATTTTCTGTTTCTGACATAAATTATCCCTCCTGACTGGCGAGATTTTTTCCAATGAGTTCCTGTAGCGTGCGGTAGAGCTGTTCGGCGTCGACCGGCTTAGACAAGTGCGCGTTGAGCCCTGCGCGAAGCGACCGCTGAACATCTTCATCGAAGGCGTTGGCGGTTACCGCGATTATTGGAATTTTTTTAGCGTCGGGGCGTTTCAGCGCGCGAATTGCCGCCGTCGCCTCCAGCCCGTCCATGACCGGCATTCGTATATCCATCAAAACCGCGTCGTAGTAGCCTGGTGCCGACTGCTCAAACATTTCTACGGCGATTTTCCCGTTTTCCGCGTGCTCGCCTTCCATTTCCTGCATTTCCAGCAGCATGAGCAGAATTTCCGCGTTGACCGGCATGTCCTCGGCGATTAGTATGCGCCGCCCTTCGAGCGGAGCCAGCGGCGTTTCGACTTCGACCGGCTTTTTCCTGTGCAAAATCTGCTGGACTTCGTAGAGCAGGTTGTACGACGACAGCGGTTTTGAAATGAACCCGTCAATTCCCGCCGCCAGCGCCTCTTCCTGCAGCGCGAAAACGTCCGTCGCCGTTATCATAATCAGCGCAACTTCTCCGCCGAGAATTTCCCGAACTTCGCGCGTGACTTCAATCCCGTTAAGGTGCGGCATATTGTAATCGATAAAAATCAGATTGTAATCTTCGCGGCGGGCGTGGCGCAGCTTAATCATTTCGAGCGCCTTCGCGCCGCTTTCAACGGTTTCGGGCTCAATTCCGGATTCGCCAAAAATCGCGCGGGCGTGAGCAAGGCTGACGGGGTCGTCGTCGATAATTAAAATGTTCAGATTCTGCAGGTGTACGGCTTCGTCCGAGCCAATGCGCGTGGAATTTTTCAGCGGCAGGTTGACGGTAAAAGTTGAGCCGACGCCGCGTTCGGATTCGACGGAAATTTTGCCGTTGAGCATTTCGACGATGTTTTTGGTAATCGTCAGACCGAGGCCGGTGCCGCCGTAGCTTGAGCGCGTCGTGAAATCTTCCTGGCTGAAGGCGTCGAAAATTTTCGGCAGGTACTCTTTGTCCATGCCAATTCCGGTATCGCGGACGGTGAAGCGGAAATTGGACTGGCCTTCGTATTGCGCGGTGCATTCGACTTCGAGCGTGACGGAGCCGCCGGCGTCGGTGAACTTTATGGCGTTGCCGAGAATGTTCAGCAGAATTTGCTTGAGCTTTGTGTCGTCGCCTATATAAAACTTATTCAGCGCGCCGATAACGTCGCAGCGGAAGTTCAGCCCCTTATCCGCGCACTGCCCGCCGACGATAATTTTAATCTGTTCGAGGAAGGATTCAAAGGAAAATTCTTCGCTCTTGACGTTGACGCGGCCGCTCTCGATTCGGCTCATGTCAAGAATATCGTTAATCAGGCTGAGCAGGTAGCGGGCGCTCTGACCGATTTGCTCAAGATTTTTCCGCAGCGGCGCCGTGAGATTTTTTTCGTGCAGCGCGATATTATCCAAGCCGATAATCGCATTCATGGGCGTACGAATTTCGTGGCTCATGCGCGAAAGGAAAGCGGACTTTGCAACGTTAGCCTGCCGCGCTTCCTTGAGAGCTTCGCGCAGGCGGTTATTCTGTTCCATTTGCTGGCGCTGAATTTCGGTCGTGTCGGACTTGAGCAGAATAAAAAATTCGGCGTCGCGGCTTATGCTGTAAAAATCCAGCCGCTTGTAATAAATTTCGCCGCCAATTTCGCAGGCGATGTTGACGATGTAGGGCTTATCGGGCGCAACATTTTTTTCAATGGCGTCGAGACTGAGCGCGGCTTTCATTTCAGAAATCTGCTCGCCGGTGCCGCTCAGCACTGGGAAAACCTGATTGTCGAGGTACTGAACGTAGTCGCCTTTGCGCGAAACTGGGAAGATACTGCCCCTGCCGATAAGCGCGGAATCGCCGAGGACGACGCCGTATTTGCCGTTGACGATATAAGCAACCATATCGAACTGGCGCGCAAGAATTTTATCGAGGAGCGCGGACTGAACTTTGGCGCGGTTGGCGGCCTGCTCGGAAATGAACGCAACAATTTCGTTGGAAATTGGGTGGCGCGTGAGCATGGCGACGAAATTCACGTAGCAGAATCTGCCGTCCTTCCTGCGCGAGAAAAAGTATTCCGAGAAAAAAGTTTTGCCGTCGAGGAACGCGCTGATCATTCGGTCGACGTTGAAAATTTCAAGGAAGCGCGCCTGTTCGGACTGAATTGGATAATTGGCGGCGCGGATTTTGATAATTTCGGAGAACGAGCGGATTTTGGAATCAGTGGCGAACAAATCTTTGCCGCGCATATCTTCGATAACGTTGCGGCTGAGGTTGACGCGGAACATTCCGAGGGTCGAATCGTTTTCGCGGTAGAAATTGTCGCCGATAGAGACGTAGGTTTCGCGGAGGCGCTCGGCGTAGATTTTGGCGGCTGTCACGTCGAAATAAGTGCAGTAGACGTAATTTTTGCCGAAGTCGTCGATAAAGGCGTAGTGGACGTGGCACCAGAGAATATTTTTTTTCGCGGTGATTTTGCGAATGGTCAAATCTTTTGTGCGGTTTTCAGAAAATCTGCGGCGGAGAATGCGCTTGACTGAAAGGCGGTCGTCGGGGTGCGTGCTCGCGATAAAGCCGACGCCGTTCATAAATTTCAGCGCGGCTTCCTGGTCGTCACATTCCATCATTCTGGCAAATTCCTGCGACGCGAAAACAGATTCCATTGTACCATCTTCGTGACGCTTCATAAGAATCGCGGCGTTTTCAATCTGGCGAATCGAGCGCAGAAAATGAATCTCGGAAGATTTCGCTTCGTACTCGGTGACGTTGGTGAGGAAAAAGCCCATGTACGGCGCCGACAGATTTTTCATCGGCTGGAAATGAACGTGAATATCGCCTTCGGGCAGGTAGTAGGAAAAAGCGGTGCCGCTGCGGGAATTTTCCTCCATAAGCCGGACGACGGTTTCGCTCATGACGCCGCTTTCGAGAACGCATTTGCCGACGGCGGAAGGTTCGCCAGGGCGGTAAAGTTTCCAGTCGGCGGCGAAAGTTTCATTGGCGTAAATAATTTTGTAGTCAGTCTGCGCGCCGGAATTTTCGACGGGCTCAAAAATCAAAGTGCTAATCGGAAGTCCGTCGTACTTCGCGGCAAAATTTTTCACAAGCTCAGTCATAATTTAAATCCGTCCATTGCAATTTTCAGTTCCAAAATTCCTGCGCTATTCTACAGTAAAAATGCAAAAAGCACAAGAAATTTATCGCGCGGAAAAATTTTCCTTGACAACGGCGGCAAAATCATTTATCATACGCAAAGCTTGAACGTCAGGCTTGGGGGCGTAGCTCAGCTGGGAGAGCGCTTGAATGGCATTCAAGAGGTCAGGGGTTCGATCCCCCTCGTCTCCACTAATTTTAAAATGTATCAGCTTCGGAACGACCGAGCTTTTTTTTTGCCTGTCAGAATTTGGGGGCTTTTAACAGCTAAGATAAAATTATAACGTGTTCAAAAAACTTAAAAAAAACATAAGGAGGTGAGTCCCGTTACTGGAAACTTTTATGTTGACATG
>CAJOGX010000006.1 GCA_905234175.1 uncultured Selenomonadaceae bacterium | reverse complement strand
CAGACAGATTTCACGGGCGAAATTTCCAGCGTCAACAGCGGCAGCGATTTAGTTGTAAAAGTCGGCGACGGCAGCATAACCTTCCTCGGGCAGGCGAACCACACGCTGAATATTGTTGACCCCAGCGGCGGAAATATTACCCTCGGCGGCGACACAGACAGCGATACAACTACCGGCGGCACTGACAGCGATACCACGCCTGGCGGCAGCGGCGGCTTGCTGAAATCTGCTACTGATGTTGTATTTTTGTTTGACATCAGCGGCAGTATGGACAAATATATTGAACGCGTTACAAATGCTGTTTCTTCTTTCGCAAGGTCTCTGGATAGCGACAACATAACTTTTCGTTTGGGCGTCGTTAAATTTGGTGACTACGGTTCGTTAGATATTCATAAGTTCGCAACTGCCGACGGCTCAACTTCAAATTTCACCACGGATACTGGCGCTTTTACAGATTATATCAGCAACATTGGAACTCCTGACGGCGGCGAATACGGCTTAACGGCGATTCAGCAGGCTATCCAGACAATGGATTTTCGTGAAAATGTAAGTAAAAGATTCATTGTCCTTACGGATTCGGGATATAACGAAAACGATTCTTCAAATTCGACTTATGTTACGGCAGAAACTGTTCTGACAGAAATGCAGGAAGCGAATGTAGTACTTGATGTTGTTGGGATACTGAAAACAGATCCAAACGCTAATTGGGAAGATCCAAGAACCTGCCAGGATGAATGGGAGCCGCTCGCCAATGCTACCGGTACAGAGCCTGACAACGGAAAATTCTACGATATAAATTCGGTTGACTACCTTGAAATTTTTAAGCAAATCGCGCAGGATATTGTTGCGCAAACTACTAACGTTTTCGCTGTAGACCTCAGCACAGGAAGCCGGCGTCTTTATCGTAAACTCCAGCCTCGACTCTAACGGCGAAACCGTTTTCGATTCGCTCGCAGCTTTCAAAAACGAAGCCGACTCCGACGACGTTGTTATTGGCACCGTCACCGCTGACAAATTTTACACCGCCGATACCGAAAGCGACGCCTGCCGCCAGGCTGTTACAATTCCCGCCAGCTGGAACGTCACCGGCACCGACAAATCCGACAACCTGAAAATCACCGGCAACAACGTAACTGTTGCGGGCGCCGGCGGTATTGATATTTTTTCAGTCGGCTCCGGCGTCAGCAATATAACTTTCGCCGACTTCGCGCCCGCCGACGACAGAATTTCCTTCGCCGACGCCATTCCAGAAAAATCCCTGCGCGAACGCGACAGAAACGGCTGCCTTACGCTCTATTCACGCGATATAACTTTGACTTTCCAAAACCTGTCAGCTGACGGCGACGCCTCCGTTTTGAGCGACTTCCACAACTTCAAAATCAGCAACGGCGGCACCAGCACTCCGATAGAAAATCTGCTTTTCGACGGCGTGAATTACGTCACGGTAAATCTCGACTCGATGACGGGCGGCGAGAGCGGCTACGTTATCATTTCCTCTGACAACACCGATAAAATTCCCAGCGCGTCTCTGGTTGCCAGCTACGACGACGCAATTTACGAGCAAATCGGTCTCGTCAAGCCAGGCAATGTCTACGTGGCGGACGACCACGATTACGCCTACGAACAGCAAATTTTCGTTCCCGAAGGCTGGGACGCTACCGGCACAGAAAATGACGACACGATTAACGTCACCGGCGACAGGACTACAATCAGCGGCAACAAGGGCAACGACCAAATTTCCATTGGCAGCGGCGTTAAACATATTATCATCACTGATCTCGACCTCGGCGCCACCGTCGAAACTTCGCCAGCAACCTTGGAACCCGCCGCCGAAACTGAAGAAACGCCAGTCCTTTTAATGTCAATGGCAGTTGCGCCTGCCGATGAAACTTTCGAGCCGACATTTTTACTGGCGAGCGCCGCCGTCGAAACTGAACCGACTTTCCTTCTCGCCGCTGAAGATTCAAATTCGGAAACCATTCAGCCGGATAAGGACGCGCTGATTTTCGCTGACAAAATCGATAAAGATTCGCTGGTTTGGACGTTCGACCCCGAAGCCGTCACTCTTGCCTCCGACGATTTGGAAATTGTCATGTACGGCGTCACCGAACTCAGCGACAACATTTTGAACTACGAAATAACTACCGGCGGCGTCACAAATAAAATTCAGGAACTGCTGAAAGTCACTGTCGACGAAGTTACCGTCAACCTCGACGCGGCGGCTGATTCAACCGGCAGTTTCTACATTTCCGAATACAATCTCAGCTCCAGTCCGACTGCAGATTTCGGCGGCTCCACCGGCGCGGACGATACAGTTATCGGCACAGTCGCGCAGGAAAAAGTTTATGCGGCGGCCAGCAATTCCGTCCGGCAGATTATCAACGTTGCTGAAAACTGGAACGCCAGCGCGACTGATAAAAACGACCGGCTCAACGTCCTCGGCAGCGCTACGGTTGCCAGCGGCGACGGCACCGATACAATTTCCGTCGCGGGCGGCGCAGTGAATTTGACTTTCGCCGACTTCGACACGTCCGACCAGCTGATTTTTGAAGATCTCATTGCAAAAGGCTCCATGCTCCAGAAAGTTGACGGCGATTCCGTTATCATTTACTCCGACGAAATTTCTATCGCGTGGCAGGGCGTCACGGAACTCACCAGCGAAATTCTTGACTACAGTTTCAACAACGGCAGTACCCGCGCGACGATTGAAGAACTGCTCGTGCCGGACACAATTGTTGCAGTCGACCTTGAGAGCGTCCCCGAAAGTGAGACTGGCGAATTTGTTATCGTTGACTACGCCAATGATACGCTGCAGAACGCGGAATTTTTTGCGGACGACGGCTCGGCGTGGTACAACGGTCACCGCTACAAAGTTTTCTCCGACGTGAATACGACCTGGGACGAGGCGAAGGCTTACGCTGAATCTTTGGGCGGGCACCTTGTCACGATTACCGACGCCGGTGAACAGGCGGCTGTTGAAACTTTACTGCAGGCTGAAACTGCGCCGAAGAACAGCTACTGGCTCGGCGGCTACCGCGAAGGCTCCGTTTACGACGAAGG
Source organism: uncultured Selenomonadaceae bacterium (assembly GCA_905234175.1). GTDB lineage: Bacteria > Bacillota > Negativicutes > Selenomonadales > Selenomonadaceae > Quinella. Next base: position 78,524 of record CAJOGX010000006.1, on the reverse strand, counting down.
CTGGCAGTGGCTTACCGGCGAAACTATTCCCGCTGGCAGCGCAGCTACGCTCGAAGGCGCCGCCTATTCCAACTGGTCTTTCCGCCAGCCCGACAGCGACGGCACAAGCGACGCCACCGCGCTCATGCTGTACTACAATCAAAATTATTATTCGCGCTTCGGGCAATGGAACGATTTCATTCCCAGCGGCATAAACGGGCAAGAATTCTTCGGCGTTGAAAATATCGGCTTGATTGTCGAATGGGACACCGGCGAAGAAAATGTTGGCACGGTCACTGAAGACAAAGTTTACGAGGCGGAAAACGACAGCGATTCTTACCGGCAGGCGATTACCGTTGACGAAAACTGGCTCGCTACCGCAACCGACGGCGACGATTCGATTAACGTTACCGGCGATAACGCGACGATTGTCAGCGGCGGCGGCAGGGACACAATTTCAATCGGGCGCGGCGTCAAAACTGTCACCTTCGCAGATATTGACACGGCGGCGGATAAAATTATTTTCACAGATAAAATCGCGGAAAATTCCCTGCTGCAGACCGCCGGCGAAAATGAAGTCACGCTCGCCTCTGACGATATCAGCCTTGTCTGGCAGGGCACTGGCACGCTCACGGATAATATTTTGAACTACACGGTAAACAACGGCGGCGACACGAATACAATTCTGGATTTGCTGGAAGTGCAGGTTGAACAGGTTACCGTTAAGCTCGGCGAGGTTTCAGAAAATGAAACCGGCTACTTCGTCGTTGCGAACGGCAACAAAAATTCCCTGCCGACTGCTGAATTTGAACTGGCGAAGGAAATTCGCGGCACTGTCGTCGGCTCAGTTACCACCGAAAATTTCTACGTAGCTGACACGCTCGCCAGCGCCTTCCGGCAAAATCTTGACGTCACGGAAAACTGGTACGCCAACGGAACCGCGAAAAACGATTTCATTAACGTGAACGGCGACGCTGCGACAATCGCCAGCGGTCTTGGGAACGATACAATTTCAGTGGCTGGCGGCGTTTCGAGTATCACGCTGACGGATTTCAACACGGCGGCGGATATTTTAATTTTCACTGACAAAATCGCAACCGAGTCTTTGAAACAGGAGACCGGCGAAAATTTAATCAATCTGGTTTCCGACGATTTCAGCATAACTTTCAGCGGCGTCGACGAACTCACCGAAGAACTTCTCGGCTACACTTTCAATAACGGCGACACGAAAAATACTATAAGCGAACTTCTGGCGCCCAAAGAATCGCCTGGCATTGACGACTTGCCGACGCCGACAATCGATGAAGTTACCGTCAACCCCGACGCCTCAATGAGAATGTCTCTTTCGCACTGGAGCTACGGCTTCAATCCGCCGGTGACTTCAGAAACCACGACGTAACTCACGAATAATTTTTCCCAAACTAAAAAGCCCACCGTAACTGGCGGGCAATTTTTTTTGCTAAAATTTTTTCAGATTATCTGAGCGGGTCGGGACCGTACCTGTTATAGCCGTGCGTCCCCGGCACGACCAGCAGGTAAATCGACAGGACGAAATTCACCACGGGAATTATCGCGCCGACAATCCACCACGTCGGTCTGTTCAAATCGTGCAGCCTCTGAATCATCAGCGACGCGTAGCCCGCGAACCACACGAACGAAGTCACGAAAGCCACCGTGCGAACCAGAAAGCCGTTTTCCGATCCGGAAATAAGCCCAGCCACGAAGCCGAGTATCCCAGCGATTATCGCCATGACCAAGCCGTAAACTATCGCGTACTGAATGTAGCGCAGACGATTCAGCCGCCTTTCCGGCGCGAAAATGTACTTCCTCAACAACATTTCCAAAACAAACCCCTCCTTAAAATTAGAAACCGCCGCCAACGCTGAAGTGGAACCTGCCGCCCTGGCTGCCGCGCCCGTAATCCAGACGCAACGGCCCCAGCGGCGTGTTCAGCGCAACGCCAAAGCCGCCGCTGCCGAAAATGTCGCCGCCCTTTGGCAGGAAGCCCGAGCCCCACGCTCCGCCCCAGTCGGTAAATAAAATTCCCTGCACGCTCTTAGCAAGCGGGAAGCGGTATTCAAACGTGCTGATAAACATGTGGCGGCCGCGAAACTGGTCGTCACGGTAACCGCGCAAGGTATTCTGCCCGCCGACGCGGAACTGGTTGAACTCCGTCAAATCGCCGTTGCCTACGCCGTAAGCCGCCTTCGCCGCCCAAACCTGCGCGTGCCCAGCTCTCCAAAATTGCTGGTGCTCAATCTGGTATTTCTGAAAATCAAAATCCCCGCCGAGAAATCCGGCGAACTCCGCGTTCAGCGCAACCCGCCCGCCGCGCGTAGGATTGTAAATGTTGTCCCGCGTATCCGTCACGTGCTGAAGTTCAACGCTCCGCGTCGTGCCGAAATTCGCGTTGCGCCATTCCTCGCCGGAAGGGCCGCTGCGGTCGCCCGCGTTACCGTCAGAAATGTGCCGCTTGTATTGGTCTTTCCTCTGCCGAAGCGTAATATAATTCGTCGAGTACTCGCTCATCGGTCGGCTCAAAGTCAGCTCGCCGCCAAGGTACCGGCGCATATACCGCTCCTTCAAATCGCCGCGCGTATCGTAATCGTAATATTGATAAGTCCTGTTATAAAATCTGAACGTGCCGGCAGTTTCCCTGCTGTCCAGCCAAGGCCGCCGGTATGCGAAAGTGAAACCGTGCGCGTCACTTTCGTCCGCCGCCGTCTCAAACGATACGCTAATCGCGTCGCCCGTCCCGCGAAAGTTCGTGTCCGCTATGCTGATAACGCCCAGCAGGCCGTCGCGCGTGCTGTAGCCTGCGCCAATTCCGAAAGTTCCCGTGCGTTTCTCCTTGACGTTGACTTCCATAACTATTGCGTTCGGCTCGACGCCCGACAGCATTTTCACGTTGACATCTTCAAAAAATCCAAGGTTGTACACGCGCTCCATTGAACGCCGCGCCAGTTTCGCATTAAAAACCTCGCCGACTTTCTGGCGCATTTCGCGAAGAATAACATAATCCTTCGTCTTAGTGTTGCCCTTGACCTTGTAGCCTTCCAAAATTCCTTCGCTGATTCGCAGATTCAAAACGCCGTCGTCGTCAACGTGCATGTCCGTGATTTTCATGAGAATATAGCCGTCGCCGCGATATTGCTCCTGTATCGCCGCCAGATTATCGTGCAACGTATTCTGATTCAAAACCGCGTTGCGCTTGACGGTAATCATCTTCTGCAATTCTTTTTCGCTGTATTTTGTGTTGCCGGTAATTTCCACGCCCTTAAGCACGGGATTTTCCAGCAGGTGGTACGTCAGAATTATTCCTTCGGGAATTTCCTCAACCGTCTGATAGGCGTCGTAGAAAAATCCAATTTCGCGAATGGCGTTGCGGTCGCGTACCGAAATATCCGCGTTGAACTCGTCGCCTACGTGAGAAAGTACCGACGCCCGAACCGTTGGCATGGTCGATTCGCTCGCGCCTTCAAATTTCACGTCCACGATAGTTTTTCCGTTGAACTGCTGCAAATAATTTCTAATCATCGAGTCCGTTCGCGATTCCGCGTTTTCAAAATTCGGCGCGGGAACGTCCTGCGGCGGCGGCGGTAAAACTTCCTGCTCTTTATCGTCGTCGTCAGCTTTCGGCGGATTTTGCGGCTCGTTTCCTACCGGCAAAGTCACAACCGGTACTACCGCCCTGCTTCCGTCCGCCGACTGCGCTTCCGTCAGGCTCACCGTTTTTTCCGTTTCGCCCGCCGCCTTGAACCCCAGCAGCAACGGCATTGCTATCAGCGCCGCTACGCACGCCGCCGCCCGTCTCTTTCGTTTCAATTTCATTTCCCCTCTCAGAATTTGTATCGCGCTTCCAGGCTGAAAATGTATTCGTTTTCCTCCCGCTCGACCGTTAAGCCGAGATTATCATTGAAGTCGTACTGCAAGCCGTAGCGCTTGACGTGGTTGCCGTTAATCCCCTGCGTGTAGCGCAACATGATTTTATCGGTGATGTATTTGCCAACGAAAATGTTGAACTCAGGGTCGCTGTCGTTGGCGTTCGCGTTGCTGTCCTTCGAGGCGTAGGAGTCAAGCGCGCTGCCGCTGCCGGTGTTGAATCTGAATCTGTCCAGCCCAATCGTGCGGCGGAGGCCGTCTTCAATGTCGCCCAGAATGCTCATCTGCAAGCCAATCGCCAGCACGTCGGTCGCCGTCATGTTGGAAGTGCTTTTGCCGTAAGCGTCGCGCAGAGTTAAAAGCTGCATGATTTCCGTTTCGCTCATTTCGGGATTGGAACTCAGCCTTATCTGCGGAATTTTTTTATCGCTGCCAATTGCGCCGTCAACCGCGAGAAAAACTTTGACGTTGGAAACCGTGGCGTCGGCGTTGAAGTGAACAGACGGGAAGAACGAATCCATCTGGTTGAAGTGCATTTCGCCTTCGCGAATGTCGAACGTCGTCTGAATGTAAGTGACAGTGCCGCCGCGCTTGACGTTGATAATGCCGGAAGTTTTAGGGTGCGTCGTACTGCGCTCAAATTTCACGCTGCCGGTCAGATACATGTCATAAAGCCGCGAACTGTAAAAGTGAACTTTGTCGCCGAGATTAACAGCAACGTCCAGCAAAATCGTGGGGAGCGGCTCGTCGGAGTCGGGAATAGTCGGAATGCTGACAGTGCATTTGTCCAGATTAATTGCGCCGCTGAGTTTCGGGAAGGTGCGTGTTGGAAATTTCGCCTCGCTCAGCGTAAATTCTGCGTTCAGCAGTCCCTTGAAAACCGTGCTCTGAATATCCAGCGCGTCCGCCGTCAAAGTGAAATTATAATTGCTTATCGCGTAATTTGCAAAGTTGAACCCGCCAGTCACCTCAAAAATCCCCGCGCCAATGTTGCCGGTGAAATTTTCGATGTTGAAACTATTTCCGCGAAAGAACGTCGAAATATTCACGTGCTCAATCAGACTGTCCATGCCCTTAATTTTAACGGTGCCGTCGCGCAGGATAATTTCGCCGTCGACTCTCGGTTCTGAGGCGGTGCCGGTAATCGTCAGCCCGCCGCCCATTTCGCCGACAGCCCACGCAACCATATTGCTGACCTGCGGCAACATGCTCAAATCCGCGTCGTCAAGAATAACCTGCAAGTTCATCTGCTCATTCGAGCTGAGTCCAACGTCGGAATCAACGTACAGCGCCTGAACCGGAATTGTTCCCTTCGCGCTCGCCTGATAATTTTTTTCGCCAATCGCGCGCTGAACAACCAGTTGTTTTACGTCAAAAACCCAGTTCCTCAGCGCAACGTTAGCCGTCAGCGAATCGAAAGTTGCGCCGCGAAAACCGCCGCTTGCCGTCAGATTTATTTCGCCTTCGGGGTTGAAAGTGCTACCGGTAATTTTCGCGTCAATATCCGCAAAGCCGGTAACTTCCATGTCTAGACCGGCGGCGTCGCTGAAAATTTCCAGCTCAATATGTTTCGCGCTGGCTGATAAATCCAGAGGACCGCTCAGACTGGCTGTTCCAAGAACGTTAAATTCGCCAACGTCGCCCTGTTTCCCTGCGAATTTCTGAACGTGAACGACGTGATTCAAAAGATTTAAATCCAGCGCTACGTCGTGAAGTTCGTGACCGGCAACCGAGCCGTTGGTTATCGCGCCCCTGAGCGTGACGGAAGGATTGTCGAGCGTGCCACTGATTTTAATGTCGCTGTCGAGCCTGCCGGTTAGAATCTGCGTTTCCTTATTGGCGAGCGCCAACAGTGCCGGAATGTCAACATTTTTGACTTCGACGGTGCCGCTGAGACTTTTCGTCGAGGTATTCGCCGAACCCTGCATGGAATATTTTCCGTCGCCCTGCGCGAAGTGGAAATCTTCCAGCGTAATTTGCGGCCCGTTCATTTTAATCTGTCCGCGAATATTTTTCAGTTCGACTTCGTTAAAGCTGAGCGATTTTGAAGCCAGCGTGCCGTCAAAAATCGGCGCGTCCAAATTCCCGCCAATCAGCCCTTCAAAAGTTCCGTGCCCGTCCACGGGATAATCGTTGGGGAATTTCGCCTGGAAGCGTTTCAAATTTATGTCGCGCCCCTGAACGACAAAATTCATATCGTAAGTCTTAACGTCAATCGTGCCGTTGAGCACCATGTCAACCATCGGCGACGTGATAACAAAATCCTGCAGGCGGAGCGTGTTGCCCTCCAGAAAATAATCGCCGCGCATATCGTTCACCAAAAAACCGCGATAGCTGCCGTAGTTGAACTCAAGGTAGCCGACGACGTGCGGCTGGTCGAGCGTGCCAGTTATGCGGACGGTGTTGTCGATGTTGCCGGTGAGTTCCTGGTCCGGCGCGAAAACTTTTACAATGTCTTCAGTGCGGGCGCCGACGGTATCGAGCCGCAGGTTGATTCTTTTCTCGCCGGTAAGACCAACGGTGCCGTCGATAACGACCCACTTAACTTTTCCGTCCTTTTCGAGCTCAAATTTTTTAACTTCGATGCTGTCGAGGCTGCCGGAGGCGAGAAGGTCAATCGAATCGTACTGCTGATTAAAAATAATTCCAGGGTATCTGCCGCGCGGTCCGCGAACGGCGGTCAGTTCAAGGCTGACGTTTGGATTTTCGATTTTGCCGCTGACGGAGCCGCGAAAGTCAGAAAGCCCGCTCACGTCGATAAGCGGGTTGAATTTTTTTGCAAGGGACAAATCGAAATGGGCGGCGTAGAAGTCGAGGTTGAGCGCATTGAAATTTTCGACGGTGCCTTCGACGTTGAGTTTGCCGCGATTTGGAAGGGCGATATTGAGGTAGTCGAGCCGGAGGAGATTTTCGCCGAAATAAAAAGAGCTTTTGGCGCCGTCAACCGTGAAGTTGTCGTATGTGAGACTTGAGGCGGTTGCCTCGCCAAAAACTTTGAGCGTAGAAAAATCGCTGCCGTTGCCGTTGAGCGCGAGGTCGGCTTCGAGCGTGCCGCTGACAGGAACGTTGACGCCCGCAAAATTTTTCAGCTGAACGATGTCGAGATTGTCGGCCTTAAGGTGAGCGTTATAAGAAAGATTCTGGGCGTGGAGTTCCATTTCGCCGCCGACGGTGCCGCCGAAAGTTTCCGCGTGGATATTGGAAAGGTAAACGGCGTTGCGCTGGTACTTGAGGTGGGAGCTGATGTTGCTGGCGGAAAGATTTTCATAGGATAAAAAATTTGAAGAAATATCCGCTTCAACTTTTGGGTCGTCGGTTGTGCCAACGAGGTGCGCGGTGAAATTTATATCGCCGTTGACGCCGAAGGCTGGCAGGACGGCGGCTGGCGTGAAATTCTCGGAGCTGGCGCGAATGTCAAAAAATGGAACGTCGGTATCGGTGCGGATTGAGCCCTTCGCCGCGACGGGCTGGCCGTTGGCGGTGGCGGTGGCGTTCAGCATAATTTGCGCGTCAGTGAAGTTAGCGCTGCCGACGATATTTGTAATTTCGGTGTCGAGGACTTTAACGGCGCCGTCAGAAAAATTCGTGGAGCCGCTGTAGCTGAGCGAAGTTTCGCGGTTGAGGACGTTAAGGACGAGGCTGGAGGCGGTGCCGCTGAGAAATTCGACGGATTCGGGGATAAGGTCGGCGGGCAGGTACGGGAGAATTTTCGCCAGGTCGACGGCGTTTACGTAAGCGTTGACGATTTGGCGCTGGGAGCCGATAATGCCGGTCGCGGTAACGTCGGAGCCGAGGACGGTTGCGGTAAGCGAAGTGCTGACAGCGGAAAGGTCGCTGCAATCGGCTTCGGCGGCGATATTTTTGACAGCGATATTTTTATCGTCGAAGAAGGCGTTGACGCTGGCGTTAGCGAGAGAAATTTTCGCGCGGAAATTGGACTCGCCGGAAGATTTGGGATTGATGTCGTTGAAGTTCCAGGAATTATCGCCGCGCTTCTGCAGGTTGAGATAAGCGCCGTCGATTGAAATTGTGTCGACAGCACCGGCGCCGTCGTCGTAGAGCGCGAGGATTTTAAAAGTTATGCGGGCTTCTTCGACTTTAGCGATGACGGCGGAATTTTTGTCGAAAATCTGAACGTCGCGCAGGACGAGTTCGTTAGACTTGAGAGAAGACAGGCTGAACTCGTCGATACGGGCTGAACCGACTTTGACGGGCGTGCCAATGATTTTACCGGCTTCCTGTTCGGCGTAAGTCAGAGCTTTCTGGAGCAGGGCGTCGTGTTGGGAATAAATGTAAAGACCGGCGGCAACAGCGGCAGTGACAAGGATAGCGCAGACAGCCTTTACGAGCTTAGACACGGCGAGCAGTCCTTTCGGAAAAAAAATTTTTTATTCGTAGGTGAAAGATTCAGCGCCGGAAAGGTCGATTGTTACAACCGGCGTAGGATCTTCCATTTCGGGGACTTCGGCGGAATCCATGGTGAGGGCGGCCTCTTCGCGGGCTTCGGCGGCAGATTTACCGTCGGCTTCGGCGGCGACGTAGCGCACAACGTCAATGCTGACGGGAATGCCCATTGCCTTATCGAGCGAGGCTTTGGCGGTATTGTAAGTGTAAAGCGCGGTGTAGTAGTTGTTGCGCGCCTGAGTGAGTTTATCGGAGGCGTCCATAACGTCGAGGTTGGTGCCTACGCCGGCCTGGTAGCGAACGACGGCGATTTTGTAATCTTCCTCAGCGGAGGCGATAGCGAGGCGGGTTGTCGAGATATTTTTTTCAGCGGCGTTGAGCGTGAGGTAAGCGGACTGAACTTCGAGCTGAACGGCTTCGCGGAGTTCGGCGGCGCTTTCCTGCGTCTGGTTAAGGGCTGCCTGCGCAGATTTGACCTGCGCTGCGGTAACGCCGTTGTCGAAAATATTCCACGAGGCAGTTACGCCGGCGGTCCAGCCTTCGGAATAGGTATCGGCGAAAGGATTTTTACCGCTGAGGTTTTTGGAAACTGAGGCGTTGACGCTGGGGCGGTAACCGGCTTTGGCGGAGCGCACGCCAGATTCAGCCTGCTTGATAGCGTATTCGGCGGCGGCAACGTCAGGGCGATTTTCCAGCGCGAAGGCGGTGCAGTTGGCAAGATTCAAATCGTATTTCTGGTAAGTGAGCTGATCCTGCGTGCGAAGGAGCGTGTCGGCGGGCAGGAGCAGGAAATTGCTGAGCGTGGCAACGGCAATATCGTACTCGTTCTGCGCAGTGACGAGCGTCTGGCGGGCGTTAGCAAGGCGAACTTCCGACGCGAGCACGTCAGCCTTGGCAACGGTACCGGCGCGGAATTGCGCGTTGACGTTGTTCAAATGTTCCTGCAGCGTGCGGACGTTGTCTTCGTAAACTTCAATTTCGTTGCGGCAGCGCAGGATATTGAAATAGTAATTCGTGGCGGTGAGGCGGACGGTCTGCAGGGAATTTTCCAGCGTGAGGTCGGCGGTGTTGAGCCCGTAGCGCGCCTGAACTCTGCCTTCCTTGTAGCGGTTGCCCGCGTAAAGCGGCATGGAAACGCTGGCGGTATTCGTAAAAATCCTGTGGTTGAAATCCTGGTAGTTATCGTAGGCCTTGCCGCGCGCGTAGTTTGCAACGGTATCCCAGCTGAGCGTCGGACCCATTTGCCGACGCGCCTGCCTTAGCGCCCAGTAAGCACTTTCGCGGCTGGCTATTGAACGCTTAATCGCGCGGTTATTCGCCAGCGCCCGCTGAATTGTCTCGTCCAAATCAATGTCCACAATGTCAACCGCGCTGACGCTGCCCATTCCCAAAGAAAAACTCATAATACCCACGGCGAGCGCGGCTCCTATACGCTTGGAAAAATTCAAAGTACTCTCCTCCTAAATTTTAAAAACACAAATAAGAAATGCCGTAAAAAAACTAAAATTCCTGCTTAAGCCCGAAATAAACGGCGCGGTCGTCCTTGTGATTAACGTCGTGCCACTCGCCGAGAATGTAAGTCGAATCGGCAACCTTGTACTGCGACTTGAGCCGGACGCTGACATCATTGGGGTTGTAAGCTTCGGCGGAGAATTTGAGCTTATCGCCGGCGTAAGCGTCGAGCCCCAGACCAATTTTTCCGGCGACGACGCCAGCGCGGGCGTTAAAATCACCGCCGAGCTTTTTTCCAATCTGCGCGTTGAACTTTGAGCTGTCGCCAATATCCTCCACGCCGAGATTCACCGACGTATCATCCAGCGCGACTTCAAAATTTGCGTTGACGTTGAAATCGGTTTTGGAATGGCTGCCGCTGTAGAGCACGTCAACCGACGGCGTGAAGTCAATCTTTGAAACTTTATCCGCCGTGCCCTGAACCTTGCCAAGCATCTGATCCGCGCGCTCGGTGATACTTTTCGCGTTGGAAATCGTCGCCTTCATGTCCTCGGCAACTTTCGGGTCGCTGGTGAATTTGTCAACGTTTTCAGCAACGCTGGCGATACTTTTGGACGTGGCGGAAATATTTTTCAGCGTGTCGCGCAAATCTGCGGCGGTCTGCGGGTCGCCGGCGAATCTGTCAATATTTTTCGTCATGTGCTCAACCGTCGCCATAGTCGCATTCATACTGGTTAAAAGCGTGTTCAGCTGCGCCGCCATCTGATTAACGTTTTGCTCATTGCCCTTCGCCATGCGCTCAAAAGATTCCGTCATACCGTTAATATGCTCGGTGGCGCTTTTCATGTTGTCGCTCATTTCGACGATTGAGCTCTGTAAGGTTTCGTTGCCAATAACTTTCTGCACAGACCCCAGCAGGGTATCAACTTTCGCCATAACTTTATCGAGGCTCTCGAAGACTTTGTTCATATCGGCTTCATCGGTAACGTTAATGTGGTCGCCGTCCTGAAGGTAACTGCCGTCGTCCCTGCCAGGCGTGATGTTCACGAACTTGTTGCCCATGACGCCAATGCTGGTGACGGTCGCAACGGAATTATCGGGAATTTTCGCGTCGTTGTCGATTTTGAGTGTGACAGTAACGCCGCCGCTGTCGTTGACGATACTTTCAACTTTGCCGACATTCACACCGCTAAGCCGAACGTCCGCCTGATTTTCCAGCCCAAGCACCTGCTTGAAGCCGGCGTAAATCGTAATTTTTTCCCTGCTGCCAAAATCTACGCCGCCAAGCCCAATCAGCGCCGCGCTCAAAAGAGAAAGCCCGCCAACCGCAAACGCGCCAACTTTTGCCTCAACTGACACGCTGTCACTTCCTTTCTAGTCAACCACGCGGAAAAATTCCCTGACACGCGGGTCGCCAATCTTTTTAAAATTTTCCACTGTGTCAATCGCTATCAAATCGCCATTATAAACCATTGCAATTCTATCTGCAATGCGGCAGGCGCTGACCATGTCGTGCGTCACGACGACGCTGGTAACTTTAAGCGCCTTCTGCGTAGAAATTATCAGCTCGTCAATTTTGTTCGTCGTAACCGGATCAAGCCCGCTCGAAGGCTCGTCGTAAAAAATAATTTCCGGCTCGAAGGCGATAGCCCGCGCAAGTGAAACGCGCTTTTTCATACCGCCGCTGAGCTCGTTCGGCATAAGATTTTCCACGCCTTCCAGCCCAACCTGCCTTAGCTTTTCGCGAACGATTTCCTGAATTTTTTCTTTAGGGAAATTCGTGTGCTCAACTAAACCGAAAGCCACGTTGTCGCCCACGGTCATCGAATCGAAGAGCGCCGAGTACTGAAAAACCATTCCCATTTTCAGCCGAATGCGCGTGAGTTCGTCTTCGTTCAGCTGAGAAATTTCGTCGTCGCCAATCCAGATTTCGCCGCTCGTTGGCTGAATCAGTCCAATCATAAGCCGCAGCAGCGTCGACTTGCCCGAGCCGGAGCCGCCAATTATCGCAAGCGTTTCGCCGTCCGCAATTTCCAGGCTGATATTTTTAAGCGCCGCCTTCTCGCCGAAGTACTTGCTGACATTTTTAATTCTAATCATCTGGCTATTTCCCGTAAATAATGAAAGTCAACAGCGCGTTCAAAATAAAAATAACGATAATCGCCGAGACGACGGTTTTGGTTGTCGCCCTGCCAACGCCCTCCGCGCCGTCGGGGCAGTTCAAACCGTAGTAGCAGCCCAGAACCGCGATAACGTTGCCGAAAAACATCGCCTTAATCAGCCCGCCGATTAAATCTTTCATGACGGCGAAAGTCTGAATCGATTTTATGAACAGGTGCGAGCTTATGCCGGAATACTTCGTCGCGATAATCCAGCCGCCGAAAACTCCAATCATGTCGCCGAAAACCGTGAGAATCGGCACCACGACCATGCACGCCAGCATTCGCGGAACGATTAGATAATCCACGGGGCTGACGGCCATGACCCGCAGCGCGTCAATCTGCTCGGTAACTTTCATCGTGGAAATTTCCGCCGTTATCGCCGCGCCGACCCTGCCAGCGCAGACTACGCCGACAAGTACCGGACCCAGTTCGCGCCAAATCGCTATCGCAATCAGTCCGCCAACGGTTGACTGCGCGCCGAATCGTATCAGCTCCTGCGCCGTCTGCAGCGTGAAAACTATGCCCGTAAATAAAAGCGTCAGCGAAACAATCAGCAGCGAATCTACGCCAAGGTGAGACATCTGCGCGAGAATGTGCCGAATGCGCGGCTTGTGGCGGAGCTGTTTGAAGGTGTCCAGGTACAGCAGCACAACTTTGCCAAACTCTTCACAGCGCCGAATTATAAAACTACCAATAAGTTCGAGAAATTTTACGAGCAACGTCTCACCTCCAGCAATTTATTTTTGTCTGCGCAAAAATTTTCGCGCCGCCGAAGTTTCGGGAATTTTTCCAGCCGCCAGTGCCGAATATCCAGCGAATTATTTCTTTTTGCTGTGGTGCAGGGAATTAACGGGAATGTTGACAACGAGCGCCACGGACTCCGAATCGTTCGCCAGCGAAATTTCCATGCCGTTTTTGTTCAAATCCATGTATTTGGACGTGACGGCGATAATTTCATCCTTCATCTGATCCAGGACTTCGGGCGCGACGCTGGCGCGGTCGTGAATCAGCACGACTTGAAGCCGTTCCTTGGCAGTCTGCGCGGATTTTTTCTCCGACTTGCCAAAAAGTTTCATGAGGATGTCCAACATGAACACCCCTCCTTAAGTTTTGACGACGCCTACAAATTTCGTAGCGACGGCGAGGATTTCCTGTTTGCGCTGTTCGATAATGTCGCTGGAAATATTGTTGCGGTCGCGTGTGAGTACGACTTGAAGGCGGTGCTTGGCGGTCTGGCTGGAATTTTGTTCGGCGCCGGATTTTTTTCTTAAGAAGTTCAGCATGACAAATCCTCCTTACAGCATGCCGAAGAGCCGTCTGAGTTTCTGGAAAAAACCTTCCTTGGGCGGCTTGAGGAACGGAATAGTTTCGCCGCAAATTCTGCCGACGATATTTTTATACGCCTGACCGGCGAGCGAATCTTTCATGGCGATAACCGGCTCGCCCTTGTTGGTTGCGGTAACAACCATTTCGTCGTCGGGAACCTGACCAATGCACTCGATTGAAAGAATTTCGTTGATGTCGTCCATATCGAGCATGTCGCCCTTTTCAACCATCTGCGGGCGAATTCTGTTGACGATAAGTTTGATATTTTCCTTGTCAGCGCGACCGAGTTCGCCGATAATTTTATCCGCGTCGCGCACGGCAGCAATTTCCGGCATGGTAACGACAATCGCGCAGTCCGCCGCCGCTATCGCCGTCTTGAAACCCTGCTCAATTCCGGCGGGGCAGTCGATGATAATAAATTCAAATTCCTGCTTCATTTCGTTGCAGAGCTCAACGAGCTGTTCAGGATTGACGGCGGATTTGTCACGAATCTGGGAAGTCGGTAGCAGGAACAGAGTTTCAAATTTCTTGTGCCTCACGAGCGCTTTTTTGTACGCCACGCGCCCGCTGGTAACGTCAACCAAATCGTACATGATTCTGTTTTCGAGACCGAGCAGCAAATCCAAATTCCTGAGCCCCGTGTCCGTGTCGATTAACGCAACCCGATTGCCGCGCAGTGCCAGCCCAACGCCGATATTCGCCGTGGTCGTGGTTTTGCCGACGCCGCCCTTGCCGCTTGTAATAACAATAATTTCGCACATAAAAACAAACCTCCGATTGGGAGCGATTTAATTTTACCGTATCACCGGCTCAAAAACAATATATCCGTTTTTAATCGAGGCGCGCTCTGCCTGGTCAGCCTCGCGCAAATTTTCCGGCGGCCGCGCAATTATGTCAGCAATGCGAATCTGCATAGGACGAAGTTTATCCGCCACAACGCAAGCCGTCTCGTCGCCGAAAGCCCCCGCGTGCACCATTCCCCGACAGGTTCCGCGTATGTCGACACTGCCTCCAGCAATTATCTGCGCCCCGGGATTGACGTTGCCGAATATCAGCACTGAAGATTCCGTCCGCACTTCCTGCCCGCCGCGTATCGTCTTGTTCAGCACCAGCAGCGGCTTGACTTTTTCCACGACCTGAATTTCTTTTTCCGGCACCGGCGCCTTAACTTTTTCCGGCGCCCCAAAACTCGGCTCCACGAAGTCCGTGCTGAAAAGCATTCCGTGCCGGTTGAACATTCTGCGGAGTTTTTCGTTCTGCTCCTCGCTGAAATGTCCCTTCGGCGCAAATACCGTCGTCCCGCGTATGAAAAATTTGTCGCCCAACTCCAGCTTCTTAAGGAGCATCGCCTGAACTTCCTCGAAATCCGCGTCCTTTGCGAAAATCAGCTGCAAGCCCGTCTTCAGCCCCCGAATTTTTACAATTTCACTCAACCTTATCACCCGCCTCAAAATCTAAAATCTTATGAACAAAAATAATTTCACCTACATTATACACAATTCAATGAAAAACGCCAGCTTTTTTACAGATTTTTTTCAGCGGGAGATAATTTTTTTTTTAGAAAGAAACGCGGCTGCTCAGAGGCTGACGAATTTTTTAGAAGGGGCCGCGCTTGTTCATAATCTCGAAAGCTTTTTCCATGATTTTCCTGCCGATAGGGACAGCGCTTAAGGCGCCGAAGCCGCCATTCTCGACGATAACGGCGACGCTGACGCAGGGATTATCGAAGGGCGCGTAGCCGACGAACCAGCCGTGGTCGCGTCCCTGCGAATTTTCAGCGGTGCCCGTCTTGCCGGCGATTGGGTAGGGGAAACCGGCGAAGTTCCGCGCGGCAGTGCCGGTAACCGTGACTTCGCGCAGGCCGTCCTGAACGAGCTTGATAATGTACGGGTCAACCTGAAGTTCGCCGACGAGTTCCGGCGGAAAATCCCTGATGAGTTCGCCGTCCTGCGTGACGATTTGTTTGACGACGTGCGGTTTGAATCTTTTGCCGTTTGCCGCAATTTCGCCGGTAACCATGGCGGCCTGAAGCGGAGTCACCAGATTAAATCCCTGCCCAATCGCGGCGTCCATCGTTTCGGAAATGTACCACTCGTCGCCGTAAACGTCCCACTTGTATTCGCGCCAGTTCGCTAAGCCAGGCGATTCGTAGGGCAAATCGATACCGGTTTCAGAGCCGAGCCCGAACATTTTTGCGTAGTAGCTGAGCCGGTCGACGCCGACGCGGTAGCCGAGTTCGTAAAAGTAAACGTTATCTGAATGCGCCAGCGCGTCATGAAAATTCAGCCAGCCCAAAACTTCGCCGCCAGCGTTGCCCTTCGGAACCAGCCAGTGCGTGCCGCTGTCGTAAATCTGTTCCTCGGCGGTAACTTTCCCGTCGGCGAGCGCGGCAGTGCCGGTGACGATTTTAAACGTCGAGCCAGGCGGATATTCGCCGGTTATCGTCTTGTTGTCCATTGGGTGATAGGGGTTGGTGTTAATCGCGTTCCAGTCTTTGGTGGAAATCCCGTGGGCGAAAAGATTGGGGTCGAAGGCGGGGCGCGAAACCATTGCTAAAACTTCGCCGTTCTGCGGGTTCAAAACCACGGCGGCGGCGGCGTGCGCGTCAATCTCCTTCAAAATTTCGTCGACGGCATTTTCAGCGGCAACCTGTAAATCGCGGTCAATCGTCAGAATTAAATCGTAGCCAGGCTTCGGCTCCTTCTTGCCGAGAATCTGCACCGGCTTGCCCGCCACGTCAACTTCAACCTGCTCGCCGCCGTTTTCGCCACGAATTTCCTTATCGTAGACGCGCTCAAGCCCGAACTTGCCAACGATATCGCCGGATTTGTAGCCCTGGTCTTTTTTAGTTTCGAGCTCGGCGTCAGAAATTTCGCTGACGTAGCCGAAAGTGTGCGCGCCTTCCTGATGAAGAATGTAATTGCGAATCGGCTGGACTTCGATAACCACGCCGCGATAATCGTTTTTCTGCTCCTCGATAATCGTCACTATGTCGGGCGTCACGTCCTGCTTTATGCGAATCGGGTCAAAGCTGTAATGAATATCAATCCTGCGCTGAATTTCCTCAATCGGCACGTCCAGAAGTTTCGACACGCGCTGAATAACTTCCGGCGAAATCGGTTCCGTCAGCGGCAGGAGTGATACCGCAAAGCCTGGGCGATTTGTTACCAGAAGTTGTCCGTTGCGGTCGAAAAAAGTTCCGCGCGGCGCCATTGTCGGAATGATTCTGATTCGGTTGCCGTCCGCTAAGTTAGCGTAGTATTCGCCGTCGTAAATCTGCAACTGTGCAACCCGCGCGATTAGCACTGCGATAACCAGAAATATCAGCGCCATTAAAAATTTCAGCCGCCCAAAAAATTCTTCGTCCCTGCTGCTCTCAATCATAAAATGCCTCCAAAATTAAAAAACGTTTCGGTGCCAACCAAAACGCTCTAGCCGTGACGCTCGGTGAATTTGTAAAAACTGTAAACAATTTTGTGAACTATCCACGAAAAAATTATCTGGTAAACTATCATCGGCTGCAGAATCGTTTGAATCGTGTGCACCACGTCAATCCTGTAGCCCAGCAGAAAAAGCAGCGCCGTCATTATGAAAAAGTGCATTATCGCCGCGATTGGCGCGCTCAGCATTGGGAAAAAAATCTGCTCCTTGAAAAAGCGGTCGGAAAACTTCCCGAAGAACAGCGCGATTATCATGTAGCTCAGAATCGTGCAGCCGAAAAAACTTCCCGTGGTAAAATCCTGCAGCGTCCCCGTTATCAGCCCCATCAAAATTCCCTGCCGGTGCCCGTACACAAACGCCGTCGAGACCGTCAGCAACAGCATTAAATTCGCGCTGACGCCGTTGTAGTCGAAAAACGGTAGCAGGGAAGTTTGCAGGGTGTACATCAAAACGATAAGGATTGTCCACGAGATAACGATTTTCAACGTCCCGTACCTCCGCTGAAAATTTTTTTGAGCTGAAATTTTCGCCGTCACGTACCGCTGGAATTTTGCTGCTGAAGTTGCTTGCGCGCTGCATCAAGCTGTTGCTGCTGTTTCTGGCGAACCTGCAACTGAACTTCCTGCTGAATCATCTTAGATTTTTGCAACTGCTTCGCTGCCTCGGCGGGGTCAGCCTGCGCGGAATTTGACTGCACGACTGGAGGCAGTGGCTCCGGCGGGGCTTCGCGCGAATTTACAATCACGGCGACATCTTCGAGCTTTTCAAAGTTGACGGAAGTTGTCAGCACGGCGTGTTTCAGGAGCCCGCCCTCGTCGTTGTGAATTTCCAGAACTTTGCCGACGACAATTCCTTTCGGGTAGACGCCGCCGAAACCGGAAGTCACAATCATATCGCCGACTTTAACGTTCGCGTCCTTGGGAATGTTTACCATTTGCGGCTGTTGCGGATTGTTAATATCGCCCTCGACGATACCGGCAACGCGCGAATCCGGGCGCTGAACGAGAGTGCCGACGGACGAACGCGGGTCAAGTAAAAGCTGAACTTTGGAAGTATTGATTCCTGCTTCAACGACGTGCCCGACCAGCCCGAGCTCCGTGACGACCGCCATGTTATCAGCGACGCCGTCGAAAGTTCCGCGATTAATCAGCACGACGCTCGACCAGGTTGCAGATTCGCGCCCGATAATGCTGGCGGCTACAAGGTCGAACTGCGTGGCGCTTTGCTTGTAGCCCAAAAGTGCACGGAGCCGCTGATTTTCGGAAATGGATTCGGACGCGTTGAGATTTTGCGCGCGCAGAGCTTCAACTTCCTCGCGCAGGGCTTTATTTTCTTCTTCGAGATTTTGAATTTCGGTTACAGTATTTTTAACGCCGGTGAACTGACTGCCGAGCCACGAAAAACTGTTCTGGAACGGCGACAGGAACATCATGAGAGTTTTGCCCGCCGCCGGAATTTGCACGTTGCTTTTCGCCACTAAAAAAACCGAGCCCAGCACGAACAGGAACAGGAAAACTATCGCGGCGAGCTTGTCGTTGGACTTGTCTTTTCGTTTACGGCTGCGGACTATCATTGTCTTGATCTTTTGGAAGTCATAACAACGCGCTTGAGTAAATTCAAATCTTCGAGCGAGCGGCCGGTACCTTCGCCGACGCAGCTGAGCGGGTCGTCAGCAATCATGACGGGCATTCCGGTTTCCGTCGCAATGAGCTTATCGATATTCGCCAGCAGCGCGCCGCCGCCAGTCATCATAATCCCGTGATCCATAATGTCAGCGGCGAGTTCCGGCGGAGTGCGTTCCAGCGTCGTCTTAACCTCGTTGACAATTTTATCGACGGGGTCAGCCAGCGCCTCGCGAATTTCCGTGGACTTAATCGTTAAATTTTTCGGCAGCCCGCTGACTAAATCGCGCCCGCGAATTTCAAGTTCCTTTTCAGTTTTCGGCGTCATAATCGCGGTACCGATTTTGATTTTAATTTCCTCAGCGGTGCGCTCGCCAATCATCAGGTTGTAAAGTTTTTTGATATACTGCACGATTGACGAATCCATTTCGTCGCCGCCAATGCGAATGGAACGGCTGGTGACGATACCGCCGAGCGAAATGACAGCAATTTCCGTGGTGCCGCCGCCAATGTCCACGACCATATTCCCCGTGGCTTCCTCGACCGGCAGACCTGCGCCAATCGCCGCCGCCATAGGTTCTTCAATGAGGTAAGCCTCACGAGCGCCCGCCTGCTGAGCTGCGTCGATAACCGCGCGCTTTTCAACTTCAGTGACGCCGGAGGGAACGCCTACCACAACGCGCGGGCGTATGAAAGATTTGGTATTCATCGCCTTGCGAATAAAATATTTCAGCATATTTTGCGTCACGTCAAAATCCGCGATAACGCCGTCTTTCATCGGGCGAATCGCAACGATATTGCCAGGCGTGCGCCCAATCATTTTTTTAGCTTCGTCGCCGACCGCAAGAACGTCGCCGGTATCCCTTTCTATCGCAACGACGGAGGGCTCGCGTAGAACTATTCCCTTGCCCTTGACGTGGACGAGAGTATTCGCAGTGCCCAGGTCAATGCCCATGTCGCGTGAGCCGCCAAACAATCCAAACATCTACAAAAATTCTCCCTTCGTAACCCAAATGCCTGTTCTTCGGCTCAAATATTTTATCACATTTCACAGCCTTTGCAATATTTTTTTATTTGACAGCTCCGCCGTTTTGTGTTAAAGTAACAACCTGTTAAGCGCTCGTAGTCCAGTGGATAGGACGTTAGCCTCCGGAGCTGAAAGCGTGGGTTCGATTCCCGCCGAGCGCATTTTTTGTTTCACGCAAAGTTTCACGTGAAAAATCTCCGTGAAACATTTTCAGTAGGTAATTTTCCGCCCGCCCAGAAATTTCGGTTTCCAGTAAACATTGCTGAGAGAATCAATTCGCACGCCCTTGCTTGAAGAAGTGTGCAGGAAATTTCCGTCGCCAACGTAAAAGCCGCAGTGCGAGGCGCCTTCCATGTACGTCGAAAAGAAAACTAAATCGCCAACGTTCAGCTGCGAAGTCTTGGCGGAGACGCCGAGCAAAAATTGTTCGTCCGCCAGCCGTGGAATTTCGTAGCCGTTCTGCCGGAAAACGTACTGCAGGAAGCCGGAGCAGTCAAAGCCGCTGGGCGTCGTGCCGCCGAAAACGTACGGGACGCCAATAAATTCCTTCGCGCTGGCAACAATCGCCTCGCCCTCCTCGACGGTGATGAAAGTTTCGCCGTAGGGAACAACTTCGTCGCCGGTAACAATTTCCACCGGCTTCGGCCTGGGCTTTTCCAGCGTATTTATGTCAACCATTTTCAGGTCGGAAATTTTCCTGCCCTTGACGGGCTTAGCTTTTTGGAGCGCGCGCCAGGTTGCGTTGGTAACGACGCCGGTCACGGTCAAATCGTTGTCCTCTTGAAATTCGGAGACCGCGCGCTGAGTTTCTTCGCCAAATTCCCCGTCGAGTTCGGTAATTTCGTAGCCGATAACGTACAATTTTTTCTGTAACGTCAAAACGTCTTTTCCCTTATCGTTGAGCGAAAGCGTCGGCGAGGCGAAGCTATGAGTGCAGATAAAAACTAAAATCAAAGTTAAAGCAAACGCATTTTTTTTCATCGCCAGTCCTCCACTTCAAATAAATCTTAGTGAAAATTTCTGGCGCGGGCGGATGTAGCTGGTTAAAAAAATTTCTTCCTCGATAATTTTGGCGACGGTGTTCACGCGCGAATCTGCCGGTAAATTGTTATCGACTATTTGAACTTCGCCGGCGTAGCGCCCGAAATGGTCGTTGGCAATCGTCACGTCGCCGAAACTTCGCTCAACCGGAAAGCCGTCGGGCTCAATCGTGCCGCCGGAATTTTTCAGGAACTGGCGTCCTTCTACCGCGCGAATCACGGACTTGGAAACGTCAGGGCGGCGCGTAAAGCTGTTGTTCAAAAGGTCAATGCTCGTTTTGTCGTCAGTCAAAAGCCGCGCGCGCATAACAACTTCGTCTTCGCGAATGTTCGCCAGCGCCTTGCATTCCTCTTCGGTCGGTAGCCCGTCGCCAACGATAATAAAATCAGTGCTGAGCGCCGCCATGAATCTCGCCGCCAAATCAGTTGTGAAGTCGCGGCAGTCTTCAACGGTCGGTAACCCCTCGCCGAAAGGTGGCCGCCGCTTGCCGTCGAGCGTGGGCACGAACGCGCCGACTTCAATTTCAAAATCGTGCAGCAGCTTGTTCTGCTCCGTGAAAAAGTACGTGTCCAGGCCCGTGTGAACCTGCGGATAAAAATTGTGCAGCGCCGAAATGTTTTTGAAGTCAGCGCCGAGATTTAAAAGCGTCGTGAGAAATTCGCTGGTCACGGTCGACGCGTTCAGTTGAACTTTTCGCTTTTTGCTGAGCTCGACAATCTGCGCGGGATTGAAACCGTCGTCGAGCCGCAGAATCAGCCCGTCCAAATCGAACTCCGCAATATTTTCGGGATTAACGTCAAGAATAATTTCAAAGCCGTGGGTTGCGGCGGCGGCCACGATTTCCGCGAAGTCGTTGAAAAAATTGTCGGCGTCTTTGAGCGATTCGGGAATGTGCGTCGAGGTGAAAACTTTCTTCAGCCCAAGTTCAGCCGCCGTCTGAATGAGCGAAAGGTTTTCGCCTATTTTGTAGCCAATTCCCGCGTAAACAGAAATTCCATTTTGCATTTTGTCTCCCCTCTAACGATTTGACTTTAAAAAATCGATGGCGCTTTTGGCGTGGCCGTTGCAGCGGCTGAGCGCGTCGACAGCCTGCGCGTCCGTGCAGTTCGTAGCGGCGACGACGATTCTGCGGGCGCGGTCTCGAAGTTTGTCATTCGTGGCGCGAACGTCGACCATAAGGTTGCCGTAAACTTTGCCGAGGCGAATCATAGCGCCGGTTGTCAGCGTATTCAGCACGAGTTTTGTAGCGGTGCCGGCTTTGAGGCGCGTGGAGCCGGTGATAACTTCGGCGCCGGTAACTGGCGTAATTGCGAGGTCGACGATTTTGGCGAGCGCAGAATTTTCGACGCAGGAAATTCCGACGGTAGCGGCGCCAATTTTTTTTGCGTATTCAATCGCGCTGAGCACGTAGGGCGTGCGGCCGGAAGTTGCGATGCCAACTAAAACATCAGCGGCGGAAAAATTTCTGGCGTCAAGGTCGGTGGCGGCGGCGCTGGTATCGTCTTCGGCACCTTCAACGGCGTTTGTCAGCGCGAAATTTCCACCCGCGATAATTCCCTGAACAAGCTCCGCTTCGACGCCGAAAGTTGGGGGACATTCGGACGCGTCGAGGACGCCCAGTCTGCCGGAAGTGCCCGCGCCAATGTAGAAAAGCCGCCCGCCGCCTGAAATTTTCTGCGCGATTAAATCGACAGCGCCTGCGATTTGCGGCAGAACTTTTTCGACAGCCAGCGCAACTTTTTTATCTTCGTCGTTGATTATTTTGACCATTTCGAGCGTCGAACACCTGTCGATATTGGCGGTCGCGGGGTTGCGCTTTTCAGTGTCAAGGTTTCCAAAATTCATATCGATTCGCCTCACGGTATCCAGATTAAATCTGCGACTTCGGGGTTGCCGTCATTAGCAATGCGCTCTTTCATTCGCGTCAGCGGAGCGATTATCGGCGCGCCGTTCAGCCGCATTTTGAATCTTAGCAGCGTGTGCGAATTTGCGCCGAAAATCTGTATCCTGTCGAAAACGTACGCGTCCGGCTCGTTGAGCGCCAGACCGTAATCCGTCGTGAAAGCCGCGCGGTATCCCGCCTCCTTTGAAATTGCTTCCGTCTCCAGCGAATACCTCCCGCCAGGGTACGCGATGAAGTTCGCCGGTTTTTTCAAATACCATTCAATCGCCTGCCGCGAGCCGTAGAGCTGATCCCAGATTTTGTCCCGCGACCGAATTTCCGTCAGCAGCCGGTGATTTAGCGTGTGGCTTTCGATGTCAACAAGGCCGCTCGCCTGCATTTCGCGAATCTGCTCCCACGTCAGATAATTCGGGTACAGGTTGATAAAATCCGTCGTGATAAAAAAAGTCGCGCGGAGGTTGTACTTCTGCAGAATCGGGAAAACGTTTTTGTAGGCGTCAATGTGGCCGTCGTCGAAAGTTATAACCACCGGCTTTCTGGGAACGTCGCCGCCGCTCTGCCACGCGTCCAAAAGTTCCGTCGGCGTCAAAACGTTGTAGCCGTTGTCGACGAGATATTTCATCTGCGCGTCGAACTGCTCCACCGTCAGCGTGTGAGAATCTTGGTCGATGTCGTTCACCTGATAATAAGTCAGAATCGGCACGCCGTCCGAATCGCGCTGGAACAGCCACGAAATGTATGAGCCAGCCGCCACAATCAGCAACACTAAAAATATTAACAGCCGCTTCATTTAAGATTTCCCCCTCAATCCCCCCAAAAACTCTTTCAGTAAATTTTCATTTCCAATTTGCGATAATATATAACAACGCGGCGGCAGTGTCAAGAATTGGCTTTACAATTTCGCTGGCGCGGGCTAAAATATTTTTGGAACGAGGGGTGATTTTATTGGCGAAAGTTTCGGTAGTTATGCCGCTTTACAACGCCGAAAAATTTTTGGAACTGAGCGTGCAGTCGGTGCTTGGGCAGACGTTCAAAGATTTCGAGCTGATATTGGTGGACGACTGTTCGACGGACGGGACGCTGGCGGTAGCGGAAAGTTTTGAGGACGCGCGGATAACAATTCTGCGGAACAAAAAAAATTTGGGAACGCCTGGCGCGACGCGGAACGTTGGATTTGACGCGGCGAAGGGCGAATACGTTTACTTCATGGACGACGACGACGTTTTACTGGAGCGCGGGCTGGAAATTCTGGTTGAGGCGGCGGAAAAAAATTCTGCCGACGCGGTGACCGCAACGAGGTGGTACGAGTCGGAAAATCTTGACGCTCCGAACGCTGACGAAATAAAACTGGACTTGCGTGGAACGCGAAATTCGGCGGTCTCAGCGGATTTGCAGACGCGCGTTTACCAGGAATTTTTGCGCGGCGGAATGCATATCGCGCCGTGGCTTTTCCTGTACCGGCGGGAATTTCTGCTGGCGAAAGGGATAAAATTTCCAGCGGAAGTAGCGGAAGATGTATTCTTCAACTTCGACGTTATCTGCGCGACGGAAAAAATTTTCAAAGTTGCGGAGCCGTTTTACATCTGGCGGGCGCACGCAGATTCTACGACGCAAAACCCCGCGCGACTTGCCAGAAATCTGCAGTCGATCCTTGAACTCCACGAACACATTTCGGAAAAACTTTCGCCGCTCGGTGACGCGGAGTTTACGGCGGACGTTTTGAGATTCTGGACGCGGCACACGCTCAGGAGTTACGTCGAGCCGATTCTGCAGAAAAAATCGCACGCAGAAATATCGCAGGCGCTGGCACCGGCTTTCGCGCAGAACGCGCCGTTCGCCGCCACGCTCCTGCAGCTTTACGCGCAGAAATGATTGGAAATTTTTTCAGGGAGATGATTGCCCTCGTGAAGAGGAACGAACTTTGCTGGTGCGGCAGCGGTAAGAAATACAAAAAGTGCCACCTTGAATTTGACGAGCGGATTGACGCGATTAAGTTTGACATTACGAAAAGCCAGATTCGCCCGCCGCACAGAATTATTAACAACGAAGCCGACGTTGCTGGGATTAAGCGGGCGGCAGTGATAAATACCGGCGCGCTGGATTTGGCTGGCACGCTCGTGAAGGCGGGAATAAGCACGCTGGAAATTAACGACGCGGTTCACGAATTTATCGTCAGCCACGGCGCGCACCCCAGCTGCCTCGGCTTTGAAGGCTTCCCGAAGAGCATTTGCATTTCGGTAAACAACGTCGTCTGCCACGGCATTCCTTCGCGCGGCGAAATTCTCAAGGACGGCGATATTCTGAACGTCGACATAACGACGGATTTGGACGGCTACTTTGCTGACGCGTCGCGCATGTTCTGGGTCGGCGAAATTTCTGCCGAGGCGAAAAAGTTAATCGAAGTCACGCGCGAAATTATGGAAGTCGGTATCGCCGCCGCTAAGCCGTGGAGTTTCGTCGGAGACATTGGCGCGGCTTGCGGTAAGCTCGCTAAGGCGAATGGATTTTCTGTCGTGACGGATTTGGGCGGGCACGGCTGCGGCAAGGATTTTCACCTTGAGCCCTTCGTCAGCCACGATTGCAAGGCGGGCACGGGAATGTTGCTCGTCCCTGGCATGAGCATTACCGTTGAGCCGATGATTAACGCCGGTAAAAAGCAGGTCACCACCGATAAGGACGACGGCTGGACGGTTCGCACGAAGGACGGCAGTCTCTCGGCGCAGTGGGAAAAGACGATTCTTATCACCGAAACCGGCAACGAAGTTTTAGCGAGTTGAGATTATGAATTTTGAAGAATTGAAAGTCAGCGCGGCGGTCTGCGAAGTTTTGAAGCGGCAGGGAATTTCTGAGCCGACGCCGGTACAGGAGCGGGTAATTCCGCAGGCGCGCGCCGGAAAAGATTTGGTGGTACAGGCGAAAACCGGCACGGGCAAAACTTTGGCATTTTTACTGCCGACGCTCGAACGCATAAAAAAAATTCCCGTCGCGCAGGAATTGATAATTGCGCCGACGCGGGAACTTGCCACGCAGATTTCAAAAGTTGCGGCGGGACTTTGTGACGTGCTGGAACTCGACAGTATTTTAATTTGCGGCGGGCAGGATATTGAGCGGCAGAAAGAAAAACTCCGGCGCATTCCTCAGCTGATAATCGGGACGCCAGGCAGGCTTTTAGACCACGTTAAGCGCGGCACGATTCAGCTGAAAAATGTCAACAAAGTTATCGTTGACGAGGCGGACGAACTTTTGAAGCTGGGCTTTATCGAAGACGTAGAAAATCTCCTGCGCGAAACGGCGGCTGACCGGCAGATAATTCTCTGTTCGGCGACGATGCCTGCGCGCATTCGGCAGCTGGCGGCGGATTTTCTTAGCAGTCCCAAAGAAATTTTCGTAGAGGCGAAAACCGTCACGCTGGAAAATATCAGCCAGGTTGTCGTTAAGGTGAACGCTGAAAAAAAATTCGCGCGGCTGGTAGAAATTCTGCGCGAGGAAAATCCATATCTTGCAATAGTTTTCTGCGGCAAAAAGGAAACTGCGGCGTATCTCGCGCTGGAACTGGCGAAGCAGAAATTTGAAGTCGAGGAACTGCACGGCGATTTGACGCAGCAGCAGAGAAATTTCGTCATGAAAAAATTCCGCAGCGCTGAAATTCAGATTCTGGTTGCGACGGACATTGCGGCGCGCGGGCTCGACGTGGAAGGCGTCACGCACGTTATCAGCTACGACGTTCCGCGCGACGTGGAAACTTACGTGCACAGGATTGGGCGTACCGGCCGCGCTGGCGAATCCGGCACGGCGATAACTCTCGTGACTGCGGACGACGTGGAAAAGCTAAGCAAAATCGAGCGCGGAATTAAAAAACAAATTGCGGTTCAGCGTCCTGCGCCAAAAAATAATCGCGGGCGTTGAAGGAAAATTCCAGCGGGCGGCGAAATTTGAAATAAAAATATTGGAGGTCGAAAGCGTGAGCATTTCAATTAATATTTACTACAGCGGCACGAACGGCAGCGCGCGCAGTTTCGCCGAGGAAATGGAGTCGAGCGGCACGGCGGACGCCATTCGCGCTGAGGACGGCAACGAGCGCTACGAATATTTTTTCCCTGCGAAAGATCCCGAAACCGTTCTGCTGATTGACATCTGGAAAAATCAGGAGGCTATTGACGTGCACCACGCCAGCCCGATGATGGCGAAAATTTCGGCTCTGCGCGAAAAGTACGACCTGCACATGAAAGTTGAACGCTACGTTTCCGACGCGGCTGGCATTCCAGATTTTGACGCGAAATTTATTAAAAGCTAAATTTTTTTGAGAGGGGAAATTCAAATGGTTGGAGTAAGAAATGTTGTGGCGATAGTCTGCGGCGGCGGCCCTGCGCCTGGTATCAACGCGGTTATCAGCGCGGTCGTCAATACGGCGAGCCGCCACGGCTGGGACGTTCTTGGAATGTACGACGGCTTTTCGCACCTTGCGCGCGGCGAGAAAAATTACATTCGCCTTGACCCTGGCAACACTAACCGCATTCACCTTACCGGCGGCTGCATTCTTCGCATGTCGCGTTTCAATCCCACGAAGAAGGAATCTGACCTGCACACCGTCGTTGAAACTCTGACGGAACTCGGCGTCAACTACCTCGTGACGATTGGCGGCGACGATACCGCGTTCAGTTCGTCTTCGGTTTCCGAATACGCAAGAAAGCTCGGCCGCACGATTAACGTCGTTCACGTTCCCAAGACGATTGACAACGACCTCCCGCTCCCCGAAGGCATTCCTACTTTCGGTTTCGAGACGGCGCGCGCTTTCGGTACAACTGAAATTCAGAATCTCATGGAAGACGCCCGCACTTCCAACAACCGCTGGTACTTCACGATTGCAATGGGCAGGACTGCCGGTCACCTCGCGCTGGGCATGGGACGCTCCGCCGGCGCCGCTGTCACGGTTATTCCTGAAGAATTTCCGCAGCCCAAAATTCGCCTCCAGCAGATTGTTGACATTATCGTCGGCTCAATCGTCAAGCGCTACGTTATCGGCAAAAATTACGGCGTCGCTGTTATCGCTGAGGGCGTCATTGAAAAAATCGCTGAAGAAGATTTCGCGGAACTCGGCAACGTCGTCCTCGACGAACACGGGCACATTCGCTACGCTGAACTCGACTTCGGCGAAATTCTCAAGCAGAAAGTTCTCGGCGAACTCAAGCGCCTCGGTATCAAAATGTCAATCGTCGACAAGGAAATTGGCTACGAGTTCCGCTGCGCCGCGCCTATCGCGTACGACATCGACTACGCCCGCAACCTCGGCTATGAGGCCATGCAGTTCCTGTTCCGTGGCGACAGCGGCGCGCTCATTACCATTCAGGATAACGAAGCCGTTCCCATGCGCTTTGAAAATATCCGCGACCCCGAGACCGGCAAAACTTTCGTCCGCCGCGTCAATATCAATTCCGTCCACTACAAAATCGCGCGCGGTTTCATGATGCGCCTCGAACGCGGCGACCTCGACGATCGCGGGCTGGCTACGGCTTTCAAAATGGAGCCCGAAGAATTTAAGAATCGCTACAGCTATCTCTTCGACGCGGAGCCTTCTCTCGACGCGTAATTACGGAAAAAGAATCTACTTTCTTTGTGCCGACAAAGAAAGTAGCAAAGAAAGCTCGTTCGCTGCGGTCACATCACGTGACCGACGCTCACAGGCCGCCCGTCCTTGGGCGGCCACTTTTTATTGCTGACAAATTTTATTGCTGACAAATTTTAAAGCTTGATAACTTTCAAATGTTTCACGTAGAATCTGTAGGCTATGATTAAAAAAATCATGGTGAAAAACCAGCTCACGCCGTAAACCGCCATAAGCGACGCGTAAGTTGGGATTTTCGCGAAGACGGTGAAAACCCACGCAATTCGTATTCCGCAGACGAATACCAGTGTTATCAGCGCCGGTGCCAGCGAAATTCCGTAGCCGCGCAGCGAGCCCGAAATTATTTCCATGACAACGCTGATTATTTCCGGCGCAATTATGTACCAAAGTCTGATAACGCCCAGCCGGATAACTTCGGGGTCTTCGTTGAAAAATCCGACTAGCGACTCCGCGAAATACAGAATCGCCGCCGATAAAATGAACATCAGCAAAATATTTATCTGCAGTGAAACTTTCGTGACTTCCCTGCAGCGCTCCAGATTTCCTGCGCCGTAGTTCTGGCTGACGAACGTCGTCGCCGCCTGCCCGAAGCCGCTCGTTAAGCAGAAAACATTTATCTCGACGGTGAACGCCGCCGCTGACGCCGCCATTGCGTCAGGCCCCAGCGAATTTATCGCCGCCTGTATCAGCAGGTTCGACAGCGAAAAAACCATGCCCTGCACGCCCGCCGGTAAGCCGATTCGCACGGTTTCTTTCAGGCACGCTTTGTCCATTTTCATTTCGCGCAGATTTAAATGAATGAGTCCTTCGGCTTTTATGAGTCCGTGAAATAAAATTACCGCGCTGACAAAGTTGGCAATGACCGTCGCCCACGCTACGCCGTCCACGCCCATTCCCAGCCGCAGCACGAAAAATAAATTCAGCGCGATATTCAAAAAGCTCGCTATCGTCAGCGCGACCAGCGGCGTTTGCGTATCTCCGCGTGAACGGAAAATCGCCGCCTCGAAGTTATAAATTCCCATTGCCGGTAAGCCCAGCGCGTAAATTCGCAGGTAGGTTTCAGCCATTGGCGCGACGGACGCCGGTACTGCCAGCCACTCGAAGACCGGATTCACCAAAACCTGTGCGATTCCGCAGAGCACTGCGCCGACGATTAGCGCCAGCAAAAATGCCGTGTGAACTGCGTCGTGTACGCGGTCGAATTTTTCTGCGCCGATGTTCTGCGCTATGACGACGTTCGCGCCCAGGCTCAAGCCCATGAATAAATTCACCAGCAGACCGATTAGCGCGGTGTTGTTCCCTACCGCCGCCATTGCGTTTTTGCCGACGTACTGCCCCAAAACCGCCACGTCCGCCGCGTTCAAAAGCTGCTGCATAACGCCCGTCAGCGCCAGCGGCAGTGCGAATAAAATTATTTTGTCCCACAGTTTCCCATGGAGCATGTCGATTTCGTGTGCCTTAAACATTTCAGCGCTCGAAGTCCAGTTCGTTGCGGAGCTTGATAGCCTCGGCGATATGCTTGTCGGAAATTTCGGCGGCGTTGTTATCCAAATCCGCGATAGTGCGCCCGACTTTTATAATTCTGTCGTAGGAGCGCGCGGAAAGTTTTTTGCTCTCGAAAACATTTTTGAGCAGTTCCTTCGCGGCGGGCGTTATCGTGCAAAGTTCCTGTAGCATAGCGTGATTCATTTGGGCGTTGCAGAAAAGGTGGAATTTGGAGAGGCGATTCAGCTGAATTTCTCTGGCGGCGGAAACTCTTTCGCGGACTTTTGCGGAAGGTTCGGATTTGCGCTTGGAAGTCAGCTCGTCGTACTTGACGCGCGGAACTCGTACGTGAATGTCGATTCTGTCGAGGAGCGGACCGGAAAGTTTGTGCGTGTAGCGTTTAATTTCGAGCTGGGAGCACTGGCAGTTGTGGTCGCGGTCGCCGTACCAGCCGCACGGGCAGGGGTTCATTGCGCAGATTAAAATAAAACTGGAGGGAAAAGTCAGCGTGTTGGTGACGCGGCTGATTGTAACCTGCCTTTCTTCGAGCGGTTCGCGCAGGGCTTCGAGCGCGGATTTTCTGAACTCAGGAAGTTCGTCAAGAAACAAAACGCCGTGGTGCGCCAGCGTGACTTGCCCAGGCATTGGATTGGAGCCGCCGCCGATAATCGCCGCAGTTGAGGCGTCGTGGTTCGGGTGCTGGAAAGGGCGCTTAGTTATCAAGCCGCCGTTCAGTCCCAGCTTACCGGCGACGCTGTAAATTTTCGTGACTTCGAGCGCCTCTTCGCGCGTGAGTTCCGGCAGGATTGAGCTGACACGTTTAGCCAGCATTGTTTTGCCGGAGCCAGGCACGCCGACCATCAGCACGTTGTGCCCGCCAGCCGCCGCCACTTCCAGCGCGCGCTTCGCCATGAACTGTCCCTGCACGTCCGAAAAATCGTCAACCAGTTCGATAAATCCTTCCGCCTCGCTGAGCGTCTGCGACTTCGCCGGTTCAAGTTTTTTTTCGCCCTGCAGAAATTCCACGAGGTCAATCAGCGTTTCCGGCGCGTAGACTTCAATTCCGTCGACTAAAAGCGCTTCATTGACGTTGTCGGGCGACACGGCAATTTTTTTGCAACCGGCGTCGCGGGCGGCAATGGTCATTGGCAAAATCCCGTTGACACTGCAGAGCCTGCCCTCAAGCGAAAGTTCCGCGATAAAAACAAATTCTCTGCAAGCCTCCTGCGTAACTTTTCCCTGTGCCGCTAAGAGACCGATTGCGATTGGCAAATCCAGACCGGCGCTTTCCTTACGGATTTCGGCGGGCGCAAGGTTGACGGTAATTTTTTCCTGCCGCGAACGCAAGCCGGAATTTTTTATGGCGGTGCGGACGCGCTCTTTAGATTCGCGGACTGACGCGTTTGGCAGACCTACGATGTCGAACGCAGGCATTCCGTTGGCGCTGTCGACTTCCACAGAAATTATCAGACCGTCGACGCCCAGCGTTGCCGCACCAAAGGTTCTGGCGTACAAAGTTTCTTCACTCCCAGTTTATAGTTTAGTTTTGTTTTGTGCCCTACTTTCTTTGTGCCGACAAAGAAAGTAGCAAAGAAAGCTCGTTCGCTGCGGTCGCGTCCGGCGACCGACGCTCACAGGCCGCCCGTCCATGGGCGGCCACTTCTAAGCGCGTACGTTCATTTCACGCAGCATTGGTTCATAAATTAAAATTCGGACGCGACTTCAAAGGCGTTTTCGATATGGCGGACGCCGAAATTTTTCCCCAGCGCGTAGACTTCAATCACGTCGAAGCGGCAGGCACATTCAGCGTAGGTTTCATCCTGCAGGAAAACACCCGCCGCCTCGATAATTTTTTTCTGCTTGCGAAGGTTGACTGCCTCCGCCGGTAAGCCGTGGCGCGTATCCCTGCGCGTCTTGACTTCGACGAAAACGACAACGCCGCCGCTCTCAGCAACGATGTCAATTTCCGCCGAGCGCACTCGAAAATTCCGCGCGAGAATCCTGTAGCCGTGGCTTTCAAGATAATTCGCGGCGAAATCTTCACCGGCGTTGCCAAGTTTTTTCGTAGCGACAGTCATCAGAGTTCGGCGACTGCTTCAGCGACGGCGCGGCGTTCAAAATGCCTCGGCGCAGGTTTCGCGTCGTCCGCCGGATAGCCGAGCGGGAACAGCGCAATTAATTCGTAGCCCGCCATTTCGGGAATGAGCTCCTGCAGTTTCGGCGCGTCGAAGTAGCCTACCCACGTCGTGCCCAGCCCTTCCGCCTGCACCGCCAGAATTATGTGCGTGGCAACTATCGCGCCGTCGATTTCCGCGTAGTTTTTGTTGTCGAACGGCCGCACGAACGCTCCTTCCGCCTTCGTACCGACGACCAGCATAACTTTCGACTGCTGCACGAACGGGAATTTGGCGACCTGCTGAATTTTTTCCAGCGCGGCGGGCGAAGTGACTTTCCAGATTTTGTAGGGCTGAACATTTTTCGCCGTCGGTGCCGCTATCGCCGCGTCCAAAATCCGCGCGACTTTTTCCGGCTCGACCGGCTTGTCAGAAAGTTTCCGGCACGAATAGCGCGCCTTTGCCAGTTCCAAAAATTCCATGATGAATACCTCCTAAAAAATTTTATCTGTCGAACTCGCCGCGAATGTCCTCGACCGGCGGCGCAACAGGATAATTTCCGCTGAAACACGCGTCGCAAATCGGTCTGCCGCCAGAAAGTTCGCTGAGTTTTTCCAGCGGCAGGTAGCCGAGCGAATCCGCGCCAATGATTTTGCAAATTTCGTCCGTCGTGCGGTTGTGCGCTATCAGCTGATTTTCGCTGGGAATGTCAATGCCGAAGTAGCACGGATGATAAAAAGGCGGGCTGGAAACGCGCATGTGAACTTCCTTCGCGTCGGCGTCTTTGAGCATGGTGACAATCTGGTCGCTGGTCGTGCCGCGAACAATCGAATCGTCGACCATGATAATCCGCTTACCGGCAACGACTTCGCGCAGGACGTTGAGTTTGACTTTGACGCTCTGCACGCGGGTTGACTGGCGCGGCTTGATAAAAGTTCTGCCGACGTAAGTATTTTTCGTGAACGCAATGCCGTAGGGAATGCCGGACTCCAGCGAGTAGCCGACCGCCGCCATGTTGCCGGATTCGGGCACGCCAACCACCAAATCAGCGTCGACGGGGTGCACCTTAGCCAAAATTCTGCCGGCGATAATTCTGGATTTCGTGACGCTCATTCCGTCGAACGTGGTATCGGGGCGGCAGAAATAAATATACTCGAAGACGCAGCGCGCGGTTTTATTTTCCGGCAGACTGAGTTCAAGGTTTGACTGAATTGTACCGTCGCTGAGAATGGTAACGACTTCGCCAGGGCGGACGTCGCGGATAAATTCGGCGTTGACGGTTTCGAGCGCGCAGGTTTCGGAAGTTATAATGTAGCTGTTGTCGATTTTTCCGATAACGAGCGGGCGGAATCCCCACGGGTCGCGGGCGCCAATCAACTTGCGCGGGCTGGCGATAACCACGGAGTAGGAGCCCTGAACTTTTCGCAGGGCGCGGACGGTAGCGGCTTCGACGGTCGTTGTGCGAACTCTGGCGCGGGCGATGTGGTAGGCGATGGTTTCGGTGTCGGTGGTGGTCTGGAAAATGGCGCCGTTCATTGCGAGTTCGCGCCGGAGCTGGGGCGTGTTGACGATATTCCCGTTGTGAGCGAGCATTAGAGTTCCCTTGACGTAAGCCAGAACGAGCGGCTGAGCATTTTCGCGCGTCGAGCCGCCAGCGGTTGAATAGCGCACGTGCCCGACGCCGAGGTTGCCTTTGAGCGTCGCAATATTTTCCGCGTTGAAGACGTGGTTGACGCCGCCCAAATCTTTCTGGCACTTTACGTAATCTTTGCCGTCGAAAGTATCAGTGACGGCGATACCGGCGCTTTCCTGGCCGCGATGCTGAAGGGCGTAGAGCCCGTAATAAATCGTGGGCGCCACGTCGCCGCCGTCGAGATTGTACATGCCGAAAACGCCGCAAGCTTCGCCCACCGGATTCACCATTGCACCAAAATCCATAACTTTCGTAACCTCCCCGTTGCAGGTTTGTTTAATTCCGCCGCAATTATATTTTGTCTAGCTGAAAGTTTCAAGGTAGACAACCAGAACGGAAATATCAGCGGGCGAAACGCCGGAAATTCTGGCGGCCTGACCAATCGAGCGCGGACGAATTTCACTGAGCTTTTCGCGGGCTTCGACGCGCAGGTTTTGAATCGCGTGGTAGTTGATATTTTCTGGGATAATTTTATTTTCGAGGCGGTCGAGCTTAGCGGCGAGTTCCGCCTGTTTTTTTATGTAGCCTTCGTAGAAAAAAGAAATTTCAACCTGACTGGCGGCGGCGGCGGAAATTTCCGGCAGGCTGAAAATGTCGCGCAGTTTTTCATAGGTGACGTTGGGGCGGCGCATGAGTTCAGCGAGCGGCAGGGAATTTTTAATTTCAGCGATACCGGCGGCGGCGAGTCTGGCGTTGACTTCGGCGCTGGGCGTGATTTTCGTTTCGGTGAGAATTTTGTTGGCGGCGGAAATTTCGGCGAGCTTGCGGTTAAATTTTTCAGCGCGCTCAACGCTGGCGAGACCGATGTCAATAGCGTAGGGCGTCAGACGAATGTCGGCGTTGTCCTGCCGAAGTAGCAGACGGTATTCCGCGCGCGAAGTCATCATTCGATAAGGCTCGGCGGTGCCCTTGGTAACGAGGTCGTCGATGAGCACGCCGATATAACTTTCGGAGCGTTTAAGAATGAGCGGCGGGAAATTTTTTACAAGGGCGGCGGCGTTGATACCGGCGATAAGTCCCTGAGCGGCGGCCTCTTCGTAGCCGGAACTGCCGTTGGACTGACCGGCGGAAAAAAATCCGGCGATAGATTTAAATTCGAGCGTGGGCTTGAGCTGGAGCGGGTCAAGGCAGTCGTATTCAATCGCGTAGCCGTGGCGCATAATCTTCGCGTTTTCCAAACCAGGAATCGTGTGGAGAAATTCAATCTGCACGTCGGCGGGCATGGAAGTCGACATACCCTGCACGTAAAATTCCTGCGTGTTCAGACCTTCGGGCTCAAGGAAAAGCTGGTGGCGTTCCTTATCGGGGAAGCGAATAATTTTTGACTCGATAGACGGGCAGTAGCGCGGACCGACGCCCTCGATAATCCCGTTAGCCATGGGCGCGCGGTGCAGGTTGCGGCGGAGAATTTCGTGCGTGCGCTCGTTGGTGTAGGTGAGGTAGCAGCAGACCTGATTGTTGGCGGGCGTCTCTGTGAGGAAGGAAAAATTTTGCATACCCGAATCGCCGCGCTGAATTTCCATTTTGCTGAAGTCGAGAGTTCTGGCGTCGACGCGGGCGGGCGTGCCGGTTTTGAAGCGCATGAGTTTGACGCCGAGATTTTTGAGCGCGGTGGAAAGTTTGACAGCGGCGCGCTGACCGTTGGGGCCGCCGTCGAAGATACTTTCGCCGATGATAATCCTGCCGCTCAAATAAGTTCCCGACGCGAGAATTACCGCGCTGGCAAGGAAAGTTTCGCCGGTCTCCGCCGTGACGCCGACGATTTTGTTTCTCTCGACGAGAATATTTTCAATCAGCAGCTGTTTCAAGTCCAAGTTGTCGGTGTTCTCGCAGACTTTTTTCATAGCCGCCTGATAAATTTTTTTGTCAGCCTGCGCGCGGAGAGCCTGCACGGCGAAGCCCTTGCCGGTGTTGAGCGTGCGGAATTGGATACAGGTTTGGTCGGCGACAATTCCCATCTGCCCGCCGAGCGCGTCGACTTCGCGCACTAAGTGACCTTTCGCAGAGCCGCCTATTGACGGGTTGCAGGGCATCATTGCTAAATTTTCCAGCGACAGGGTTGTAAGCAGGGTTTTGCAGCCGAGCCGTGCTGCCGCTAAGCCGGCCTCAATTCCTGCGTGCCCCGCGCCGATAACTATTACGTCGTATTTTCCAGCTAC
Source organism: uncultured Selenomonadaceae bacterium (assembly GCA_905234175.1). Classification (GTDB taxonomy): domain Bacteria; phylum Bacillota; class Negativicutes; order Selenomonadales; family Selenomonadaceae; genus Quinella. The sequence continues at coordinate 43,211 of CAJOGX010000006.1, read as the reverse complement.
GAACATTTTCTCACTTCCCGATACAAAATTTGCTGAAAATCTCGTTGATAACGTCCTCGGTGACGGATTCGCCGGTGAGTTCGCTGAGAAGTTCCAGCGCCGCGCGCAAGTCAATCGCCACGAAGTCAATCCCGATATTTTTTGCAAGCGTAACGCGAGCCTCTTCAAGATTTTCAACGGCGCGCCGGAGTAAATCTGCTTCGCGTTCGTCGCGGACAAAATTCATCTCGGCGTTGACGCTGCCGACTTTTTCAGCAATGGCGTCCAAAAAATCCTCAACGCCCGCGCCGGTCTTCACCGAAATCGCTGTGAAATTTTCAAACTGCGCAGTGTCAATGACGCGCGGCAAATCCGCCTTCGTCAGCAGAATAATTGCGCTGCGGCCGTCAATCAGCCTGAGAATTTCCAAATCCTCGGCAGAAATTTCGCGGGAGCCGTCGAAGAGAGCCAGAATCAGTTCCGCGCGACTGGCGCAGTTTTTAGCGCGCTCAATGCCAATTTTTTCAACGGGGTTATCGGAACTGCGAATACCGGCGGTGTCGATAATTTTGAGCGGGACGCCGCGAATGCTGACAAATTCCTCAATGCTGTCGCGGGTCGTGCCAGGAATGTCGGTGACGATAGCGCGGTCGGTTTCGGCGAGAAAATTCAGCAGGCTGGACTTGCCGACGTTGGGCTTGCCGATAATCGCAGTCTCAAGACCTTCGCGCAGGATTTTACCGCTGCGCTGGTTGGCGAGGAAAATTTTCACGGCGTCAATCTGCGCGGAAATTTTAGCGTCGAGGTCAGCGGTAATGGCGTCGTCGAGGTCGTCTTCCGGAAAATCTATGAGCGCTTCGATATGAGCGAGGACGCCGAGAATTTCGGTGCGAATGGCGCGGATTTTTTTTGAAGTTTTACCGGCGAGCTGATTTTGGGCGACGCTGAGGGCAGTGGAAGTTTTCGCCTGAATCACGTCCAAAACTGCCTGCGCCTGCGTTAAATCAAGTCTGCCGTTGAGAAAGGCGCGCTTAGTAAATTCGCCGCGTTCAGCAGGGCGGGCGCCGGCCTGAAAAGTTAAGCTGAGAATTTCGCGCAGGACTTCGGTGCCGCCGTGGCATTGAATTTCGACGACGTTTTCGCGCGTGTAGGATTTGGGCGCGCGCATGATTAAAACTAAAACTTCGTCGACAATTTCACCGGCGGAATTTTTAATGTGACCGAAAATAATTTTTCTGTCGGGCGCGGTGAGGAGCGGCCTGTCAAAAATTTTTTCAGCGATGGCGATAGAATTTTCGCCGCTGAGGCGGATAATGCCGACGCCAGCCGTGCCGAGCGCCGTAGAAATCGCGCTGATAGTGTCTTCAGTTTTCAAAATATCACCTCCGCTAAATTATACACTGCCTAAAGAAAATTTTCATTTGCTATTGCAAAAAATTTATCAGTAATATATAATCAGCCCGTGTAATTGTTAATGGTTTTGCCGCGTCGGACAAGTGGCGTGGCGCAAGGGAAAGGTGGTATTTTTATGGAAATAGCTTTCTGCCGAATCGATGATCGTTTGATTCATGGGCAGGTCGCGACGGTCTGGTCGAAGGTCACCGGCTGCAATCGCATTATGTGCGTAAGCGACGAAGTTGCGAAAGACGAACTGCGTAAAAAGCTCCTCCTGCAGGTAGTTCCGCCCGGACTTAAGGGCTACGTTGTTTCCGTAGAGAAGGCTTGCGAGGCTTATAAAAATCCGAAGTTTGATTCTTTCAAGACGCTGTTTCTGTTCACGAATCCTACTGACGTTGTTCGCGCGGTCGAAGGCGGCATTCCTTTTAAGTCGGTAAATCTCGGCGGCAAGACTTTTAAAGACGGCGATACGATGATTTCGCAGGCAGTAGGCGTTAGCCCCAAGGACGTTGAGGCACTTAAAAAGCTGCTCAGTATGGGTATCGAAGTTGAAATGCGCAAGCTCGCCAACGACACGAAGGTTCCCGTTGAGGAAGCGCTGAAGGCGAAAGGTCTCTGGTAAAACGGCATTGAAAATTGTTCGGCAGGTGCGGGCGCGGGGTTCTTCCTGTGCCTGCATTTTGCCGCGCAATAACGGTTGTCGATTCGGCAGGTTTAAAAATTTTTTCGCAGGTCTTTGAAAACTTCATAAAATAAGCGAAAGAGGTGTTTTCTGCTATGACACTGGTATTGCTGTTCATAGTGGCGATGATAACCGGTTTCGCGTCGGTTCTGGACGAGGCGCAGTTCCACCGTCCGGTAATAGCGTGTACAATGACTGGCGCGGTACTCGGCGACATGACAACAGGAATTATTCTTGGCGGTACACTCGAAATGATGGCGCTGGGCTGGATGAACGTCGGCGCGGCAATGGCTCCTGACGCGGCACTGGCCTCCGTCGTTTCAACGATTCTGGTTATAGTTGGACATCAAAGCATTGGTGCAGGTATCGCATTGGCAGTCCCGCTGGCGGCTGCCGGACAGGTTCTCACGATTTTCGTTCGTACAATCACGGTTTTCTTCCAGCACATGGCGGATAAATACGCAGAGGCGGGCAACTATCACGGAATTGAAATGTGTCACTGGCTCGGTCTTTTACTGCAGGGCTTGCGCGTTGCAATTCCGTCCGTGGCGATTTACATGGTTGCCGGTACCGACACTGTCAACGAAGCGCTCAATTCCATTCCGGAAGTTATCACGCGCGGCTTGCAGGTCGCTGGCGGATTTATCGTCGTCGTCGGCTACGCAATGGTTATCAACCTCATGAACGCCCAGAAGCTCATGGTTTATTTCTTCCTCGGATTCCTGCTGGCGGTCTTCACCGACATTAACCTTATCGGTTTCGGCGCTATCGGCGCGATTTGCGCTTACTTCCACATTCAGACAATGCAGATGAACATTGACATTGAGGAAGCGGCGAAAACTGGCGGCGGTAGCGGTGTCGAAGGCGACGACATTGACGATTCCGAACTGATGTAAGGAGGCGAACGAGATGGCAGATAAAAAAGTTACAGAGATGGCAGATAAAAAAGTTACCAAAGACGATCTGTTTTGGGTCTTTGTACGGTCAAACTTCCTGCTCGGCTCCTTCAACTTCGAGCGTATGCAGGCAATGGGATTCTGCGTGGCGATGATTCCGATTCTCAAGCGCGTCTATGAAGGCGACGAACTCAAGAAAGCGCTGCGCCGTCACCTTGAATTTTTTAACACGCAGCCATTCGTTGCGGCGGCGATTATGGGTATCATTGGCGCTATGGAGGAGAAAAAGGCGAACGGCGCTGATATAAGCGAAGCTACGCTCTCCGGCGTCAAGGTCGGTTTGATTGGTCCTCTGGCTGGCGTCGGCGACCCGATTTTCTGGGGCACGATTCGTCCTGTCCTTGCGGCGCTCGGCGCGGGCGTTGCGCTTACCGGCTCGCTGATTGGTCCTTTCATTTTCTTCATTGGCTTTAACATTATCCGCCTTGCAACTCACTGGTACGGCGTGCAGTACGGCTACACGCAGGGCACGGCGCTCGTTGAAAATATTGGCGGTAACCAAATGCGTTTCCTCACCGAAGGCGCGTCGGTTCTCGGTCTTCTGGTTATGGGCGCGCTCGTTGCAAAGTGGACGAGCGTCAACATGCCGCTGGTTATTTCCGAATACACGAACTCCGCCGGTGAGCACGTCGTTACAACTTTGCAGTCAATTCTCGATAGCTTGATGCCGAGTATCGTGCCGCTGCTGATGACTTTCGCCTGTATGTTCCTGCTCAAAAAAGGCGTCAACGCGCTGACAATTATCGTGGGACTTTTCGCGATTGGTATTATCGGTTACGCTGTCGGGCTTATGGCGTAAAAAACGAACGCAAAATACGATTATCGTCGGGCTGTTCGCAATCGGTATAGCAATGCTCTTACCTATCGCATTGCAGGTTACGCGATTGGTCTCATGGCGTAAAAAATTTGCATATCTGTTGCAAATCTGTTATAATCCTGTACGCAAGTTGTGCGGGATTTTTTTATTGGAGGATTTTTTATGTCAAAAAGTTTTTTGATACCGATTTCGCGAAGGGATTTCATGAAGCTGGCGGGCTTGACGACAGCTGGCGCTCTTCTGAGTGGCGGCGGCGGCGATTTGACTGAAGTTGAGGCGGCTGAAAAAGTTTCCGGCGACATGATAAAATATGCTGGCAAAAAAATTCCTGTGCTGTACGACGTGGACGTTTGTGTATGCGGCGGCGGACCTTCTGGCACAGCGGCGGCGATTAATGCAGCGCGCAAGGGAGCGAAAGTCGTTCTGCTCGAACGCAGTGTAGCGCTGGGCGGAATGGCGGTTCTTGGCTGCGTGTATCCGTTCATGGAAACGCACGCGCCCAACAGCGACACGCCTTACGTTGCCGAAATTAAACAGCGCCTGCGCGAAAAGGGAATTGAGCCCTTCGACGGCGTGACTCAGCAGACATGGCACAATCCCGAAACGCTCACCTGGATTTATGACGAAATGTGCGAAGAAACCGGCGTCAACATTCTGTACGAAACTGTTCTGGTTGACGCGCTGACTTCGGGCGGGAAAATTACCACGGCGATTATTCAGACGATAGCCGGACTTGCGGCGGTGCGCGCGAAAGTTTTCATCGACTCGACGGGCGACGCTTACCTTGCGCGAAATGTCGGCGTCCCTCACGAGCGCGGCTACGAGAAAACCGGCAACAATCAGCCTATGAGTTTCCGCTTTGAAATGGGCGGGATTGACATCGACCGGCTTTATCAGTACGTGGCGATTGAGCTGAAGGAAGACTGGTGCAAATCTTTGCCGCCGTACTTTGAAATTGCGGAGGCAATGCACAGGAAGCAGCGCTACAAGCTGGAAGAACTTATGGCGCGCGGCGTTGAGACCGGCGAACTTTCGCAGGAAGAGGCGGAGTACATGCAGGCTTACAGCATTATCGGCAAAAACGGCGTCATGTCCTGCAACTTCCCAGAAATTCCCGTGAAGTTCAAATCCACCGACCCAATCGACTACAGCCGCGCGGTAACTTACGGCAGGAAAATGCTCCACAATATGGCGGGCTATCTTATTCGGCACCTGCCTGGCTTCGAGAACGCGTATATCAGTCGCGAAGCGGTTATGCTGGGCGCGCGCGAGTCCTGGCGTATTCGCGGGAAATATTATCTGGTTGAGGACGATTACCACAATCAGAGCCGCTTTGCCGACGCGGTTTGCCGGACGGCGTGGTTTATCGACGCGCACGGCGAAAAAGTTTCCGAAAAACTCCCGAAGGGCGGCTACTACGAAATTCCCTACCGCGCGCTGATTTGCGACAAAATTTCCAATCTGATTGTCAGCGGGCGTTGTATCAGCGCGAGTTTCATTCTTCAGGCGTCGATGAGGATTCAGCCGACGTGCATGAGCATTGGCGAGGCGGCGGGAATTGCGGCGGCGTACGGGATAAGGAACGGCGTCGCGGTAAATCAAATCGACTGGGCGAAAATTCCTGCAGGCCAGCGCAGTTACGTCAGCGCGGGTTGAACAAAAAAAACGGGCTCTGCGCCCGTTGAAAATATTTTTGGAGTTGCTGAAACGGCAGCTCTTTTTTTATTCGTGAATGATAAACGTGAAACCGGCGTCGAACGATTCTCCGACGGGAATTTTGTTAATGCCTTCCTTCTCGGAAATGTCGCCGGTAAAGTCAACATAATCTGCGTGACCGAGCCAGGGTTCAATGCAAAGCAGCGGCGCGCCGCCCTTAGCTGGCGTCCAGATACCCATGTACGGGAAGCCCTTCGCGCGGACGGTGACAGCCTTTGAACTTTTGCGCGAGCAGATTGTAATTTCGTCGGATTTGAGGTCGTCGAAAACCAGCGCGTCGCCCTTGAAAAGTTCGTAGTTCAGCGGGAGTTCGGTGCCGTCAATCGTGGGAACTCTGTCGTGGGAGAGGTTGCCGTTCGCCGCCAGCAGAATGCGCGAAGATTTTTCCGGCACGTTGAATTTCAAATAGCAGTCGTCAAAATTTTCGCCGTCAACAATCGGGCACTTCAGCGCGGGGTGCGCGCCAATCGAGAAGTACATTTCCTTATCGTCGAGATTTTCAACCGTCCACATGACTTCGACTTCGTTGCCGCGCAGAATGTAGGCGATGTCGAGCTGAAATTTGTAGGGATAATTTTTGAGCGTCTCTTCGCTCCAGCTCAGGCGGAAAGCGATTTCGTCCGCCGCCTCGCGAATGCATTTGAAGTCCGTCGTACGCGCGAAGCCGTGCTGCGGAAGTTCGTAAACTTTTCCGTCGACGCGGTATTTATTGTCAACGTGCTTGCCGACGAACGGGAACAGTACTGGCGCCGTGTATTTCCACCACTGCGGGTTCCCGTCATGCAGATATTGCGCGCCGTCCTTAACGCCGGTGATAGATTTCAGTTCGGCGCCGCGCTCAGCCACGGTGATTTTCAAAATTTCGTTTTGCATTGTGTGCATAGAATCAGGCTCCTTTTGAGTTCAGATAGCCGCGAAACCCTCCTCAAGGTCGGCAATAATGTCGTCGATGTGTTCCGTGCCGATTGAAAGGCGAATCGTCGAAGGCGTAATGCCGGACGCCAGCAGTTCAGCTTCAGTCATCTGGGAATGAGTCGTCGACGCGGGGTGAATCACGAGCGATTTCACGTCAGCGACGTTAGCCAGCAGCGAGAAAATTTTCAGGCTGTCGATGAATTTTTTAGCAGCTTCGGCGCCGCCCTTAATCTCGAAGGTGAAAATTGAAATGCCGCCGTTCGGGAAATATTTTTCGTAGAGCGCGTGGTCTGGGTGATTGGCAAGCGCGGGGTGATTGACTTTGGTGACCTTCGGATTTTTGGCGAGGTAGTCAACAACCTTCAGCGCATTTTCTACGTGGCGTTCAACGCGCAGGGAAAGAGTTTCGACGCCCTGCAGGAGGAAGAATGCGTTGAGCGGAGAAATTGCGGCGCCGGTATCTCTCAGCAGAATCGCGCGGATATACGTGACGAAAGCCGCCGCGCCGAGCGCCTTGTAAAAGCTGACGCCGTGATAGCTTGGATTTGGTTCGACGAGCCAGGGGAACTTGCCGGATTTTTCCCAGTCGAAGTTGCCGCCCTCGACGATAATTCCGCCGAGCGTGGTGCCGTGCCCGCCAATAAATTTCGTCGCCGAGTGAACGACAATATCAGCGCCGTACTCGAACGGGCGGATTTGGTAAGGCGTGGCGAAAGTGTTGTCGATAACCAGCGGGATTTTGTGCCTGTGCGCAACGTCCGCGACGGCCTGAATGTCAATCAGCGTGGCGTTGGGGTTGCCGACGGACTCGATAAAAATCAGCTTGGTATTTTTTTTGATAGCTTTTTCAAAAACTTTGGCGCCCTTGGATGGGTCGACGAAAGTGGTTTCGATGCCGTAATCGGGCAGCGTGTGTTCAAAAAGGTTGAAGGTGCCGCCGTAAATCGTGGTCGCCGCAACGACGTGCTGCCCCTTATGCGCAAGAGCCTGCACGACGTAGGTGACGGCCGCCGCGCCGGAAGCAACCGCCAGAGCCGCCGAGCCGTTTTCAAGGGCGGCGATTCGGCGTTCAAGAACGTCCTGCGTAGGATTTGTCAGGCGCCCGTAGATATTTCCGGCGTCGCGCAGCGCGAATCTGTCTGCGGCGTGGTCGAAGTTATGGAAAACGTACGACGTGGTTTGGTAAATCGGGACAGCGCGCGCGTCAGTAACTGGGTCGGGATTTTCCTGCCCAACGTGGAGCTGAAGCGTCTCAAATTTGTACCTGTGGTTTTCGCTCATTCTAAAAAGACCTCTTTCCACTTGTTAATCTTGAACTTCGTCAAAATCCTCTCCGAACGCGTAGTAGTAGCCGACTTTGAAGCACTCCTCCAGAAAAATTCGGTCGGCGTCGGTTTTGGCTTTGGAAATTTTGTCACTGCGCCCGCGCGAATTGTAAATTTCGCCAGCCTCGGTATTGAATTTCTGTTTAGTTGCCCTTGAATTTTGCGGAGAAATACCTTCGCCGATTGGGAAAATGTGCTGGCTCCAGGTGCGTCTTTCGCGGGAATTTCGGGCAACTTTAAGCGAGTACTTATCGAGGAAGTAGGCGTTGCCTTTGTAGTAGGCTATGAAAATCAGGTTTTTGTCCTCCGTGACGCGCGCGGGAGAGGACGCGGGAAGGTTCGGGTTTTCGGCAAGCGCGGCTTGAATTTCGCGCTCAAATTTTTCTACGTGAGACCAGTCGCCCTTGAGCCCTTTGCGCGTGGCGTCTTCGGACTCGGCGGAAATTTTTTTATCGGGCTTAATCTTTGGCAAGTCGTAAGCTTGAGCGGTACCGGCGAAAAAAATCATGCCGGCAATCGACGCTGCGAGCAAAGCGGTTAAGCGCATTTATTCGCTCCTCTCGTAGGTCATCGACTCGAAAATCTGAATCGTATCGTCCAACTTTTTTGCGACAGTTTGTTCACCGAGTAGCTCTGGATTTTCAAAGCGGTTGCCAAGGACTTTCAAGCTCCAGTTGTTGATTTCATACAGCGATCTGACGGCTTTGTTTTTCCCGTAGCGCACAACGAAGCACCCTCGGGAAAACTCCACCACACCAATCTTACCATCGTCAAATGAAATTATGTCGTCCTCGTAAATTTCCTGCCCCTCTTTGTCCAATAAACCGGTGAACTGTCCTATCGTTTCGGCTTCAACGCGATAACCTTCGTAGCCATTCTCGTAAACGAAAATGTGAGCCTGCGGTCCTGGGTCGCCGTAAGTGCCGCGTTTCAGGTAGAAGCCGTAAATCCAGACGCTGTTGGTTTCGCCGTTGAAGATCTGGAAAGTTTTCAGTCCACGGTACTTTATTTCACGTTCAGCCATTAGAAACACCCCCCATCCGATTTATATGAAGTAGAAAGTTTTCAGTAAATTTTACACCAAAGATGAACTGTTTTCAAGCGCCAGATAAATTAATTCCGTCGGCTGCGCGCCGCCCCGAAAAAAATTTAGGTTTCGCAAAAATTTTCTTACGCTAAAAGTATATCAGATTTGTTTAGAGAATTTCAAGACGCCGGATAAATTAATTTTGCAACGTACTCCACCGCCGCCGGATAATTCAGACCTGGGCTGAGCAGAAAAAGATTTTGCGGCAGGTAATACAGCTGATTATTTTTAACGGCGCCAATCGCCTGCCACGCGTCGTTGGTTTCAATCGCCTCCCGCATATTTTTTTCAATCTCGTCAGCGTTGCCCATGCTTGTCACGAAAATAATTTCGGGATTTTGCGCGGCGAGCGTTTCCATACTGTAGGGCGCGGCGTCGGGATTATTTTCCAGCGGCGTCATACCGGCGGCGACGTTTTCCCAGCCGAGCATTTCAACGATACAGCCGGCGATACTTCCTTCCAGCTGAACGCTCAAGCCCTGCGCCGTGCTGTGCAGAATCGCCACGCGCTTTTTCTCGTGCGGAATGCTGGCGATAACGCCCTGAATATCGTCATCCATCTGGTCAATGAGCTGCTCGGCGGTATCGATACTGCTGGTAACCTGCGCGAAATTTCTGAGCGTGTGCTGAACTTCGGCGTAAGTTTTCATTTCGGTTACGAGCGCCGGAATTTTATTTTCAGCCAGCACGTTAAGCAGACGCTCATTCATTCCCTTGTTGACGATAACCAAATCCGGCTGGCACGCGAGCAGCCGTTCAACGTCAATCTGATAAACCTGCCCGACGCTGGAAATATCCTTCGCCCAATCCGGCGTGTTGTTTTTAGAATCCGGCCGCCCGACGATATTGGCGCCGAGTTCGTGCAGCGGCTCAAGGAACGAGGCAGACGTTACGGCAATTCGCGCGGGCTTTTCGGCAAGCGTGACTTCCCTGCCAGCGTCGTCCTGAATCACGGCGAAACTGTCAGAATCAGTGATGGCGGTTGAGTTGTCGCCGCAGCCGGTAAAAATCAGCGCGGCGGCCAGCACTAAGGCGAAAATTTTTTTCATAGCTCAATCGCTCCTTCTGGTGAGAATCGTGGAAAGGTAGTTGAGCGCATCGGCTTTGTGCGCGGCGAGGTCGGCGATAATTTTTTCGTCAGCGAGCCCGCAGCGGCTTACGAGAACGGCGGCGGCTGTCATATTTTCAGCGGTGAGCGCGTCAACGACTTCGCCGAAATTTTTGTAGACCTTCATCAAAACCGTGGCGTCAGATTTTTTCAGCGCGTCGGAAATTTTATCGCGGTCGGCAGTCGCTGGGATAACCGTCAGAATGTCGTTGCCGTAAGCGAGCGGGTAACCGAGGCGGCTGGCGATAGCCAAAAAAGCCGGCACGCCAGGGACAGTTTCAATCGTGACGCCGGAATTTCTGAGCAGGCGGAAAATATAAATGTACGTGCTGTAAAACATCGGGTCGCCGAGCGTCAGGAACGCGACGTTTTTACCGGCGTGCAGGTGCGAAAGAATTTCCCGCTTGTTGTCTTCAAAAACTTCGGGGAGCTCTTCAAAGTTGCGAACCATCGGGAACGTCTGGTAAACAATTTCAACGTCCGCGCGAAGGTAGGGCTGGGCGATAGTCAGCGCGACACTGCCTTCCTTCTTTTCAGTTTTTGGCGCGATAATGACGGCAGAATTTTTAATGGCGCTGATAGCCTTGACGGTCAAAAGTTCGGGGTCGCCAGGGCCGACGCCAATGCCGTAAAAAGTGCCTGGCTTGGCAATTTCCATTTTGCGAAAAACCTCCACTGTGCTAAAATATTCCAAAGCTCACACACGTTTTTTGCTTTGAATAATACCACACGGAGGGAAGCCGGTGCAACTTTTTTTGATAGTAATCGTGGCGGTGTTCGCACTTGGAATCGCGCGAGCGCTGCGCATGTCGAGAAAATCTGTGGCGCTGATAGAAAAGTACGAGGGCGATTTTAAAAATCCTGTGCTGGTCGAGGAAATTTTTGCGGCGGTGCGGGAAGATTTTTTACTGAACAGAATTTTAGTGAAGCACGGCGCGACGCTGGAAGATTTCAGAAAGCTGAACGCCAAGCTGATGATTTGGGGCGACTTCAGAAAATATAATCGCTACGTGCCGGTCACGTCATTCTTCAACCGCACGACGCTGGAATATCTGCTGGCGCATAAGGCGGACGACGCGCGGGCGCTGACGGAAAAAATGATGAACCACTTCCACATATGAAACGTGCAGGAAAAAGAATTGGCGCGGCGAATTTTTCAACAAGAAATTTTTAAGGAGGGGCGGAAGTTGGAAAAACGGGAGAGTTTGTGGGAAGCATACCTTAGACGAGGCTTGAGCCGCCGTAGTTTTCTGAAAGGCTGCGTAACCTTAACGTCGCTCATGGGTCTGAGCACGGACATGTTTTCAAAAGTGGTGGAGGCGGCGGAGACGAAGCCGCTGCCGGTAGTCATCTGGATACACGGGCACGAATGCACGGGCTGCGACGAATCATTCATACGCTCGGCGTCACCTTTGGCGTCGGATTTGGTGCTGACGAATATCGCGCTGGAGTACGACCATTTGTTGAGCGCGGCTTGCGGAGCGCCGTTTGAAGCTCACCTCGACGAAACCATTACAAAATACTACGGCAATTATATTTTATGCGTGGAAGGCGCGGTGGCGACGAAGGAAAGCGGCGTGCACTGCATGTCGGGCGGGCATACCTTTTTACATTTGCTGGACAAGGCGGCGAAGGGCGCGGCGGCGATTATCGCTTACGGGAGCTGCTCGGCTTACGGCGGAATACAGGCGGCGGCGCCCAATCCTACCGGCTCGGCGGGAATTGAACATTTCGTTGGCGGCAAGCCCGTCGTGAAAGTTCCTGGCTGCCCGCCAATTCCTGAAGTCATGACCGGCGTGGTTATGCACGTGGCGCTTTTCGGCTCAGTGCCGCCGCTCGACGGTGACGGACGCCCGAAACAGTTCTTCGGCAACAGGATTCACGACACTTGCTACCGCCGCCCGTTCTTCGATGCGGGAATGTTCGCGGAAACGTACGACGACGCCGGTTCCAAGGCTGGCTGGTGCCTGTACAAGCTCGGCTGTCGCGGCCCCGAAACTTACAATTCCTGCGGCAACCTGCGCTGGTGGCAGGGCATGAGCTATCCAATTCAAAGCGGCGCGGCGTGCATTGGCTGTTCCAACGCGCATTTCTGGGACGAAGTGCCGTTCTCTGCACGCCTGCCTCAGTACGGGAAAATCGGTGACGCTGATAAAATTGGCGTGGCGCTTGGCGTGATGACTGCCGCCGGCGTTGGCGCTCACGCGGTCGCCAGTATAATCCAGCGCAATAGCCGCGACAACCTGCTCGAAGAAGAACACGACGATAAATGAGGTGAATTTTAAATGGCACACGTAGTTGTAGACCCCATAACCAGAATCGAGGGGCACCTGCGCGTTGAAATTGACGTTGAATCTGACGGCACGGTAACCGACGCGCTGTCGAGCGGCACTGCCTGGCGCGGTTTGGAACTTATCATGAAGGACCGTGACCCGCGCGACGCCTGGGCGTACATTCAGCGAATCTGCGGCGTCTGTACCACTGCTCACGCGCTGGCGTCCGTTCGTGCCGTTGAAGACGCGCTGGATATTTCCATTCCCAACAACGCGAATTATATCCGCAACATCATGGCGGCGACGCTGACAGTTCAAGACCATATCATACATTTTTATCACCTGCACGCGCTGGACTGGGTAAGCCCCGTGGAGGCGCTGGCGGCTGACCCCGCTAAGACGGCAGACCTGCAAGTTTCGCTGATAAATGCGTACCGGCTGCCGTTCAGAGTTCCCAGCGAAATTTCAACGGAAGCTTATCCGCACGACTTCCCAGCGGCAACGGCTCCTTACTTCGCGGCGATTCAGGCGAAAGTCAAGGCGATAGTCGACAGCGGCCAGCTCGGAATTTTCGCGGCGCAGTGGTGGGATCACCCAGATTACAAAATTCTGCCGCCGGAAGTTCATCTGCTGGCGGTTGCGCACTATCTTGAAATGCTCGACAAGCAGCGCGAAATTGTCACGCCGCACGTAGTTTTCGGCGGTAAAAATCCGCACCCGCACTACGTAGTTGGCGGCGTCCCCTGCGCGATTTCAATGAACGACGGCAACGCGCCGGTAAACACCGCCCGCCTCGCTATCGTCGACCGCGCAATTAATTTCGCCCGCTCGCTCGTCAACAATTACTACCTGCCCGACCTGATTGCGATTGGTAACCTGTACGTCAAGGCTGGCAAAATCGACGGCGGCGGCTTGTCCAAAGTTCGCGCAATGGCTTTCGGCGACTACCCGCTGGAAGGCTATCGCGGCACGTCCCAGAGCGGCGGCTACTTCAACAACCTGCTGATTCGCTCCAACGGCGTCGTGGAAGATTTCGCTAAGGGCGTCGCCAATGCCAAATTCTACGACTTCACGGCGGAAGATTTGCGCGATAACAGCGTTGTCACCGAGGGCGTTGAGCATGCGTGGTACGAATACCCTGACCACAAAGATTTACACCCGTGGGACGGAATTACGAAGCAGAACTACACGGGGCCGAAGACCGGCACGCCGACTATGTGGGAGACGCTCAACGAGGGCGGAAAATATTCCTGGCTGAAAACGCCGAAGTGGAAGGGCAAGCTCTGCGAAGTGGGGCCGCTGGCGAGTTACATTGTGATTTACACGAAGGCGCAGAAAGGCTTGCTGCCGGAGCCGACGTGGGCTGAAAAAATGATGCTCGACCAGATTAACGCGGTAACCGGCGTGCTGGGCGTACCGGCGGAAACGTGGATGACGACAATGGTTGGACGCACTGCCTGCCGCTGCCTCGCCGCTCAGGTTGCCGCCGAAGTCAACAGATTTTTCTTCGATAAGCTCGTGGCGAATATCAAAAACGGCGATACCGCCACGATGAACAACGAAAAATGGTTCCCCGAAACCTGGGCGAAGGAATGCCACGGCGTCGGTCTGTACGAAGCCCCGCGCGGCGGCCTCAGCCACTGGGTTGTTATCAAAGACGGCAAGATTGATAACTATCAGTGCGTTGTCCCCACGACCTGGAACGCCTGCCCGCGCGACGACACTGCCGGTCACGGCGCCTACGAACAGGCGATGATTGACACGCACGTTACCGACTCGAATAAGCCGCTGGAAATTGCCCGCGTCATTCGCTCCTTCGACCCGTGCCTTGCCTGCGCCACGCACATTTACAACGCTAAGGGCGAGGAAATTGGCGTAGTTTCGACCGACCCCTACAGGAGGTGAGCCAGATGAAATCAGTCAGGGAAGTCAAGCGAAAGGAGTACTACATTTTCAGCCCGTTCCTGCGCATTTTCCACTGGATAATGGCGGCGATGATCGTCGTGCTGTTTATCACGGGGCTGCTGATAACCAAGCCGATGAACGTTTCGACGACGGAGCCGTTCTTCACGATAACTTCAATGGATTTGGTGCGCGATATTCACTTCACGGCGGCGTTTATACTATGCGCGTCGCTCATACTGAGAATCTACGGCTTTATCGTCAACAAGGGCGACAGACTTTTCCCGCGCGTCTGGGAAGGGCATTTCTACGAAGAAACGGTTGACGTGGCGCTCCATTACATGTTACTGAAACCGCACCACGCATCCTTCCTTCGCAACCCGCTGGCTCGCATGTCCTACGCCGCGCTCTACGCATTTCTGGCGATTGAAATTTTAACCGGCTTCGCAATGTACTTCATGACAAATCCTTCCGGCGTCGGCGGCAAACTTTTCGGCTGGGTCAACACCGTCCTCGGCAGCGAAATGATGTCGCACTACGTCCACCACTACGTTGCGTGGTTCATAATCCTCTTCGCGATTGGTCACATTTACATGGTCATTCGCGCGGAGTTCATGGAAGGCGAGAGCGAAGTCTCCAGCATGTTCAGCGGCAAAAAAATTCTGGCGCATACGCCCAAAGACGCCAAAGAGCTTGAATAAAATTTTTTAACATAAAAAAATCAGACGCTCCGACGAAAATCAGAGCGTCTTTTTTAGTGCGGGAAAAAATTTAATCGTTCTTGAGCGTGACGGTCGCCAGCCCCGCAACTTTATCTTCGGGCTTAGTCTTCATGAGAATCACGCCCTGCGAGTTCCTGCCGACGACGCGAACTTCGTCGAGATTAGTGCGGATAACCAAACCTTCAGTAGTGACGAGCATGAGTTCCTGGTCTGGGCGCACGACTTTAATCCCGATAACGTCGCCGGTTTTCTCGGAAACTTTCATGGCGATAAGCCCCTGTCCGCCGCGTCCCTGCGAGCGAAATTCCTCAGCCTGCGTGCGTTTACCGAAGCCGTTTTCGCTGACAGTCAGAACTTCGGAATCTTTGCGGAGCTTGTCCATACCAACGACGTAATCGCCCTTCTTGAGCCGAATGCCAATGACTCCCTGCGTCGCCCTGCCGCTCGCGCGGACTTCCTCTTCAGCGAAGGCAATCGCTCTGCCCTTCGCCGTGCCCAAAATCACGTAGCGTTCGCCCTCGGTGAACTTCACGCCAATCAGCTCGTCGTTCCGCGTAAGCTTAATCGCAACCAGACCGCGTTTCGCCATGGAGCTGAACTCCGACAGCTGCGTTTTCTTAACGAGACCTTTTTTCGTCGCCATGAAAAGATAGCGCGTCGGGTCGTATTCGCGGACTTTAATCATCGCGGTAACTCTTTCCCCTTCCTCCAGCGGAATAAGATTGGCGACGGGCACGCCCTTAGCCGTCCGGCTCGACTCAACAACTTCGTAGGCTTTGAGCGGGAAAACTCTGCCGCGATTCGTGAAAAATAAAATCGTCTGCAGGTTGGTCGTAACCATGATGTCTTCAACGAAATCTTCTGCCTTGGTGCTCATGCCGGTTACTCCAATACCGCCGCGCCGCTGGCTCTTGTAAGTGCTCAGACCAATCCGCTTGACGTAGCCGCCGCGCGTTAGAGTGATAACAACTTCGTCGTCGTGAATCAGATCTTCCGTGGAAAATTTCGTCTGCGTCTTTTCGAGGACAATTTCCGTGCGGCGCTTATCGCCAAATTTTTCCCTGACGGCGCTCAGCTCAGCCTTGATAATTTCCAGAACTTTAGCTTCGTCGCCGAGAATTTCAGTGAGCGTCTGAATTTCGGCGGTAACTTCGCGATATTCCGTTTCAATTTTTTCGCGTTCGAGGCCGGTCAGTTTCTGTAAGCGCAAATCCAGAATCGCCTGCGCCTGAATTTCGCTCAGCTCAAATTTTTCAGTCAGCGCAGTTTTGGCGTCGGCGGCGCTGGAACTTTCGCGAATGACAGTTATAACCGCGTCGAGATTTTCAATCGCTTTGGTGAGCCCTTCGAGAATGTGCGCGCGAGCCTTTGCGCGTTCAAGGTTGAAGCGGGTGCGGCGCGTGACAATTTCTTTCTGGTGCTTTATGTAATTCTGCAGAACCTGCTTGAGATTCAGAATTTTGGGCTTGCCGTCAACGAGCGCCAGCATAATCACGCCGAAAGTGTCCTGCATTTGCGTATGCTTGAACAGCAGATTCAAAATAATTTGCGAGCTGACATCCTTGCGCAGGTCGATAACGATACGCATACCGTCGCGGTCGGATTCGTCGCGCAGGTCGGTAATGCCTTCGATAATTTTATCGCGGACGAGCTCAGCGATTTTTTCAATCAGCCGCGCCTTGTTGACCTGATAGGGCAGTTCGGTGACGACGATTCGTTCCTTACCGGCGCCGCGCGATTCAACTGAAGTTCTGGCGCGCATTTGAATAGAGCCGCGCCCGTTGTGGTACGCCTCCAAAATCCCCTCGTTGCCGATAATCTGCGCCGCCGTCGGGAAATCCGGTCCAGGAATTTTTTCAATCAGCTCGTTAATGCTGGCGTCGGGGTTGTCAATCAAAGTCAGCGTGGCGTCGATAACTTCAGAAAGATTGTGCGGAGGAATGTTCGTAGCCATACCGACGGCGATACCGGAAGTGCCGTTGACCAAAAGCTGAGGAAATTTCGCGGGCAGCACGGCGGGTTCCTTCAAAGATTCGTCGTAGTTGGGCACGAAGTCAACCGTTTCCTTGTCAATATCCTGCAGCATCAGCTCAGAAATTTTCGACATGCGGACTTCGGTGTAGCGCATTGCCGCCGCTGGGTCGCCGTCCACCGAGCCGAAATTCCCGTGCCCGTCCGCCAGCTGGTATCTCATTGAAAAATCCTGCGCCATTCTGACGATAGCGTCGTAAACCGAGCTGTCGCCGTGCGGGTGGTACTTACCTAAAACTTCGCCGACGATACGCGCAGATTTTTTGTACGGCTTCGAGCTGGTCATACCGGCTTCCTGCATTGCGTAGAGAATGCGCCGGTGCACTGGCTTGAGCCCGTCGCGAACGTCCGGCAGCGCCCGCGCCACGATAACCGACATCGCGTAATCTATGTAAGAAAATTTCATTTCGTGTTCGAGGTTCACCGGCACGATATTCCCGTGCATGTACTCAAATTCTTCCACATTCTCACCTCATTTAAAATTTGCCACCAGATTATAACATTTTCTGCAGAAAAAGTCTAATTCGCGCCCAAAAAATTTCCCGCCGCCTTGACAGAAATTCTCATTGCTGGTGTATAATAACTTGAAAAAATTTTTTGGAGGGATTTTGCAATGTCAGATAAAAAATTGGGCTTCGGCTTAATGCGTCTGCCGATACGCGAAACCAGCGACAGCAGGCGTTCACTGCCGAACAACCGCGCGAATGGCGGCGCCGTTGCGAACGGCTTTGAAGTCGACATGGAAAAGGCCTGCGCGATGGTTGACGAATTTATTGGCGGCGGCTTTACGTACTTCGACACGAGCTACGTTTACCTTGGCGGCACGAGCGAGCACGTTGCGCGGAAAATTCTGGTTGAGCGGCACCCGCGCGACAGCTTTACTCTTGCGACGAAACTGCCGACGTTTTCAATCACGAAAAAGGAGCAGGTCGCGCAGATTTTCGAGGAGCAGCTGAAAAATTCCGGCGTCGAGTACTTTGATTATTATCTCCTGCACAACATTCAGAATCACCTGTACGAGCCGTATATCAAGCCGCTGGGCGAATTTGAGTACGCGGCGGAGCAGAAAAAGGCTGGGCGCATTCGCAACCTTGGGTTTTCGTTCCACGATTCGCCGGAACTGCTGGACAGAATTTTGACGGAACACCCCGAAGTTGATTTCGTGCAGATTGTGCTGAACTACTACGACTGGGACAGCTACTGGGTGCGGTCGCGGCGCTGTTACGAAACGATTCGCAAGCACGGCAAGAAAGTTGTAGCAATGCAGCCGGTCAAGGGCGGAAGTCTCGCTGATATTGCGCCAGCCGCCGATAAAGTTTTACGCGCGGTTCACGCAGACTGGTCGCCGGCGCAGTGGGCAGTTAGATTCGCCGCCAGCCAGGACGGAGTTATCTGCGCGCTTTCCGGCATGAACACAATCGCGCAGGTTCGCGAGAACATTGGCTACATGAAAGATTTCACGCCGCTCAACGCTGAGGAACTCGCCGCGCTCAAAAAAGCCGTCCCGCTGATTAAGGAAGCCGGCCCCCTGCACTGCGCTGACTTCAGCCGCTACGAAGGTCTTGCGAAGAACGGCGCGCCCGTCGCTGAAATTCTCGACGCGTACAATTCTTGCATGTTCCAGCCCGACCCGACTTACGGCACCGAACACAACTACTACAAAACCGTCCGCCTCGACGCGAAAATTCCCGCCGGTCAAAGCTGGATTGAAGGCAAAATCGTCGACCGCGACGGCAACGACATTACCGAGACCGTTAAGAAAGCCGAAACCTGGCTTTTGAAAAACAGTTTTTAAACGAAAAAAAGGAAGCGCCCCATGGATGGGGCGCGGGCCGCACTGACGCCTGGATGGCGTCATTCGGCCCTGTCTTTCTTTGCCAGCGTTTCTTTCTGCGCCAGAAAGAAATGCTGATTTTTTTATTGAAAACGCTTTAATTCCGCCGGAGCGCCAGCATGGTAATATCGTCGGACTGTTCCGCCTTGCCGACGTGGCTTGCAACGTCCGCGCGAACAGCCGCCAGCAAAGTTTTCAAGTCAGCGTCGCAGTTGGTGCCGTTCATGAATTTCAACAACCGCGCGGAAGTGTATTCCTCATGCGCCTCGTTCATCGCCTCGTTGACGCCGTCGGTGTAGGCGAAAATCAAATCGCCGTGCTCAAGTTTAATTTCCTGCTGTTTGAACTGAACGTTCTCCATACCGGCGAGCACGAAATTTTTCTTAACGCTCAAAAATTCGCAGGAATTTGCCGCGCGGTGGTAGATAACTGGCGGATTGTGCCCGCCGTTGACGTAAACGAATCTGCCGGTGGAAATTTCCAGCACGCCGAAGAAAACCGTGACGAACATCATTTCATCGTTGCCCTTGCAAAGCTGGTTATTCGCGCAGGACAAAACCGCCGCGTAATTGTCGGGGCTGGCAGCGAAGGTCGCAAAATTTTTCAGCACGGTCTTGGAAATGACCATGAACAAAGACGCCGGAATACCTTTGCCCGAAACGTCAGCCACGGTAACAGCCAGATGATTTTCGTCGAGGAGATAAAAATCGTAAAAGTCTCCGCCGACTTCCCGCGCCGCGTTCATCGTCGCGAAAATTTCAAAATCGCTGCGGTTGAAGTCAAAATCGTGCGGGAGCATTCCGCGCTGAATATCTTTGGCAACGTTGAGCTCTGTGGAAATTTTTTCGCGCTCGGCGGTGACGGCGGTAAGATTTTTCATGTAGGTCTGAAGTTCGCCCGTCATGGCGTTGAAGCAGGTCGCGAGGTGTTCAATTTCGTCGCCGGTCTGAATGGAAATTTTTTTGTCGAAGTTGCCGCTGGAAATTTCGCGGACGTTATTCGACAGCTCCAGAATCGGCTCGGTGAACTTTTTGGACAGCCACCAGCCTGCGCCGCTGGCAATTAAGACGATAACCGCCACGGCGAAGACCATGAAAAATATCGTGAGCCGAATTTTTTTGTTGATGTCGCCGACTTCTTCGCGGGTCGCGCTCTTGATAAATTCGCGGTTGGCGTTCAAAAGTTCCGTCACGGCGGACGCGTTGACAACCGCGCCGAAACTCCAGTTTATATTTTTTATCGGCGAAAACGCCACGTAATAATTTTCGCCGTCGATTGTCAGCGGAATAATGCCCTCGGAGCCTTTCGTCATTTCCTTGGCAATCAGCGCGATATTTTGATTTTCGTGCCTGCGTAAATCGTTCGTCAGTTTTTTATCTGCCGCCAGCACGCCGCTTTCGTCCTGCGAAAATAAAATGTGCCCGTCCCCGTCCAGCACGAAGCAGGAGCCGTGTTTGTCAAGTTCAATATTAAAAATGATGTGGCTGATAGCGCTGAGCGAAGCGCCAAGCCCGACGACGCCGGCGAAAGTTCCGTTGCGGTAGTAGGGCGCCGCGCAGGAAATTGCCAGACCGCCGTCGCGCCCGCCGAAGTAGGGAGCCGTGAAAAAAAGTTTGCCTTCCGTTCTGCCGCGCCTGAACCATTCCCGCTCCATGAAATTGAAAGTCGCCGGCTCCGTCGCAGAATCGTTCGGGAAACACCAATCCGGTAATGCGTTATCCGCCTCGATTATAAACCCGCTGCTCGAGGCAATGTAAGTTGTGGCACTTTCGCCCTCGCCAACAATCGCCGCAACTTCAACCAGCAAATCCTGCATGTTCGCCGCCAGAGAAAGTTCTTCCTGTACCGACTGCCTGTCCAGAAGCAGCGGCGAATAGAAAACCCACGCCATGTAATCGCCGCCGTCGCCGCGTTTCGGCTCAGCAATTCTGCGCGGTGAATATTCCCACGGCTGATTTGAAATTCTCGTCGCCGTCCGCTGGAGCATTTCCACGCAGGATTTTATTTCGTTCAGCACGGAATCTATGTTGTCGGCCTCTTCCTGCGCGAGAAAAACCAAATGCGCGTACTCTTCCTCCCGCAGCGTCGCGCTGGACCTTGTCGCCGCCATTTCCCCAATTTCCTGACAGGTTTCTATCGCTTCGGCGCGTATCGCAAGCATTCCGTACAGCATTACCGCGCTCAAAATCAAAATCGAAATCACACTGCACGACAAAACCAGAATCAGCATTTTCTGCCGGATTGTCATTTTTCGCGAAGTCAGATTTTGCCAGATTCTGAGGACTTTTTCTTTCATTGTAATTTCCTTTGCAGTCAATTTCTGCGCAGCGCCATCATGGTAATATCGTCCGACTGCTCAGCTTCGCCAACGTGTTCAGCAACGTCCGCGCGAACCGCCGCCAGCAAAATTTCCAAATCGGCGTCACAGTTCGTGGAGTTCATGAACTTCAGCAGCCGCTCGGAAGTGTATTCCTCGTGATTTTCATTCATTGCCTCGTTCACGCCGTCGGTGTACGCGAAAAATAAATCGCCCTGTTCAAGCCGCGTTTCCTGCTGAATGTAGGGAACATCTTCAATACTGCCGAGCACGAAATTTTTTTCAACGTCAAGGAACTCACAGCGATTTTCCGCGTGCCGGTAGATAATCGGTGGATTGTGCCCGCCGTTGACGTAAATGAATCTGCCGGTGGAAATTTCCAGCACGCCGAAGAAAACCGTGACGAACATCATTTCTTCGTTGCCCTGACAGAGCTGATCGTTCGCGCAGGACAAAACGGCGGAATAATCGTCGGGGCTCGTGGTAAACGTCGCGAAATTTTTCAGCACGGTTTTGGAAATGACCATGAACAGGGACGCCGGAATGCCTTTGCCCGAAACGTCAGCCACGGTGACAGCCAGGTGATTTTCGTCAAGGAGATAAAAATCGTAAAAGTCTCCGCCGACTTCCCGCGCGGCGTTCATCGTTGCAAAAATTTCAAAGTCACTGCGCCCGAAGTCAAAATCCTGCGGGAGCATACCGCGCTGAATTTCTTTGGCGACGTTGAGCTCGGTGGAAATGCGTTCCTTCTCGGCGGTGACGGCGGTAAGATTTTTCATGTAGGTTTGAAGTTCGTCAGTCATTATGTTGAAGGCACCGGCAAGCTTTTCGAGTTCGTCGCCGGTTCTAATGTCCAGCTTTTTTTCGAGGTTGCCGCCGGAAATTTCGCGCACGCCGCCGGTGAGTTTTTTCAGCGGGTCGAGCAGATTAAGCCGCAGGTGGTTGCCCTGAATCAGCAGCATGAAAATCAGTACCGCCAGCGCCGCCGCTATCATGTGTCGCAGGTAAAATCTCTGCGTGATTCTCAAATCTTCCATCTGCCGCTGGACGCACAAAATTCCCTTGACTTCGCCCGCCACATTTTTAATCGGGAGCATAACGGTAATGTGGTCGCCGGTCTCGCTCACGCCGTTATCGCGGATAATCGTCGCCCGCATTTTTTTGCGGCTGTACAAATCTTCGTAAGCCTGCCGGTATTCTTCGTTGCTGGTCGGTCGCAGGTGGCCGCTGTGAAATCTTTCGTAGGGAAAAGTATCATTCATCGTACTCAGCACGAAACGAATTTCAGTAAAGTTTTTCGAGACGTCCGGCTGAATTGCATAGGCGAAAGTTGCCGTCTGCGTATTGACAAGCCGACTCCACTCCGCGTCCAGTTTCATGGTTTCTTCGTAAAAATCGCCGCCCTGGTCGTTGTAGTCGGAAAGTCTGTCCGCGTCGATAAAACTCAGCGCCGTCCGCGCGGTACGGAAGGCGGTTTCTTCGTACTGCTTTTCAATTGAGTCACTAATTTCGCGGTAGCCGACGTAAATCAGAAGCGCGCTCAAAGCCGTCATGACAAGAACCACGCTGAGTATCACTTTGAACCAAAGGCTTTTTATGGCGCCCACACTCCTTCCGCAAAAAAAGACAGAATGCCCGCCGATAAAACTGCAAAGTTCATCGCGGCACTCTGCTAATCAGAAAAATTTTTTTATGCTGAGAATATTTTGCCCGTCTTTGCGCTCGTAGTTAATCTCGTCGACGTTTTTTTTGATAAGAAAAATTCCAAGCCCGCCAACTTCGCGTTCGTCAACGCCAAGGCTGGTATCGGGGTCTTTGTGTTCCAAAGGGTTATACGGCTTGCCGGAGTCAATAAACGCAAGATTCAGCGCGCGCGGCTCTTCGTCAAAGGATTTTTGAACGGTAACCATGCCGGTTTCCGGCGCGTAAGCGTAGCTGGCGACGTTCACGAAAATTTCTTCAATCACAAGTTCCATTTGCATGACGACTTTCATTGAGCAATCCCGTTCTTCGAGGGACGCCGTGACAAATTCAGTGACCTCCGGCAGATTTTCAATCGTCGCTTCCAGTTTCAGTTCGTCCATCGGCAATCACGGCTCAATCGTCATCAAATCGGCAAAGCCCGTCATTTCAAGAACTTCCATAACGGTTTCGTCGACGTGACAGATTTTCATGCTGCCCTGTTTGTTCATTCGCTTCTGCGCCATTAAAAGTGCGCGCAGACCCGCCGAGGCAACGTACTTCAGATTTGTGAAGTCGAAAATCAAATCTTTAACGCCGTCGAGCGAAGAATTGAGCGTGCTGGTGAGTTCCTGCGCATTTGACGCGTCAAGCCTGCCGCTGATTATGAGCGTCAAAGTGGTGCCGTTCAATTCCTTTGTAATTTCCATAAAAATTCCTCCAAAAATTTATTCGCTGATTTTCCTGGCAATCATGATATCGAGGCAGTGCTGGTGATTGACGCTGGAAACGTTGCGGTCGAAATAAACCTCGTCCATCATTTCAAATTTCCAGTTGCGCCCGTAGTAGCTGAAAAGTTCCGCCGAATTGTAGAGGCTGCCGCCGCAAATCAAATCCGAGTCGTTGCCAACGAAACTCTTATCGACAAGGGCGTTAATGGCGTTGAGCCCGCCAACGGCAGTGTTCGACTGAATCATTTCAAAAAAGCGCTTGCGTTCGGCGGGCGGGACGTACTGCGCGACGCCGCTGGAATAGATTATATCAAATTTGGATTCAATTTTATAGGTCAGCAAATCTGCGCGGAAAAAATTTACGTCGACGCCGACGCTTTGGGCGAGGGCTTCAGATTTTTTTATCGCCGCTTCGGAAATGTCGAAAGCCGAGACGATATAGCCGTTGCGCGCGAAAAATACCGCCGCTTCGCCGTCGCCGCAGCCAATTTCCAAAAGCGTGCGGGGTTTATCCGCCGGCATGAGTCCGAGAACTTCGCGAGCCAGCCTGCGAATTTTTCCGCCCCAGAAAGTGCCGACTTTTTTATAGCTTTCCTCGTAGAGCGTGATTTTCAAATTTTCCGCGTGGTAGCCGAAAAGTGCGTCGACGGTCGTGCCGAAAATTGCGGCGAGCCTGGGGAGCATGTCAACATCGGGGCGGCTCTGACCGTTTTCCCAGCGCGAAATCGACTGCGGCGTTATCCCCAGCTTATCCGCCAGCACTTCCTGCGTGACGCCCATTTTTTTGCGTGATTCGTAAATTCTTTTAGCTAAAATTCCTTCGTCTTTCATTAAAAAACACTCCTTAAATTTTTGCTGCGACTCTTACAGATTGTCCTCAAGTTTCAGGATTATATCGCGAAGTTCAGCGGCGCGCTCAAATTCCAGCGCACGCGACGCCTCCTGCATTTGCGCCGTCAAAGTTTTTACAAGCGCCTTCCGCTGCGGTGCCGTCAATTTCTTTAATAATTCGCTCGTTGATTTAGTCTTCGTCTTTTCGGATTTTTTGAGCGGCAGTTCGATTAGCGGGGCGATTGGTTTCTGGATTGTTTTCGGCGTGACGTGGTGCCGGAAATTGTATTCCTGCTGAATTTTTCGGCGGCGCTCGGTTTCGCTCATGGCTCGGTGCATGGAGTCGGTAATCGTGTCGGCGTAGAGGATAACTTTGCCGTGAACGTTGCGGGCGGCGCGTCCAATCGTCTGAATCAGCGAAGTTTCAGAGCGCAGGAAACCTTCCTTGTCCGCGTCCAGAATTGCAATCAGCGAAACTTCCGGCATGTCGAGCCCTTCGCGCAGAAGATTTATTCCAACCAGCACGTCGAATTTTCCGGCGCGCAGGTCGTGAACAATCTCCGCGCGCTCAATCGTCACAATGTCCGAGTGAAGATATTTGACTCGGATACCGGCGCCGCTCAGGTAATCGGTGAGTTCCTCGGCGAATTTTTTCGTGAGCGTCGTAATCAGAACGCGTTCGCTGGCTTTCACGCGCTGGTTAATCTCGGAAATTAAGTCGTCGATTTGATTTTCCAGCGGGCGGACTTCAACTTCGGGGTCGACCAGGCCGGTTGGGCGAATAATCTGTTCCACGGTTTGACCTGACTGGCTGAGTTCGTAATCTGCGGGAGTCGCGGAAACGTAAATTATTTGGGAGATTTTACCGTTAAATTCGTCGAATGTCAAAGGGCGGTTGTCCCTGGCGCTGGGGAGGCGGAAGCCGTTATCAATCAGCACGGATTTTCTGGCGCGGTCGCCGTTGAACATGGCGCGGATCTGCGGAATTGTTACGTGCGATTCGTCGATGACCGTCAGAAAATTTTCTGGGAAATAATCAATCAGCGTGTAAGGCGGCTCGCCCTCGTTTCTGCCGGTAAGGTGGCGCGAATAATTTTCTATGCCGGAGCAGTAGCCCATTTCGCGAATCATTTCCAAATCGAACTTGGTGCGCTGCTCAATGCGCTGGGCTTCAATAAGTTTATGTTCAGAATTGAAAAAGTCAACCTGCTGGCGGAGTTCCGCGCGAATATCTTTTTCAGCGCGTTCGAGGTCGGTTTCGTCGGCAACGTAGTGGGAGGCTGGGAAAATAAAAATTTCGTCGCGGACGCCGAGGGTTTTGCCGGTTAGCGTGTCGAACTCCACGATTTTATCAACTTCGTCGCCGAAAAGTTCAATGCGGAGCGCGCGCCCATTGTAACCGGCGGGCGTGACTTCCACAACGTCGCCGCGCACGCGAAACTTGCCGCGTTCAATGATAACGTCGTTGCGGTCGTAGCGAATGGCGACAAGGCGTTTCAAAATTTCGTCGCGCGGAATGATTTGCCCGCGATACAAATGCAATAAGAGCTTGTGATAATTTTCCGGCGAGCCGAGCCCGTAAATGCATGAAACGCTGGCGACAATAATCACGTCGTTGCGTTCAAAGAGGCTGCAGGTGGCGGCGTGGCGCATTTGGTCAATCTCGTCGTTAATCGAGGCGTCCTTCTCAATGTAGGTGTCGGTCTGCGGAATGTAGGCTTCGGGCTGGTAGTAATCGTAGTAGCTGACGAAGTAGCCGACGTAATTTTCGGGGAAGAAACTTTTGAACTCGGCGGCGAGCTGAGCGGCGAGCGTTTTGTTGTGGGCGATGACGAGCGTGGGGCGCTGAACTTTTTCAATAACTTTGGCGATTGTGTAAGTTTTGCCGGTGCCGGTTGCGCCAAGGAGGACTTGAGAAACTAAACCGTCTTCAAGCCCTTCAGCGAGTTTGTCGATAGCCTGAGGCTGGTCGCCGGTTGGTTCAAAGGGCGCGACAACTTTAAAAATATTTTTCGTCATGGCTTAAACTTCCTGCGCAGTGAGCAGAACTTCAACCTTGAGGTCGGGCATTTTGTTGAGGTCGAAAAATTTTCCGCTGGCGGTCTGAACGATAGGCTGAGAGGTGACGTTGTTTTTATCGAGCAGGAGAATTTTCGCGCGGGAGCCGTCGCTCAAGCCAACCCAGCAGCCGACGAAAGATTGACGCATGTGTTTCATGAACAAAATTCCGAAGCGCGCATCGAGTTTGCCGGCGGAAATATCTTTATCAAGCACCTTGAAAATATCGAAGGGCGAATTGCGTTTGGCGTAGGAACGGTTCGCCGCCATTGCGTCGTAAATGTCGAGGAAGGCGAGAATTTTTCCGTAGTCGCTGATTTGGCTGGCGCGCAGGTGGTTGGGGTAGCCGGAGCCGTCGCAACGCTCGTGGTGGTGCAGGACGCCCATTAAAACGTTGGGGAAAACTTTCAGCTCGGAAACTTTCAGCATATCGTAGCCGTAATCGACGTGGCGGCGGACGGTAGCAAGTTCCTCGTCGTCGAGCTTGCCGGTTTTGTTCAGGATAGCCTTGGGAACCTTCGTCTTGCCAATTTCAGTTAGAATGCCCGACATGAAAAGTTCGCGGACGTTCGCCATTGGATACTTGACCCACTTAGCGAAAAGCCCAGCGAGAATCCCGACATTGGTCGCGTGGTGAATCGTGTAATCGCCGTTGCGCGTCATGTTGTGAATCTGGCTGACGGCTATCGAATCGTCGCAAAGCTCGTTGATGTTCCTTGCGCCGAGAATTTTGTCGAAAGTCGCAATGTCAACTCCGCCGCCGCGCTCAACTTTGAAGTAAACGTCATGAACTTTGTCGTAGGTGTTTTTGTAACACTCAAGGTATTCGTAATTTATCAGATGTTCCGTGCCCTCGATTTTAACCGGCTCCTGCTCCTGCTCGTCAATGTAAACTGAAAAGACGCTCTGTCCAATCAGGCTGTTGATTTTCTGCGCATCGAGGGTGGTATTTTTCTTCAAAATAATTTTTCCGCTGAAATCTTTAACGTCACGCCCAACTTTCATACCTGGGCGAAGGGTATCTACATCGTAGGATTTTAACATGCGTAAACCGCTCCCCCTTATTTGGTTTTTAAATTATATTAGCCAAATCTGTTGAAGTTCCTGCATTTCTTTTTAGTTATATGTCAGCATTTCTTTCGTGAAAGAAACGCTGGCAAAGAAAGCTGGGCCGAGTGACGCCATCCAGGCGTCAATGCGGCCCGCGGCCCGTCCATGGGCCGCCTCTATGCGCTTGCTTTCTGATAAACGAAAAATTACAGTGTTTAATTAGTAATGGGTTCCCTCTCAACCTGCGCAACCGCTTCGACGTGCGAGCTGAATGGGAACATGTCCACCGGCTGAATTTTTTTCGCGCGGTAACCGAGCTGTGCCAGTATCGCCAAATCCCTCGCAAGCGTCGCTGGGTTGCACGAGACGTAGACTATTCGCGCGGGTTTCATTCTGGCGAAAGTTTCCAGCACAGATTTTTCGCATCCGGCGCGCGGCGGGTCTACTACTACCACGTCCGCCGTAACTTCAAGCTTCGGCAGAACTTTTACCACGTCGCCGACGAAAAATTCAGCGTTGCGGATTTTATTTTCGCGCGCATTTTTTCTGGCGTCGTCAACCGCCGAGCTCACAATTTCAATCCCGATAACTTTGTATGCCGCCCGCGCCATGTAAAGCCCAATCGTGCCGGTGCCGCAGTACGCGTCGATAACAGTTTCCCTGCCAGTCAGCTCAGCAAAATTTTTCGCCGTGCGGTACAGAACTTCAGCCTGCGCCGTGTTGACCTGAAAGAATGAGCGCGCCGAAATGTTGAAGTTCAAATTCCCAATGCGGTCGCGAATCGTCGGCCTTCCAAATAAAATTTTCGTCTCGCGACCGAGGATAACGTTGTTGTGGCAGGGCTGAATGTTCTGCTGAATGCTGACGGCGCTGGGAAGTTCCGCGCGAATCGCCTTAGAAATATTTTTATCGTTCGCCAGATTTTTAGTGGCGGTAACCAGCACGACCATAAGTTCATCGTTCAGACCGACGCGGCTCATGACGTGGCGGAGAACTCCACGGCGGGCGTCTTCGTCGTAGGGCGCGACGTGAAATTTCTTCAAAACTTTTTTAGCGGCGGCCAGAACTTTATCGCTTGCCTCGCGCTGAATTTCGCAGGCGTCAACGTCAACGATTTTGTGCGAGCCGCGCGCGTAACAGCCAACCGCCAGATTTTTTCCAACGGGGAACTGCATTTTATTTCTGTAGCGGCGCGGATTTTCCATGCCGAGCGTGTCGAAAATTTCAACGCCGCTTAGTTTGCCAATGCGTTCAACTGCGTCCGCAACCTGCTGGCGTTTCCAAATCAGCTGCGCAGGATAACTCAAATGCTGGAGCTGACAGCCGCCGCATTCGGGATAATTTTTGCAGAACGGTTCGACGCGCTCCGAACTTTCGCGCAGAATTTTTTTCAGCCGACCGACGCCGTAATTTTTCTTGACGGTCTCAATCTCCGCAGAAACTTTTTCGCCAGGCAGCGCGCCTTCAACGAAAACCGTAAACTCACCGACGCGCCCGACGCCTTCACCGGCACTGCCGAGCCCGCCAATTTCAACTTCGTAAATTTTTCCAACTTCAATCATTTAAAAAAATCTCCTGAGCGCGGCTAAATCTTCGTTGAGCTGAGCTTTGAGCTCGTCGACGCTGGCGAAAGTTTTTTCGTCGCGGATTTTGCTCACGAAGCTTACCGCAATTTCCTCGCCGTAAATGTCGCCGCTGAAATTGTCAATGAAAACTTCGAGCCGCCGTTTCGCAACCTTAAACGTGGGGTTGTCACCGACGTTGGCAATGCCGCTGAAAATTTCTCCGCCGACCCAGACGCGGACGATGTAAACGCCGTTGGGCAGCATGGCGCGGTGGTCTTCAATTTCGAGATTCGCCGTGGGGAAGCCGAGCTTGCGGCCGCGCCGGTCGCCGTTCACGACTTTGGAAACGTAGGTAAAATTCCTGCCGAGCAGTTCGTTCGCCTCGCTCAAATTTCCTTCAGCGATAAGCGCGCGGATTCTGGTGCTGCTGACGGTTTTTTTGTCGACGGTGACGGCTGGGCAAATTTCCGCGCTGAAGCCGTAGCTTTCGCCCTCGCGCAGGAGTAAACGCCCGTTGCCCTTGCCGAAGCGCCCGAAAGTGTAATTTGGACCGGTGACGACGTACGCGGGAGAAATTTTTTCGCGCAGGAGTTCCAGAAATTCTTCGGGCGAGCGGCGGCTGAGTTCCTTCGTGAACGGAATTTCAATCAGCACTTCGACGCCGAGGCTTTCAAAAATTTCGCGGCGCAGACTTCGACTGCCAATCATCAGCGGCGCGGTTTCTGGCGAAAGGACGCTGAGCGGGTGGTTCGCGAAAGTGAAAACCACTGCCGTGCCGGAAATTTTCTGCGCGACTTCAACCGCCCGCCGGATAACGCTTGCGTGACCGCGGTGCACGCCGTCGAACATTCCCAGCGCCACTACCGGCGAAGGAAATTTTTTCGTCAGCGCCGACAGTTTTTTTATGACTTCCAAAAAAAATTTCCCCCCTTTCGTTAAAGCGGAAGATATTATAGCAGATTTTTGCGGCCTGTGCTATAATGCGGGAAAAATTATTCGGGGCGGTGCTACACTTGAAATTGAAATTTTTTAGTTTACTGGCGGTAATGCTGGCGGCGGCGATAATCTGCGGCTGCGGCTCGACTACCGCGCAAAAAGTTGACGCTGAAACTCCTCCGCCGAAAGACCCCGTTGAAGAAATTCTGCAGAGCATGACGCTCGCTGAAAAGGTCGGACAGATGATGATAACCGGCGTGCACGGGAACGCCGTCAACGACGACAGCCGGTTCATGTTCACGAACTACCACATTGGCGGGCTGATTTTTTTCGACAGGAATTTGGAGACCCGCGCGCAGGCGAAAAGTTTCGCTGAGAATCTGGACGCGGTGGCGGCTGAAAAAGTTCCGCTGTTTTTCGCGATAGACGAGGAAGGCGGGCGCGTTGCGAGAATGAGGCACGAAATTACTCCGCCGCCTTCGCAGGAAGAAATTGGCAGCAGCGGTGACAGTTCGCAGGCTTACCGCACCGCAACTTCTATCGCGCAGGATTTGAAGAGCATTGGCGTGAATTTGAACTTTGCGCCGGTTGCGGACGTTGGCACGCGGGACACGCGCTCTTTCAGCGATAATGCGGAAGTTGTGGCGGAATTTGCAGACGCGGCGGCGAAGGGCTACGAGGACGCCGGAATTTTTTACTGTCTGAAACATTTTCCTGGGCTGGGGCTCGGAAAGGTTGACACGCACCAGGATATTTCGGTTGTCGACGCCAGCCGCGAAACGCTTGAGACGATTGACTTTGTGCCGTTCAGAAAAATTATCGCCGCGCACGACAATTCCAAATTCATGGTTATGGTCGGGCACCTGAAGTACAGCGCGCTTGACGCTGAAAATCCTGCGTCGATTTCTCCGGCGATTGTCACGGGGATTCTGCGCAACGAGCTGGGCTTTACCGGCGTGATTGTCACGGACGATTTGGATATGGGCGCCGTCTCGAAGTACAACGACCAAAAAACTTTGGGCGTTGCCGCCGTCAAAGCGGGCGTTGATATTGTTCTTAGCTGTCACGATTACGATAAGCAGCAGAAAATTTATCTTGGCATTCTTGAAGCCGTTGAGCGCGGCGAAATTTCTGAAGCGCGGATTGACGAATCTGTTCGCAGGATTTTGAAGATGAAGCTGAATTTGAGGAACTAAGGGGGAATTTTTATGAAGATTGCAGTTGCGCAGTTCAAGTCGAATCTTGGCGAGGTTGAAAAAAATTTTGAGATTGCGGCGGATTTTATCAAGAACGCGCAGAATTGTGACGTGGTAGTTTTGCCGGAACTTTGGACGACGGGATATTTTCCGACGCCGCTTGAGAATTTCGCTGACAGAAACGGTGAGCGGCTGGCGGAATTTATCAGCGGCTGGGCAAAAAAAATGAGCCTGAACATCGTCGGTGGCTCGACCGTTGCTGAGGTTGACGGGAAATTTTATAATCGCTGCATTGTTGCCAATCGCGCGGGCGAAATTGTTGCGACGTACGACAAGACGCACCTTTTCACTTTCGCGGGCGAGGACAAAGTTTTCACGCAGGGCGAAAAGATTGTGACGGCGGAGCTCGACGGCGTGACGTGCGGAATTGCGATTTGTTACGACCTGCGCTTTCCGGAATTTATCAGGAAACTTGTACTGCGCGGCTCGAAACTTTTACTGCTGCCGTCAGCGTGGACGTTAATGCGTTTGGTGCCGCGTCAGATTCTTACGAAGGCGCGCGCGATTGAAAATCAGGTCTTTTTAGTTTTTGCTAACAGCGCTGGGCACTCGGAAGTTGTCAACCCGCTGGGCGTCGTACTGAGCGAGGCGGGCGTTGGCTCTCAGCTGCTTATGTCGAATATCGATTTTGATTCCGGCAAAAAATTTATCGAGGCGATGAATCTGCTCGCCGACAGGAATTTAGCGGTGGACGCGATTTAAAACTCAGACAACAAAGCGCTGCTCGTTGGTGAACCAGGGAACGACTTCGGGGGCGGCGCCGCGCAAACAGAATAAAATAATTTTGTCGCCAGCCAGCAGGATTGTATTGCCGTTGGGAATGGCGGCTTTATTTTTTCTGACGTAAGCGCAGACGAGGCAGGATTTGGGGAGCTTAACGTCCATGAGCTTTTTGCCTTCAGCGCGGGCGTCTTTCTGCACGACAACTTCAACCGCCTCCGCCTTAGCGCCTTCCAGAATCGAAACGCGGGTAACGCCGCCGCGCCGCACGAACGCTAAAACTTCGCTGGCGGATAAAAGTCGCGCGGAAATTACCACGTCGATACCGACGCGCTCAATCAGCTCGGCGTACTCAGTGCGGTAAACGCGGACGACAGTTTTTTTCGCGCCCATGTGCTTAGCCAGCAGCGCCATCATCAGATTCAGCCAGTCGTCGTCGGTGAGGCAGACAATCACGTCCGCCGAGGCGATACCTTCTTCCGCCAGTAAATCAACGTCGGTGCCGTCGCCGTGAATCGCAATGCTGCCGCTTTCCAGAATTTCCGCCATTTCCTCACAGCGCTTGCGGTCTTTCTCGATAACCTTGACGGAAACGCCAGCCGCGTTTAGCTGAACTACGAGAGCGCGCGCAATTCTGCTGGCGCCGATAATCAGAACGCGTTCGAGCGGGCGGGAATTTTGCGGCGTGAAACTTTCGCTGAGCTCCTGAATCGCGTCGGGGAAACCGATAAAGTAAGCGCTGTCCTTGTCCTGAAACGAATCGTCGCCGTGCGGGATAATCATGCGGTGGTCGCGGTGAATGAGACCGGCAAGCACACCGGCGGGCAGCTTCAAACTTTTCAGCGGAATGTTAATCCAGCGGCTGAACTTGTCGATTTTCGCTTCGTAGAGACGAACTTTACCGCCAGCAAAATCGTCTACGTTGAGCGCGGCGGGCGTCATAAGAATCCGGTAAATTTCGTTGGCGGCGATAAGCTCAGGATTCAACAGCAGGTCGATACCGAAATTTTTTTTGAGATAGTCGCGCGCCTCGCCCATGAACTGCATATCGCGGACGCGGGCGATTGTGTGTTTGATTCCGTGCTTTTTGGCGAGCACGCAGGCAACCATATTAACTTCGTCAGTGGCGGTGACGGCGATAAAAATATCCGCGCCGCTTATGTCGGGGTCGTTGAGCGTGATTGGATTGGAGCCGCTCTTGTTAATCGTCATCACGTCGAGATTTTCCTTGACGGCGGTCAGCTGGTTTTCGTCGCTGTCCACCACGACAACTTCAATCTGCTCGTTGCTCAAAAGTTCGGCGATTGTGTAGCCGAGTTTGCCCGCGCCAACAATTACCACGCGCATTTATCTGAGCTTATCGGCGGCGCGGTTGAATTTATCTTTGGCGCTGTCGATTTTTTCACGCGCGTTGTTGTACTTATCTTTCACGCCGTCGGAATCTTTATCGGGCTTTTCAAATTTTACGCTGCCGTCGCCGTCAAGTTTATGTTCATCGGGCGGCGCTGGTCTGTCGCTGGAATCTTTATCGGGCGGAGGCATTGGGTTGCCGTCAGCGTCTTTAGGCGGTTCCGGCGGAGTGTTGCTGTCAGAATTTCTGCTGCCGAATTTGTCGCGGGCGCTGTTGAATTTATCTTTCGCGCTGTTGAATTTATCTTTGGCGTCGGAAATTTTTTTAGCGTCGTCGAAAGAGGCGGCGCTTACGGGCTGAAGACTGCCTGCGGAAATTCCAAAAACGAATGCGCCAATCAGCGCGCCGCTCAAAAGTTTTTTCAGGTTCATGTTAAAATCCTCCTTCAAGATTTGGGAATTATAGCGCGCGAAGCTGGATTTTTCATTAAAACGCGGTTAAAAATTTCAGTAGGCGCCCTTCTCGGTGACGACGGCTTTGACGGTTTTGAAAAGGTACATCAAATCAATCCAGACAGACCAGTTTTGGACGTACCAGGTATCCATGGCGACGCGCTCGGCGTAGGTAGTGTCGCTTCTGCCGGAGACCTGCCACATGCCGGTAATGCCAGGCAGAACCATGCAGTATTCGCGGAAATTTTCGCCGTAGCGCGGAACTTCCTCTTCGACGATAGGGCGCGGACCAACTAAACTCATTTCGCCGCGAATGACGTTCCAGAGCTGAGGGAGTTCGTCGAGGCTGGTGCGGCGGAGCCAGGCGCCGAGTTTTGTAACACGCGGGTCGTTGGTGAGCTTGAAAGTTTCGTCCCATTCGCGCTGGGCGGCAGGATTTTCAGCGAGATATTTTTTAAGGCGTTCCTGAGCGTCGGGCACCATCGTCTGGAATTTGTAGCAGGGAAATTTTTTGCCGAGCCTGCCAATGCGTTCGTGGGCGAAAATAATTCTGCCGCGATTGTCAACGGCGACCGCCACGGCTATCGCCAGCATAATCGGAGAAATTAAAAGCCCGCCGGTGATTGTCAGAACCAAATCGAAGGCGCGCTTGAAAATTCTGTTGGGCGCGCTGGCGAGGTTGTTGCGCAGGTTGAGCATGAGAATTTTTTCGCTGAAAAGAATTGAGGCGTCGACGCTTGCCATGGGCGTGCCGACTAAGTCGGGAATGAAGGAAATTTTTTCTACGCGCGGCTGGAGGTCGGTGATAATTTCGTTGAGCTGGGTTTTGGAAATTCCAGGCGCGGCGATAACCACGGTGTTGACTTTGAATTTGCGGACGATTTTTTTCGTGTCGCTGAAGCCGCCGAGGATTGGAAATTCTTTCGGAAGAGCTTTGGAAACGGGAGCGTCGTCGATAAGTCCGAGAATGTCGTAGCGGTAGCCCAAATCTTCGCGCCAGAATTTAATGACGCGCTCAGCGGTGAGACCGGCGCCGATAACTATCACCGGCTCGCTGAAAATATTTCGCAGCTTGAGAAATTTCATGACGGCGTAGCGAATCACGCAGACGTTGATAAGCCCCAGCCCGCCGAATAAAATTATAAACAGCCGCGACGCCTGTTCGCCAGCCTTCAGGAAGTAAATCAAAATTATCGACGCCATCCAGCCGTAGAATACTGACACAAAAATATCCCGCATCGTTTCTACCACCGGCTTCATTTGCCGGTACGAGCGGGAATGTCCCAGAAAAATCAGCACCAGTAGCGGCACCCAAACGAAAATGTAGGGGTCTGTGTAAAAATATTCGACGTTGTTCCAGAAATCCACGGCGTTGCGAATGAAGAACGCCAGATATTCCGTCAGCACAATTCCGACGTAATCGAACAGCATGAAAAGCAGCGTCAGCACGAAGTCCGGCGGCTTTTTCGGTGGTTTTAAATTCGTCGGCTGCATAAAAGTTCCTCACATAAAAATTTTTGTGAGAAATATTTTACCGCTAATCGACTAAAAAGACAACGTTGCCCTGTTCGAGGAATTTACTGGCGCCGTTCGCAGTCAGAATGCTGTCGCCGTCCTCAAGGCTTATCACGGGGTTATCGCCGAAGTTTACAACGTCAAGCGCGCGGACGACCAGCGGTTTGGAGCCAGCGCGAGAAATATTTTCGTCCGACATATTGGTAGCGTAGCCGACCATGCCAATTTCGACGACCTTATCGGGGTCGATATTTTTATCGCCGTAGATTATATCGCCGCGAACATTTTTGATAACTGGGGACATCGCGCGGCGCGCATTGAGTCCTCGGCAGTCGACGATAACGCCGGTGTAGCCGCTGGAAACTTTTTTGGAGGAATTAATTTCGACGCTGATTTTGCTTTCGACGGACGCGGAGATTTTCACGCCGGTTGAGAGATTTTGAGTCGGCGGAGTGGAATTTTCAGCGGCGGGATTTACAATAGCGGGAGTTAAATTGGCTGATTTTGTTGAAGTGGAAGCGGGAGAGCTCCTGCGACCGATACCGAAGAGGGAGCCTATGCCGCCGAGCGTGGATTTGACGAGGGAACCGGCTGCGTTGACGGCGGTACCGGCTGCGTTGACGGCTGTGCCAGCAAGTTGCGGGTGAGTCAGCGCGAAAGCGTAGGGGTTGCTCTCGGCGAGCGAGGTCAGCTGCGCGAATTTCGTCAGCGGGTTTTTAAATTCGGTAACGAAGGGCGGCTCGAAAGTAAAACTGCTGACGGCTGGCGTGAAGGTCGGGATATAATTCGCCGGCGCAAAGCGGCTGAAGATTGAGCCGACGCCTGAGGGATTAACGCTTATGCCGGAAAATACGTTGTCAGCCAATGGGTTGACACTGCCGCCGGAAACTGAACCGCCTGCCGCTGGGGTAACACTGCCGCCGGTGACTGAACTGCCCGCCGCTGGATTGACACTGCCGCCGGTGACTGAGCTGCCCGCCGCTGGGTTGACACCGCCGCCGGTAACTGAACTGCCCGCCGCTGGGTTGACACTGCCGCCGGTAACTGAACTGCCCGCCGCTGGGTTGACACTGCCGCCGGAAACTGAACCGCCTGCCGCTGGATTGACACTGCCGCCGTTGACTAAACTGCCCGCCGCTGGATTGACACTGCCGCCGGTAACTGAACTGCCCGCCGCTGGATTGACGCTACCGCCGTTGACTGAGCTGCCAGCCGCTGGGGTAACACTGCCGCCGTTGACTAAACTGCCTGCCGCTGGAGTAACACTGCCGCCGTTGACTAAACTGCCTGCCGCTGGAGTAACACTGCCGCCGAATGAAGAATCAAAAAAGCCGCCGTTTAATGGCTCAGACATATCGAATGAGCCCGACGACCTGAAAAGATTGCTGTATTTTTTTAGGCGCTGGTAGTTCGACAGATTGTCCATCGCCTTTTCGTTTCGTCTGACAAGTTCTCTGACGCGGGGGTTGTTGCCGCTCATCGAAACTATTTTCTTGTTCATGAATTTAATTGCCCAGTTCGCCTGGTCAAGAGTTCCGGCACTGGCGGGAGCTGTCAATAGAGCGGAGGTCAGTACCGCTGAAGCCGTCGCCATAAAAAATTTCGAGGTCTTCAAGTCAACCACCCTTTCAATTTTCAAAAAACTTACAGCAAAATTATACGCGCCGTCTATGAAAATAATCTTAAGGGTGGTCTTTGCAACTTAAAAAATCTCAAATCAGACCGAGCTTTTTGAAGGCGTTATAAATTCCGTCGTCCGCCACGGCGTCGGTGACGAAATCAGCCACGGCTTTAATCTCGTCGCCGCCACTTCCGACCGCCACGCCAATCGCGCAGTACTCGAACATCGGAATATCAATCTTCGCGTCGCCGAAAGCTATCGTGTCTTTCCTGTCAGCGCCGAGATATTTCAGCAGGACGTCAATCGCGTGCGCCTTGTCGATATTCGCAACGCCAATGTCACCGAACAGCGCAGTTTCTCCGGCGCCGCCCCACGTTCCAACTTTAAGGTGCGGAAATTCCTTCGCGGCGTCAAGATAATCCTGGTAGCTGTCAAGTACGAAGCTGACCTTGTTCAAATCGTCGCGGTACAGATTTTTTTCGCCGAAAATCATTTCCGGAAAGGCGTCGCGAACGGTAATCATCTTAGCGCCGACTTTGCCCTTGCGGTAGGAATATTCCTGAATTGTAGACTCGCCGCGCGTCTCAAAATTTTCGCTGGCAAAAAGTCCGGCGTTGCTCTCCAGATAAAATTCCAGCCCGCGCCCGTGCAGCCAGTCAACGATATGTTTAGCGTCTTCCGGCGAAATGACCTGGTGCATGATAACTTTGCCGTCCGCCTCGACGTAACTGCCGTTGCCGCCAATCATTCCGTCCAGCCCGATGTCCCAGATGTAATCGTAGACTTCCGCGCGACTCCTGCCGGTGCAAATGTAAACTTTGTGGCCGTTCTTTCGTGCAGTGCGAATCGCCACGGTTGCAGACGGCGGCAAAACATTTTCGTAAGTCAAAAGCGTGCCGTCCACGTCGATAAAAATTACCTTCATAAAAATTCCTCCAAATTATTTATCGCCGGCGTCGCGGAAAGTGCTGATGGATTTTCGGTAGTCGTTGATATTGTCTTCGCCGAAATCCTCCGCCAGCAGCTGAATCGAAATGCAGCGCCCGCCTGAAGTTCTGAAAAAAGTAAACGCGCTCTGCCTGTCAGCAACCAGCGTGCCTTCAACTTCGCCTTTGTCGTTAAGAATCGTAATTTCCTTCGCCGTCAGCGCCATGACGCCGCGGTTGCCTTTGGAAACGTTCACGAGCTCAACGTATTCGTAGGCGTCGTCCTCGCGCATTTTTTCAAGGTAGGCGTCGATGAATTGCCTGTTGGACGCGTTGAAATCCGGCACGGCGTTGTCCTTGAAGGCGTCCAGAAGAATCTGATAGCCGTAGATAATTTTCATTCCTTCGTTGGCGAAAACGAGCAGCTCGCCTTTCTGATACGGGTCTTCAAATGGGTTGA
Organism: uncultured Selenomonadaceae bacterium; assembly: GCA_905234175.1. Lineage (GTDB taxonomy): Bacteria > Bacillota > Negativicutes > Selenomonadales > Selenomonadaceae > Quinella. The sequence goes on along the minus strand of CAJOGX010000006.1, from coordinate 4,997 downwards.
CAACGACAATCGGTTTGGCGGGGCAGGTTATTTTGAAGCCGTAGGTTTCGCTTGTGTATTCGTAAACGCCGTCGTCAGCAAAAGCCGTGGCAGTCAGCATGACCATAAGCGCCGCCGCCAGTAAAAAAATTTTTCGCAATGAAATCACCTCAGAAACTTTTTTCGAGCGTCAGATAAACTTGAATGAGCACGAGCGCCGCCTCAACAGCTTTCTGTTTAATTTCGGTGCGGGTGCCGTTGAAGTTGAACTTCTTCGCCATATCGCCGTCGTCGCCGCTTACGGCAATGTAAACCAGACCAACGGGCTTATCCTCAGTGCCGCCGGTGGGACCAGCGATACCGGTTATGCTCAAGCCGATTGACGTGTTGAAATTTTCGCGAATGCCAGCCGCCATTTCCAGCGCAACAGGTTCGCTTACCGCGCCGAACTCTTCCAGCGTCTTTTCGCGGACGTGCAGCGCGGAAATTTTTATCTCGTTGGCGTAGGCGACGACCGAGCCCTTGACGTAGGCGGAACTGCCGGAAATGTCCGTGAGTCGGCTGGTTAAAAGTCCGCCCGTGCAGGATTCAGCGCAGGCGATGGTTAAATTTCTTTCGGTGAGCATTTTGCCAATTTCGTTTACCATAAAATTCCCTGCCTTTCAAATTTTCTCCGCCGCCAGATCGTAAACGAAGCCGTCGAGCACGCGGACGCGGACGATATCGCCTGGCTGGCTGCGGTTATCGTTTTCAATGTAAACCTGCCCGTCGACTTCCGGCGCCTCGCGGTACGAGCGCCCTTCCACGACTTCAGGGACTTCGGCGTCGCGCCCTTCTATCAGCACGTCAAATTCCCTGCCGCGCAGTGACTCGTTGACTTCCTGCGAAATCAGACTTTGAATCGCCATCAGCTCATGGTAGCGTTCCTGCGCGACTTCCTCAGGGATTTGCCCGCGCATTTTATAAGCCGGCGTATCTTCCTCCGGCGAATAGACGAACACGCCGACTTTATCCAGCCGCTGTTCCTGCAGGAAATTTTTCAGCGTTTCAAATTCCTCGTCGGTCTCTCCTGGGTAGCCCACGATAAAAGTTGAGCGAATCGCCACGCCAGGAATTTTCTCGCGCAGTTTTTTTATCAGCGCCTCGATTGAAGCGCGCGTGTCCCGCCGGTACATTCGCGCCAGAACTCTGTCGTCGGCGTGCTGGAGAGGAATGTCCACGTACTTGCAGATTTTCGGCTCGGCGGCGATTAACTCTATCAACTCGTCGGTGAAACTTTGCGGGTAGCCGTACAGCAGCCGTATCCAGCGGATTTTTTCAACCTTGACGAGTTCGCGGAGCAGGTCACAGATTTTCGGCGCGCCGTACAAATCTTTGCCGTAGTTCGTCGTGTCCTGCGCGATAAGATTAATTTCCTTGACGCCTTCACGGGCAAGCCGCTCGACTTCCGCGCGAATGTCTTCAATCGGGCGGGAAATCTGGCGCCCGCGAATCAGCGGAATTGCGCAGAAAGCACAGCGGTGGTCGCAGCCGTCAGCAATTTTCACGTAGGCGGTGTATTCCGGCGTCGTACGAAGGCGCGGCGTCTTCGCGCTGTAAATCTTTTCCCGCTCGCCAATCAGAATTACGCGGTTGCCCTTCAGACTTTCCTCGACCGCCTCGAAAATTCTGTTCCACGCGCCGGTTCCAACTATCGCGTCAATTTCCGGCATTTCGTCCAAAAGTTCCTGCCGGTAGCGCTGCCCCAGACAGCCCGCCACGATAAGCGCGCGGCAATTCCCGCTGGCTTTGTACTCCGCCAGATTCAAAATCGTCGTGATTGATTCTTCCTTCGCGCTGGTGATGAAGGCGCAGGTGTTGACGATTAAAATTTCCGCCTCGGCAGGGTTCGGCGTTATCGTCTCGCCCTTCGCCGTCAAAATTCCAAGCATTACCTCAGTGTCGACGAGATTTTTCGCGCAACCAAGGCTGATTATTCCAACTTTCAAATTCGTAAGCTCCTTACTGCATTCTGATTTCTCTGACCCAGCGGTCTAAAAATTCTTCGCGCTGCTGCTGCGTGAACGGCTCCGTCCTTTCGAGCAGTACCAGATTTTTTCCGGCGAAAGTTTTATAGGCCAGCGTGCGCGGGTTCGTCGAAATGAAATAGAAACCGTTTCGCTGAAGTGCCAGCTGCGCTCCGTCGCTCAGCAGCCAGTCCGCGAACTTCGCCGCCGCGGGATTTTTTACGCTGTCCGCCGTCGATATTCCCACGCCCGTCAGCAGGTAGCTCGTGCCGTCTGCAGGGTAAATTATTTTCAGCGGATAGTTGTCCTGAATATATCTGAGCGTCTCGCTCTCGACGGCGATTGAAATATCCGCCTCGCCCATTCCTGCCTGTCGCACGGGGTTCGATAAAAATTTCGTGTACTGCACAACTTTCGGGTGAATGCCGCTCAAAATTTCGTAGGTCGACGCCGCGCCGAAATTTCCTATCAGCTGGAACATCAGATTCGAAGAAGCGTCCGCCGCCAGAAAATCCGTTATCCCAATGCGAACGTGCGGCTCATTGGCAAGCGCGCTCCACGTGTCGGGAATTTCGTGAATCGTGCGCAGGTAGTCCCTGTTCGCGCAGAAAATCACTGGGTCATACCAGACGCCAATCCAGCGGTCGTATCTGTCCTTGAACTCATTTTTTACGGCGTCGTTCGTCTCGGAAAAGTGCGGCGTCAGCAAATCCAGTTTCGTGCAGACATCTAAAACTTTGCTGTCCGCCAGCACCACGTCAACCGCGCGCTCGGCGTAGAGTTTGTTCACCAGCTCCTGAGGCGGCAGCGGCACGAAATTTATCCGCACGTGCTCTTCCCGCTCGTACGCCTCCGACAGAATCGACACCGTTTCCGGCGGCAGTGTCGTATACGCCAGAAGTTCCTGCCTCGGCGCGCCAGAATTTTCGTCCGCGCCCGCCACGCCAGCCAGCGCCGCTATCACCGCCGTGAACGCCATAAGCGCCAATATCACCCACTGCCGCATAATTTCTACCTCCCACTGATTTTTCCACACTATTATAGCTAAATTTCATTTTGCTGACAAGAATTTGGGCAGGAATATTTCCCGCGCTAGAGAATTATTTCAAAAACATTTTTGCGCTTAAGGAGGAATTTTCATGGCTGCTAAAAAATCCGGCGAGAATCTCGAAGAAATTAAGAAACGTTTTAACAAGGCGGAAGTTGACGCCAAAGTCCGCTCAATTATGCCCTTCACCGACCAGTGGCACAACCGCTTCCACGTCGACGCTCCCTACTCTCTAATCAGCGATCCCAACGGCCTTGCTTACTGCGACGGCGTCTACCACATTTTCTGCCAGTGGAACCCGACTCCGATTAATCAGAACTGGCACAAGAACAAATCCTGGATGCATACCGCCACGCGCGATTTCGTCAACTATTCCTTCCCCGAACTTTCCCTCTGGCCGAGCGACGAATACGATAAAGACGGCTGCCACTCCGGCTGCGGCTTCGTTGAGGACGGCAAGCTCCGCGTTTTCTACACCTGCAATTCCCGCGACGAAAATTACGTCCGCTCCGTCGTTCAGCGCTTCGGCACAATGCAGGAAGACGGCTCCGTTACCAAGGAAGAAATTATTCTGCGCGGCAACCCCGAAGGCTACACCGCTCATTTCCGCGACCCCAACTTTTTCTACCGCAACGGCGTCCGCTACTTCGCTATGGCGGCTCAGCGCATGAGTGACATGTCAAAATCCTCCCGCCCCACCAACGGCGCTGTCCTTATCTACAAAGAAACCGACGAGAAAAATAAATTCGATTTCCTCGGCGAAGTCAAAACCGACTACTACGATTTCGGCTACATGTGGGAATGCCCCAACCTCCTGCAGTTCGGCGACATGGACGTTTTAATTGTCTGCCCGCAGGGCGTCCACCACGAAGAATTGAAATATCAAAACCACTGCCTCGCCGGTTACTTTATCGGCCACTTCAGCGTTGACAGCCTCGACATGATTCACGGCAAATTCCACGAACTCGATAAGGGCTTCGATTTCTATTCCCCGCAGGTCTTCGCTAACGAGGCGCGTCACATTCTCGTTGGCTGGATTGGTATGCCCGACCTCACCGACACCGTCGAATCCGCTAAGGACGGCTGGCTCTACACCCTCACCATGCCCCGCGAACTCATTCTCCACGAAGGCAAGCTCCGCTACCGCCCCGTCGAAGAAATGAAAGCCCTCCGCAGGGACGCCCAGAATATCGACGTTGCCAACACCGAAAAAACTTCTATCCAGCTTACCGCTGAATCTGAATCCGACCTCAACATTACCTTCGGCGCCGCCCGCAAAGTCACCGCTGCCGTCAAATTCGGCGACGAGCAATTTGTTTTCAGCTACGACCGCGACACCCAGACCATGTTCCTCGACCGCAACGGCATGAAACTCGGCGGCAAGGGTATCCGCCCCTTCAGCGACGGCAAAAACACCGACGTCAATATCGGTACCCGCAAATTCAAGCTCTTCGCTAACCTCGAACTCAACTTCCGCCTCTTCGTCGACCATTCCGCTATCGAACTCTTCCTCCAGAATGGCGAAGAAGTCTGCAGCCTGCTCATCTATCCCGAACAGAAAGGCATCGCCCCCACCCTCGAAATTTCCGGCGATAAACCAATCGACCAGATTAACGGCAAAGTCTACGCCCTCGCTTCCCTCAACTGGAAATAACACTCAACTTTTGCACGCACTTTTCTTTCGGCTCTCGCGCAGGTTTTTTTGCCGAGAGCTATTTTTTATTAAAGATTTTTTTCCTTTCTTTCGATATGAAAGTAGTTAGTTACTTTATACTGTTTACAATGTTCGAAACGCCAAATTCAAAGGATTGGAGGTCTTTCGTCATTTCGCCAAGTACCCTTGCGATTTTCTAACATGGACGTTTCGGAATTTCTCAGTCGGCGGGCGTTTCTATATCACACATATCTCCCTCGGATTCGCCGCCCACCGCACAGGCGGTTTTTTCTTTCTTGCGCACCGCCGA